>NZ_WQPN01000065.1 GCF_018785315.1 Clostridium sp. MCC353 | reverse complement strand
CTTACGGTTGGAAGCCGGTTTTCATCGCCAACGGATTCCGCTCCGCCCGGCGTCAAGCCTCCAAGCAGGCCTCCGCCCCCATTCTCAGGATTCATGGCGTTATTTTCGCGAATATGTTAAATAAAGATTCCCCCCATCCAGTTGTAATTAGGGGGAAGTTATGTTAAAAATAATAGTAGATGTAGATGCCCCCAAAACAGGCATAACAGGAGGAACAGCTTATGGATTTCCGTGAACTGTATTATATTACTATGATTGCAGACTGCCAGAGCATAACGAAAGCTGCGCAGAAATTATATATATCCCAGCCGTCACTGAGCCACCTTGTTTCAAAAGTGGAAAATGAACTGGGCGTTAAGCTGTTTGACCGGACTGCCTATCCCATTACCCAGACATACGCAGGAGAGCGCTATGTGGAAACGGCCAGGCAGATTCTGCGGTTAAATGACAACATGAGAAGGGAATTCAGTGATATCAGCGAAGGAATTGCGGGCCGGATCACAATTGGGATGCCTACGGAGCGGGTGGGCTATATGCTTCCACGAATTCTGCCTGTGTTTAAAAAGGAGTATCCAGGGATTGAAGTTGTTACGCTGGAAGGAAAATCGGATGTGCTGATGGATTCTGTGATCAAAGGACAGAGCAATTTTATCATCCTTCCCAGCACCATACACAATCAGGAGGTGGAGTCCCAGCTGATCTACCGGGAAGAACTGGTCTATGTGGCAGGAGAAAACCTGATTGATGAATCCAGATGCATTCCTGGCCACCCGGATCAGATTGACGTTTCGAAATTGGAGGGAGTGCCCCATGTGATGCTGCGAAAGGGCCATGCCATCCGCATTGCGGCGGATGCTTTGTTTAAGCAGCACCATATTGTACCGGAATATATTCTGGAAACCGGAAGTACCATCACTGCTTATAGTCTTGCCATGGCAGGCGTAGGGGCCACCATTGTGCCGTTAAGGACTTTAGAAATGTCAAAAGCCATGGGAAGATACTGCTGTTATCAGATCGGACCGGAACCGTATCCTTGGGATGTGAAAGTATTTTACCGGAAAGACAGCTACCTGGATAATGCGGAGCAGAGATTTATTGAAATAGCAAAGGAGATCTTTAACAGGAAAAAAGGTGACGGTAGGTGATAACGGTTCAGATAGGTCAGAGCGTTTACTGCGCAGACCGTATGAAAACATAGCGTCTGCAGGCATCCAGCCCCTCGCTGCAGGCGAATTGAATGATCTGGATGCGTAACAGTTAAGACCTGCCTGAACTGCTGCTATAAGTAAAAATATAGCCGGAAAAAGCCATATAAAATTTGTAAAAAGGTCAGCATAAGTGAGTTTATAGATTTCTTCATTTTGCTATTAACTCTGATACTGACTAAAAAAGTAAATTAAGTTACAATACAAAATCAAGCTGCAATACAAGAGATATATAAGTTAGGGCCGAAGGTTATGGACTATTTAAACCATGTGTTTGAAATTTGTGTTGTTTAATACAAGTTAGTTCCGTACAGGATCACACAGTATATCGTATATAATGCGGCGTTTAGGAATGGTGATGCCGCAGTCGGAGAATTTGGAGAATCCCGTCAGTGGGATTCTTTCTTTTTGGTCATCAAAAGATCATAGACAAAATTGTATAAAGATTATTTATTATATGTATTTTCTTTTATATGAAAACTGCATTAAACTATAGATAGGATATTCATTCAGAAAAAATTGGAGGGCCTATCGTGGGAAAATCATTAACAAGAAAAATAATCGAATCGCATTATGTATCAGGCAGCCTGAAAGCCGGAGAAGAAGTGTTTATTAAAGTGGATCAGACATTAACACATGACATCAACGCGGTAATGACCTATCTGGCATTTGAAGCCGTCGGTTTAGACCGTGTCCGCACCCAATGCAGTGTCAGCTATCTGGATCACAATCTTTTATATGTGGATAATAAAACCCCCGATGATCATATCTATCTTCAGTCCATTGCTAAACGCTACGGCCTGTATGTTTCAAGGCCCGGCAACGGTATCTGCCATGCAGTGCACGTATCACGGTTCGGAGCCCCCGGCAAAATCAGCATGGGCGGAGACAGCCACACCCCTCATGGAGGAGCGATCGGTATGCTTTGCATCGGAGTAGGCGGCATGGACATTACAACGGCCATGACCGGCGTCCCCATGCGCCTTCAGATGCCAAAAGTCATAAAAGTCAACCTGACCGGTTCTTTAAAACCTGGCTGCAATTCCAAAGAAGTGATACTGGAAATGCTGCGCCGCGTCAGCATCAAAGGCGGCCTAGGCAATGTTTATGAATATACCGGCCCCGGCGCCGCCGCCCTCGAATGCCCTGCCAGATCAACGATCACCAATATGGGCGCGGAGATGGGGGCTACCACTTCCATTTTCCCGGCCGATGAACAGGTGCTCCGTTTCATGAAAGCCCAGGGCCGTGAAGACGAATTTGTAGAAATGCTTCCCGACGAGGATGCGGAATATGACGGAGTGATCGAAATCAACTTAGATGAGTTGGAACCCCTGGCCGCTTGTCCTCACCAGCCGGACAATGTAATGCCCCTGAGAGAAGTACCAAAAAAACCGGTACAGCAGGTATTTATCGGAAGCTGTACCAATGCCAGCTATTCAGACATCGCGAAAGCCGCCCTGGTGCTCCGGGGACGTCATGTACATGAAAATGTAAGCTGTACCTGCGCCATCGCCTCCAAACAGATATACAAAGCGTTGCTTCATGACGGCTATCTGGATATGCTGATTGACGCCGGTGTCCGCCTGCTGGAACTGGCCTGCGGTCCCTGCTGTGCCATCGGCCAGTCACCTGCAACCAAGGGAGTGGCGGTGAGGACGACCAACCGGAATTTCAAAGGCAGGGCGGGAAATCCAACCGCAGAGATCTATCTTGTGAGCCCGGAAAGCGCGGCCGCCACCGCAGTTATGGGAACATTTGCATCGGCACAAGATATCATGGGAGATGAGATTAAATCGCTTTCCCAGGTTCATGAACCGGACGCTTATTTTGTGGATGATTCCATGATCATTAAGCCCCTGCCCGAAGAAGAAGCGCTTCAGACGGAAATTCTCCGCGGGCCGAACATCAAACCTCTCCCTGTGCCGGAAGCCCCTGAACAGTATTTATCAGCCAAAATCAGCTTAAAAGGCGGGGATAATATTTCAACTGATGACATCACTCCTGCCAGCGCCGAGTTCAGCAGCATGCGCTCCAACATACCATTGATGTCCCAATACTGCTATCACCGCTATGATCCGGAGTTTGCCGCCCGGGCGAAAGAGCTGGGCAGGAGCATTATCATAGGGGGCGACAACTACGGACAGGGATCGTCCAGAGAACATGCCGCCATTAACCCCATGTATCTTGGCGTTAAAATTGTAATCGCAAAAAGTATGGCCAGAATCCATAAAGGCAATCTGATCAACCACGGAATTATTCCGATGCTGTTTGAACAGCAGGAAGACTATGATAAACTGGATTTGCTGGATGAACTGGAAATTGAGAATCTGCTGGATCAGCTCCCCAAAAGAGAAGTTGTGATAAAAGATAAGACAAAAGATGTTACGTTTAAGGCCAGGCTGGATGTGTCGGATAATGAACTGGAAGTGATTATGAGCGGAGGGCAGCTGGCGTATTTAAAAAAGGTATTGAAAGATAATTTAAAGTAAAGGTGCTGTCGGAGTAAAGGGGGTAAAGTAAAGGGTGGTAAAGTAAAGGGTGAAGGCATTTTCGAAAATGCCTTCACCCTTTACTTTACCACCTTTACTTTACAACGCAGTTCTAAAGAAATAATCGACTTGGCTTTCCCCCTCAGTATACAGATAGGTTCCATACACGGGAATGGTACAGCACATGACCGGTTTTCCTGCCGGAACCAGTATCTGATATCCATTGTTCGACATGATACAGGCAGGTCTTTTGGATGTTTCGCCGAAAGATATATATTTTGCAGTTGATTTCAGGTCAATCCACTGCTTGTCGAAGGTTCCCCTCGCCTTCAAACTCTCTTTTTTGCTCCAGTCAAAATAAGTCCAGGTCTGCTTTTTGGGTGAAACAGCGATCTGTCTTGGCAGCGAAGGGCTTTCCGCCAGAAGCAGTTTTTCCTTATCCGTATAGAAAGAGACTCCGCCTGTTTTTTTATCCACCCGCAGAAGCAGCTTCCCAAACCTCACCTCCACCATGTTTTTAATTTCCCTGTATTTCCAGACAGGCTTTGAAGCGGTTTTAATCTCTTCCGGTATATCCGCCAGCCTCTCAAATCCCTCCCTGGCAAAGCTGATCCGGACCGTGTCGCCGGAGATCGGCGTGATCCTCAGCACTCCGCAGGCATTGGTCAGTTCCACATAGTTTTTGGTGGCAGCCACCCAGCGGACGGACAGATTTACATTGGAATGTCCCAGGGGCCTTAATTTGTTCATTTCCGGTATTCTGCCGAACTCTGAATTGTCCGGCCGGTTATTGGCGCTCTTTTTCTTTAACGCTGCCATTTCAGCCGCAGTATTCGGAACTGCAATTCTTTTCGGTCCGATTCTGCTGCGGACCTCCATCTCGAACTTACCCTGTGAAACCCGTTCTTTCTCTATTTCCTCGTTGGTCTTAATCCGCTCCTCAGAAACTGTTTTTACGCCCGTCTCTGGCAATGCTGCAAAATGCTTCCGTTTCTGCTCTTCGGATACCGGAGCCGCAATCAAATCGGTTAATTCTCCCGTATAGAGCACTGCCATCTCATGAAGCGCCCTGGTGGCCGCCACATAGAGCAGTCTCACATAGCCGTCTTCCGCCGGATAGTTCTTCCGGTCAGCTCCCCAAAGGATGACGGCGTCAAATTCAAGCCCCTTGGCGTATTCGATGGGAAGGATCATCACGCCGCTTCCAAACTCTTCTGTTTCAGCGTCAAACTCCCGAAGTTCCACTCGTTTCCTCAACTGCTCCGATAATTCAGCCACATCCTCTTCTTTGCAGATAACGGCAATGGTCTCATAATCCCTTTCCTGCCATTTCTTTATGGTGCCGGCAGTCTCCAGGATGAGCTGCTCTTCATCCGCGCACTTCGTGATCCGGACTTCATTTCCATGGCGGATGATCGGCTCCACCGGATATATGGGGAAATTCCCATGGTGCAGGATATTGGTCGCAAAATTAGAGATTTCCACCGTGTTTCGGTAGCTTTTTCTCAGCAGACCGAAATAATCCAGCCTTCCGGTAAGCAGAAGGCCGCTCAGTTCCTCCCAGTCCGTCAAACCATAATCGAAGTTGATATTCTGAGCCACGTCCCCCATGATGGTGAAGGTGCATTTGCTCAGACAGTATTTTAACGCGCCGTAGGCCATCATGCCGAAGTCCTGGGCCTCATCGATGACCACATGGCTGGCTTCCTGGATCACCTCGGTCTCCTTAATTCTTTTGTACAGATAAGCCAATGCAGCCAGATCGTAGAGATCAAACGCCTCTCCGGGCAGCGCAATATGATATCCTTTTTCATTTTGTTCCTTCAGAAAGTTATCGTATAACTCAAAAATGGAACCTTTCCATTCCCTCCTGCCAAAATACGTCTGATAATACTTCATCAGCGTTTTCTGTTCTTCAGGCGGATACGTATAATATCTTCCGTAAATCTCATTTTCCAGCTTTGCCATCAGGTGCTCGGTCAGTTTGTCCAGTTTATCAGGGCGGGATAAGTGGTCAAATCTCTCCAGCAGGCGCTCAATGGAGCTTCGGGTCATCAGCAGGCGGTGTGTTTTTTCTATATAAACATCCTCCCGGGGAATCGAAGCCCATTCATAGCGCCGGCAGAAATCTTCCAGATCATGAAACCAGGAAAAGCCTCCTTTCACACAAGCCGTTTTATCCTGCCTGTCCAGCTTTTTTACCGTATACTTTTTCTCATCCCAGTCTTCATAGAGAAGCCGGGTAAAAAGCTGTTCCATGGTCATCTGTGAAACTCCGTATACATCCAGATCGGGCAAAATGCCTGTGATATAGTTCAGGAGAATCCGGTTGCTCCCGATAATGTAGAAATCCTTTGGTTTAAATTCCAGGTCATAGTTATACAGAATATAAGAAATGCGGTGCATGGCCACCGTCGTCTTGCCGGAACCGGCTCCGCCCTGGACGATCACATTGAACTGGGGCCGCTTTCGGATGATCTCGTTTTGTTCCTGCTGGATGGTGGCGATGATATCATTTAATACGGCTCTTTTATTTTTAGCCAGGTATTTGGTCAGCAGGTCATCATTGGCCACTACATCCGAATCGTAAAAGTCCTTCAGCTCGTCATTTTCAATCTCATAGGTCCGTTTACGGGTCAGGTCGATCTCAAAAGCGCCTTCCCCCCTTACCGAATATGTGCATACCCCGATGGATTTTTCGTAATATACCGATGCAATCGGCGCCCTCCAGTCGATGACCACCAGCTCTGCAGCGTCTTTGGTAATGGCGGCCTTTCCGATATAGTAGCACTCCTTTTTTAACAGACTGGTATCGGTAAAATCGATTCTTCCGAAATACGGCTTCTTTCTGCTTCGCTCCATCCTGAGCAGTTCCTGGCGGACCTGCTGGAATCTGGCGTCGGTATTAAACCACAGCGCCAGGCCTTCCTTATCCTCCACATCGTATATTTCCTTCAGTTCATGGAGTTCATCCGCCAGATTTTCTACAGATATCTTTGCCCGGTTCAAGTTCTCATCTGCGATGGCAAGAATGTCTGAAAGCATTTTTCTTTCATCTTCCAGAGTGACGCCGGGTACGCTTTTAATATAATTTTCCTGTTTCATGCCTGTCTCCCTTCTCGTTTCCTGATGCCCGTATAGATTACTGTTCACTGTCCCTGCAAAACGGCACGGCCGACAGGACGGGTCCGCCAGCGGGGGCAGTGAACAGTACCGGTTATAGCAACAGTTCAGATAGGTCTGCGCATTTGCTGCGCGGACCTTACGAAAACATAGCGGCTGCAGGCATCCAGCCCCTCGCCGCAGGCGACTTCAATGGGCTGGATGCCTAACAGTTCAGACTTGTCTGAACTGTTACCGGCTATAGGATTATCTTAACAAAAAAATAAAAAAAGAGTAGACTTGTAATTAATAATTATGTATAATGGATAATGAAGTGTGCCTTGACAGAGATCAAAGCATCAGATAGTAAACAAAGTCCGGGGCTCGCGCCTCGTTTTTTTCTTTAGAAGAGCTATAAAGCCCCTCATACCCGGGACTTTATAGCTCTTTTCCGGTATATAGTATATAAAATACAGTTTTAAATACTGAAATTAAATTTTATAAAATGTTGATTTTTCACACATCTTCGTGTATATTAACTATATCAAAGATGCAGAAGGCAGTAAAGGAGAGTGAATTGTGAGGAATGAGGAAAAGGATGATAAAGTAAAAGCCCAGGGAAACCAGTCCAGCGTCAAGCTTTTGAAAGTTTTTGAACATCTGGTATTAAAGCGGGAACCGCAGCGGCTTTTGGATATTGCGAAGGATTTGAAGATGAACAGCAGCACGGTGCTGCGCTTTTTGGCAACCCTGGTGAATGAGGGGTATGTGGAACAGAATGAGGAAACGCTGAAGTATTTTCCAACCTATAAGATCTGCGCATTGGCTAATAATGTGAACAATTATGTGGACATGAGGATGATAGCCAGGCCGTATATGGAACAGCTTGCGAAGATCTTTGGGGAATCCGTATGCATGGCGGTGGAAGAAAACATGCGTTCTGTTTATATTGAAGTGATCCGGGAATCCAACCAGTCCCTGATGATGGTCCAGAGTGTGGGAAATGCCGTTCCCATGCATTGTACGGGCAATGGAAAGGTGATGCTTTTAAATTATTCCGAAGAGGACCTGGATAAACTGATCCGGGTGGAAGGGCTGGCCCGTTACACGGAGAATACCCTTACAAGCAAGTGGCAGCTGGTGAGGGAACTGGAAAAGATCCGTGAACGGGGATTTGCATATGATGAGGAAGAACGGGAATTGGGAGCGCGCTGTGTTGCTTTTCCAATCTATAATTATACAGGCAGAGTGGTGGCTGGTCTGAGCGTAACAGGGCCTAAGAACCGTATGACGGATGAGCTGATTGCGCCCAGGCTGGATGATTTTCGGAGGATTTCTTTGGAAATATCAAAGAAACTGGGTTATGATGCTTTCAATTATTAAAATCAGATATTATTGAAAAGATAAAGAAAAAAAGGACAGGCTGTGGGATGAACCCGCGGACCAGTCCTTTTTTTGTGCCTTATAGTAAATATTAACAATTTTTAGCTGTGAAATCTATTTATTTTATAAGAAATTTTAAATAAGGATTGACAATTTGATAACAGGGTTATATACTTTAGTTACCAAATATTAAATCGGATTTCAAAAAATGAAATTAATGAAGTGAGAGAAAGGGGAAGGAACATGAAAAAAACATCTAAGAGAATGGTAAGCTGTCTGTTGTCCGTTATGACAGCGGCAACACTTTTAACCGGCTGTGGCGGAGGCGGAAGTTCTGCACCGGCTTCCGGTGACAGCGCAAAAGACACCACTGTGGCTCAGGAAGCAAAAGCAGATAATACAGAGGGAGCGAAAGCCGAATCCACAGAAGGCGCAGAGAGCAGTTTGTCAGGCACGATCACCATGGTTACAAACAGCTCAGGCGCGGAAGGCCTTCAGGCAGTATTAGATGAATATAAGAAAACACACCCGGATGTAAACATTGACTTTACCATTTATGAGAATGTAACAGAATTCGAAACCATGATGACAAGCTGGATTTCCTCCAATTCACTGCCGGATATGTACCTTTCACAGGCCAGCACCGTGCAGCAGCAGTATGCGGCAGAAGGATATCTGATGCCTCTTACAGGTACAGGCATTGAAGATCATCTGGTAGAGGGCGATACCAGCCTGGTTACATACGATGGGAAATTATACGCATTCCCGATGGCAACCAACATTTCCGTAACAATCTGCAACAATTCTGCGCTGAAAGACCTGGGAATTGAGCTTACAGTTGATAATTATCCTAAGAGCATGGATGAATTCCTGGCTCTGATGCAGCAGTGCCGCGATGTGGGCGTGGAATATCCTTATGGGCTTGCGGGCGCAGATTTATCTTCCTGTACCGCATGGCCGTTCCAGTATATGTATCAGGTTCTTTACGGCGGAGATCCAAACTGGTATGCAGATGTGCTCAGCGGAAACAAGGATTGGTCTGATCCTGAATTTGTAGCGATGTTCGATGAATACAACCGGATAAGAGAATATGTTTCTCCTGATTCCCTCGGCAAGAATATGGACGGCCTTTATGCTGATTTCATCAGCGGCAACACCCTGTTCTTCAGCCAGGTGGCCACAACCATTAAGAATGTAAAAGTTCTGGATCCGGAATCAGACATCATTCTCATTCCTTCCAGCTTTACCGCTGATCCTGCGGATCAGACATTGATTTCCAGCTTTGACGACGGCATCAGCATTACGGCAAATGCCCAGAATCCTGAATTGTGCATCGATTTCCTGAATTACGTTACATCTCCGGAAGGATCCACCATTTATGCGAATACGACCGGAACAGTTTCCACAGTTGTTGGCTGTGAAGCGGATATCGATCCATCCTACAGCATCGTTTACGAAGTTTTACAGAAAGGAACCCTTCCTAACAGCCCGATCCTTTCCAGACAGTGGATCGCCGGATTTAAGGAACTGTTAAAGAGCGGATGCCAGAACTGGCTTGCAGGCGAAGATCCTCAGTCCATCGCCGATACGATTGCAGAAGAGCACAAGAGGCTGACAGATGCAGATCCTGACTGGGTAGCTAACTTCCTTGAAAATTACGAGTGGAAGTGATCACAGTAACCATCGATTGATACAGGGTGCCAGCCAATTCCGGCACCCTGCACCTTTTTAAGCCTGTAATCGAAGGAGTGCAGTATGAAAAGAAAAAGTTCGTTTATGGAATTTATGATAGTGATTCCGGCATTGGCGTTTTATCTGCTGTTTGTCATCTATCCCCTGTTCGGCGGTATCTTTTACAGCCTGACGGATTGGAATGGGGTTTCGGCTTCATTTAACTTTATCAACATTGAAAATTACATAAAATTGTTTCAGGATAAATATGTTTTGCAGCCGTTGAAAAATACGTTTATCTATGCATTTTTTACTACGATCATCTTAAATATACTGGGGCTTGCCATGGCGGTGGGCACTGAATCCGTTGTACGGGGAAAGAATGTATTTCGGGCCCTGCTCTTTATTCCTGCAGTAGTCAGTTCAATTTTAGTCGGTTTTGTTTTCAATTTCTTTTTTGCAAATGTAATGGCTGATCTGGGAAAGGCGTGGAATATCCCTTTGCTGGCCAATAACATCCTGGGAAGCACCAAACACTCCCTTTGGATGGGCATCTTAGTGTCTTCCTGGAAAATGGCGGGCTGGTATATGGTAATTTATATTGCGGGCCTTCAGAATATCGATCAGTCTCTGTATGATGCGGCAGATATTGATGGAGCCACCAGTTGGAAGCGTTTCCGCTATGTAACATTTCCGCTGCTGGCGCCGTCCTTTACGATAAATATGGTTTTGGCAGTAGAACGCGCTTTTAAGGAATATGATTTGATTTTCGCATTGACAGGCGGAGGGCCGGGACGTTCCAGCGAACTGATTTCCCTTACCATATTCAATGAATCCTTTACCAATAAACGGGCCGGATATGGTTCCGCGCTGGGAGTTGTGCTCTTTGTGATCATAGTAGTTATCACCTTATTCCAGATGAAAGTGTTGAGAAGGAGGGAAGACAATGCGAGAGAATAGTAAAGGCAGCAAACAGGCCAGGATTATTAAGAATACCATTGTCATGCTCCTCATGCTGGCGTGTGCGGCGATTATCCTGTATCCGTTTTTGATGATGATTATGATTTCGTTGAAATCCACCAAAGAAGCGCTTGTAAGCCCCAATTCGATTCCTAAGGACCTTCATTGGGAGAACTTTGCCATTGCCTGGGAGAAGATGAAATTTCCCACGGTTTTTGCAAATACGGTTTTCATCACAGTATTGAGTTTGGCAGGCATTATCGTGCTTTCGGGCCTTGCGGCCTATATCATTGCCTGGTCAAGACATCAGAAATTTTATAATTTTATCTATCTGTTTTTCCTGTGCGGAATTATGATTCCATTTTATACCGCATTGGTTCCTTTGGTAAAACTGATGACAGATATCCGGATGAACAATTCTCTGGTTGGAATGGTGATCTACTACTGCGGCAGGAATATGCCCATGGCGGTGTTCCTTTATACCGGATTTGTCAGAGGGATACCCAGAGAGATTCTGGAGGCCGGGCGCGTGGACGGGGCCAACCTGATGCAGCTTTACTGGCGGGTGCTGTTCCCGATTATGAAGCCCATCACTTCCACCATATTGGTACTTGACGCCCTGCACCTGTGGAATGATTTCCTGTTCCCGCGGATCATGCTGTCCAGCAATAAACTGAGGACCATAACCATGGCACAGTATTATTTCCGGTCTGAAAACAGCAACCAGTGGGGGCTGGCGTTTGCGGCATTTATATTGTCAATTGTTCCGATTATTGTTTTCTATTTCGCGTTCCAGAAGAACATTGTAAAAGGTGTTGCGGCCGGAGCGGTAAAAGGATAATCAAATTGTGTTTCTATAATAGAGGAGGAATCTTATGGAAGTTAAGACAGTTCAGTTTCAGATAACGCCGCCGATGGCATTTGCATTGGATAAGCTGGCCGGTGAAGGCATCCTGACGTTGGAATATGATAATACCTTAGAAGCCCAGTCCTACCAAAGGAGCTGTGCCGGAAAGGACATCACCCTGAAAGCCGGAGACGAGGCGGGAATGATGTACGGCATCCTGGACATTGCCGATGCGGTTCGGAGAAATGAAGAGATTTCAGATGCCTGCGTCACTCCGTATATGCCCAACCGCGGCATTAAATTCAACATCCCTCTGGATTCCAGAACGCCCAGCTATTCCGACGCTTCAACAAGCGCTTCAAAAAATATCCTGAACATGTGGGATATGTCCTTCTGGGAGGAATTTTTAGACAGGATGGCTGAAAATAAATATAATGTTTTATCGCTGTGGAGCCTGTCCCCATTTCCGTCCCTGGTGAAAATACCGGAATACCCGGAGGCGTGTGTGGATGATGTGAAGATCACCACCAGGCCGTTTCATGCGGAACTGTCCGGCGTGGGCATTTACGGGGAAGACCACCGCCGCAGTCTGTATACCGTGAAGAAGATTACGATTGAAGAGAAGATCAGTTTCTGGCAAAAGGTGATGGAATATGCCAAAGACCGGTGCATTAAGATCTATGTTTTCACCTGGAACCTGTTTGTCTACGGTACGGAGGATTCTCCCTATGGAATTACGGATAAACTGGATAACCCGGTGGCAAGGGATTACGTTTACTGCGGAGTGAAGGCGCTTATGGATACCTATCCTCTGCTGGCGGGAATCGGTGTGACGGCCGGGGAAAATATGGACTTTATCGGGTCGTCCACGGATGCGGACAGCATTTATTTCCAGTCGGATATTGAGTTCATTGCGGATACCTATGGACGGGGAATCAGGGATTATCTGGCGGATCACCCGGACCGCCCCTTCCAGTTGATCCACAGAATGCAGATGGCCAAATACGACCATATCATGAATCAGTTTAAAGATTTCCCTTGCGATTTTGAGATCAGCTTTAAATATTCCCAGGCCCATATGTATTCCAGCGCCAAACCGAATTTCATTCAGGGCTTTTTAAAAGAAAAATCTCCGGATGTCAAGGTCTGGCTGACGGTCCGCAATGACGATTACTATATGACGCGGTGGGGAAATCCCGCTTTCGCGAAGGAATATCTGGCCAATATGCCGAAAGAATGCATGTCCGGCTTCTATATGGGCCCCGACGGTTTTACCTGGGGCCGGGACTATATGACAAAAGGGGACAATGAGCATCCGCTGGTAATCGATAAAATGTGGTATATGTTCCGGATTTGGGGCCAGTTAAGCTACAACATCGGCCTGGAAGAGGAGTGTTTCCGGAATGAACTGGCTGTCAGATTCCATTTAGACCGGGAACAGAGCCAGATCCTTTACAGCGCATGGAAAGAAGCATCCCAGATCATCCCGGATTTGAACTGCATGCATTGGCATGATTTCGACTTCCAGTGGTATCCGGAGGGCTGCTGTATGTATGAGAAAGCTCCCATGGATAAGATCTGTTTTGCCGATATCCATGAATTCATGAAATGCCCTGCAATGCCTTACTCTGAATACGCTTCTGTCAGCGAATATGCGGACAGCGTGGTAAATGGCACCGGGTTAGAGAAAATATCCCCGGCTGTCATGGCTGAATCCATGGAAAACCACGCCAATAAGGCCATGCAGAAGCTGAATGAACTGAAAGCCAGCGGGGATCAGGAACTGGAACGGACCAAATATGATATCCGGGCCATGAGCCTGCTTGGAACTTATTATGCGGATAAGGAAAAAGCCGCCATGTGCCTGGCCATATATAAGAAGAACGGAGATAAACAGAAGCAGAAGGAAGCGGCAGAGCTTTTAAAACAAGCCGCCGGGGTATGGAAACGGTACTCTGCCATGATCGGGGCCATGTATGAACCTCAGGTTCTGACCCGCCTTTGCGGTAAAGTCAATGTACAGGATTTTGATGAGCTGACAGAACTGGATGTGCTTCTGGCATTAGAGGATTAATATAGGAAAAGAAAGGATTGGCATTAAAATGAGAGATTCAATTCATAAATATTTTAAAGTGGGTACGATTCAGTGGATGTCCTATCCGCCTGCTAAATACGGCCTGCTGGAGACTGTAAAAAAGATAGGATGCGATGATTTTTTCGATGCGGTTGAAGTGACCCATGTTGCGGATGATGATGTGAGGAAAAAACTGAAAGAACTGATTGAGACCTCCCACCTGTCGGTCTGCTTCGGCGCCCAGCCCTGTCTGCTGGGAAGCGGCGCGAATCCCAACCATATCGATGAAGAGAAACGTCAGGAGGCGGAAAAAATCCTGAAAGACGCTGTGGACGAAGCGGAATACCTGGGAGCGAAGGCCATTGCGTTCCTGGCTGGAAAATGGGAAGAGGAAACCAGGGACACAGCCTTTGCCCAGTTAGTAAAAACCACGGTAAATGTGTGCCGTTACGCCCAGGAAAAGGGAATGGGCGTCAACCTGGAAGTCTTTGATTTTGATATGGATAAGGCGGCTTTAATCGGCCCGGCCCCATATGCCGCTGAGTTTGCGGCAAAAGTCCGGTCCTATTGCAGCAATTTCGGTTTGATGGTGGATTTATCCCATTTTCCAACCACGTATGAAACTTCAAAATTTGTGATTCAGACCCTGCGCCCCTATATCACTCATTTCCATATAGGAAATGCCGTCGTAATTCCAGGCAGACCGGCATACGGCGATAAACACCCCAGATTCGGCTTCCCGGACAGCGCCAATGATACGGAGCAGCTTCTTGAATTTTTCCGGGTTCTGAAACAGGAAGGCTTCTTTAATGAAGAGCACCCGTTCCACCTCTCATTCGAAGTGACACCTTACGGAGATGAAGATGCGGACGTGGTTGTAGCGAATACAAAAAGGGTTATGAACAGGGCCTGGGCCTTATTGGAGGATTAGAGATGAAAATTGTAATTTTAGACGGTTATACGGAAAATCCCGGCGATTTGAGCTGGGAAGGGATGGCACAGCTCGGGGAACTGGCGGTTTATGACCGCACCCCGGCGGCAGAAATTGTTTCCCGCATCGGAGACGCGGAAGCGGTCATCACCAACAAAACCCCGATTTCGGAAGATACCATGAATCAATGCCCGAATATCAAATATATCGGAGTGCTGGCTACCGGATACAATGTGATCGACGTGGAAGCCGCCAAAAAACGGGGCATTATCATTTCCAACATTCCAACCTATGGCACAACTGCGGTAGCCCAGATGACCATGGCCATGCTTTTAGAGGTCTGCCACCATGTAGGCGCCCATTCCGACGCGGTAAAGGCGGGGGAATGGACCAATAACCAGGATTGGTGTTTCTGGAACTATCCGCTGATAGAGCTGGCCGGAAAAACCTTCGGCGTCATTGGTTTCGGCCGCATCGGCCAGGCTTCGGCCAAACTGGCAAAGGCATTTGGAATGAAGATCCTGGCTTATGATGAATATCCAAACAGCACAGGAGAGGAGATAGGAGAGTACGTATCTTTAGACCGGCTGCTGGCGGAATCCGATGTGATTTCCCTCCACTGCCCCCTGTTCCCTTCCACTCAGGGAATCATCAATAAAGACACGATCAGTAAGATGAAGGACGGAGCCGTTCTCATCAACACCAGCCGCGGCCCTCTGGTGGTGGAAGAGGACCTGGCAAATGCTCTGAATACCGGGAAGCTGTCCTACGCCACCCTGGATGTGGTATCGACGGAGCCGATCAAAGCAGATAATCCGCTCCTGAAGTGCGGAAACTGCATTCTGACACCCCATATCGCCTGGGCTCCCAAGGAGAGCAGGCAGAGGCTGATGGACATCGCGGTTGAAAATTTGAAGCAGTTTATCGATGGGAATCCTCAAAATGTAGTTTGAAAATGGGGATTTAATTGGTGAAGGGTACGCAGGAAAGCGGGGAGAGGCTGCGCCCGCAGGCCGGAAGGCCGGGCGGGGCGGATTAAAAATGGTGCGGGGATCTGATTCCAGCCGCAAGTGGAACTAAGGCTTTCAAAAGGAAAAAAAGCGGTCCGATGCCCATTCACGGTAAACTCTTTATGGACTTTACCGTTCAGGGGCATCTCAGAAACTGATTCGGTTATCAGTTTCTGCCCGCTTTTTTTCCTTCTGAAACCCTAACTTCCACTAAGCGTCTTCCATACGATCCCCACCCCATTTTTAATCCGCCCCGCCCGGCCTTCCGGCCTTCGGACGCAGCCTCTCCCCGCTTTCCTGCTGGTGTTCTCTGACGCTGGGAATTAAATACAATTTTTGGATTGTGAGGAAATTTAACATCGAAGTTTAAGGTATTTTTGAAAAAACTTCAAATTTATAGTTTGTATGTTATGGTAGAATTGGCTTTAGACGATATTTTCTTTTACTGTTAATCCCAGACCATTTCTATTAAATCATCAGGGCATATACGTTATAACTTAGATTAATGACCAAATTCTATCTTAATCAAACGTTTTTTTGCCTTATCTGCATATCTCCCCCCATACTATTTTTTTTCTTGTCCCAGCCAGTATAATTTGCTTTTTCTGTACTGTTTCCCCAAGGGAATTTTACTGTAGCTCAGCCAGTACACAGCCGTGAAGAAGGCGAGGGGGAACCGGGGCGGATGGAGGAAGGGGAAAGGGATTGGGGATCGTATGCAGGCCCTTAGATATACTTGGTCTTCAAGGATGGAAAAAAGCAGGTAGAAACTGAATTCCGAATCAGTTTCTAAGGCGCCCCTTGAGAGGTAAAGTCCATAAAGAGTTTACCTCGAATGGGCGCCGCCCTGCTTTTTTCCGTCCTTGAAGGCCTAGTATATCTTAGGGCCGGAATCCAGAATCCCCAATCCCTTTCCCCTTCCTCCATCCGCCCCGGTTCCCCCTCGCCTTCTTCATGGCGTAACGATCACGTCTAAATTACTCACGGAATCCATACACCGTCCCCATTCACGTAATAGTTATCGGGGGTCATCCGGTTGGTGTACATGGCGCCGTCCGCGCCCATATAGTACCATAATCCCTTCCAGAGAACCCAGCCGGTCACCATATAGCCGTTTTCGTTGAAGAAATACCATTTATTATTGATATACTGCCAGTTATTTCTGGTATAAGTGCGGTCCGCATTGCAGTACCACCATCCCACGCTGTCTAAGAGCCAGGCGCCGGAACTGGAATTTCCCACTCCGGGGCCGCCGGAAGAAGAGGAAGTGGAACTGCGTCCGGGTCTTGTAGATCGGCCGCTGCTCAGATCATCGGCTGTCTCTGAATCGATATATACGCTGTCCGATTCTTCCCAGTCCCCCCGTTCTGAGGAACTGCGCACACCGCGGACCTGGAAACTATAATCGCCTTTTCTGGTAATATCCTCGGAAAAATCATAAAATGTGTCGTCCACCCGGTAGATCGAAGAACAGGAGCTTCCGTTTCTGTATAAGCGGACCTGGTAGTATTTTGCATAGGAATTGTCATCCCAACTGGCTTCTCCGGTGGTGTCGTCCAGTTCCAGACCTTCCACATAGAGATCGCCATCGCCTTCCAGACGGTCCAGCTTCACGGTCAGGATCAGCGTCGTCCTGGAATCCTGTGTGGAAGAACTGACGTAAGTCGCGCCCTCGCCGTCCAGATCGAAATCACCTTTTTTATTGGCGGAAAAATAACAGTCACTCTCTGCCGTCAGATAAACTTTCACTTTGGGGCGGTCATTGTGCTCCCATTCGTCCACATCGTTGAGAATCTCAACACTGTCCACGTAATAATCGCTGTCATTGGTTGTTACACTCACCGTCCCGTCGTAATCGCCTACCTCGATATCAGAATAAAAATTCAGGCTGACATAATCGATTTCTGTACGGCTTCTCGCCAAAGCCGGTATGATGGTAAGTCCGGTTAATGCGGCGGTAAGAACAAATGTAAATAGATAATTTACAGGCTTTTTCATAAAATTCCTCCATACCGGAGCGTTTTTTGCAGAGGCACGCGCCGGGAATTTCAGATTCCCAACTGCGATTCAAATTTGTGGCTCCGGCACAAATTTGGGTGTGAAAATAAGCCATTGGCATTATTTTTCTCACTATCCTCCTTGTTTATGGAATTCGTCCTTTAATTATAGTAATTATATCATAAAATGTATACAAATGTATGAAAAATACATTAACATTACCTGAAATATTGTTTTCATTGTATGGCCATTTAGAGGGAAAAGAATTATAATGAAAAAGAACATCTGAAACAGGAAAAAATAAACAGAAGACAGAAGGCAAAAAAGAGGAAAGAAGACAGGAAGAAGAAAGAAGACAGAAGTAAGAAGACAGAAGTAAGAAGACAGAAGTAAAAAGGCAGAAGGAAGGCAGAAAGAAGGCAGAAAGAAGGCAGAAGGAAGTCAAAAAGAAGATGGGTTCGTTTAAAAATACAGATAAGAAGGATTCCTGCAGAGGAATCCAGGCCAATACCGGATTCCTGCAGCAGGATTCCGGTATTGGCCTGGAAAAATATCCTCTAACCCAAGAAAGGAATGTGATGAAACGGAATTAACCGCATTTAATGTATGCCCGTATGAAGGCTGGGTGTAACGCTCTGGCCTACAAACCGTTCTTTGTCTTCCCGTTTGATGGTTCCGGACAGGAAGAAGGACATCTTCGCACAGGCTGGTCCGATCAGCTCATAGAGAACGGATGAGGACAGGATGATAGTCAGCAGCAGGTTGCCGATATCCGGCGGGAGGAGCCGCTGTCCGAGGAATGCCAGACCGATGGCAACTCCGGCCTGGGGAATCAGTGCCAGCCCCATGTATTTGGTGATTTCCGGGCTCATCTTTGTAGCCTTGCAGGAGATGAATGTACCGGCATATTTTCCGGCAATCCGGATGAGGAAATAGGCTGCGCCGATCACTCCGGCAGTGCTGATGGCTTTCAGATCCAGATTCATGCCCGATACGATGAAGAAAATGGACATCACAGGCGGGGTGAAATCGTTGATCTGATGGAACAGCGCTTTGTCTTTGGTTGTATTGATATAAGTTGCTCCGAATACCATGCAGGACAGAAGAGGCGACAGGTCGAAGCAGGCGCATAAACCTGAGATTCCCATCAGCATGGCGATGACCAGAATCAGACGGTTGTCATGGCTTCTGGAAGGTGTGAGCAGTTTTGTCAGCACGATTCCGCAAAGGAAACCGACAGCTAACCCAATGATGTTATAAATAAGCGGAATAACAATATCGGAAACGGAAACATTTCCGGTGGTGCGGGCATTTACCACGGCTACAACCATGCTGAACGTCAGCAGGCAGACAACATCGTCTAAAGCTACCACCTGGAGAAGTGTATTGACGAAATCTCCTTTTGCGTGATACTGATGGATGGTCATCATGGTGCTGGCCGGCGCCGTAGCAGTTGCGATAGCTCCAAGGATCAGAGAGAAATTCCAATCCAGACGGAACAGATAATGCATGGCAAGAGTGATGATAACTCCTGCGGTAAGAGCTTCTGATAAGGTGACCAGGATCACCCTGATTCCCGCTTTTTTCAGTACCTCTTTTTTAAAAAACTTTCCTACCCCAAATGCGATGAATGCAAGCGCTATATCACTCATAAATCCCATGTGTTCGATGACGTATTCCGGTATCACATTACAAACGGACGGACCGATCAAAACGCCTGCCAGAATGTAGCCGCTGACGTTGGGAAGATGCAGTCTTTTCGTAATTCGTGTCATGAGGAATCCTGCGAACAGAATAACGGAAATGGAATATAAAACGATTGTCGATTCATTAAAAGTACTATAAATCGGTTGCATTGTAAGACCCCCTTGTATTTCTCCTTGTTCATGGTATAATTATAGCAGGTTGCAATATAAATACAAATTATAATATGTATTATATATATAATGATTTGTTATTTTGGAGGTGGGACATGATTGATGCAAGGCTGGAAACACTGATAACGGTATGTGAAACCCATAGTTTTACAAAGGCGGCGGAGCAGCTTTCCCTCACTCAGCCGGCGGTCAGCCAGCACATTAAACAGTTGGAAAAGGAGTTCAGCATCAAGCTGTTTAACAGGAGCGAAGGGACCATAAAACTTACGGCAGAAGGGGAAATTGTCTTAAAATACGCCCGTAGAATCAAGACTTTATACCAGAATTTAAACCAGAGTTTAAAGGATATAAAGCGGCAGATAACCAGGATTACAGTAGGGATTACACACACTGCGGAGAGCAATCTGATGGCCGAGGTACTGGCTAAATACAGCTCCCAGCATCACGGCCTTCGTATAACAATGATTTCTGACACCATAAATAATCTTTATATTAAGTTAAAAACTTATGAGGTTGACCTGGCTATAGTGGAGGGAAAAATACCGGATCCGGACTTTAACTCCGTGCTTTTGGATACGGACTGCCTGATTTTAGCGGTGCCCAACTCCAATCCTCTGTCTAAAAAGAGCATGGTGACCCTGAATGAATTGAAAAAAGAGAACCTGATTCTGCGCCTTCCCAATTCAGCTACCAGAAATTTATTTATTTCTCATCTGGAAAGCAATAACATGACCCTGGATGAGTTCAATGTAACTCTGGAAGTTGACAACATCGCAACGATCAAAGATCTGGTGAGACGGAATTTCGGAGTTTCAATTCTGGCAAAGAGCGCATTTATGGATGAGCTGAAAAAGGGCAAGCTGAAAGGGCTGCCCATAGAAAATTTGAGTATGAGCAGGGAGATCAACCTGATCTACCATAAGGATTTTGAACATACCAAGGTTTTGGATGACCTGACTAAGATTTATTATGAGACCAGCAGATCTTTGTTTGAGAGCACCTAAAATTACATATATATAAGGAGGTAACAGAACATGGCGTTTCAAATGCCTAAATATCATCATCCGGATTTTACCCGTCCGGAACTGGCTTCGGCACCGGATGCCAGATATGAAGTGGTGGAGAAAGACGGGGTGGCTCCGGACTATTTTCACAGCACATCCATGTATCCGGAGTATTTTAAGATTAACGGCTCCTGGGTTTTGGCAGAGGAGAGCCGGATGGATTCCAGTGTAGTGCTGTGCGGCGACGGACACCTGGAGGTGGTGGAGAACCGGAACCTGAAAAAGGGGGACAAGGTCATCCTGGGAAGGTCGGAGGACGGTGAGGAAGGCATCTATATGCACTGCAACGGATTCGGGGATATCAGTTTAGACGGAAACCGGGACCAGTTCGTGTTCCGCCAGGGGCGCAGCAGAGAAACTTCCTATTCCAGAGACTATGACAATCTGTTTGAGCTTTTAAAGCACGAGAAGGAATTCGGGAATATTGTCTGGGTTATGGGGCCGGCTTTTTCTTTTGATGCGGATGCCAGAGCTGCCATGCAGGCGTTGATCGATAACGGATACGCCCATGGCCTGATGGCCGGGAATGCCCTTGCCACACATGATCTGGAAGGGGCTTATTTACATACGGCATTGGGGCAGGATATCTATACCCAGGTTTCCCAGCCAAACGGCCATTATAACCATTTGGACGTGCTCAATAAGGTGCGCCGCAGCGGTTCCATACCCCAGTTTATCGAGGATTATAAGATTGATAACGGTATCATTTACAGTTGTGTTAAGAATCACGTTCCATTTGTGCTGACTGGTTCCATCCGGGATGACGGGCCCATGCCGGAAGTGATCGCAAGCGCTTATGAGGGGCAGAATGCCATGCGGGGGCTGGTGAAACAGGCAACCTGCGTGATCTGTCTGGCCACCATGCTGCACACCATTGCCACGGGCAATATGACGCCTTCTTTCCGGGTGATGCCGGATGGGGAGATCAGGCCGGTCTATCTGTATACCGTGGATGCGGATGAATTTGTGGTCAATAAGCTGATTGACCGGGGAAGCCTCTGCGCCACCACTATGGTCACCAATGTACAGGACTTTATTTCGATTGTTGCCAAAGGGCTGAAATTATTTTAATTTAAGGTAACCGTTCAGGACAGTTACAGTTTAAGAATAATAAAACGAAAGAAGAGGGACTAATTATGAGTAAAATGAACGATGTGATGAAGGAATTTAAAGCATTTATATTGAAAGGCAATATTATCGATATGGCAGTCGGCGTGATCATCGGCGGCGCGTTCAGTAAAATCGTAACTTCTCTTGTAAATGATATATTGATGCCCGCATTGGGAGCCGTGACGGGCGGAGCGGATTTCAGCACTTTGGAATGGGTTCTCAATCCGGCTGTTTACGATGCCGCAGGCAATGAAATTAAAGCGGCTGCGGCCATTAAATACGGAAGTTTCCTGCAAAATATCTTTGACTTTTTAATCATCGGCGTCTGCATGTTCTTCATGATTAAAACGGTTGCCATGATAAGCGCAAAACTGCGCCATGAAGAGGAGAAAAAAGAGGAACCGGCTCCCGCTCCGGCAGGTCCTACAACGGAAGAGCTTCTGAGTGAGATCAGAGATTTGCTGAAAGAGAAGGCATAAAGAGAAGGCATAGGGCAGAAGATGAAGATAACAGTTGCAGACGAGATAAATGCGCTTTGGCCGGGGGCGGCAGCAGAATGGAGGAAGTCATGAAAAAGGCGGCTCCGTTCTTTATTTTAGCGGCTGGAAGCCTTTGGGGCTGTATGGGGATTTTGGTCAGAAGTTTAAACAAGATCGGACTTGAATCCATGGAAGTGGTGGCGGTTCGGGCCTTTGTTACATTTTTCTGTATGGCGGCGGGACTGTTTTTTATAGACCGCAGGGCTTTCCGAATTCATTTAAAAGATCTCTGGTGTTTTTTAGGCACGGGGGTCTGCAGCATTGTGTTTTTTAATTATTGTTATTTCAGGACGATTTCTTTGACTTCCCTTTCCACAGCGGCTATTTTGCTGTATACGGCCCCTTCCATTGTCATGGTGTTGTCGGCTGTGTTGTTTAAGGAACGTTTTACCTTGAAAAAGGCGGCAGCTTTGGCTCTCACTTTTTTGGGCTGCGTGCTGGTGACCGGAGGGCCGGGAACGGCTTCCGGGTTGTCGGCGGCCGGTATTCTGACAGGTTTGGGAGCGGGCCTGGGGTATGCGCTTTACAGTATTTTCGGAAGATATGCGATTATGAAAGGATATTCTTCCCTTACGATCACGTTATGGACATTTGGAATGGCTTCAGTGGGAGTTCTACCTTTTGTCAGTCTGCCGGGGATTGGAAGCTGTTTTACCGGAGGCGCAGGAGCGATGGGAACGGCCTTGTTCTGGATTTTTGTGACTACGGTAGCTCCATACATCTTATATACGGCAGGACTTTCCCATATGGAGACGGGAGTGGCGTCTGTGATTTCATCCATCGAACCGGTTGTGGCTACATTTGTGGGCGTGCTGCTCTATGGGGAGAGGATTTCGCTGCAGGGCGGCATGGGCGTCGTGCTGGTGGTTGGAGCGATTGCGATGGTTCATTTAATAGGCGTGGGAAGAGATGAGAAGAAAGAATAATAAGGCGGGTGAAGACAGGTTTCGGTAAGAGACCTGTCTTCATCTGTTTTTATGGATAAAACGGCCTATGTCAAATTCGATGACTGCCTGTTTTGGGGCGTCATCCATGGTTTTCCCGCCTGTCGTCTTATCAAATAGGCAGGAATCAGGCGGAATCTGGATTATAATAACCACATGGAACATCGTTTCAGATTTTAATACTCATATGCACACTTCTATGAAATAAGGTGAAACAAATTCTATCGACATTTCTTGTGCAAAATGCTACTATTTGACCAAGATAAATAACTTCATATGGATCAGGTGCACATGAACCATAGTTATTGCTTAATGGAGTTTGGATTAATTTGCCAATACATAGGGCGGCCGGCGAAGAGCCGGCGGCTGTGGGCAGTAATTCAGATATCATGCTATTCATAGGAAGGAGTACAGTATGAGTAAGAAATATGAGAGCTTGGCAAAGGCTATTGTTGAAAAGGTCGGGGGCAATGAGAATATTGATTCGCTTCATCATTGCCAGACCCGCCTGCGTTTTATGCTGAAAGACAACAATAAAGCCGATCAGGATGCGATCAATGGAATGGATGGGGTTGCAAAAGTGCTGATTAACGGCGGTATGTTTCAGGTTGTAATTGGAATGCATGTAGCAGAAGTCTATGAAGAGGTAGTAAAACTGGTCCCCCAAAACGGCGGCAGTATGGCCCCGGTGGAATCGGGAGAAGGGAACATAGAGAACCAGGAGAAAAAGAAGCTGTTTGATATTCTGGCGGATTTTGTATCCAGCATTTTTTCGCCAATTGTTCCGGCGCTGGCAGGAGCCGGTATGGTAAAAGCGCTGCTGGCGCTTTTGGTGGCATTTCAGTTAGTGGATACCAGCAGCCAGAGCTATATTATCATCAATATGATTGGTGATGCCACATTTGCTTTTATGCCCATTCTGCTGGCTTTTTCCATTGGACAGAAATTAAAATGCAATCCGTTTCTGGCCGCGGTAGTTGCGGGTATTATGTGCCATGCCACATGGGGAGGCCTGGTTGCTGCAAAAGAACCGGTGCTGTTATTTGGAATGGTTCCGCTTTACCTGGTAAAATATACAGGTTCCGTTATCCCGATTGTACTGGTTATTCTGGTTCAGGCGCCCATAGAGAAATTCCTGAATAAAGTTGTGCCGAAAGCGGTTCGTTTGGTCTTTGTTCCGATGATTACTTTCCTTGTAATGGGGATTCTGGCTTTATCTATCCTTGGGCCCCTGGGAGATTATGTTGGCAATATCATGACCCTGATATTTACATGGCTGAGTACGAATGTCAGTTGGATTCCGCCATTGTTCATGGGCGGCTTATATCCATTGTTAGTGATTTTTGGCCTGCACCATGGACTTGCGCCGCTGGGGACCATGCAGATGGCCCAGATGGGATATGATGCGGTCTTTGGCCCGGGCGTCCTCTGTGCCAATATCGGCCAGGGTACGGCTGCCTTAGTGGTTGGAATCCTGTCAAAAGACAGTAAGACAAAACAGATCGGTACTTCTGCTGGTATCACAGGGTTGATGGGCATTACGGAACCGGCTCTTTATGGTGTCAATGTTCCTAAGAAATATCCGCTGATTGCCGGTTTGATCGGCAGCGCCTGCGGAGGTTTGTTCGCGGGACTTACTCAGACCCACAGGTTTGCGACGGGATCCTCCGGCCTTCCGGCGGTTATGATGTATCTCGGTGATAATACAATGCGCTATTTCTATCAGATTTTGATTGCACTGGCTATTACCATTGGTGTGTCGGCTGTAGCAACATTTATTCTGGCAATGCGTTTTGAAGGAAAGAATGAGAAGTAACTTTTCCGGAATTACCGGCCTGATGTGCGGATCAGGGTATTGATTAGAAAAGAATAATTGAGGTGAAAGTATGAGTAAAATGTTTCCGGAAGGATTTCTCTGGGGCGGGGCAATTGCAGCAAACCAGTGCGAAGGAGGCTGGGACCAGGGCGGTAAAGGGGTATCAGCCAGCGATGTGGCAAAGTTTAAAGATCCGGATAAAATGGGGGATATCAATGACGTTCACAGCTTTTGTGATATCACAGATGAAGAGATTGAAGAAGCGTTAAGAAGCAGGGATCTGAATTTATACCCCAAACGTCATGGCATTGATTTTTATAACCGTTATAAAGAGGATATTGCTCTGATGGCGGGAATGGGGTTTAAAGTGTTCCGCCTTTCGATTGCCTGGAGCCGGATTTACCCCAATGGCGATGAACTGGAGCCGAATGAAGAGGGGCTGAAGTTTTATGACAATGTTTTTGATGAGTGTTTGAAATACGGGATGGAACCCATGGTCACAATGAGCCACTATGAGCCGCCGCTGCAGTTCTGTTTAAAATATAACGGCTGGTATGACCGCCGTTCCATCGAGTTTTTCACACGTTATGTGGATACTATTACGAAGCGTTATGCGAAGAAGGTGAAATACTGGCTGACCTTTAATGAGATTGATTCCATCCTGCGCCATCCATTTATGACGGGCGGCCTGATTGAACGGCGGTTTGCTCCGGAACTGTTTGAGACGGTTGAATATCAGGCGATGCACCATCAATTTGTAGCCAGCGCTTTGGCGACTAAAATCTGTCACGATAATATTCCGGAATCCATGGTCGGATGTATGCTGACAAAGAGGACCATCTATCCCTATAGCTGCCGGCCGGCCGATATATTAAAGGCACAGCAGGAGATGAGGGCTGTTTATGCATTTTCTGATACACAGGTTCGTGGAGAGTATCCGGCTTACCTGCTCAGTATGTATGAAAACAAGGGGATAAAATTGAACATACAAGCCGGTGATTTGGAAATCATGAAGGCCTATCCGGTGGATTTTGTTTCATTTTCCTACTATTCCTCCACTTGTGCCGCAGACGATACGACTAACCTGGAAATTGGGCTGGAAAATACGGCAAGAGGGGTATTAAATCCATATATTAAGAAAAATGAATGGGGATGGGGAATTGATCCGGTTGGCCTGCGCGTATCTATGGTGGATTTATATGATCGTTATGGAAAGCCATTGTTCATTGTTGAAAATGGACTTGGAGCGAGAGACCGGGTAGAGCCGGACGGATCGGTTCATGATGATTACCGGATCGAATATTTCAGGCAGCATTTTATTTCCATGTACAAGGCCATTGCCGAAGACGGTGTAAAGCTGCTTGGTTATACCAGTTGGGCGCCGATTGATATTATATCCAATTCCACCAACCAAATGAGCAAACGTTATGGGTTCATTTATGTGGATTTGGATGATTACGGAAATGGAACCTATAACCGAAGTAAGAAGGACAGTTATGATTGGTTTAAAGAAGTGATTGAAACAAATGGAGCCAGCGTTCTGAATTAAAAAGCGCTTTAAATTAAAATAGATATTGACCGGTAAGGGAGGTTTATCCGTGGGATTATTTGATAAGCTGTTAACAAAAAAGAATGGTAAGACGGAAGCTATCGTATTGAGTCCGCTGAAAGGCCGATTGCTGCCGCTTCAGGATGTTAAAGACGAGGCATTTTCGTGCGGTGCGTTGGGAAATGGCGTTGCGGTGGAGCCATATGAAGGGAAGGTGGTTTCGCCGGTTGACGGTACAGTGGTTTCCTTGTTTCCGACGAAACATGCCATCGGGCTATTATCGGAAGACGGGGCTGAGGTTCTGATTCATATCGGGCTTGATACGGTACAGTTAAACGGAAGGTATTTTGAAGCCTATATAAAACAGGGCGCAAAAGTGAGGGCCGGAGACCTATTAGTGACATTTGATCTGGATAAATTAAAGGAAGAGGGGTATGAAACCCAAGTGCCGGTGCTGATCACCAATACCCCTGCCTTTTCGGAGTTTGTAATGACCTCACAGGGAGAGGTTGATTACCAGGATCTTTTGATGAAACTGAAAAAGTAGGAGGGATTTATGCGGCGTTTTACACATATAGTCAAGAATTCAGGCGGTTTTCATGTCCGCCAGGCCGGAATGATCGTGAAGCTGGCAAAGGAGTTTGAATCCGGCATTGAGATTTCAAGGGATTCTGAATGTGTTACGGCAAACCGGCCGGCTGCACTGCTTGGCATGAAGTTAGGGCAGGGTGATTTACTCACCATTTCGGTTGAGGGAACGGATGAAGAATCAGCCGCGAAAAAAGTAATGGAATTTTTTGATGAATATATTTAGTTTTTCCGGCCGTTTTAAGGGAAGCAGCCAGAAAAGAGTTTGGGCATTGATAAAGGGAGTATATTTGATAGAAAGCAAAACCTGCGTCCGGAAAACGGGATGCGGGTTTTGCCTGATTGGAAAGGAGAATGTCATGGAAAGGAATTTAAAGAGCAGCAATACAAAAAAGCAGTTGGGAGCGGGTGAAAATCCGCTTTTAAGCAGCGATCCTGATTTTGCGGCAATCAAGGATGAATTTATATTCGGAGAGGTCTATCATCATGGAACCCTGGAACCTCAGATGAAAGAACTTTTAATCCTTGTGGCTGTTTGTACAAAACAGTTGGACAGAGCTCTGTTAGAGCATACTGAAATTGCTCTGCATTTGGGAGTTGAGCCTGCGATAATTAAAGAAGCCATCTATCAGTGCGCGCCATATATTGGTATTGGCGATGTTGAAGAAGCTCTCTGTTCTGTTAACCGGCTTTTCACGGACAAGGGGATTTCCCTTCCCCTTGAAAGCCGGAAAACGGTAACCGAAGAAGACAGGGAGGCCAGAGGGATGGATACCAGAGCCGCTATTTTCGGAAAAGGGACTTATACAGCGGTTAATCATGCGCCGGAGAATTTAAAGCATATCCAAAAATACCTCTGCGGGTACTGTTTTGGAGACTTTTATACCAGAAAAGGTCTTGATCTGAAGCGGCGGGAGCTTTTGACATTATGTATGCTCACGGCACTGGGAGGCTGTGAGAGCCAGTTGAAAAGCCACATTAAAGGGAATCAGGCGGTTGGAAATACAAAATCTGAGATGCTTGAAGCGGTCACCATCTGTATGCCGTATATCGGATTTCCAAGGACTTTAAATGCAGTTGCCTGTATCAATGAAACCATACCGGAGTAAATAAAGGAGGAAAACCATGATTCAGTATCGTACAGTTGGTAAAACAGGAATTAAAGTATCAAATTTATGTTTTGGAACCATGTCGTTTGGCGGAAATGCAGATGAAAAGAATTCCATTGAGATGTTTCAGTCCTGCCGTGAAGCCGGCATTAATTTTTTCGATACGGCGGACGTCTATAGCGGGGGACGGTCAGAGGAGATTTTGGGAAGGTGTATTTCCGGCTGCCGTGAGGAAGTGGTAATCTCTACAAAAGTATTTTATCCCACAGGAAAATCCGTGAATTCCCGGGGATTGTCAAGGCGGCATATATTAGAAGCAGCAGATGCCAGTCTAAAACGATTAAATACGGATTATATTGATTTTTATTTTGTCCATTCTTTTGATGAAGAAACCCCGATGGAAGAATCCATACGGGCACTGGATGATTTACAGAGACAGGGAAAGATCCTGTATCCTGCGGTAAGCAATTGGGCCGCATGGCAGATGGCGAAAGCTTTGGGAATATCAGCCAAAGAATGTCTGGCACGTTTTGAGTTGATCCAGCCAATGTATAATCTGGTGAAACGCCAGGCGGAAGTTGAGATTTTTCCGTTTGCCCGGGCGGAGCAGCTCGGTGTGATCACCTACAGCCCATTGGGAGCAGGTCTGCTGACGGGAAAATATGGTATGGGAAAGAGACCCGGAATGGGAAGGATTATCGATGAGGCCAGATACCGTGACCGTTACCGCTATGAAAGCGATTACCAGACGGCTGATAAACTGACCGAATATGCCAAACAGAGGGGGATCGAACCGGCAACTCTGGCTGTTGCATGGGTTATGGGAGAGCCTGCGGTCACGGCTCCGATTATCGGGGCAAGAAATTCTCAACAGTTGAAGGCATCTTTGGCAGCAGCGGATTTTGACATGACAGATGAAATGCGGGCGGAAATTTCGTTGATGTCAGCAACACCGGCTCCGGCGACCGACCGCACGGAAGTCCTTCTTCCGAACTGGACATAGAGAAGAGAGTGTCATATACTTGTAGAAGATACCATGTAGAAAAGAGGGCGGGGTATGTATCTGTTTCAGCGGATTGAAGAAACATTTATGCTTTATGATGATTCGAAGAAAAAGGTGGCGGAATTTATTCTGCAAAAAAGAAGTAAGCTTACCCACTATTCCATGCAGGAAATAGCGGAGGCGACTTATACTTCAAAACCAACGTTGGTTCGTTTTGCCCAGGCATTGGGGTATGCCGGGTGGAAGGAATTTATGAAGGCATTTGTGGAGGAGGCTTATTATCAGGAGTCTCATTTTTCAGATATTGATCCCAATTATCCATTTTCTATATCTGATTCCACGAAGGATATCATAACCAAGATCAGTGATTTACAGGTTGAAAGCATTTTAGACACAGCCGATTTACTGGATACAGCAGCTTTAGAACAGGCTGCCGAAAGGATTTTAAATGCTGCGCATGTGACGTTGTTCGGAATCAGCCCTAATAACCTGCTTGGGGAACTGTTTCGCAGAAAGATGGAATCCATTGGGCGGCTGGTGTATATCTCAGCGGTGGATGAAAGCGGAATGTTATCCAGTTCCCTTACAGCAGATGATTGTGCGGTTATGATCTCTTATTCCGGTAATAATGAAAATCGTGAGCCCATGCGTTTTATAAAGAAACTGCAGGAGAATCAAGTGCCGATGATTGGTATTACCAGTGGGGGCAATAACTATATCCGGGAGAATATCGACTGTATCCTGACCATATCTTCCAGAGAGAGGCTGTTCAGCAAGATTTCAGGTTTTTCAACAGAAGCCTCTATATTGAGCATATTGAATATCCTTTTTTCCTGCTGTTTTGTCAAAAACTATGAGAGGAATCTGGAATATAAGATTAAAAATTCTAAAAATTTTGAATTCAGGCGGCGCGCATCCCTTGTAGATATGAAAGAAGAGGGATGAGCATAAAAAGATGAAAAGTGCATGTTACGGATAGAATGTCCGGACATGCGCTTTTTTTATTCAATAGGAAAGTGCTCATATTGAATAAAAAGCCCTCCTATGCCAGCTTTGCTGGCTATAGGATCGCACTGCGTATCGCTTAGAATGCGGCGGTAGGGAATCATGTTGCTGAAGCGACCCGCCGCAGGCGGAGAATCCCGTGAGCGGGATTCTTTCTAGTATATGGATTTATATGTACTGCTTTTAAAATAATATAGTAAAAATACACAAATAATCAATAAAAATCTTGTGGATATTAGTCAATTGCAAATCAGTTTCCAATATGTTATTCTCATAGATAGATAATTAATTAAATTATTTAATAAATAAAAAGCGGATTATCCGGAGGAGGATTTTATGAGGATACTCTATGTAGATATCGATACATTGAGGGTTGATCATCTGGGATGTTATGGCTATCCCAGAAATACAAGCCCCAATATTGACGGGGTCGCCAGGGAGGCGGTGCGTTTTACGGATTATTATTGTTCGGACGCACCCTGTCTGCCCAGCCGGGCGGCGCTGATGACCGGCCGTTTCGGCATTCATACCGGATGTGTGGGACATGGCGGTCATAATGCGGAAATGCGCTGGGAAGGACACGAAAGGGGAATGGCGGATTTTAACGGCCGTTATAACCTTCCGGCGGTGATGAGACGGGCGGGCATGAAGACCGCCAGCATTTCCAGCTTTCCGGACCGTCATGGAGCGTGGTGGTTTAACGGCGGATTTGATGAAACTTATAATATCGGCAAACGGGGGCTGGAACCGGCCCATGAAGTGCTTCCGGTGGCCCTTGACTGGCTGGACAGGAAGAGAGATACGGAGAACTGGTTTTTACATGTCCACGTATGGGATCCCCATATTCCATACCGCACCCCGCTGGATTACGGGAAACCATTTGAACAGGACCCCCTTCCTGACCCCTGGATGACGGAGGAGATTTTGGAATACCACAGAAAGCGGAAACCGGGCGGGCACAGCGCCTGTGAAGTGACCGGATATAACAGCACTCCGAATCCGGCGGAGCCAAGGCAGCTCAGAACGGTGGAAAATCTGGATGATTTCCGCCGTATGATCGATGAATATGATACCGGAATCTGGTATGCGGACAAGCATGTGGGCATGTTGTTTGATAAATTAAAGGAGCAGGGAATTTATGATGATACCGTCATCATCATCAGTTCTGACCACGGCGAGGATTTAGGCGAGATGGGAAGCTACTGCGAACATGGGGAGGCGGATTACATAACCACTCATATCCCTCTCATCATCAAATGGCCGGGCTGTCCGGGAAATGTGGAATCCCATGGTTTCCATTATAATCTGGATCTGCTTCCCACCCTCATGGATATGATCGGAGATATCCCTCCATTTACCTGCAACCGGGTAGTTGGAAAGCCGAATCCGGTAACATATGACGGAGAGAGTTTTGCCGACTGCATCCGTACCGGTGAAGACGGGGGGCGCAGCCATCTGGTTTTAAGCCAGTGCGCCCATGTATGCCAGAGGAGCGTCCGGTTTGACGATTATATTTACATACGCACGTATCACGACGGCTACCATCTGACGGAAGCAGAAGAGCTGTTCAATGTAAAAGAAGACCCCCATGAAACCCATAATCTGGCGGAAGCGATGCCGGAACTCTGCTGGAAAGGGGCCTGGTATCTGGAGAGGTGGGTGGCTGATAACATGCTCAGCAACATCTATCATTATCATGAAGATCCCATGTGGAATGTGATCGCGGAAGGAGGACCGTTCCATTGCAGGGGCTATCTGGCCGATTACTGCAAGCGTCTGGAGGAAACCGGGCGGCAGGAGTGCGCGGATGAGCTGCGGGAAAAATATCCGGAGGAGCTGAAAGTCAGTTATTGAGTTACAAAAATTAAAGGAAAAAGCCTAAAATTATTAGTTAAAATAACTAAAAATATTGAGGAAAATTTGTAAAAATTGACATTGTAAGCAAAAAGATCGTATGCTATTATTTAATTAAATAAATTAATAAATAAATGAAGCTGAACGCGTCCGTATTATGTTTCTGCTGATATTCGGAGAAGGAGCAGGACGGGGCAATTGGCAAAAGGAGGAAATTTATATGAAGAAAAGTATCAGCAGGCTGGCATCTCTTGCTTTAGCGGCATCCCTTATGGCTGTTTCTGTGGCCGGATGCGGCGGTTCTAAAACCTCAGCCGGCAATAGCGGCAGCACAACAGCAGCGGCATCGGGAGCTGAAACCACTGCGGGAGGACAAACCGCCCCAGCCACACCTGAGACGGAACCTGTGGCGGCCAGCAGCACCCTTGGGGGAAAAACACTGAATATAGGATATAATGTATCCATCGATTCCCTTACCTGTTTCCGGTCCAATACGGGACGAAACGCCCCCTATCTTCTGAATTTGTTTGAATCTCTTGCAATTCTTTCACCTGCAAGCGGCAAGATGGAACCATGGGCGGCCAAATCCTGGGAGACAAAGGACGGCGGCTATACATACAGCATTGAAATCTGGGATATGATTACGGACAGTGAAGGAAATAAGATCACCGCGTCCGATGTTGTCTGGTATATCAATACAGCTATGGAGAAAGCTTTAATGCCCAACTTCAGCAAAGTGGAAAGCGTAACCAAGACAGGTGATTATACCTTTGATGTGAAACTGACAACCAATATTGTGGGCGCATTTGAGGCTCTCTTATTCGATACAAAGATCATTTCAGAAAGCGCTTTTAAAGCCAGTTCTGATGAGTTCGCAACCAAAGCTGTGACGACCTCAGCTTATGAATGTACGGAGTTCACTCCCGGCAACAGCATTGGTTTCACCAGACGGGATGATTACTGGCAGACCGATATTGAGGCGCTTCCTGAGTGTGTGCGTCCTTTGGTAAAACAGTTAAACTACAGCATTATTACAGAAGCTTCCCAGTTGGGAATTGCCCTTGAAACAGGAACCGTTGAGCTGGGCATCGATGTGGATTCCACCACAGGAGCACAGTTTGTAGGCAATGATCAGTTTGTCGTCAATTTAACTGATGGACAGCAGGGCTGGGAGATGTTCTTCTCAGGAGCGGAAAGCCGTGTAGTTGCTGAAGACCAGAATCTGCGCCAGGCCATCTGCTATGCCATTGACGCACAGGGACTGATAACCGGCCTTTGTTCCGGCTACGGCACCCAGATGTGGGATGTATGCCCTCCTGACAGAATCGGCTTCCTTGAGAAATGGAAAAATGAACCCTATTATGAATATGACGTGGAAAAAGCAAAAGAACTGCTGGCAGCTTCCAATTACAATGGAGAGACACTGACCATTCTTTGTTCTTCCAGCACATTTGTTTCAAGACTGGCCCAGATGATCCAGAATTACCTGGCGGCAGTGGGCATTAAAGCAGAGCTTTACAGTGTGGATATGGCGCTTTTGACCTCAATCCGTCTGGATGGAACCAAGTATGACATGTTCTTAAATACCATCGGTGGAACCTACCTTCCGGATCACTGGACCATCCGTTATGACCCGGCCGCTTATGAAACAGGGGACGCTACAAGCCGTCATGACTACGATCTGGCTGAGCTTTTATACAAAACCTGGACAGTAGACGGATTTACGGAAGAGAATATTGATGAGGTTCATAACTACATCAAAGAATCTGCAATCGCATATGGCCTTGTAAACCCACAGTCCTTTACAATCTGGCGCAATGACGCCGGCCTTGTAAAAGAGGTGAGAGGCGGACTTACAAACTATGTAAACCCGGCAGCCTGCCAGTTTACAGAATAGGAAACTGTTTCTTTTTTGGAAATCAACTTGGAGGGGACTTATGCTCAGATATATAGGAAAACGATTATTATGGATGATTCCCATTGTCCTCGGTGTTACCATCCTGGTTTTTACCATGATGACATTCTGCCCCGGCGATCCGGCGGAGATTATTCTCGGCACAACCGCAACAGAAGCGGATCTGGTGGCAAAGAGAATTGAACTGGGCCTCGATAAACCTTTTGTCGTGCGCCTGGCAACCTATATGAGTGATGTATTTATTCACTTTGACTTTGGAAAATCCTGGATTACTAATGTAGATATTATCTCTACAATTATGGACCGTATGCCGCGTACCCTGACGCTTACGGTGGTAACTCTGCTGGTTGCCTTCGGCCTGGGCATACCTCTCGGCATTATGGCGGCAACCCATCAGAACCGCTGGCAGGATCATGTATCCATGGTATTGGCTTTGATTGGTGTTGCGATTCCCAACTTCTGGCTGGCCCTGCTGTTGGTACTGCTGTTTTCCGTAAAGCTTGGCTGGCTTCCGGCCATGGGCATAGGAACCGGTATTGCCGGACTGAAATACTACATACTGCCGGCCATTGCCAACTGCGCGGGCGCCCTTGCCAACTGTGCCCGTCAGACCCGTTCTTCTATGCTGGATGTAATTCGGGCGGATTATATTACGACAGCCCGTTCTAAAGGAGTTCCGGAAAATGCGGTAATTGTTAAACATGCCCTTAAAAATGCCCTGATTCCCATCATCACCATGATGGGAACCGCCTTCGGACGGCTTTTGGGCGGGGCCATGATCATTGAAACGATTTTTTCTATCCCGGGTATGGGTACTTATATCATCGGCGCGGTCAATAACCGTGACTATCCGATTGTACAGGGCGGAACCATCATCCTGGCAATTTCATTCAGCCTTATGATGCTGTTGATCGATTTGCTTTATGCGGCTGTGGACCCACGAATTAAGGCCCAGTATTCTACCGTAAAAAAAGGAAAGAAGGTGAAGAAATGACTTCTGAAAAACCTAGAAAAAGGCAGACCGAATTTGCCCGTGTTATGAAACAGCTTAGAAAGAATAAGGTAGCCATGTTCGGTCTTGCTGTTTTACTGGTTGAATTCGTTCTGGCCCTGCTTTCCCCATGGATTATACCATATGACTATACGGCCATGGATATGCTGAATTGTTTTTCGGGGCCATCCTCATCTCATTTCTTTGGATGTGATGATATGGGGCGTGATATTTTCAGCCGTGTTCTTTACGGAGGAAGATTTTCCATCTCCATCGGCATTATTGCCGTTGCGATTTCCACCACACTTGGTATCTGCATAGGCGCTGTGGCCGGCTTTTTCGGGGGCCAGGTGGATAATGTGATCATGCGCCTTTTGGATATCATACAGGCAATTCCCGGCATGCTTTTAATGATCGTTATTTCCGCAGTTTTAGGACCTGGCTTTTTCAATACGATTATCGCTATGTCGGTTGGCAGCATACCGGGCATGGCGCGTATGCTCCGCGCCCAGATGATGAAGGAGAGGGACAATGAATATATTGAAGCCGCCCAGTCCATTAACTGCAGTAAGCGGCGGATCATTATCAACCACCTGCTTCCCAACTGTATTTCCCCAATTATTGTACAGGCAACCATGGGAGTGGCCCAGACCATTACCCTGGCGGCCGGACTGAGCTTTATCGGTCTTGGCGTACAGCCGCCTACCCCGGAATGGGGGGCCATGCTGTCCGCTTCACGCCAGTTCATCCGTCAGGCTCCGCATCTGGTCATCTTCCCCGGATTAGCCATTGCCGTTACCGTATTGGCACTGAATCTGCTGGGCGACGGGCTCAGGGATGCGCTGGATCCGAAATTAAAGAATTAAGGAGGGGAAAATGATGTCTGAGAATACAAAAAACAATATGCCATTCCTTTCCGTAAAGGATCTTGTGGTGGAATATAAATCAGATGACCAGATCGTACATGCGGTCAACGGCGTTTCCATTAATCTGGAACGGGGCAAGACCGTGGGGCTGGTTGGAGAAACCGGCGCAGGAAAAACGACAATCGCCAAATCGATCCTGCAGATTTTACCGGATATCGGATGCAGGATCGCGGGCGGAAAAATATTTCTGGACGGTGAAGATGTGCTGGCCATGCCGGAACATGATTTAAGGAAAATACGCGGAAATAAGGTATCCATGATCTTTCAGGATCCTATGACCGCATTAAACCCGGTTCAGCGTGTAGGAGAACAGATTGCTGAGGTAATCCGTCTTCATAATGACGGGAAAACGGACTGTGAAGCACGGGCTAAGGAAATGCTGGAAATCGTAGGCATTCCTGCGGAGCGCTATTATGAATATCCGCACCAGTTTTCAGGCGGAATGAAGCAGCGCGTTGTGATCGCCATCGCTTTAGCCTGCAACCCGGATCTGCTGCTTGCGGACGAGCCCACAACGGCTCTTGATGTGACCATCCAGGCTCAGGTTATGGATCTGATCGGGGATTTGCAGAAAAAATATAATACGGCGATGGTGCTGATCACCCATGATATGGGCGTAGTTGCCCAGGTCTGTGACGATGTGGCTGTTATCTATGCCGGAAATATTGTGGAATACGGTACGAAAGAGCAGATTTTTGACCATCCGTCCCATCCGTATACGATCGGCCTGTTTGGCGCCATTCCGGACATGAACGAGGATGAAATCTGGCTGCACCCCATTGAAGGACTTCCGCCGGATCCCACCGATCTGCCGAAAGGATGTGCGTTCAGCCCCCGCTGCAAGTATGCTTCGGATGAATGCCGCAAAGAACCCATTTCCGTCTATCAGACAGAGGACGGCCATGAGTGCCGCTGCTGCCGTTTAGATGAGATCAGAGAGCAGGAGGGTTGATATGGTACCGGTAATCGAAGTTCAGAATTTAAAAAAATATTTCCAGACACCACGCGGGCTTCTCCATGCTGTGGATGATGTTACATTTACAATTGATGCGGGAAAGACGCTGGGGGTTGTAGGTGAATCAGGATGCGGAAAGTCCACCCTGGGCAGGACGATTATCCATCTTCACGAAAGCACCTCGGGCAGAATTCTGCTGGAGGGGCAGGATGTTACCAAGGTCACAGGAAAGGATTTGAAATTAGCCCGGGAAAAGATGCAGATCATTTTTCAGGATCCCTATTCCTCTCTGGATCCCAGAAAATCCATAGACAGCACGATCCGTGAACCTCTTATGGTTTCCAAACGGTTTTCCAAGAAGGAAACCGAAGACAGGACAAGGGAGCTGATGGAGCTGGTTGGTATCGACGAGCGCCTTCAGAAGGCATATCCTCATGAACTGGACGGAGGCCGCCGGCAGCGTGTGGGCATTGCCAGGGCTTTGGCTCTGGATCCCAAGTTCATTGTGTGTGACGAGCCGGTGTCGGCTCTGGACGTTTCCATCCAGGCCCAGGTATTGAACCTGTTAAAGAAGCTGCAGATGGATCACGGCCTCACCTATATGTTTGTAACCCATGATATGTCGGTGGTGCGCCATATTTCCGACGATATCTGCGTGATGTATCTGGGACAGGTGGTGGAGAAATGTTCTTCGAAAGAGCTTTTCAAATCCCCTCTTCATCCATATACCAAAGCTCTGCTTTCTGCCATTCCGTCTGTGGATATCCATCACCCCACAAAACGGGAGATTTTAAAGGGAGAGATCACATCCCCCATTAATCCGAAACCGGGATGCCGGTTTGCGGCCCGCTGTCCTTTTGCGACAGAAGCATGTCATGAGCAGCAGAAGCAGGAAGAGGTATCAAAGGGACATTTTGTAACCTGCTGCAGGGTACATGAGGTAAACTGATCCAGAACCTATTTATATAGAAGGAACAAAGCCGGACGGCGCAGGAATCTGACGCGTTGTCCGGCCTTTTGGATTCATTCTGTTATGAACGGTCAGGAGCCAGTCAGGAACTAATATCATGTTAGGCTGGAAAAACCTAATAAATACGTTTATAATAGTTTTTAAATAAGTACAGTCGAGGAGGTAGACATGAACGTAAAATCGGGGCTGAATCAGACGAGAATGAAAGCAGATAATTACGCGGCCATTTTGGGGACGATTTATAAAGAGGGTCCAATTACCAGGACCGAAATTGCCAGACAGTTGGAAGTGGCGCTGCCAACGGTAACGACTACCATAAAGTCATTGCTGGATACAGGAATTTTAAAGGAGGTGCCGTTAAAGGAGCAGAACAATGCGCTGGGCAGAAGGGCGGCGGCCATTGATTTTGAAGAGACGGCAGGATATGCGCTGGGGATTGAATGGGGGCCGATCGGCATTATCTTATACATCTCCGATTTGAGAGGAAAGCAGATTGCCGTTAAAAAACACAAAATGAAGGTGATTGGCTGCAGTTATGATACTATGCTTTCGGAAACAAAACAGTGTGTGGATGAAATTCTGAGTGAAAATGAGATAAATGAAGAATCCATAATTGGAATCGGATGGGCAACGCCTGGAATGGTGGATTCCCAGAGCGGCATGCTGGTCTGCAGTTCCATGACGGGAACCGGCTGGGAGGATCTTCCGGTTAAAAAGGATTTGGAAGAACTGCTGAATTATCCGGTCATTGTGGAGAATCATGTGAGAGCCCGGGCCGTCGGCCAGGACATGTTTGAGCGTGAAAACAGGCCGGATGTCTATCTGTACTATTTTGCCCAGATGGGCATTTCCTGCTGTGTCATGTCGGATGGGGAGCCGTTTGGACGGGAACATTTTGGAACCGGGGATATCGGACATACGATCATGGATATTGACGGGCCTGTCTGCAACTGCGGTAAGCGGGGGTGCCTGCAGACTTTTATTGGCGAGAATGCAATCCGGGAGAGCGCGGCTCATCAGATCGAGTTAGGAAAGGCAAAGCAGCTGAAGGAAATCTGTGAAAATCCCCAATACCCTGAGATTGAAGAAATTGTCAATGCGGTGGATATGGGAGACGACCAGTTAAAGCAGGCCCTTCTTCCGGCGGTCAGGTATATGGGGATATCCATTGCAAACATTATAAACCTGTTAAATCCTCAGCTTGTGATTGTGGACTGCGCGCTGTTTAACGGGCGTGTTTTGAGAAAGTATCTTGACCAGGTGATTTATGAACATAACTATTTCCGGAGCCATTTGGATGTGGAAGTGCAGTATGTGGACGCAAACCGGTATACGGGGGCCCGGGGATGCTGCGCTCTGGTGGTTCAGGAACTGCTGGGCGGGCGGCTGTAGGCAATTTTTTTTTTAAAACTGAGTGTGAAGGCATTTTCAGAAATCCCTTGACGTTTTAAATTAAAACGTCAAGGGATTTTTGAAAATGCCTTCACGCTTTTATGCGAATCTCCATGTCAATTCTGAACTGTTACGAAGTCCTGAAATTAATGTACAAAAAATACAGTTATCTACTTGACTATACTGGATAAAAGTGCTAGCATATAATTAATTAAATAAATTAATAAAATGAATTGCAATGGAGGAGAATGGATATGGAACTTGGTTTTTTAACCAACAGCCTGGTGGAGGAAGCCAAGCGGCAGGGCAGCGGGGAATTTCAGAGCCTTGACCAGGTTGCGGCCTGGGCGGTGGAACATGGGTTTACGGATCTGGAATGCGGCCCGTCCCTGGCGCTGGATGAAAGAGGATATGAAAAGGTGCTCTCGGAAGGGAAGATACATATTACGGCATTGATTTACTGCCGCAACTATCTTAGCAGCGATGAAGATGAGGCGAAGGAGCACATCGCCCAGTTAAAAAAGAGGATTGCATTTGCCGGGAGAATGGGAATTGAAAAGGTGATCACATCCACAGGCATCAATAAAACAGTGGAAGAAGGGATTTATGACCGCGATCCGGCGGTGAAGGACCGTGGAAATATGATACGGAGAATCCCTGTAAGGAGTATGGAACAGTTTTTGGAAACTTTTAAGCCGGTTTTAGAACTGGCGGAGAAGAACCACGTGAAGATCTGTTTTGAGAACTGCCCGCTGATGGGAAATATCGCGGTCTCTCCGGTGATGTGGCGGCGGATATTTGAACAACTGGACAGTGAAATGGTGGGGCTGGCCTATGATCCCAGCCATCTGGTTTGGGAAATGATCGATCCGTATGAGCCGGTCCAGGAGTTCGGCAGCCGTATTTTCCATTTCCATGCAAAGGACACCGCGATTGACCGGGAGAGGCTGAAACAGACGGGAATCCTTACGGACTTCAGTTGGTGGACGTACAGGATTCCGGGGAGGGGCGAGATTGACTGGGGCAGGATGTTTGGAGAGCTGAAGAAAATTAATTATAAAGGAACCGTCAGCATTGAACATGAGGATAAGGACTATGAAGGAAGCCTTGAGGCGGTTTCAGAGGGGATTTTAAAGTCCAGAGAGTTCCTGAACCAATATCTGTAAAAATAAACGGCGGCAGCATGTTCTGCGCCGTCTGAAACAGAGAGAACAATAAAAACAGAGAGAACAATAAAAACAGAAAGAACAATTAAAACAGAAGGAACAATTAAAACAGAAGGAACAATAAAACCGGATAGCACAATCAAAAACAGAAGGAGAAAAAATATGATTCGTATAGGTATTATCGGAGTAGGAAACACCATTGGAATTGCAGGATTTCACATCAGGTCTTATAAGCTCTGTGAGGACGCGGTGATCACCGCCGTATATGATATTCTTCCCGAACGGGCCCGGAATTACATCGACAAGTTTGAATTAAAAGACGCCCAGGTCTGTAAAAATGAGCAGGAAGTCTTTGAAAAATGTGACGCGGTCAGTATCTGCACCCCCAACGGAACCCACGTGGAACTGGCGGTGGCAGCATTAAAAGCGGGCTGCCATGTGCTCTGCGAAAAGCCCTTTGCCCCCACTGCCGAAGACTGCAGGGAAGCGGTGAAATATGCGAAGCTGACGGATAAAGTGGCTATGATCGGCCTTTGTTACCGGGATATTCCCGGATTCGTTTACATGAAGCAGCTGATTGACGCAGGGAAAATCGGAAACGTATTTTTTGTACGGGAAGAGCAGGGCGGAGACCGCATTGCGAACCCGGATGTGAAGCTGGAATGGAGGATGCAGGAGGACTTGTCGGGCCCCGGGGCTTTGGCCGACTTCGGAAGCCATATGATGGATATCTGCGATTACCTGCTTAGGGATTCCTGCGGCAGGATCCGGGAAATCCAGTGTATGCAGGACATTCTGATCCGGGAGAGAGAGGTCATCGGCAAACCGGGAGTTATGGGAAAGGTGACCAACGATGATGTGGCATGCTGGACCTGCCGGACGGAAAAAGGGACGCTTTACAACTTCACGGCCAGCAGAATCGGCGCCACATTTATGCTGGAAATCGTGGGCGCAGGCGGAAAGATGATATTTAACGGGGCCAGGCCCTTTGAGCTGACTTTGCAGTTAAAAGATCAGGACGGCGGCTATCAGTCGGCTCCCCAGGTGGTTCCCGTACCGGAAGACTGCTTTGGGCCCGATGCCGCCGCGCCGAGAGAGCCGATGGCCATTAATTTCTATTATGAAATACGTCAGTTTTTGGATGCCATTCAGAAGAAGAGGGATACGGAACTCACCTTTGAGCGGGGCCGTTATATCCAGGAGCTGATCCAGGCCGCGCAGAAATCAGCGGATACAGGAGAAATCGTCAGAGTTTAGGAGGAAAGAGATATGAGATTTGGAGCGCATTGTGTTTTATATGGGGCTGAACTGGGTGATGATCCGCAGAAAGTGATTGGGACGCTGGCCGGAACCGGGGCAGAAGGCTGTGAGCTGGGCCAGAGGTTTTTTGGTTTGGAGCGCAGGGGAGAACTGGAAAAGATCCTTGCGGACAACCACATGGAGCTGGCGGGAATGCACTGCAACAATTTCCGGTTAATGGATCTTTTGGAAAATCCCCAGGCCGCCAGGGAGGCCCTGGAGGCGGTGGCGGAGTTTGTGGCTCCTTTAAAGAATAAAAATATCATTGCCACCGGCATGGTGCCCATGGAGGAGATCAGGGATCTGCCGATCCGCAGCGGCGCGCCGGCCCCTGAGCTTCATGATAAGGAAACGGTAAAGCAGATGGCCCTGACTTTAAATGACATCGTAAAAGGCATTAAGGAGGCTTACGGAGTACAGGTCCAGTACCACAACCACAGTTGGGAATTTGCGGATGACGGGCTGATCTGGTTTGCCCTGGCGGATTACGCCCCGGATTTGAAATTCGCTCTGGATACCGGATGGGCGGCCGCTTCGGGATTCCAGCCTTTGAATTTGATTAAAAAGTATCCGGGCAGGTTTGAGTACATCCATTTGAGGGATTACCGGACTGAGGGAGATCCCCTTGACTATTCTTTCAACCAGGTACATAAAAGCTTTATCGATTTGGGAACCGGCATGATGGGATATCCTGAACTGATCCGTCAGTTGAAAAAGGAATTAAAGGATGACGCATGGGCCATTGTGGAGTATGAGATCGGAAACTTCGATCAGAACAGCTATGTTGGAGCGGTCAATTATTTAAAGGGGCTTCAGGATATGGCGGATCTTTATGGAAAAGAGGAATAGACAGGTGAAAAAGCTGAGAGTTGCCGTAATCGGCTGCGGACGGATTTTCTCCGTGTATGAAGGGGCGTTTCTAAAGCTTGCGGATGAGATGGAGCTGGTGCTTGCCATGGATAAGGAGATATCCAGGGCTCAGGCCGCGGCTGCGGGCCGCCCGGGGTGTATTGCCTCGGACCGCGTTGGGATTTTGGAATTTAAGGATATTTTAAACCGGGTGAAGCCGGATTTGATTCATATTTTGCTGCCTCATTTTCTTCACGGAAGATACGGGATGGCAGCTATGGAGTGCGGAGTCCATGTTTTGACGGAAAAACCAGTTACCATCACCCTTTCGGAGGCGGATGAGCTGATTGCGGTACAGAAAAAGACGGGGATGCAGCTCGGAGTGATTTTCCAGAACCGTTACATAAATGGCGTGCAGAGGGTGCGCAGGCTGATAGAAAGCGGGGAGCTTGGAACGGTGAAAGGAGCTTTTTCCACGCTGAACTGGTTCCGCCCGCCCAGTTACTATGAATGTGACTGGAAAGGGAAATGGGAGACAGAGGGCGGAGGCGTGATCATTGACCAGGCCATTCATTCCATCGACCTGGTGCGCTATATGACCGGTTTAGAAGCGGTTAAGATCATGGGCCATACGGCGAGACGGGTCCTGACAGGGATCGAGGTGGAAGACGAAGCCGACGCGGCCATATGGCTGGACAACGGAGCGGTGTACTCCTTTTACGCCTGTAACTATTTTACCACGAACAGCCCCATCCGGGTGGAAATCAGCTGTGAAAACGGCGCCGCCGTGCTGACCCACGACCTTATGGAGATCAGTTGGAAAGACGGCAGGAGGGAAGAAATACTGCCGGATGCGGATGGAAGCGGCAGAGGGGAAAGCTATTGGGGAAGCTGTCATTATACCCAGATCAGCCAGTGCTATCATGCGCTGATGGAGGGAAGGCCCATGCCATGGGCTCCTGAGGACGCGAAGAAGACCTTAGCGATTGTACAGGGGATTTATGAATCCGCCAGAATACAGGGGGCTGTGGATCCACGGGGGACTGTGGAACTTTAAAGGCCCTCCCCGTAAGGGGAAGGCCTGTTTTATCAATCAGATCTTTAAGCTGCCTGTGTTGTATTTCTGAACTTTTTTGCCGTACATGGTCTGGATGAAGTCCATGCGGTATTTGTCATGTTCCAGATAGATTTTATCTTTTGGCGGCCATTTTAACATCATCTGAAAACGCTCTTCGTCGGTCATAGGCGTTTTTGAAAAGTAGATATAGAGGGTGCCGCTTTTTTCCTTATTTCCTTTATTGAAGATCCGCGAACCTGCCACGCCCACTTCACTGATTTCATCCCAGGTAAAGGAGATCGTGGTTTTTCCAAGGACGGAACGGGTGATTCTGTCGGGGTTAATGGTAATTTTGGCCCCGGTGGTGAAGGAAACTTTTAAAAACAGGAGAGCGATGAGGAAAAATACCAGGGCTGATACAGGCCGTCTGATATAGACCAGGCTGCAGGAGATGACAGCGGACACGATAACCGTGCACATGGCTGCGGTAAATTCTACGGGATTGACGAAATACTTTTTTTCCATGGTAAAAGGCTCCTTAACATATTGATGGGTGTTGAATTACTTGATATATTGTTCCAGGTTTGCGCGGATGGCTACGGCGGCAGCCCCTTTCGCGCCGCTGAAATCATCGTAATCGATGAATATGAGCTGAGTTTTCGTATCGGATAAACGGAACTGGTTTTCCCGTATCGTATTGAGGAAATGTTCCTTGTTTTTAGGATTTGAGAAGATCCTTCCTTCGATCAGCATGGAGTGGGGCCGGATCAGATTGTCCACGTTCGCAACCGCGATTCCCAGATAATAGGCGGCGCTGAGAAGAAGTTCGTCGCAGAAGGGATCTCCGTCTTTCTGGGCCTGCACAATCTGGGGAAATGTGGGGCGGACAATTCCGCCGCAGATGGTTTCAAGAACCGGGGCATTTCCCTCTTTCAGGGCCTCAAAACATTGGTCTGCGATGCTGCGCTCGCCGGCCAGGCTGTGTAAGGTTCCCATGCTTCCCAATTCATTTCTGGGTTTGCTGGGATCGATGATCATGTAGCCCACCTCGCCGGGGCCCACGGGATTGCTCAGCATCGTGGAGTTATTGAGGATCAGCGGACAGGCGATACCGCTGAAAATGTACATATAGGTAAATGACGGAATATCCCGGAGAAGGTCTTTCCGGAATAACTGTGCGCCATAGGCCCGGGCCAGGGTATTGTTTTCCACGCTGATTGGGCCTTTAAAACCGGTCAGCCGCTTCACATCGCTGAGGATGTCCTTATTATACCAGTTGTTCTGGCGGTGGGCGCCAAGGGTGCCGCTGACCGGATCGATGATACCGGGCAGACAAATGCCGATTCCGCACAATTTTTCCTCAGGTACCAGGTCTGAATGCAGGACCTTATGTATCATCCGGCAGGTGTGGTCCATGCATTCATTATAATCGGTATAATCCGTATTATCAACCTCAGAGTAGATCACCTCGCCACGGTAATTGGTAATGCAGAGATGGCGGAAGAGCCTGCGGAATTCGACGCCGATGAAATACCCGGCGTTGCTGACGATATTGACCGCATTGGCCCTGCGCCCCAGGCTCAGGGAGGAACCTTCTTTGGCTGGCAGCTCTTCCAGCAGCCCGGACGCAATCATGCTGCTGATATTGGTGGTGATGGTGGGAAGAGTGAGGGAAAGTTTTTCTGCGATTCCAGCCCTGGTGATGGGGCCGTATTCATAAATCATCCTTCGGATTGCCGCCTGGTTCGCCACTTTAACCCTGGGAAGATTATTGCCAGGTATATTTTCCATAAAAAACACCCCCCTATATTTCATGTATTTTATGCATTCTATATATTTTAAATTAATTTAATAAATTAATTATAGCAAATGAAAAATACAAAGTCAATACAGCAGAAAGGAAGGAACAAATGGAAGTTCAATTGAATCTGGACTATGCCGCATCCTGCCTGAATCCCTCTGAATTGGAGGAACAGCAGAAAGCCGCGGTTAACATATGTAAAAGTATATTTGAAAAAGAGGACAAAGATAGAGTGCTGGGGTGGAGGACCTTAGAGGAATCCGCCGTCATGCTGGATATCATGGAGCAGAAAGCAAAAAAGGTCAGGATGGATGCGGATATCTTTGTGATCGTCGGGGTGGGCGGCTCCAATCAGGCGGCCCGGGCGGTTATCGAAGCATTTCCGGACCGGAAAGGGCCTGAGATTGTCTATCTGGGAAATACGCTTTCTCCCCATTATATCAGCCAAATGCTGAAGAAGCTGGAAGGAAAGAGCGTCTATATCAATGTGATTGCAAAGAATTTTGAAACTCTGGGACCGGGCAGCCATTTCAGGATTCTGAGGCAGTGGATGAGAGAACGGTATACGAAAGAAGAGATGGCAGAAAGAATCATCCTGACCGGAACTGCCGGTTCCCGGCTTGATGAGATTGCAAAGGAAAACGGATATCTGTTTTTGCCGTTTCCGGAAGCGGTGGGAGGGCGGTATTCCGCATTCACACCGGTGGCATTGTTCCCGCTTCTGGTGTCCGGCCTTGATGTGGACGCCTATCTGCGGGGAGCTGAGGACGCTGTAACGCTGTGCCGGGAAAGGCCGGAGGAAAGCCCGTCCGTCCGCTATGCGGCAGCAAGGAGCCTTTTATATAAGAAGGGATATGACATTGAGATGCTGGTATCATTTGAACCCCAGTTCTATTATTTCGAAAAATGGTGGTGGCAGTTGTTTGGTGAGAGCGAAGGAAAGGATAAAAAAGGAATTTACCCGTCAATGGCCGTCTATTCGGAAGATCTGCACTCCATCGGCCAGTATGTGCAGGACGGACGCAGAAACCTGATTGAGACATTTCTTTCCGCAGAAGACCCCAAAGCGTCGGCCGTAATCCTGCCGGACCCTGAATTCGGCGACCGGTTTGATTATCTGGACAACATGGATTTTGATACCATAAATAAGATCGCTGAAAAAGCCACTATGGAAGCCCATGCAGACGGAGGTGTGCCCTGCGTTGGCATGAAGGTAAAAGAGATTTCGGAAGAGACCTTTGGCGGGTTATTCTATACGTTTATGATGGCCTGTGCCTGTTCCGGCATTCTGACGGGAGTGAACCCCTTTGACCAGGAGGGAGTAGAGGCATATAAGCGCAGCATGTTTCAGGCGCTTGGAAAACCACAGAAGTAACCAATAAATATTGGATGTTTGGAGATAAGGAGATTCAGATGGCAAAAAAACCTCATATTATTATATTTAACCCGGACGAAATGCGCTGGGACACCATGGGGCACATGGGAAATCCCGCGGCCCATACGCCGTTTCTCGATGAATTTGCAGAGAAGGAGGCGGTATCCTTCAGCCGTGCGTTCTGCCAGAACCCGGTCTGTGTTCCCAGCCGGTGCAGCTTTTTCACTGGACTGTATCCCCATGTCCATGGGCACCGTACTATGAGTTATCTGCTCCATCCGGGAGAAGAAAATCTGTTTTCGGAGTTAAAGGACGGGGGCTATTATGTCTGGATGAACGCCAGAAATGATCTGTTTGCCGGTCAGATTGAGGGCTGGAATGAGGCCAATGCGGATACGGTTTTTTATGGGGGAGACGTTCCCAAAGCCCCGGGGACAACGGATCAAGGGGTTTTAAATAAGGAAGAGAAGTATAAATATTCCCATTTTGAAGGAAAACTTGGCCTGGATGAGAACGGAAATAACTATAACGCGGATGACGAGGCGGTAGACGCTGCCGTGGACTTTGTGAAAAATTATGAAAATGACCAGCCGCTGTGCCTGTTTCTGGGGCTGTTATTCCCCCATGTGCCCTATGGGGTGGAGGAGCCTTATTACTCCATGATCGACAGAAAAAAACTGCCTGCCAGAATACGGCCTGAGGATTGTAAGGACAAATCAAAGATGCTGTCCCTGCTGAGAAATTACCAGAAAATGGATGATTATACAGAAGAGGACTGGGATGAGCTGCGGGCGGTCTATCTGGGAATGTGCGCCAAAATCGACGATCAGTTTAAACGCCTCTGCCAGGGCCTGAAAGAAGCGGGGATTTATGATGACTGCGCCATTTTCTTTTTCAGCGACCACGGCGATTTTGACGGAGATTACGGCATCACGGAAAAGGCCCAGTCCAGTTTTGAAGACTGTTTAACCAGAGTTCCTCTTCTGATCAAGCCGCCAAAAGGGGAGGGCCTGGACCCGGGGATAACCGATTCCATGGCGGAACTGGTGGATTTCTATGCGACGGCTGTGGATTATGCCGGGGTGACGCCGAAACGGACGCATTTTGGTAAGAGTTTAAAAGGGGTGGTCGGGAACCGGGCAGAAAAAAACAGGGATTATGTGTTCTGTGAAGGAGGCCGCCTTCCTGAGGAAAAACATTGTGACGAATACCACTCCGCAGGCCCGGACGGCCCGGCTGTCAATTTCGTTTACTGGCCCAAGATGATGGCTCAGACCGATCATGAAGCCCATGCCAAAGCTTCGATGATCAGAAGCCGGGATTATAAATATGTGAGCCGGATTACGGGAGAGGATGAGTTTTACGATTTGAAAAATGATCCCGGTGAGAACGTTAACCAGATTGATAATCCTGCATATAGTGCTGAAATCGCAGCTCTGCGAATCGAATTTATGCGCTGGATGCAGCGGACGGCCGACGTGGTGCCCTATACCTATGACAAACGTTTTACGGATGAAATGATGTGGGCCAAGGTCAAGAATATATGCCCTCCGGGGTACGAGGCGGATGTCAAGGAGAAAATCCGCGGCGGCATGAAGCAGGGGATGCTGTATATGTACCTTGCGAAACTGCGCGATGAAGCGGAAAAAGAGGAAGAAAAGAGATGAGGAGAAAGATTATGGAAATCTATAAAGACAGTACAAAACCGGTGATGGAACGGGTGGAAGACCTGCTTGGCAGAATGACTCTGGAAGAAAAGGCGGCCCAGCTCTGCGGCGACCTGCCCATGGAACTGGTGCAGGACGGAATGCCTTCTGTGGAACTGTTGAAGAAGAAATTCCCCTATGGACATGGGCGCATCACCCAGTACTCCACTATGGGTCTGGCGGATCCGATGAAGATCGCCCTGCTTTCCAATACGCTGCAGAAGTATTTTGTGGAAGAGACCAGGCTGGGGATTCCGGTGGCCCTTCAGACGGAGAACCTCTGCGGGTATCCGGCTATGGGCGGAACCATGTTTCCGGCACAGATCAACCTTTCCTGCACCTGGGAACCGGAGCTGGCGGAGGCCATGAGCAGCATTATTTCCGAAGAATCCAGGGCGGTGGGGATCAATTCTGCCATGAGTCCGGTCATCGATATCGTCCGTGACCACAGATGGGGCCGGGTGTATGAAACCTACGGAGAGGACCCTTACCTGACCAGCCAGATGGGAATTCACTATATTAAGGGGATGCAGAAAGATAAGAAAAACGGGGTGGCCTGTGTCGCCAAGCATTTTCTGGGATATTCCGATTCCCAGGGCGGGCTCAATACGGCGGTCTGCCGGATTCCGGACCGGGAGCTCTACGAAGTGTTTGCGACTCCGTTTGAAGCGGCCATGCGGGAAGCGGATGTCAGTTCGGTTATGGCCAACTACGGGGAAATCGACGGGATGTGCGTGGTGGCAAACAGAAAAATTGCCCACGGCCTGCTTCGGGATACCATGAAATTTGAAGGTATTTTGACATCTGACGGGGCCGGCATTTTAAAAACTTACAAGGATTTCAAAACTGCTGAAACATATGAAGAGGCCGGACTGCTGGCGAAGAAAGCCGGAACCGATACGGAGATACCGGTGGGCAATGCTTTCAGAAAGCTGCCGGATTATGTGAGAGCGGGAAAACTGGATGAAGCCATACTGGACCAGTCGGTGAGGCGTGTTTTGAAAGTGAAATTTGAATATGGGCTGTTTGAGAATCCTTATATCGTTCTGGATCAGGTAAAGGCATCTTTGACAAATGAGGAAAAAAGCGCCCTGTCCCGGGACATTGCCGCAAAATCCCTGGTTCTTCTTAAAAATGAAGGCGTACTGCCTCTGAAACCGGGGACCAAACTGGCCGTAGTGGGGCCCCACAGCGACAGCCTCAGGTACCCGGTCAGCGGATACACCTACCCGGCCTATGTGGAAATGCTGACGGCCGGAAGCGAAGGAGATGAGGTTTCCATCGGCGGCATGGCGGATGAGGCCCAGGGCAGCAGTAAAAAGTCCCAGGACAACCCCTTTGCGGCATTCACCAAAGGCCTGACAAAAGAAGAAAAGGAATCCATCGGGGATATGAACGGAGTGCTCCGATCCATGGGCGCAAGGACGCTGAAAGAAGAGTTATCGGACCGGTTTTTTGTTTCCTATGCCAAAGGCTGTGAGATCAACGATAATGACATTTCCGGTATTCCTGAGGCCGTGAAGGCGGCTGAGGACAGCGATGTGGTGATCATGGCCTGCGGAGGAAACTGCGGCTGGGTGAATGTTACGGGTGGAGAGGGAAAGGACCGGTGCAGCCTGGAACTTCCGGGAGTGCAGCAGCAGCTTCTGGAAGCGGTCTGCGCCGTGGGAAAGCCGGTTGTGCTCATTCTATACGGCCCGGGAATTTTCGCCCTTCCATGGGCTTGTGAACACACGGCAGCCATGATCCAGGCGTGGATGCCGGGACAGTATGCGGCAGAAGTTATGGCGGACGCGTTGGACGGAACCAACAATTTCAGCGGAAAGCTGACCACAACTGTGCCGAGAAGCGTAGGCCAGACGCCGGTTACTTATAACCACCGGATGGGAAGCGGGTATGCGTCCAATACGGATCCCATGGGCAGCCTGATCTTCACAGGCGGTTATGTGGATCAGCCCAGCCAGCCTTTATTCTGTTTTGGACACGGACTGAGCTACACCACATTTGCCCTGTCCGAATTTGCGGTGGAATCCAGGGAAATGGCGACGGACGGAACCATTGTGGTTTCCTGTGCTGTGGCCAATACGGGAGAGCGCCAGGGGGATGAAGTGGTGCAGCTTTATTACCACACCAAGAAAGCCCATGTGGTGCGTCCGGTGAAACAGCTTGCCGGTTTTAAGAAGGTGAGCCTGGAACCGGGAGAGAAGAAGAGGGTTACTTTCAGGCTGAAAACCAGCCAGTTAGGGTATTACAATGAAGAGATGGAATTTGTGGTGGAGCCTACGGTGATGGATATCATGATCGGAACCAGCGCCCACCAGATCGCGTATACCGGAGAAATAACCCTCACCGGTGAGAAGGTAAATGTGATGGGGAGACGGTCCTATACCTGTGAAGCGGATGTTTCAGCAATATAGACAAAAAAAAAATTACATTTAGACAATATGCCTGCTTGTAACCAAAAATACAGTATGTTATACTTTAATAAATTAATTTAATTAATTATATTGACAGGGAGGGTATTAAAATGAAGGCGATTATGGTTATGTACGATTCACTCCGCAGGGATTTAATGTCTGTAAACGGCGGCCCGGTTCCCACGCCGAACTTTGAACGGCTGGCGGCCCATTCCGTACAGTTTGACAAATGCTACGTGGGCAGCCTGCCGTGTATGCCGGCCAGAAGGGAACTGCACACAGGCAGATTAAATTTTCTTCACAGAAGCTGGGGGCCGGTGGAGCCGTTTGACGATTCCATGCCGGAAATCCTGAAAAAGAATGGGATCCATTCCCATCTTGCCACCGATCATTACCACTATATCCAGGACGGCGGGGCTACCTATCATGGACGCTATTCCACATGGGAGTGTTTCCGGGGGCAGGAGAGCGATGCATGGGTTGGCGATTTGACGCCTCATGGTGACAACTTCGCTCCCAATCAGTACAGCCCTGACAGCGCAAGCGGATTCATGAAGGCGAACCGGAGGAGAGTCGGCTGGCAGAATATGAGCAACCGTGAACGGATTCGTTCGGAAAATGACTATCCAATGCATAAAACATTTGACGACGGTCTGGATTTTATTGAGAGGAACAGCGGATATGACAACTGGTTTCTGCAGTTGGAAACCTTTGACCCCCATGAACCGTTTACTTCGCCGGAAAGTTTTATGGCCGGATTTTTAAGCCCTGATGACTATGACAGCCCGGACTGGCCGCAGTATGCCCCGGTCAATGAGAGCAGCAAAGAGATTGAAACGTTGAGAAATAAGTATTTCGCGCTGATGTCCTACTGTGATTACCAGTTAGGACGGGTGCTGGACAAGATGGATGAGCTGGATTTGTGGAAAGACACCCTGCTGGTAGTTAATACGGATCATGGATTTTTCCTGGGCGAACATGAATGGTGGGGAAAAGGTTCCATGCCGGATTATGAAGAGCTGGTACATACGCCCCTTTTCATCTGGGATCCCAGATACGGTGTGAAAGGGGAACGGAGAAATGCCTTGGTGCAGAGCATTGACTTGGCTCCCACCATTCTGGAATTTTTTGATTTAGACCGTCCGGCGGACATGCTGGGCAGACCTCTGGCCGATGTGATAAAAGAAGATGCGCCGGTGCGCAGCCACGTGATATTCGGATACCACGGCGGTCCTGTGGGAATTACGGACGGTTCCCATGTACTGCTGCGGGCGGCTGCGGACCAGTCTGTGAAATGCTATGAATATACGCTGATGCCAACTCATATGAACAGTATGTTCACTGTGGATGAGCTGAAAAATGCCAGCCTCAGCCCTGGCTTTTCCTTTACAAAGGAAACGCCTGTTTTGAAAATTGAAAGTCCGGCCGGCGGCCGGTTTGCGAAGAAGCAGGCGGAACATGCGGATCTGATGTTCGACCTGAATGCTGATCCCGGGGAACTGTCTCCAATCGATGATCCGGTGAAAAAAGAGGAGCTTTTAAAGGCCATGAAAGAGCTGTTTGATGAGAATGATGCGCCGGAAGAAGTTTATGAACGGTACGGAGCGGATAGAAATTAAGGAAGGGAAAGAGTTGTTATGATCGATTTAAAGGCAAACCCATTTTTTCTGGATGACGAGGCTGTGGAATGGGTGGAGAAAACCCGTTCTGCCATGACCGTGGAGGAAAAGGCAGGTCAATTGTTCTGCGTTCTTTTTAAAGAGGCAAAACAGGAAGAGTTTGATTACGTGTTCAATATATTGAAACCCGGCGGCTGCATGTACCGGGTAATCCCCACAAAGCGGGCAGTCGCGGCTACAAAGGAGCTGCAGGGCAGGAGCAGAGTGCCCCTTCTCATCGCTGCGAACCTGGAAAAAGGGGGAAATGGAATCGTAAGTGAAGGCACTTTGGTGGGTTCACCTATGGAAATTGCGGCTGTGGACGATGTGGAAATGGCCGCGAAGATGGCGGAAGCATGCGCCCGTGAGGCGGGCGCTGTAGGAGCTAACTGGGCGTTTGCGCCGATCATCGATATTGACAGCAACTTCAGAAATCCCATCACCAACACCAGAACCTTCGGTTCCGATCCTGAACGGGTGAAGAACATGGGCAGAGCCTATGTGGAGCGGGTACAGAGCCTGGGATTTGCGGCTTCTATTAAACATTTTCCGGGAGACGGGCAGGATGAAAGGGATCAGCATCTGGTGACTTCCATCAATGATATGGACTGCGGCACGTGGATGGATACCTATGGGGCCGCTTACCAGGCGTCTATTGACGCAGGTGCCCTTACGGTTATGGCGGGCCATATTATGCAGCCGGCCTGGACCAGAAAACTGAATCCTTCCATTAAAGATGATGAAATTATGCCGGCCACACTCAGTAAAGAACTGCTTCAGGGGCTTTTAAGGGATAAAATGGGATTCAATGGCCTGATCTGCACAGACGCCACAACCATGGCAGGCTATATGCTGGCTATGAGCCGCAGACAGGCGGTTCCTGAGAGCATTGCCAGAGGCTGTGATATGTTTTTGTTCGCCAGGAATCTGGAAGAAGACTATGGATTTATGCTGGAGGGAATTAAAAACGGCGTCATTACGCCGGAACGTCTGGATGAGGCCGTTACCAGAATCCTTGCCACGAAGGCAGCTTTGGGGCTTCATAAAGGCGTGCCGGAGATCAGCACAGAGGCCGCAGAGAAAATCGTAGGCTGCGAAACCCATAGAAACTGGGCAAAAGAGTGCGCCGACCGGGCTATTACCCTTGTGAAAGAACAGCCGGGAGTCCTTCCGGTTACGCCAGAGCGGTATAAACGGATCTTATTTTATACCATTGAGCCAGGGGAAGGCGGCGAAGGCAATTATAAGGTAAAACCTGCCTGCGCCAAGGTGAAGGAACTGCTGGAAGCAGAAGGGTTTGAGATAACCGACTTCGTGCCCCAGCCCTATGGAGAAGGGTTTACCACCAAATATGAAGAGATTGTAAAGAACTATGACCTGATTTTGTATGTGGCGAATCTCTCCACAAAGAGCAACCAGACGGTGGTGAGGATCGAGTGGAAACAGCCCATGGGAGCGGACTGCGGACATTATCTGAATGACGTTCCGACCGTATTTGTCTCTCTGGAAAACCCATATCATCTGCTGGATTTCCCGAGAGTAAAGACGTATATCAACTGTTACAGCAACAACGATTACTGTCTGGAAGCGCTGGTTGAGAAGCTGGCCGGACGAAGCGAATTTAAAGGCAAAAGTCCGGTGAATCCGTTCTGCGGCAAATGGGATGCCCGCTTGTGAGAGGAAAGGAGAGATCATGAGTACATATAAAGGGTTACTGTTCGATCTGGACGGCGTCATTGTGGATACGGCAAAATACCATTTTATGGCGTGGAAAAGTCTGGCCGATGAGCTGGGGATTTTGTTTACCCAGGAGGATAACGAGCGGCTGAAGGGTGTGAGCCGGATGGCCAGTTTTGAGATCATTTTGGAAATCGGAAAGAAAACCATGTCCCAGGAGGAGAAAGAAGCCTGCTGTGCCAAGAAAAATGAAATTTATGTGGATTACATTAAAAAACTGAGAGAAGACGAGATTCTTCCCGGAGTTCGGGAATTCTTGACGGATGCCAGAGATAAGGGGTATAAAACCGCTTTGGGATCCGCCAGCAAAAATTCCCCCATGATCCTGGAAGGGCTTGGAATCAGGGAACTGTTCGATGCCGTTATTGACGGAACGAAGACAAGCAGGGCGAAACCGGATCCGGAGGTATTTTTAAAGGGGGCCCAGGCGCTGGGGCTCTCAGGTTCTGAATGCATTGTTTTCGAAGACGCGGCCGCCGGTATTCTGGCTGCCCATAACGGCGGAATGAAGGCGGTTGGCATCGGCAGCCCCCAAGTACTCTGTGAGGCGGATCTGGTGATGGCCGGGTTTGAGGGAGTGAAAGTTGAAGACGTGATTGCAAAGCTGGAAACGCGAGCTTAAAACCATAGATGAGATTGGATGTGCGGGGCTATTAGTAAAATAAGATGTGAAAGGGGATTGAAAAACAGAGGTTTTTCGATCCTTTTTCACTATATAGAAATTTCGCCGGATTCTTATTTTGAGGGATGGTGAAGGGGTTTCTTCTATATATAAGGTCTTCTCTAAATAAAGATAAGAACCGCTGGGGCTGGAAAATCGCTGCAACAGTTCAGATAGGTTCAGATAGGTCTGCGCATTTACTGCGCGGAATGTACGAAAACATAGTGGCCGCAGGCATCCAGCCCTTCGCCGCAGGCGGCTTTAATGGGCTGGATGCATAAGTTCAGACCTGTCTGAACTGTTACACATCGCTGCAGGGAGCTGTTAATACTTTAAAAAAAACTTGACAACCGTGCCCATATGGAATATAATCCCATTTAATATTATTCCTATTAAAATAATATGAATTAAGAAGCCAAATAAAACAGGTTGAGGAGACATGAGTATGGGAGAAAAGATCAAGAGAGCGGACAGAAATTTGAGATTTGAAACATTACAGCTTCACGCAGGCCAGGAAATCCCTGATCCTGCCACCGGCGCCAGAGCGGTTCCGATCTATCAGACGGCATCTTATGTGTTTGACAACTGCCGTCATGCGGCCGGCCGGTTCGACCTGTCGGATGCGGGAAATATCTATGGAAGGCTGACAAACCCTACGGAAGACGTGTTTGAACAGAGAATGGCGGCTTTGGAGGGCGGTGTGGCGGCCCTTGCGGTGGCCTCCGGCGCGGCGGCCATCGCCTATACGTTTCAGAACCTGGCCCATGCAGGAGATCATATCGTGGCGGCCCGGAACATTTATGGCGGCACCTATAACTTTCTGGCCCATACGTTTAAGGAGTTCGGGGTGGAGACCACGTTTGTGGACCCTTTTGAGGAAGGGGCTATGGAACATGCGGTCCGGGAGAATACAAAAGCGATTTTCATCGAGACCCTGGGAAATCCCAATTCCGATATCACGGATATCGAACGTGCGGCGCAGACAGCCCATTCTCATGGCATTCCTCTGGTTATTGACAATACATTTGGAACGCCTTACCTGATCAGGCCCATCGAATATGGGGCGGATATCGTGGTTCATTCCGCCACAAAGTTCATCGGAGGACACGGCACCACATTAGGCGGCGTTATCGTGGACAGCGGCCGGTTCGACTGGGAGGCGTCAGGAAAATTCCCGTCCTTAACGGAACCGAATCCCAGCTATCATGGGGTGAGTTTTACGAAAGCGGTTGGAAAGGCAGCGTTTGTGACCAAGATACGGGCCGTGCTTTTGAGGGATACGGGAGCCACCTTGTCGCCGTTCCATGCATTTTTACTGCTTCAGGGCCTGGAGACGCTTTCCCTCAGAGTTGAACGCCATGTGGAAAATGCGCTGAAGGTGGTTCAGTATTTAAACCGTCATCCTATGGTGGAAAAGGTTCATCACCCGTCCGTGACGGAGGATGAGGGGCAGAAAGCCCTTTACCAGAAATATTTCCCTCATGGAGGCGGCTCCATCTTTACATTTGAGATCAAAGGGGATGGGGAGAAGGCGAAGAAATTTATAGATAATCTGGAATTATTTTCCCTGCTGGCCAATGTGGCGGACGTGAAATCCCTGGTGATCCATCCGGCTTCCACCACCCATTCCCAGTTGAATGAGCAGGAACTTTTGGAGCAGGGAATCAAGCCAAATACGATCCGGCTGTCCATTGGAACCGAAAATATTTCGGATATCTTACAAGATTTAGACGAAGCATTTAAGGCGGCAGAATAGCATTGTATATTTAACTGTTTTATGTTAAAATCCAAATGGCATCCGGATCAGGCCGTCACGGCGGATTTGAGCCTGGATGCCTGTTATATTTTCATGATATGTGACGATGATGCAAATGATTGATGATGAAAGGATTTTAAGCATGGAGCAGCAGCGTGAATTGCGCAGCAGAAGAAAAAAGGATTCAAAAGGAAGTGTCATAGCAGCGGCAGTTGTATTGGCTTTGATTATATTGCTGGCGCTGGCGGCTGTTGTGTATGTTCAGATGGGAAAGAAATACAATTCCTTATTTTTCCCCAATACGACGATAAACGGCATTGATGCTTCAGATAAAACTGTTGAAGAGGTGCAGCGTTTAATTTCCTCGGGAATCGACAATTATGTGTTAACCATAAAAGGGCGGGGAGATAAAACGGAAACCATTGGAAAAGACGACATTGGGCTATATTGTAAATTCGATGGAACGCTGGAAGAGATCGTAGCGGGACAGAATACCAATGAATGGCTGAAACATAAAAAGAACACCACAGAGTATGTGATTGATACGATGATCGCATTTGACCCGGAGGCATTTGATAAAGCGGTGGGAGCTTTGGAATGTCTGGATGAAGAGAAGATGATAAAACCGGAAGACGCCCATTTATCTGATTATATTCCGGGACAGGGCTACACTATAATCCCTGAGACAAAGGGAACCCAGGCGGACCCGGCAGTCGTGAAGGAAAAGATCGCAGAAGCGGTTGAAAGCCTCCGGGATCAGTTGGTTCTGGAAGACATCGGATGCTACGCCCAGGCGGCTGTTACCAGTGAGGATGAGGCGCTTAATACAGCGGTTCAAAACCTGAATAAGTATGTGAATATGAAGGTGACTTATAAGTTTGGCGATAAACAGGAAGTGCTGGACGGCGATACGGTCCATCAGTGGATTTCTGTCAACGCGGATTCCACCGTCGCATTGGACACCGCTCAGGTAAAGGAGTTTGTAAAGCAGCTTGCCAAGAAATATGATACGGCATATCAGCCCAAAACCCTGAAAACCAATTCGGGGAAAACGGTCAGGATCGTGGGAGGAAATTATGGCTGGAGAATAAACCAGACCGCGGAAACAGAAGCGTTAACAGCGGCGCTCCGGTCAGGGGAAAGCCAGACCAGAGAGCCTGAATATCTGCAGAAGGCCGCCAGCCATGGGGAAAATGACTACGGCAGTACATATGTGGAAGTGAACCTGACCGCACAGCACTTGTGGTTTTATAAAGACGGAAAGATGATTGCGGAAGCTGATTTTGTATCGGGCAATGAATCAAGGGGATGGGCTACGCCTGCAGGCGCTTATCCGTTGACCTATAAACAGAGAAATGCGACACTAAAAGGCGAAAACTATGCGACGCCGGTGGATTACTGGATGCCGTTTAACGGAGGGATCGGCCTTCATGACGCGGACTGGCGGAATAAATTTGGCGGAACCATTTATAAGACCAACGGTTCCCACGGCTGTGTGAACCTGCCGCCGCCTGTCGCAAAGACGATTTATGAGAATATTGCAGCAGGGGATCCTGTCCTCTGTTATCATTTGGAAGGCAGTGAGTCAAAGGGGACATCGACGACAACGCCTCCTGCTACGACACCGGCGGCCACCCAGCCGCAGACGACACCTGCCGTACCCGAGACACCGGCAGTTCCGGAAACATCGCCTGTGCCGGGGACATTGCCTGTGCCGGAGACATCACCCATACCGGAAACATCACCTGTACAGACAAAACCGACGCCGGAAACTGCCCCTACCCAGCCGCAGACCAGCGATGGGGGAGTGGGAGTTGTGACGGCTGCCGATACCACGGCGGCTCCGCAGCAAACCCAGGCCCCGTCAGGTGGTTCCGGCCCTAAGGGACCGGGAGAGCCGGGAGCGACAGCGCCGTCGAAACAGGAGAAAGGGCCGGGGGTATAGGGAAAAAATGGGAGAATTGGAACACAGCCATAACCGGTCGGTGATCAGCAGGGAAGATCTGTGGGATCTGATGAAACAGCTTCATCCCGAATTGTCTAAAGAATCCATGGACTGGTTTGTCTATAATTGTCAGGAACAGAATATTTTCAAGCGCATCGGGCGCAATATGTATACACTGGCGGGAAGTGAACTGGATAAGGAACGGTATGAACCGGATTATTCCTCCTTATCGTCCAGAGCCCTGGAGGTGCTGGAGATGAAAAAGGCCAGGTTTAATTATCAGGTTTGGGACAGCAGGATGCTGGAAGAGTTCGCACCGGACAGAGGCGGATGTCCCCATATCGCATTTGTGGAGGTATCAAAAGAGCAGATGGAGACGGCATTTGAACATCTGCGCAGGTATCTGGAATGCAGTGTCTGGCTGAAACCGGCGCATCAATATTTTAAAAAGTATCTGGAAGGGGAGACGGTAGTCGTGCTCCCCCTTTCCTCCGAGTCCCCGCGGCACAGGAATGATCCCCATAAAGTGAGGCTGGAAAAGATATTGGTGGATTTATTTGCGAATAAACTGCTGCTGGATTTATTGGATACAGAAGAACGAAAAGCGGTTTATGAAAATGCATTTGAGAGATATCTGATCGACGAAAGCACGCTTTTCAGGTATGCACGGCGGCGGAATAAGGAAACGGTAATCCGGGGGTTCATCAAAGAATATACAGGTGTCTGTTTGCTGGGGGAGGAATAAATTAAATTGGGGTTTAATTAGGGAAAGTTACGCAGAAAAGCGGGAGGAGGGGGCGGACAGACGGCCGGAATTTTGGAAGAGGCCTGGCGGAGGGGCATCCGGCGGAGATGAAAACCAGCTTCCAACCGTAAGTGAAACTAAGGCTCCAGGGATGGAAAAAGACGGTCCGATGCCCATTCACGGTAAACTCTTTAAGGGACTTTACCGTTCAGTGGGCATCTCAGAAACTGATTCGGTTTTCAGTTTCTGCCCGTCTTTTTCCACCCCTGGAGCCTAAGTTTCACTAACGGTTTCCAGATGGCTTTCATCACCGCCGGATGCCCCTCCGCCAGGCCCCTTCCAAAATTCCGGCCGTCTGTCCGCCCCCTCCTCCCGCTTTTCTGCTGGTTTTCTCTGGCTCAAATAATAAAAGCAAATTTAAAATAAAGGGTGAAGGTATTTTCGAAAATGCCTTGGCCTTTTACTGTTAATTCCCATGTCAGTTACTTCAAATGTCTATACGATAATCTGCACTAAATACCAAACATCGTCTTAGTCAAATACGTCTCTGCTTTCTCTGCTTCGTTACTTCAAATATATTTGGGTGATTGGCCAAAGTTACGCCTGTAATAAGGGGAATCCGGGGCAAAGGAGTAGAAAGAGCAAAGAAGCGTTTCAGTGAGAAGGTATTTGGTAATTCGTGTAGGTTATGGCGAATATGACATGGAGATTTGATGTAAATGGTGTGGGGATTTACATCAAATCTCCATGTCATTTTTGAAAATGCCTTGAGGGCTGATGTTTAGACAGTTAATGTAACTGACGTGGGAATTAACAGTAAAACATCAAGGCTTTTTTGTAAATGCCTTCACGCTTGACGTTAAATTTTCTTATAATTCTAAAATTGTTTTTAATTACTTGTGTCAGAGAAAACCAGCAGGAAAGCGGGATGAGGGGATGGAGGGCGAAGCGGCTGTTTGGACTCGGGCAGAGGGGAATCCATGGGTGCTGAAAGCCATCTGGAAACCGTTAGTGAAACTTAGACTCCAGGAATGGAAAAAGACGGGCAGAAACTGAAAACCAAATCAGTTTCTGAGATGCCCACTGAACGGTAAAGTCCCATAAAGAGTTTACCGTGAATGGGCATCGGACCGTCTTTTTCCATCCCTGGAGTCTTAGTTTCACTTACGGTTGGAAGCTGGTTTTCAGCACCCATGGATTCCCCTCTGCCCGAGTCCAAACAGCCGCTTCGCCCTCCATCCCCTCATCCCGTTTTCCTGCGTACCCCCCACTAATTAAATCACAATATAGTCAATTCTTTAGGAAATTCCGTCAGATTTTTCTTTCCTTCCGGCGAAAGCCAGATCATATCCTCAATTCGCGCTCCGAACCTGCCGGGGAGGTAGATGCCGGGTTCCATGGTGATTACGTTTCCGACGGCAAGGATATCTTTGCTTCCCTGGGATGCCCGGAGGCCGTCGTGGCAGATCAGGCCTACGGAGTGGCCCAGGCCGTGTCCGAACGTGCCTTTGTAGGGGGTGGAATCTATGACGGCCCGGGCGGCATTGTCTACCTCATCTCCGGTCTTTCCGGGGGCCAGCGCTTCGATGCCGGCCAATTGGGCTTTTAAGACCAGGTCGTAAACTTCTTTCATCTCGTCTGTTGCATATTCTAAGGCAAAGGTTCTGGTCATATCGGAACAGTATCCGCCGATTTTTACTCCGAAGTCCAGGGTGACAAAATCGCCGGGCTGCAGGGTCCTCGTTCCCGGAAAGCCGTGGGGGAGGGAGGAATTGGCGCCGCTGAGGATGATGACAGGGAAGGCCAGCCCTTCCGCTTTATTTTTGTACAGCCGGTATACCATTTCTGCTACCAGATCCTGCTCCGTGACGCCGGGGCGTATCATGGGGAGGAGTTCTTTTAGTGACTGTTCTGCAATCCGTTGGGCGCGGATCATGCATTCAATCTCTTCCGGCAGCTTTTGATGGCGGAGATTTTCTAAAAGGCTGTTGAGAAAAATGGCGGTGCAGGGCAGCATTTCCGTATACCGTCTGAACTGATTGACTGTCAGTGTGTTGTTTTCAAGGGCCAGGGAACTGAGGTTTAAATCCTCTGCCAGCCGACAGACAATGGGGAGAAAATCCCCATCGGCCTGTTCTAAATGAATGCCGGATTCGGAAAAATGCTTTTGTGCCCCTTCAATGGTGCGGAAATCGGTAAAATACCAGCTTTCACAGGGGGTGACTAATAACACGGCGCTGGCAAAAAAGTCTGTCAGGTAAAAGAGATTGGTGGAGGAGGTGACCAGCGCGGCTTCAATCCCCTCTTTCTTCAGTGCTTCCTGGAAAAGTTTTAGTTTCTTCATAATATAATGATTCCTTTCTTGCATCCAAGATACAGTTCCTGAATCTGCATGTCAGTTCCCGAATCTGCATGTCAGTTCCCGAATCTGCATGTCAGTTCCCGAATCTGCATGTTAGTTCCCGAATCTGCATGTCAGTTCCCGAATCTGCATGGTAGTTCCTGAATCTGCATGTCAGTTCCCGAATCTGCTTGGTAGTTCCCGAATCTGCTTGGTAGTTCCCGAATCTGCTTGGTAGTTCCCGAATCTGCTTGATAGTTCCTGAATCTGCATGTCAGTTCCCGAATCTGTCGGACAGTCTCAGAATCTGTCGGACAGTCTCAGAATCTGCCAGACAGATTCTGAGACTGTCAAGCCATTCCTAAATCTGCCGTCCCGCGATCTCACGTGCCGTTTCCGTAATAGAACCGGAACCATGGGAGGCCTCATACTCTTCCTCGGTCACCATGCGCAGGGCGCCGGTGGGGCAGACGCGGACGCAGGCGGGCTCCATGCCATGCTGGAGGCGGAGATAGCAGCCGTTGCATTTTTCCATCTTTCCCTGGGCGTTGAAGGAGGGAGCTCCGAATGGGCAGGCCATGGAGCAGCTATGGCATCCGATGCAGTCGGTGGTGTCGAATATGGTCAGATCGGTTTCCGGGTCCTTTTTCAGACAGCCTACGGGGCAGGCAGTGATGCAGGGAGCCGGTGAGCAGTGCATACAGGCCACGGAATAATGGGTGAATACCGGCTTTTCATCTTTGTGCTGCATTTCAAATATGGTGCGGAAAGGGGCAGTTCCCGTTTTGGGATCATAGTCGTTCTGATCCATGCATGCCACCGCACAGGCTCCGCAGGAACAGCAGAGTTCAGCATCAAAGTCCAGAATCATTTTTTTCATGGAAATCTCCTTTCTTTGTGACACGGCACCGGTTGGAACGGACGGCCGGGAAACCGGAATAGGGATCTAAGCGGTCACAGTTCATCAGGCTGTTGAAGTTAGCTTCCCGGTAATCGTGATAGAGGCTGATTAACCCGGCAGGATTGTGGTAGGATAAGTTGGCGCATACGGTCACACTTCCCACCGGCGTGCTGATCTCAATCACGTCATCCTGGGCAATTCCCATTTCCCTGGCATCATCGGGATTTATATCGGCCATGGCTTTTGGCCTCAGGCTGCGGAGCCAGCTTACATCGTGAAGCCTGGAATGGAGGGCGTTGGGTAAACGTCCGCCAGACGTGAGGGTGAATGGATACTGCTCCTTATCTATGGAATCCAGAGGCTCTTTATAGGTAGGAAGAGGGTCCAGCCCCCATTCGGGATGGGCCGCGATCAGCTCGGATTTCAGTTCGAATTTTCCTGTGGGCGTTTTCAGGCCCCGTTTCAGGGTGGCCATTTCCTGATGCGGTTTGAATTCCGGCACTTTCAGGGGCACGTTGGCTTCCTGAAGCTGGTCCACCGTATAGGAAATGGGGCTGAGTATGTATTCCAGACAGGCCCGGTAGCCCTTTCTCAGCAGAGGATCATCCAGATCCATATAATTTGCCAGATCACACATGATTGTGGTATCCGGTTTGGATTCATAAAGCGGTTCGATTACAGGCGTGGTATAAAATGCGTATCCGCCGGGATAGGATTTGAATTCTTCCCGTTCAAAAGAACTGCAGGCCGGGAGCACGATATCCGCATATTGGCAGGTATCCGTCATGAAAAGGTCAGTATCCACGAAGAAATCGATCTGCTCTAAAGCCCGTTTCATCTTTTCACTGTCGGGGAACATCCTGAAATTCATTCCAAAGGCCACAATAGCCTTCAGTGGATAAGGGTCTCCCGTTAAAATTTGTCTGGAAATGTCCATGGACTGGGTTTCGTGTTCCAGCAGATTCCAGAGAGGGAACCGTCTTGCCCCCACAGGATCGGCCATAGGAGCTTTCCTCGCTTCGGCCACAAATTCATGTTCCAGGGTGTGGTAGCCGGATGCCTGATGGATATAGGTGAATTCTACAGGCATCTGCCCGCCTTTTTTATCGTAACTTCCGGTGATGGCGGTTAAGGCCATGATGGCCCGGTAGTTCTGCATTCCATTGACGTGATGGGCCAGGGGGGCGGAACTTTCACGGACGCTGATGGGCCCGTTTTCATGAATCATTTTGGCTGCGGCCAGCACTTTTTCATAAGGGACGCCGGTCATTTCTTCCACGTTGGATTCGTTGAAACTGCGGCAGTATTCGGCGTATTCTTCAAAACCGTGTACGTACCGGTCGATATAATCCCGGTCGATCCAACCGTTTTGGATCAGGGCGTTGGCAATTGCCAGGGCCAGGGCTCCGTCTGTGCCGGGCCTTGGCTGTAAAAACAGGTCCGCGATTTTTTCGGCAGTCTGGGTATACATGGTGTCCACGATGATGAATTTACAGCCTGCTTTTTTCAAACGTTCCGTGCTTTTAGCGCCTAAATAGCCTGAAAAATAGGGGTTGTGGGCCCATCCCAGAAATAATTTGGAATTTTTCATATCAGGCCGGGCGGGAGAAGCGGTTGCGGTCTGCCATGCCATCAGCCCGGATGTGAAGCAGGAACTGGATTCCGTACCATAGTTGGGCGAGCCGAAGGAATAGGCCAGGCGCTGCAGGATGGGGCGGTACCATTTGCTGTAGCCGGAGAAAAACTGCACGGACTGGGCTCCGTATTCCGCTTTTGCTTTCAGCAGTTTGGACGCGATGGTCTGGTATGCCTCTTCCCAGGTAATGGGCTCAAAGGAACCGCTCCCTTTTGGTCCGGTCCGTTTTAACGGGGTTTTGATCCGGTCTTCCCGGTAGATATACTGGCGGTTGGCCGCCCCTTTGGTGCACAGAAGGCCTCTGTTTAAGGGGTGATCCTTGGTTCCTTCCACCTTTATGACCACGCCGTCTTTCACATAGGCGTCCACGCCGCAGTGAGAGGAGGGGGAACAGATGTCACACATGGTATGACGGACTTCAATTCCTGTTTCAGGACAGGGAATTTTCGCTTTTAACAGTTCTTCAATTCTTGTCATGAGAGCCTCCTTCCAACTGGTGAATCAGTTCTTCGCTCAGCCCTTCCCTGAGCAGAACGCCTCTCTGCATATCGGAAATGACCTGATGATGGTTCTGCACAATGCTCAGCAGATGGTTCTTCAGGATACCGCTGATCCGGCTGCCGCCCAGGATATTGATTCCAGCCAGCACACCGTCTTTTTTAACCGCTTCAATCCATAAGTCTTTTTCTTTATTTTCAAATGTTATCGTAGTTCCCTGGATCCGGTTGTCTCCGAATCCGATGAAATCCATATCGAAGAAATGGGTGATGTTATGTAAAATGTTGCCTTTAAACTCTTTTTTACTGCCTGCCATATTAGCTCCCGCCGTGTATCCCTGATAGGCGGCGTTGGCCCACAGTCCGATGATCTGGGTGGTTTGGCTCTGAAGGTTATTGCCTTCACAGCAGTCCCCGGCCGCGTAGATTCCCGGACAGGAGGTCTGCATATCCTGATCCACCACGATTCCCCGGCTGACCAGGATGCCGGAAGAGGAAGCCAGAGAAGTGTTGGCTCTGGTTCCGATACAGAGGGCGGCCACATCGGCCGGAATCCGGGATTGGTCGGAACACTCCACCGAAAGGGCCGTTTCACTGCCTTTGCGGATTGCGGAAAGGCCGGAGGAAAATTTCAGCTTGACGCCTTTTTCCATAAGCCGCTTTTCAATCCGTTTTGCCGTTTCCGGGTATGCGGCCAGAGGGAAGATATGGGGGGCCATATCCACTAAGGTTGTGTCCATGCCATTGTTGTAAAGGACTTCCAGCACTTTGATTCCCGCCATGGATGCTCCTGCCACAACGGCTGAAGACAGGTTCTCCGTTTCCAGCAGCTTCTTTAAATTCCTGGAATCGTCCAGGGTTCTCATATAGATGGTCCGTTCCGGACAGTCGTTGGGCAGAGGGGGGATCAGGGAGCGGGCCCCAGTGGCGATGAGGATTTTGTCATACCGGCGGACGGTTCCGTCTTCTGAAACCACCTCTTTCAGCTCTGCGTTTAAAGCGGTTACTTCTGTATTGGAGAAGATATTGGCCTTATAGGCCAGGGCGATGTCCTCCAGCTCACCGAATGGAAACATGCCTTCGTAGCGGAGCCTGTTTGACGCGTAATAGGTGGTGAGCATGGGATTATAAGGGGCGTCCGGGTGGTCGGAATAGATATCCACAGTTGCTGTGGAATCCGCATCGCGGATTGCGGTCAGCGCATAATAGCCGGCGCATCCGAAGCCGATAATTGCATAAGATGCCATAGTTAACTCCTTTCTAAAGAGGGAAAATGACAGCAGTTCAGACCTGTCAGAACTGTTGTGGAAAATGAACTTCATGCATCTGAATCAGACGGTCCAGAGCCTGGGAAAGCAGTTCCCTGGAACAGCCGATGTTCATCCGCATGAATCCGTTCCCTCCTGTTCCGTAGTGATTTCCGTCATTCAGCCCCAGATGCCAGGTGTGGATCAGTTCCTGGTGAAGGCTGTCGTCAGCCATATGAAACGAATGGAAGTCCAGCCACATGAGGAATGTTCCTTCCAGGACGGCGGGTTTTATGTTGGGCGCCGAAGCGGCCAGACGTTCATAAACCAGTCTGGCATTGCCTTCTATGTAAGCCAGTTGGGCGTCCAGCCAGCTTCCGCCATTGGCATAAGCGGCGGCCGACGCTTCCATGGACAGGACAGACGGGTTTAAAAGCCATGCGCTCCTGAGCTTTGAGAAAATTTTCTGATGAATTTCCTGGTTGGGGATCAGCATGCTGGAAACGCCCAGACCGGATATATTAAATGTTTTTCCGGGAGCGATGCAGCTCACCGCAACCGGATGGCTTTCCGGGAAAGAGAGGACGGAGGTATAACGGCTGCCAAACAGCTCGATGTCACAGTGGATTTCATCGGAAACCAGGTATACCTGATAGCGGCGGCACAGGGACACGATCCGGGAGATTTCCTCCGGTGTCCAGACCCTGCCCACGGGATTGTGGGGATTACAGAATACCATAAGGCGTACCCCGCCTTTTAATTCCTCTTCCAGCCCTTCAAAGTCGATCTCATAGGTATTTCCGGCGTAAATCAGGGGATTTTCCACCATCCTTCTTCCGGTGGATTCGATCACCGCCTGGAACGGATCGTAAACCGGCGTCTGGATCAGCACCTTGTCGCCCGGCTTTGTCAACGCCTGTATGCTGTAGCTGATGGAAGTTACGACCCCGCAGCAGGCCCTTATCCAGTCCTTCTGGAGCGTGAGGCTGTGGCGGCTTTCAAACCAGTTGATGATGCTGGTATAGTAATCCTCCGAAGGGAAACTGTAGCCGAATATGGGGTGGGCGCACCTGGTTTGGATGGCTTCAGTCACTTCGTTGGGACAGCAGAAATCGGTGTCGGCGATCCAAAGGGGCAGCAGGTCCTCTTCCTGGAATTTCCCCCTGCTCCGGTCCCATTTGATGCAGTTGGTCCCCTTTCTGCATACTGGTTTATCAAAATCATACTCAGGATTCATAAGCGCAAAACTCCTTTACCCTTTTCTTCTAATGGTACTATCAGAAGGTGGGAAAGTCCAATATATGCTTTTTATTAGTTGATATACAAATCCATATTAATAAATTAAATATCAGATTAATTAAAATCCAAAATGATAAAAAATGAAAATTCGATCTTGCAGTCTGGTGATAAGGTTGATATAATTTAGCCAGATTGTTGAGATGGAATGTGGAATTCAATGAATGGAGGCAGACATGGATATCGTCCAACTGGAATATTTTAAGGCTGTTGCGGAATCGGGACATTTGACGAATGCGGCCAAGAAGCTGAATGTGGCCCAGCCGGCTCTCAGCGTGAGCATTGCCAGGCTGGAAAGCGAGGTGGGGGTCCCTCTTTTTGACCGTATTGGAAGGGGGATTTATCTGAATAAATGCGGGGAAATCTATCTGGAACATGTGGAGCAGGCTCTGGATATCCTGAGCAAGGCTCAGAGGGAAGTGGATACCTACTGCAAGAAGCTGGAGAATGTGCTGAATCTGGGCATTGTCAGCAAGCCGTTTTCCCAGATGATGCTGGTTCATTTTAAAGAGCAGTTTCCAAACAGCAGGATCAGGCAGATTAACATCACTCCGGACAGTATTGAAGAGGAACTGCAGAAGAATGAAGTGGATTACGTGATATCCAGCCGTCTCAGTTCAGCTCCCGGCATTGTGGGAGAGATGATCCGGGAAGAGAAGATGATGCTGGCCGTTTCCTCCTCCCATCCACTGGCTGAAAGAAAGACCATCCGTCTTTGCGATTTGAAGGGGGAGGAATTTATCAATCTGCCCAAAGAGTACGAATACAGGATGATCACCGACGAGATGTGCCAAAATTCAGGTTTTACGGCCAATGTGACCACCGAATGTTTCCACTGCCATATGGCGGAGATGGTGGCCGCCGGGGAAGGCATTGCGCTGATGACCGAAGAGCGGGCCAGGAAGAATGCCGGAAACAGCCAGCTGGCCTTTATCCCCATTGTGGATCCGGAATATACCAGAAAACATTATATAGTTTGGAAGGCCGGGCATCATTTTAACGGGATGGCCAAAGAATTCAGAAAATATGTGATCAGCTATTTCGAATCGGAAGGGGAAGGGGATTGTTCAGGCTGCGGCTGACGCTGCATCGGAATATGGAATCTGCCGCTTTGGGATGAATGGAACCACAGGTTTGCCCGGAACGTTGAACAAAGGAGAACCGATGTCAATACTTTGACTAAAAAGTGTTGGCTCCGGTTCTTTTTATTTGTAATCATTTCCTGATGGTTTCTGACATTTGTCAGATTATATTTGCCATTCATAATAAAAATCAATTATCATTCATACGCATTTTGATATAAATAGATAAAAATCGTATATTGGACGGTTGATTTGATGATGTGATACTATGGGTTTAACAAATAATTAACGGTAAAACGCGGTAATTATGAAAAAATCACCGAGGGTGAGGAATGTCTGGAGGGACTGTTAGATGAAAGACAAACTTGACAAGCTTATGAATCGAGCATTTAGAAAACCGCTGTACCGGATAGCTGTGATCGTGTTTGGTCTTCCCACTTTTATAGTGGCTTTCCTGGGTTTTATGATTAACAGGAAAAAGGAAGAGGCAGAATACGGCAGATACCGGGAGGCAGCGAAGAGCGATGCAGAAGGGGATGGAACGCTTGAACGGATACGGGACAGCGCCAGGTATTATCTGTCAAATAAATACCGGTATTTTGGAAAACAGGAAAATGGAGCTGAATTCCAAAAGGAACTGGAACGGCAGATTAAGGCGGATACGGAAGAAGAAATTTCCGCCAGGGTGAAGGCAGCTTACCAGAAAGACGGGAAAAGCGGACAGAAAACTTTTTTACAGTATTTATGCGGATGTCTGGAGAACAAGACATGGCTGGCGCTTTCAGTGATTACATCTTTCCCGATGTATATTCTGCTTTTGATCTTTTCCAACGCATACAGCCGGTACATATTTGAACGATTGATTATGATGATTTTTGTGGCCTTCGGCGTGGTGTTCGTGGTATTCACAATTCTTCATTTCGCGTCTTCAAGCCCTGCGTTAAACGTGCTTGGAGAGACTGCTACACAACAGCAGATCGATGATTTTAACCGTGTATACGGACTGGATAAACCTTATATCATCCAGTTATTCCATAACTTCAAAAATCTTGCCACCTTTAACATGGGCAATTCCTATTCCGGCAATGAAGACGTTATGGCGGCTATTTTAAGAAAGTTCCCGGTAACTTTGGAAATGAGCGTTTACGCCTTCCTGATTGCGGTTGTCATATCGATTCCGATCGGTATTCTGACAGCGGTGAAACCCAATACGGCATATGATTATATTTTCATGTTCATCGCCCTGGTTGGCCTGTCGCTGCCCGCATTCTGGTTTGGTATGATTATGATTTTAAACTTCTCCATCAACACCCATCTGCTGCCTGCCTCCTATGTGGCGGACAACAAACTGTCGCTTTTGATGCCGGCCATTGTGCTGGGGACCCATCTGGCGGCCAGCCTGGCCCGTAATACCCGTTCCGCCCTTTTGGAGGTGCTGGGACAGGATTACATCGTTACGGCTAAGGCGAAAGGCCTCAGCAATATCAGGGTGATCGTCAAACATGCCCTTGGAAACGCGATGATCCCCATCGTAACCGTAGCCGGGCTTCAGTTCGGCGGTATGCTGGGCGGTTCGGCCATAATCGAAAAAGTGTTTAATGTAAAGGGAATCGGAAGTTATGTTGTGGATAAACAGTTCCTTCCTGATATTCCGGCAATTCTGGCAGGCGTGGTATATGTATCCATTATTATCAGCCTTATGAACCTGGCAGTTGACCTGATTTATGTATATCTTGATCCCCGTATCAAGTCCAGGCTGAAGAGCCAATAGGGAGGGTGAGGAATATGAAAACTGAAAATTACTTTATAAAGAAAGCGAATATACGAAAGTTAAACCGCTTTCAGGAACAGAAAATACTGGCCTTCGGATGCGGCGGTTCCGCTCTGCTGGCGTTCATTTCGGCGGCCCTGTCATTTGACATTAAGACGAAATCCTTTGGGACCGCGCCGCTTTTAATCGGCGGGATTTTCCTGGCGGAAGCGGCTGTGGCATTTCTGATCTGGCAGGCGGTAAAAAGCCAGATATTAAAGACAAACGGGATCAGCAGAGGGGTGAGGCTGACAGGAATCCTTCTGGCGGCGACAATAATAAACGGAAATATTTTCTGCGCCCTTGCGGGGCTGATGCTGATTAAAAAGGAAAAGAACCTGGAATACCTCATTGGATGCTACATGGTGCTGGTTGAGATTCTGATCATGATCGTGTCCTATATGAATGTTTTTAAACCCTATGTCTGCGATACATTTTTCCTGGGAATGGGAGTTTTGGCGGTTGTGATCCTGATCCATGCGGTCAGCCTTCCCCTTGTGGTAACCCATGTAAACGGCAATAAAGCGGATAAAATGATGGCTGTTCTGGGCGTGATCCTGATCGCCACCACGCTGACCGGCAATCTGTTTTCCCTTCTTTTGGGAGCGGTGCTGTTAAGAAAGAGCTGGACCAAAGACGATAACGTATCCATCGGCTGGATCGATGTGGTGAAACGTCTGTTCAGAAGCCAGATGGCGGTTATGGGGGCATTTATCATCGTATTCCTGCTCACCCTTTCCATCTGTGCGAATCTGACTTTTGATTATGGAATTGCCATTGACAATGATTATTCACTGATTTTAAATGCGCCGAGCCTGGCCTACCCATTCGGAACCGATGATTACGGCCGCTGTGTGTTCACAAGAGTTGTGTTCGGAGCCAGAATTTCCTTAACTGTAGGCATTGTATCCACCGCGTTGTCGATTATAGCCGGCATCCTTTTAGGCGCGGTTGCGGGATTTTATTCAGGCAGCACGGATAACATCATCATGAGAATCCTGGATGTGTTTATGGCAATCCCCGGACTTCTGCTTCCAATCGCCATCATCGCGGCATTTGGAACCAGCACGGTCAACATCGTGATCGCCCTGGGAATCGGAGCCATTCCCAGCTACGCCAGAACCATCAGGGCTTCGGTCCTCACCCTGTCCGACGCAGAATTCGTGGAAGCGGCCAGGGCCTGCGGAGCAAAGGATAAGGTGATTATATTTAAACATATTCTGCCCAATTCCATGGCGCCTTTAATCATCAGGGCCACATTGGGAATCGGCGCGGGCGTTACGGCAGTCAGCTCCCTCAGCTATCTGGGCCTTGGAATCCCGCCTCAGATACCGGAATGGGGCAACATCCTGAAAGCGGGAAGTTCTTACCTGGAAACAAACGCTTATATGGCTATATTCCCCGGGTTTGCAATTGTGCTTCTGGTGCTGGCGTTTAACTTTTTGGGAGACGGCCTGAGGGATGCGCTTGATCCAAAACTGAAGTAGAAGGGAGACGGACGATGGAACAGCAGGAGAAAAAATGTATTCTGCAGGTGAAAAACCTGCATGTGCACTATATCACCGACGAAGAAGAAGTATATGCGGTCAATGGGATCAGTTTTGACTTAAATGAGGGCGACAGCATCGGCCTGGTAGGGGAAACCGGCGCGGGAAAGACCACCACGGCCATGGCGATTATGCAGCTGGTGCCCGATCCGCCGGGAGTGATCACCGAAGGCGAAATCTATTTTAAGGGGAAAAACCTGATTACCAATTCAGATAAAGAGAATGAAAAGATCAGGGGAAATGGAATCTCCATGATTTTCCAGGACCCCATGACGGCGCTGAACCCTACCATGACGGTAGGGGACCAGCTGATCGAAGTTTTGAGAAGACATAATAAAATGAGCAAAGAAGAGGCGAAGAAACGCTGTATCGAGATGCTGGAATTGGTAGGTGTGAAATCAGAACGTTTTAACGATTATCCCCACCAGTTTTCAGGCGGCATGAAACAGAGGGTGGTGATCACCATGGCCCTTCTGTGCAACCCGGATCTGCTGATCGCGGATGAGCCCACCACGGCTCTGGACGTTACCATCCAGGCCCAGGTGCTGGATATCATGATGAACCTGAAGGAAAAGTTCCAGATGGGCTTAGTGATGATCACCCACGATTTAGGCGTGGTGGCAGAAACCTGTGACAAGGTGGCGGTTGTCTATGCCGGTGAAATCGTGGAGACGGGCACGGTAGAAGAGGTTTATTTAAACCCCAGACACCCCTATACCTGCGGCCTGTTCGATTCCATACCAAAACTGGATGAAGACAGCACCAAGCTGGTTCCCATTGAAGGAATGACCCCGAATATGGCGGAGCCGCCTACAGGCTGTTATTTCCATCCAAGATGCAAATACTGTCAGGAAATCTGTAAAACGAAGTCCCCGGAGATGACGGAGGGAAGCCACAGATACAAATGCTTCTTCCCATTAGGAAACGGTGATGACGAGAAAGGGGCGTGAAGCCATGAATACAATGCTGGAAGTAATCGGACTTAAAAAATATTTTCAGGTAGCCAATGGCGGACAGCTTCATGCGGTGGACAATGTAAGCTTTAAAATTGAAAAGGGGGAGACCCTGGGCATCGTAGGGGAATCCGGATGCGGAAAAAGCACCCTGGGACGCTCCATTTTAAGGCTCCATGAGCCTACTGCCGGAAAAGTGATTTTCAACGACATGGATATCGTGTCTTTTAATAAGGAAGAGATGCGGCAGATGAGAAAAGAGATGCAGATCATTTTCCAGGACCCTTATGCGTCTTTAAACCCCAGATACACCATATCACAGATCATTGAGGAACCTTTAAAACTGCACAACCTCTATGGAAATGCGGCCAAACGGCGGGAACGGGTGGAAGAGCTGATGGAACTGACCGGGCTGTCCAAGCGGATGTACAACATGTATCCTCATGAGTTTGACGGCGGAAGGCGCCAAAGGGTGGTTATCGCCAGAGCCCTTTCCGTAAATCCCAAATTCATTGTCTGCGACGAACCGGTGAGCGCGCTTGACGTATCCGTACAGGCGCAGATCATCAACCTGATGATGGAACTTCAGGAGAGGCTGGGACTGACTTATATATTCATTTCCCATGATATGTCGGTTATCAAACACATTTCCACCAATATCGGCGTTATGTATCTGGGACAGATGATTGAAAAAGCGCCGAAAAATGAAGTGTTTAAAAACCCGCTTCATCCCTATACCATCGCCCTTCTTTCCGCCATACCGTCGGTAAATGTGAAGGTGAAGAAGGAGAAAATCATATTAAAAGGGGAGATCGGATCGCCGGTAAATCCAAAACCGGGCTGCCGGTTCGCACCCAGATGTCCGTTTGCGACGGAACGCTGTTTAGTTGAAAACCCGGCGTTTGAAGAGGTGAAGCCGGATCATTTTGTGGCCTGCCACAGAACCAGGGAAATGATGGAAGGCAAATTAAGGTTTTAATCGGTAATGCCGATAAAATAAATCCAAGGAGGAATTTAATCTATGAAAAAAAGAAAACTGGTGTCCTTATTATTATGCGGAACCATGGCAGCGTCTATGACAGCCTGTAACGTACAGACCAAAAGCGATACCACAAAAGCGGCTGCGGAAAGCCAGACAGCGGCAAACACGGAAGCAGACCCCAATGCAGGCGTGGAGATCGGAGAGGTGAAATTAAGGCTTCTCTACCAGTCCAGCAATGAAAATGTGGCCAACGTCATCCGTGACGAACTGACAAAAGCGGGTATGACGGTGGAAATGAACGCCGCATCCGATGGAGCGACCTTTAAGGAGCAGGAGAAAAACGGAAACTTTGATATCGCCCTTACCGGCTGGGCCAACCCAATCGGAACTCCGGATTACGGCTGCCGCGGTATCTGGCTGAGCACAGGCGACAGCAATGTGACCGGCATCAATGATCCTGCTTTAGACGAACTGGTTATTCAGGCATCAGGCGAGACAGAGGACAAATACATAGAAACTTACGGAAAAGCGGAAAAACTGGCAATTGAAGAGCAGTGCTACATGACTCCTTTATACCAGAACTTAAACGCCCGCGCTTTCAGCAATGTTCTGAATCCGGACAGCATTGTAAATAACCAGAGATGGGAAGATATCGATTACGCCGATACCACCCAGCGCGATACCAGAACCCTTGTGATCACCCAGACCGGTTCCAGCATCACCACATGGGATCCGATCAGAGCGGACGACCAGAGTTCCGGTTATACCCTGGATGAGATGTATATTCATCTGGTAACCCTGGCTCCTGACTGGAGTGTTACGACAGAAAGCTCTTTATCCTACAATTACGCAATTTCAGACGATAATATGAACTATTATTTCATTCTGAGAGACGACTGTGGATTTGCCAGAATCGATAAAGACGGCAATGTATATGATTCAGGGGTTAAAGTAGCAGGTGAAGACGTAGTTTATTCTTTAAACAGAGCAAAAGACAAAAACTCCATTCCAATGCACCAGACATTCAGCATGTATGAAAATCTGGATACCGTTGAACTGGTTACTGATTTAAGCGAGCTGGAAAGCGTAAAAACCGCTGACGGAAAGACCGTGAAGGAAGTTCTGGAAAATGGCATCACACCGATCGGCAGCGCAGTGGCCGGAAGAGACGAAGTGGACAATGAAGCAGGAAATTACCAGATCGTTCGCTGCAAGACCTCCGTACCGTTCCCGCAGATCTTAAACTGCTTAACCTTCCATGGCGCAGGTATTGTGGACAGCGAATGGGTGGAAAACATGAATAAGGATGTGGATTTCGCAAATTATGACGCGACCAAAGACCGTCTGTACGGCGATTCCATCACCACAGTAGAAGGCGCAAGCTATGACAACCAGTTATCTGTAAGCGGAAACTATGTGCTCACATCCATGAACGACTACCAGATGAACTTTGTTGCAAACCCGGCAATCCGCACAAAAGATCCGGAGTGCACATTAATTAAAACACTGACCAACAAATTTATCGCAGACCAGGAGACCGCCCTTTCCGCACTGAGAAGCGGGGATGTGGACTACTGCTACAGCATTCCTCAGACAAAATACGATGTTGCAGAATCTGACCCGAATTTAAGCCTGAAGAAATTCTCCGGTATCCGCGTGTTCATGTTAGCATTCAACATGCATGGAAATTCCATCGTATCTGATTCTGCGGATTTAAGAAAAGCAGTTGCGTCTGTTATCAATTTTGAAGACATTAAAGCTGTATTAGGCGGCAATGCCCTTGAATGCTACAGCCCGCTTGCAACCTGTCTGGATCCGGGCAACAAACTGCCTTATCAGCCGGGCGATACGGAAAAATATTTAAGAGCTTATTTTGCAAATAAAAAATAAAAGGTAAGGGAATCATGGATAAACAGGAACTGATGAAACAGGTAGAGCAATACATAGACCGGAACAGGGATGCGATTGTTGAAGATTTAAAGACGCTGGTGCGGATTCCCAGCATCAGCGTCGAGGGAGATGAAGAAAAGCCTTTTGGAGAGGAATGCGCCAGGGCGCTGGATCAGGCTCTTTCCATGGCAAAAGAGCGGGGCTTTTACGTCAACAATCACGATTACTGGTATGGTACGGCCCTTTACGGATGTGAGAAAAGTGATAATGGCCTGATCGGCATTTTCTCTCATCTGGACGTGGTTGAGGTCGGGGATAACTGGATTTATGAGCCCTTTGAGCCCATAGAGAAAGAGGGTTTCCTGATCGGCCGCGGAGCCGGGGATAATAAAAGCGGCGCAGTCGTGGGAATGTATGCTATGCAGGCAGTAAAAGAACTGAATATTCCGCTTAGGAGCAATCTGATGCTGTACTTCGGATGCAATGAAGAAAAAGGGATGAAGGATATCGAGCGGTTCGCAAAAGAACATCTGATGCCTGATTATTCCATGGTTCCGGATCTGTTTTTCCCGGTGTGCTGCGGAGAAAAAGGCAATCTGAAACTGTCTCTGCAGGCTAAAAAGGGATTTGTACAGATTATGGAGTTTTCCGGCGGCAAAGCGGAGAATATGATACCTGAAAAGGCGGAAGCGAAGATCTGTCCTTGTCCCGGATTATATGAACAGGCGGCTTCGGCAGCAGGTTCAAGAGAAGATATCAGGGTCCGGGAATCCGATGGAATGATCATTGTGACAGCGTTTGGAACCGGAGGCCACAGCTCCATGCCGGAGGGAACCATCGACGCCATATGGGTGCTGGCGGACTTTTTAAAAGGTCTTGAGGCCCTGGATCCGTCTGACCGGGAGATATGCGGCAGCATGGCGGAATTTACAGGTGATTATGAGGGAAAAACGCTGGGGATCAACTGGAGTGACGAACCTTCCGGGAAATTAGTCTGTGCTGCGGTAAAGGCCAGGATGGACGGAACGCTGCCGGAAATTTTATTCAACATCCGCTATCCTGTCACCGATTACCGCGAGAGGATTGAGACGGAGCTCCTGAAGGTGATTACAGGAAAAGGATTTGTGGTTAAGGATATTACCAATAACGGCCCTCTGTATTTATCAAAAGAGGATCCCTATGTGCAGACTTTGATGAACGTATACCATGAAGTGACCGGGCTTGAACGGGAACCCTATGTGATTGACGGCGGAACCTATGCCAGAAAATTAAAACATGCGGTGGGATACGGAGGAGGAAACGGCGCTCATGCCGATTTCCTTCCTCCGGGCCACGGCAGAGTGCATCAGCCGGACGAGGCCAGAAACATTCAGGGGATTTTAGAAGCTATAAAGATTTATGTGATGTCCATACTGGCCATTGACGAAATGATCCAGAAGGAACGGGAAGAGAAAACAGGAGAACAGATCAGATGATGAAACAGGTAAAACCCATAACAAAAGAGCTGCTGAAACGGTGTGCCGCTGAATATGAGAGCAATCCCCATTACCGGACGCTGGCTTGTGCGGCTTCCAAATCAGAACTGGCGGACATTTCATTTAACGGTGAGGCGGCGCGGAAACTGGATATGACATTTTCCATCGATCTGTGTGATTCAAAGGTTACCTGGCAGAAGGCCAGCGGCCGGTGCTGGATCTTCGCGGCCCTGAATATACTGAGGGAAGTGGCTGCTAAAAACTGTAATATGGACCGGATTGAGCTGTCGGAAAATTATATCGCTTTCTGGGATAAATTTGAGAAGATCAATTATTTCCTGGAATCGGTCATCGACAGCGCCTGCCTTCCCAAAGGGGACCGGACGCTGGACTGGATTCTTCAGGGAATCAGCGACGGCGGCCAATGGGATATGATCGTATCCGTCATTAAAAAGTACGGCGTGGTTCCGATTTCGGCCATGCCGGAGACTCACCAGTCCTCCAACACCAGGGTGATGAGCCGGATGATCAACAGGAAACTGAGGGAATACGCCATCGAACTGCGTTCCCTGGTATCCCGCGGCCTGGAACCCTGGGAGCGGAAGGAAGAAATGCTGTCCGAAATGTACCGGGCCCTCTGCATCTGCTTTGGAAAACCGGCAAAAACCTTTGACTTTGAATACAGGGATAAGGATAAAAACTATTTCGTGGACAGAAATCTGACGCCGGAAACATTTTACGAGAAGTATATCGGTATGGATTTAAGTGAGTATGTCAGCATCATCAATTCTCCCACATCGGATAAACCTTACGGAAAAGCTTATACGGTCAAGTACTTAGGCAATGTGGTGGAAGACAGGGTCCGCCATATCAATGTCCCGATGGACGATTTGAAAGAGATGGTAGTGAAACAGTTAAAGGACGGGGAGCCGGTATGGTTTGGCAGCGACTGTTCCAAATTCGGCGACCGGAACCTGGGAATCTGGGATCAGGATTCCTTCCTCTACGGCGAAATGCTGGGAGGCCTGACCTTTGGCCTGAGCAAGGAAGAGAGCCTGGATTACAGGGACAGCGCCATGAATCACGCTATGGTCATCGCTGGCGTGAACTTCGATGAAAAGGGACTTCCGGACCGGTGGAAAATCGAGAACAGCTGGGGCGAGGAAGCCGGACAAAAAGGTTATTTTATCATGAGCGCCAAATGGTTTGATGAATTCACTTACCAGGCGGTGGTCCGCAAAAAATATCTTCCTGAGGAGCTTTTAACGGCGCTTGCAGAGGAACCCCAGGAGCTGGAGCCATGGGATCCTATGGGGTCTTTGGCGTGAGTTACGCCTGTAAGAAGGGGAACCTGGGGCGCAGGACAAGGCCGGGCGGCGGCAGGGGAGGACCAAAGGCGATGGGGATCTGATTCCGACCGTTAAGTGGAACTAAAGTTTTCAGGATGAAAAAAGGCGGTGCGATGCCCATTCACGGTAAACTCTTTATGGACTTTACCGTTCAGGGGCATCTCAGAAACTGATCCGGTTATCAGTTTCTGCCCGCCTTTTTTCGTCCTGAAAACCTAAGTTCCACTAAACGGTCTCCACAGGATCCCCATCGCCTTTGGTCCTCCCCTGCCGCCGCCCGGCCTTGTCCTGCGCCCCAGGTTCCCCTTCTTACAGGCTGGGAATTGGCTGCGCTGGGAAAGATAAAAATTGGGGAAGAGTTTGCATTACTTTCACCAATTAACTGGAATGTTTGAAAAAATAAGTGTAAAATGGAGGGAAAAGGAATGAAGATACAGCTGCATCCGCATTATAAAGTATTTGAAGAAGCGAATATGACGAAGGCCCAGGAACTGTTGAGGGTTTTTCATAAGCCGGAAGGGCTTTCGATTGAGGAAAGGACGGTTCCGGGGATCAATGGGGCTCCGGATATTGAGATACGTATATTCAGGCCGGATCACATGGCTGAGGGATCGCCGATGATTATGGATATTCATGGGGGCGGTTTTACCAGCGGGGACTATAATCTGGACAGCAACCGGATCGCCTATCTGGCGATGAATATTCCTGCTGTGGTGGTGGCGCTGAATTACAGGCTGGCTCCTGAGCACATCTTCCCGGCGGCGCTGGAGGACTGCCGGGCGGTATGGCAGTGGATGTATGACAATGCGGAGGAACTGGGGGGCGACAAGGACCGAATGGGGCTTTTCGGAACCAGTGCAGGCGGTAATCTGTGCGCTGGACTGGCCTTTTATATCCGGGATCATGGAGGCCCTAAGATCACATTTAACGCCATGAATGTGCCGGCCATAGGAGTGGGGCCATCGTTATCGGCGGAACAGATGAGATATGGGGCGCCGGTGCTCTGCGGGGACAATCTGTCCTCCGCTTTTGTGGAATATGTGGGCGGGTTTAATGGGCAGATCCCCTCTTATTATGCCATTCCCAACATGGCCATTGATTATTCCAACCTGCCGCCGTCGATGATCATTGTGGCTGAATATGATCCGCTTAGGGATGAAGGGCTGAAATACGCCCGCAGCCTGATGAGGGATGCGGTGCCGGTGGAACTGTATATGATGCCCAGAGTGGGACATGGATTTGACGCGGTAAATGACGCGCCCATGACCCGGTGGATCAGGGACGGACTGGTTCTGTCATTTCAAAGAGAATTCGGCATGTTGTAAGGAATGCCGGTAAAGTTAAAAAGGAGCAGAGGGAAAATGGAAAGAGCGACGATTGAAGAAGTGATGCAGATGATGCTGAAGGAAATTCCACATGGAATTGCAGAGGAACTTTCTTTATTAGACGCCCTTGGCTGTGAACTGGCAGAGGACCTGCTGTCGCCTGTGGATCAGCCGCCTTTTCCGCGTTCTCCCTTAGATGGTTATGCGGTCAGAGCGGAGGATTTAAAAGGGGCTTCTGAGGAATGTCCGGCTGTTTTGACGGTGATAGATGAAGTGATGGCAGGCGGATATTCGAATGCCGTTTTAAAGGAAAAAACAGCGGTGAGAATTATGACGGGAGCTCCGGTTCCGGCCGGTGCGGACTGTATTGTCCGTCAGGAAGACACGGATTATGGAGAGGATGAGGTCAGCATTTATGTGGAACACCGCGCCTTTGAAAATTACTGTTTTCAGGGTGAGGATTTTAAAAAAGGGGACTGCCTGGTGGAAAAGGGAACCCCTTTGGATTCCATTGCAATTGGAATTGCGGCCAGCATGGGAAGGGATAAGGTTTTGGCCTACAGGAAGCCCAAAGTAGCGGTATTTGCTACAGGAGACGAACTGGTGGAGCCGGGACAGCCGCTTCTTCCGGGAAAAATCTACAATTCCAACCTCTATGTGCTGGTCTCCAGGCTGATGGAACTGGGAATCAGGCCGGTAATGATGCAGGCGGTGGAGGATAACGAAACCGTGATGGGGGAAAAGATAAAAACTGCAGCGTCCAAGGCGGATCTGATCATCACCACCGGAGGCGTATCGGTGGGCAAAAAGGACATCATGCATGGAGCGCTGGAGGGCATTGGCGCCCGCCGTCTGTTCTGGGGAATCAGGATGAAACCGGGAATGCCCACCCTGTGTTCCGTTTATGAAAATACCCTGGTGATCAGCCTTTCGGGAAATCCCTTCGGTGCGGTGGCCAACATGGAAGTGCTGGTAAGGCCGGTTCTGGCCCGATTGAGCCATCAGGACGCCTTGATACCTAAGGTGGAAGAGGGGATTATGGAAGATGCATTTTTGAAGGAGAGCAGGGTGAGAAGGATGGTCCGGGGAGTGATTGCCGACGGAAAAGTGACCCTGCCAAAAGGGCTCCATTCCTCAGGCGTTTTAGGATCCATGATGGGCTGCAACTGCCTGATCGATGTTCCGGCAGGAACGAAGAAATTGGAACCCGGGGACCGGGTATCGGTGATTCTCTGCTAATTACCCACAATTCTCACGCTGAAACGGTTTGGCAGGCAGACGATCATCTCTGTGCTGTTATGGATTTTCCCCTGATGAATGCAGACTTTATCAGGACAGGAGGCTTCTGTTACGTAAGCCTCCTTATTTTTTATGACCAGATGGTTGGTTCCTCCGTTATAGCCTTCCACGGTCAGTTCTCTGTCTTCGTTTAAATCCAGGGTCTCCACCACTTTGCCGTCCACGCTGACTTCCGCGTAAACCGCTGGTTTTTGTTTGTAAAAATAACTTCCCGCGCCGGTTACTGCGGCAATTGCCAGTATTATGCCGACCAGGATGAGATCTCTTTTTTTCTTTTTATCCATTTTATTCCTTCCATTTCGAAGATTTATGCGTAAAATATTAGGCGGCATAAATATTACGCTGCTTCGAAGATTTATGCGTAAAATATTAGGCGGCATAAATATTACGCTGCATAAGTATTATGCTGCATAAATATTACTCTGCATAAGTAATAGGCTGCATAAGTATTACGTTGCATAAGTATATACTGCGAAAATACTGTATTGCGTAACGATTGCGCTGCGAGGGCACGCGCTGAGTATTTCAAAATCTCAACTGCGGTTCAAATTCGTGTTTCCATCATAGGTTTAGGTGTGAAAATGAGCCATCGGGATTATCTTTTACAATATTGCCTTTTTCTATGAATCGTTCAATATGGTGTTTTACGGAATAATAAAGATATCCCGAAATGGCAGACCCATTTGGGAAACGGCCTTTTCAGCTATTCATGTATTATAACATAAAGAAAAATGTTCACCAAGGAGATGGATGAAAATATTTGCAGGAAAAGCCGGATATTTGTAACCGTTCAGGCAGGTCTAAACGGTTACGTATATTTTTTGTAATCCTTTTTTGCAAGTTATTTTCTGTGATTCAAAATGTGATTAAGCAGTGTGATGGAACCAGGTTATTCTGTGCAAAATATTGGGTTAATGATATACTGGACATCAAAATATGTGTTATGGCCGGAAGGAGTACATCTATGAAGATTTTAATTGCGGAAGACGAACCGGATATGCGGAAAATTATCCGCATGTACCTTCAGCGGAGCAGATGATTATATAAGGAAGCCATTGAAAGCCGTTTGATTGTGTGTTAGAATTTCACTACGGAAGTATCCTTTGGCAATTTCAATTTCAGATCGGGAGGAAATAAGGTGAATTCAAGATATAAAGCGGCCGGGGTGGCGAGATACGGGCTTCTGATCGCGTTAGCCATGGTGCTCAGCTATGTGGAGGCCATGATTCCGCTTCCGCTTTTGGTGCCGGGAATGAAGCTGGGGCTGGCCAATTTAGTCACCATAGTGGGACTGTACACGGTCAGCGTGCCGGGAACGGCGGCGGTGGCGCTTCTCAGAATCGTTCTGGTGGGCCTTACATTCGGCAACTCATTCAGCATGCTGTACGGGCTGGCCGGAGGGCTTTTGAGCCTGGCCGTCATGGTGGTTTTAAAAAAGACGGGCTGGTTCAGCCAGGTGGGGGTCAGCGTGGCCGGAGGAATCGGCCACAACATCGGCCAGTTATGCGTTGCGGTCTGGGTGACAAAGCAGCCTGGGGTTCTGGTTTATCTGCCGGCCCTGCTTGCAGCCGGAACGGCGGCCGGCGCTGTGATCGGCGTTGTGGGCGGCATGGTGGCAGAACGGGTAGGATCAATCACGCAACAGTTCAGATAGGTCTGCGCATTTACTGTGGGGACCGTACGAAAACACAGCGTGTGCAGGCGTCCAGCCCTTCGCCGCAGGCGGCTTTAATGGGCTGGATAATCACAAAATTTTATAAATAATGTGTTGGATATTATATTGTTTTTACGGACATACACAGATATAATGATAATTGATATAATTTTCACTATTTAACAAGGCGCGCATGATCTGTATGCGGACATATGCCGTCTGATAAATGGAGGAAAATGAAATAAGTGTCTCATGACGCGAGGAGGAACGATATGGTAGATCAAGCAGTAAAGGAATTGGTACAATACGGACTGGAAAAAGGGCTGATACAAAAAGAGGATCAGATTTATGCAAGAAATCAGATCCTGGATGTATTAAAGATGGATGAATACGAAGATCAGGAGCTTACTGAGGCCAGGGATTTGGAAGAAATCCTGAAAGAATTGCTGGATTATGCATGTGAACAGGGACTGATTGAGGACAGTATTGTTTACAGGGATTTATTTGATACCAGGCTTATGAACTGTCTGATGCCGCGTCCAAGCGAAGTGACAAAACATTTTTGGAAAGAATATGAGAGTTCACCGGAAACTGCAACCGATTATTTTTACCGGTTGAGCCAGGATTCCGATTATATCCGGCGATACCGTGTATGCAGGGATATGAAATGGGTAACTTCAACCAAGTATGGAGATCTGGATATAACCATCAATTTATCCAAGCCGGAAAAGGATCCCAAGGCGATAGCGGCCGCTAAACTGGCCAAACAGAGCGGATATCCCAAATGCCTTCTGTGCATGGATAACGTGGGCTATGCGGGAAGAACCAACCATCCGGCGCGAAACAACCACAGAATCATACCGATTACGGTCAATGACAGCCAGTGGGGATTTCAATATTCCCCTTATGTTTATTATAACGAACACTGCATCGTGTTCAACGGCCAGCATGTTCCCATGAAGATTGAAAAGCAGACATTTATCAAGCTGTTTGATTTTGTCAAGCTGTTTCCTCATTATTTCCTGGGATCCAATGCGGATCTTCCGATTGTGGGCGGCTCCATTTTGACCCACGATCATTTCCAGGGTGGACATTATACGTTTGCTATGGCAAAAGCGCCCATAGAAGCCTGTTTTAAGGTTCCGGGCTTTGAAGATGTGGAAGCGGGAATTGTGAAATGGCCCATGTCGGTCATCCGGCTTCGTGCCGCTGATTCAGACCGTCTGATCGAGCTGGGAGCCAGGGTGCTGGATGCATGGAGAGGTTATACGGACGAAGATGCGTTTGTTTTTGCGGAAACGGACGGGGAACCCCATAATACCATCACACCGATCGCCAGGAAAAAGGATGGGCTGTTTGAACTGGATCTGGTGCTGCGGAACAACATCACCACAGAGGAATTTCCTCTTGGCGTCTATCACCCTCATCAGGAACTTCACCACATTAAGAAGGAAAATATCGGCTTAATCGAAGTGATGGGACTGGCCGTCCTGCCTTCCAGGCTGAAAGATGAGCTGGCCCTTTTAGGGGAATACATAGTGGAGAAAAAAGATATCCGCTCCAATGAGATGCTGGAGAAACATGGAGACTGGGTGGAAGAATTCCTTCCGAAATATGATTCCATTACCGCTGACAATGTGAACCGGATTCTTCAGGAAGAAGTGGGGCTGGTGTTTGAGAGAGTGCTTGAGGACGCAGGCGTTTATAAATGTACGCCGGCTGGAAGGGAAGCGTTTGTGCGGTTCCTGGAAAAAGCAGGATTTGAGAAGTCTTGAGAGGGGTTGAGCCCCTTTGAGCAGAATTTAAAAGGCTGGAACAGCCATGACAGGGGCTTGGAAAGGCGGATAAATAAAGGAATTAGGAAGACATAAGGAATTTTATGAAAAAGCCATGGTTATTTCACAATGAAATAGCTGTGGCTTTTCCAGGTATATTGGTGTTTGAAATTGTTATAGGAAGGAGTTATATTCTATAGGAATTGAGGCGGATTTTTGAATTGGACGCAGCCGTTCCGGACGTCGGGAAAACCGGCGAAGAAGAACATTTGTACTGAAACGCTGCAATGGAACATATAAAAAAGCAAAATTACGCTGAATAAAAAATTGAGTGACGAAGGGGTCACGCGCAGTCAAATAAAAGCAGGCAGGCGGTCCGGCATTTATTTGAAGCGTTTGCTGCGCCCTTTCGCAGGGGAAAAGGGCACATATTATGAAAGAAATTAAAAATCCGACTGCAAGAGTTGCTGCGGAATACGGAGTCATAACAGTCAGTATCTGGGTTATGGTATTGGGAATCTATTTCTTTAAATTCCCGAATAATTTTGCATTTGGCGGCGTTACCGGTTTTTCAACGGTTATCAGCAGACTGACCCATTGGTCGGCCAGTGATTTCACCTTTATTGTCAACACGTCCCTGCTTGTGGCCGGGTTCATTTTCCTTGGAAAGAGTGTGGGAATTAAGACGGTGTACGCCAGTATGCTGATGTCTTTCAGCCTTTCGGCTCTGGAGCGGATATACCCCATGGGCGCTCCTCTGACGCCGGAGCCTCTTTTGGAGCTGATGTTTGCGATCTTTCTGCCGGCAGTGGGTTCTGCCGTGTTGTTCAACATCGGCGCATCCAGCGGCGGTACGGATATTATTGCTATGATCCTTAAAAAATATACCAGCATGAACATCGGAACCGCACTGCTGGTGGTGGACATCGCATCCGTTGTCATGTCATTTTTCGTGTTCGGGCCGACCACGGGGCTGTTCTCAAGCCTTGGGCTCATGGCCAAATCATTGGTGATTGACGGTGTGATCGAGAATATTAACCTGTGCAAATGTTTTAATATCGTATGTGACGATCCGGAACCGATCTGCGAATATATCATCCATAAACTGAACAGAAGCGCTACGGTATATGAAGCCCAGGGCGCCTTTACCCATCACAAGAAAACGGTGATTATGACCACCATGAAACGGAGCCAGGCGGTGAAGCTCCGTAATTATATCAGAAGGATTGAACCCACCGCGTTTATATTGATATCCAATTCCAGCGAGATCATTGGAAAAGGATTCCTTACAAATTAGAGCAGCAGACTGGAGCAGCATCGAACGCTTGTAAGTCTCCCATAACTGTGATAAAATGTACCTTGATTTGCCTGAAATTCAGGCGGATAGCGGTGATGCTGATTCACCGCGGCAGAGGAATTTTATTACAGAGATGGGAGATTTTTTACATATGAAGGCTAAAAGGCTTAGAAGCAGTTTGCTGCTGGCGCTGACCTCATTGATCTGGGGCGCGGCATTTGTGGCACAAAGTGTGGGAATGGACTATGTCGGACCATTTACGTTCAATGCGGCCAGGTTCATTGTGGGCGGAATCGTGCTGATTCCCTGCATTTTTTTCCTTCGCAGAGTGAATGGCAGGGAAAATGGGCAGATGGATCAGGAGATGAAACAAAAGAGGACGAAAATGGGAGTGATCGGCGGCGTCTGCTGCGGTATTTTTTTATGCTTTGCCGCCATGCTTCAGCAGATCGGCGTTTCCTATACCTCGGTCGGAAAGGCTGGTTTCATCACTTCTTTGTATATTATCATCGTTCCTATATTCGGCATTTTTATAAAAAAGAAGGTTCCGTTCAACGTATGGATCAGTGTGGCCATTGCGGTTATGGGAATGTATCTGCTCTGTATGACGGAGGGGCTTTCCATTGGAAAAGGGGATTTTTTCGTGTTTCTGTGCGCAATTGGCTTCTCCTTCCATATTCTGGTGATCGATTATTTCTCTCCTAAGGCGGACGGTGTTTTGATCTCCTGCGTCCAGTTCTTTACGGCCGGGATTATCTCGGGAATTTTCACGCTGGTTTTTGAAAGACCGGAATGGTCCGATATTTTCAGGGCCTGGGCGCCGGTCCTCTATGCGGGCGTGATGTCCTGCGGCGTGGGGTATACCCTGCAGGTTGTGGCACAGAAGGACATTGAGCCAGCCATCGCATCATTGATTATGAGTTTGGAGTCCGTGTTTTCACTGATCGCGGGCTGGATTATCTTGGGAGAGGTGCTTTTGCCGAAAGAACAGTTTGGATGTGTGCTGGTGTTTGCGGCGATTGTGTTGGCTCAGATTCCGGTTCCTAAGTGGATGGTGAGGGGGAAGAAGGTACTTAATTAATGCCAGCAGCTTGATAATTCTCATATTTTCGGCTAAAATATGATTTAGACATGAAATGGCCGGAGGGAGGAGATAAGATATATGAAATATATTCAACGGAATATGGAACGTATATTTCTAAAACTGAATGAGCAATATTCTGCTATATTAATTACAGGCCCCCGGCAAGTTGGAAAAACGACTATGCTTCAGAAGCTAATGGAATTGGAAGGACGCAATCGGGAATATGTGTCCCTGGATGATTTAAGGGAGCGTTCATTGGCAAAAACTGATCCGGCCATGTTTTTCCAAATCCATAAACCGCCAATTTTTATTGATGAAGTGCAGTACGCTCCTGAACTGTTTACTTACATCAAAATGAATATAGATAAGAACCAAACTGCCGGAGATTTCTGGCTTACGGGTTCCCAGCTATTTAAGCTGATGAAAGGCGTGCAGGAATCCCTTGCAGGCCGGGTTGCGCTGCTTCATCTCTCGTCACTTCTGTGACATCGATCAGGTGACGGCTAAGAATTGGCTTCGTTCCTATTGGGCTCATTTAACAATAATTCAATTTCTAATAATGATTTGGAGGCGGTTGTTCTATGTTAGAAGTTGCCCTTGCCCAGAAATTTATAGAGAAGTTATCTGATCTGGTGGAATATAACGTCAATATTATGAATGAAAAGGGGATTATCATTGCCGGTAAAGACAGTTCCCGGATCGGGACCTTTCATGAAGGGGCCTATAAGGTGATTAAAAGCGGAAAAGAATGGTATGAAAGCGCTGAAAGCGGTTCTTACGAAGACGGTTCGGAAGGCATCTGCCTCCCCTTGTCGTATAACGGCAGAAGGGTTGGCGTCGTGGGGATTAACGGCAATCCAAAAGAGATCAAGTCCATCGCGTCGGTGATCCAAATGGGATTGGAAGCCACGATCAGTTACGAGATGCAGAAGGAGAAGGTATTTAAACACAGGACCAACAAAGAGGCGTTTATCAACCAGCTGCTGTTCGAAGAAAAGCTGGACGTTGACCGCCTGTTTTTCCTGGCGAACCAGCTCCAGTATAAGACCAACCTGATCCGCATTCCGATCCTGATCCATATCATGGACAATTACGATCTGGAAGAGGTTTTTAAGCTGATCCGCAGACATCCCCTTCATACCAGGCAGGATATATCATACAGAACCGACGATTACCATGTGATCATATTTAAAAATGTGACGGAAAACAGGAATATCCTGGCGGACTATAAATATATCATCGGCGATTATTTAAACCCCATTTTCATGCTGCTGAAAGAGAATAATATCAATTACAGAAGTTATGTGGGTTCGTTCCAGAATGACCTGCTGAACTACCGGACCGCGTACATGCACTGTAAATGGATGGAAGCCAACCTTGTGGGAGACAGCGGATTTTTCTTTTACGACCACGTGGGCAAATACTTTAAGAGCATGATTCCCTTTGGCGAACTCCAGTCTGTATTCAATGTATTTGATGAGATTTTGGATGACGGGGTGAAAGAGAATTATAAGGAAATTATCGGGGGACTGGAAGAAAGCAATTACAGTATGGTACAGGCCGGTAAAAAACTGTTCATACATAAGAATACGGTGGCTTACCGGGTGGATAAGATCAGGGAAATATTTAATGTCAATCCATTTGCGAGCAAGATCGATAAGGAATATTTGAGTTATCTTTATGAATATCTGAACAATAAATAGATGATCCGATGTACCCAGACCGGCTTTTTGAGGCAAATGGATGACCTGTTTGAATTTTAACGAATCAGGTGATTTTACGGGAAGAACATGCGTTTTGTGGCTATGACACAAAAAAGCATGTTCTTTTTGTTTTTTTGAAGATGGTAAGATGTCTTAATCGATAATATAATTTTAATTGAAAGTATAAATGAGTAAATAATAAAAATTGTTTAGAAAGGTATGAAATGTACTCGTTAAAGACTGATAAATACTCGGAATTAGTCTGGATTATTAGCCAAAAATCCGGAGATGGTTTGGTAGAAATCTATCAGGATTCCAATCTGGTATTCATCAAGCGCTATACCTCCAGCCTGCCCTGGTATGATAAGATCCTGCTTCAGAAAAATTCTGTATATAAGATTTTCTGCAATTCTGTTGAAATCCATTTTGCCTATCTGTGCGGCAATCAGGATGTGCTGGATAAGGGAGTGTGCTTTCTGGAATTTGGGGAGGATGGCGTCACTAAATTCGATGATGGGAATATGGATCAGGCTTATGAACAGAAATACCGGAACGCCTTTCATTTCTGCACATTTAAAAACTGGATGAACGATCCCAACGGCCTGTGCTTTTACAACGGTCGGTATCACCTGTTCTATCAGATGAATCCGGCCGGGCTGAATTGGGGAAATGTGTACTGGGGACATGCCTGCAGCAAGGACCTGGTGCAGTGGATCCATCTTCCCATCGCATTGTATCCGCAGAGGGAATTATACGGACTGAATAATTATAAGGGCGGCGCGTACAGCGGGTCGGCATGGCCGGAAAAGCAGGGGATATCCCTCTATTTCACCAGACATTTTTCACCGTGGAAAAAGGGAATTGAGACAAAGGAAGTGCAGGTTCAGGCATTTTGTGAAGATGAAGTGACGGTAAAAGAAGAAAAGGTGATTATAGAAGAAAAGCCGGGAGGCAGCAGAGATTATAATTTCAGGGACCCGTCTGTGGTGATGATCGGACAGAAAAAATACCTGCTGATCGGAACCACGGTGGGCGGAAGGTGTACGGTGGAAAAATATGGGGAAGATCAGGGGATTTGGACCGATTTGGGAGTATTTTTCCAGGATGATATCGAATGTGAAACCATAGAATGCGTTAATTTCATACAGGGGGAAAATGGGCAGTGCGCCCTGCTCTGTTCCCTGCAAAATGCGGCCGACCCTGCGGGGAGAAAAAGGCTGATGAAATATTATACGGGCGTTTTAGAGGATGGCAAGTTTCTTCCGAAGACGGAGGGGATTTATGATTTTGGAACGGAATGTTACGCGGCGCAGGCATTCGGAGCGGGGGACAGGGTTTTATCCTTTGGGTGGATCTTGAGCGCATACGGGGAATTTCCGGCTGACGAGAGACGATTAAGCGGGGGAGCGTTAAATGGGCAGTCTGCAAGTGAATGCCCAACAGATGGATATATATCGGACAGCCGTTCTTCGAATGTGGGAATATGCAGTGGATGCATGGCAAGTGAATGCCCATCTAACGGCTGCATGACTATTCCAAGAGAATTGACAGTAGATGGCGGATACCTGTTAACCAAGCCCGCACGGGAAATTAAATCGCTTTTATATGATAGAAAAACCATAATTGAAAATGGCAGGAAAATAAACAGTATTCCTGATATTTCTAATGTCTATCATCTTTTTTTGAAACTAAAAAGCAAAACCGATTTCAGAATCATACTGGCTCAAAATGAATCCCGTCAGATCGGGGTGGAGTATGAAAACAGCCGTTTAACCCTGATTTACGGAAATAAGGATCAGCATCCCTATCCAACCCTTTATGAAACCGTGGATACAGTGAGGCGGCTTGAGATTTTCGTGGATAAAAGTTCCATCGAACTATTTGTAAACGACGGCAGACAAGTGGGAACCAAAACCTACTTTTTTAAGCCATATGATAAAAGCATGGAATACCGTTTTGAACATGGGGAGGAGGTAGAAGAGCTAACGGTTTCCAGGATAAAAAATATTTGGAAAAAATGGAGGTAAATATGAGAAGAAGATTCTATGCAGTGGCAGCAATTTTAACAGCCGGATTACTGGCCGCATGCGGCAGTTCAAACCAGCCCGAGGCGGGAACGAATACGCAGAATACCGAGGCAGCAGGACAAGAGGCACAAAAAAGCGGGGCGGCCGCAGGCCAGCAGACGCAGAAGAACGGGGCAGCAGGCCAGGAAACGCAGAACAATGAGGCAGCAGGCCAGGGAGCGCAGAACAATGAGGCGGCAGGCGGTAAGGCTGAGAAAATAACAATCTGGCGTCCCCAGAACACCCAGGAGATCGAAGCCTGGTGGACGGAAATGCTGGATTCCTTTAATAAAGAATACCAGGGAAGATACGAAGCCATTCAGGAAACATTTCCAAAAAGCGGTTCCGACAGCTATTCGGAAAAGATCAACACCGCCGTAATCGCGGACAACCTGCCGGATTTAATGCTGGTGGACGGCCCCAATGTATCCAGCTATGCTCAGAATGAAATTTTAGTTCCCCTGGATGAATTTGTGACGGAAGAGGATAAAAAGGATATGCTGGATTCCTGCTTGAAACAGGGCACTGTGGACGGAAAACTTTATGCGGTGGCGCTGTGGGAATCTTCCGTGGGCATTTACTATAACAAAGAAATGCTGGAAGAGGCGGGGATTGAGGTTCCGGAAACTCAGGATCAGGCATGGACCTGGGATGAATTGTACGAGACAGCTAAACAGTTGAAAAAAGAGAAACAATTTGGGATCACACTGAATACGAACCAAAGCCAGATTACCTATTATTACTCACCTCTGCTGGAGCAGCTGGGTTCCTGTCTGGCTAACCCGGAGGGGACGAAGACAGACGGGTACTTAAACAGTAAGGAATCCGTGGAAGTGGCAGAATTTATCAAACGTTTCTATGATGACGGGATTGCTAATATTGAACCCACCAGCACCGAGTTTGCAGACGGCGGATCAGCCCTTTGGCTGGCCACATCCTATCAGATATCCATGCTTCAAAACCAGTATCCCGATCTGAAATGGGGCGTGACTTATTATCCGGTATCCAATGACCGGAAAGAAGCGACGCCTACCGGAAGCTGGACCATAGGCATGACAAAGAGCGCCGGGAACAGGGAAGGGGCATACGCGCTGTTAAATTATATGACCAATAAAGAGGCCAATCTTTCAGGAAGTCCGGCTTCCGGCTATCTTCCGGCCAGATATTCTTCCACAAAAGAACTGACACAGTACCGGGAAGAACCCTACCGTGTATTCATGGAACAACTGGAGAACAACGGGGCTCCGAGGCCCAGAACGGCAGTTTGGACAACCTTAAATTCCACATATAACAGCGCCATTTCCGATATCATTCTCGGCTCCGATCCCCAGAAAAAGCTGGATGAGGCGGCCAAAGCGGTGGATCAGGAATATGAGATGAATTTTGCAGAATAACAGGCGGCGGACAGAGGAGGAACCGGATGAAGGGAAAGAAGCTGTTTCACAGCAGAAAATTTGTTAACGCAGTCACGCCATACTTATTCGTAGGCCCTGCGGTCCTGATCATTTTAACATTTTTGGTCGTTCCCGCATTGATGGCGCTGGGGTATAGCTTTACCTATTTTAACATGTTAAAGCCTCAGAAAATCAGATTTGTGGGACTGGAAAATTACGCTGGACTGTTCTCCGCCGATCTGTTCGCCACAGCTATGGTCAATACGGTCAAATATGCGGTGGTCCTGGTTCCGGTTGTGTGCGTGGTCTCTTTCCTGCTGGCCCTGCTGGTAAACCAGAATCTCAGGGGAAGTACGTTGTTCCGCACCGCATTTTTCAGTCCGGTGCTGCTTTCCATGACGGTTGTATCGATTCTGTGGACGGTTATCCTGAATCCCACGCCGGGCTACGGCCTGATCAATACGATTCTGGATAAAATGGGACTGCCGGGCTGCATGTTTTTAAGAAGCGCGGAAACAGCCTTAAATTCCATTCTGGGAATGTCCGTGTGGCAGCTGAGCGGATATTATATGATGATATTTCTGGCCGGATTACAGGGCGTTCCGGGTGATTTATACGAAGCGGCGTCCATCGATGGGGCAAATGCGCTCGATAAAATCATACACATTACGATTCCGTCCATCCGGAATGTCAGCGTATTCGTCATTCTGATGACAACCATTTCGGCCATGAAAATGTTCACCCAGTCCTATGTGATGACAAACGGCGGGCCGGATAATTCTACGACCACCATGGTATTTTATATCTACCAGCAGGGGATCAAATACCATAACATTGGGTTTGCCAGCGCCGCATCGGTGGTGTTCTTTTTCATCGTGGTTTCCATTTCATTTATTGTGAAGAGGTTTGTAGACAATGAAAATTGATAATAAAAAATGGAACCGGCTGATAAAAGGGCAGAAGGAGGAGAAAAGATGAGCAGAAAGAACTGGAGATTTCTCACTAAAATCATACTGTACTGCATCAGTATGGGGCTGTCTGTGCTGTTTTTACTGCCCCTGATCTGGATGATCGTCACTGCCTTCAAGCCGGAAAACAGGATTTTTCAGGATTTAACCAGCATCAAAGCATTTCTTCCCATGGATTTCACCCTTGAGAATTTCAAAAATGCCTTGAATAACGTCCATATGTTTAAATACATCGTGAACAGCGCCATTTACATATCGGTGATCATGCTGGTGAGCCTGCCCATCAATTCGATGTGCGGTTACGCGCTGGCAAAGTTCGAATTTAAGGGTAAAAAGCTGATTCTTGCCCTGATTTTATCCCTGATGGTATTTCCGTTTGAAAGCATTGTGATCCCGCTGTTCGTGCTGGTGAATAAAATGAAACTGTTAAACAGCATGGCAGGGTTAATCATTCCGTTTTCCGCCCGCTGTTTCAGCATCTACATGTTCCGGCAGTTTTTCCTCAGCGTGCCGGATGAGATCATAGAAGCGGCGGAAATTGACGGAGCGACGAAATTCAGGACATTTTACAGCGTGGTGGTTCCCATATCCGGGCCCGTGTTTGCAACCGTATTTATCCTGGATGTGGTTCTCAGATGGTCGGATTTCATGTGGCCTTTAATCATTACGATCAGCGAAGATATCCGGACGGTGCAGGTGGGGGTGCAGTCTTTATTTAATGACACGGTTATTTATTACGGCACGGTGATGGCGGCTCTCACGCTGGCGGTTTTGCCCATGCTGGTGCTGTTTGTATTTTTCCAAAAATATTATGTACAGGGGATAGCCACTTCAGGCATGAAGGGGTGATGGAGGTAATCAATGATTAACGTTGCAGTGATCTATACTGCCGGGTTCGAATTTAACAAAGGCCAGGAACAGAAACTGGTACAGGACTTTCCCGGCTGCAGATTTACATTTAAAAGGGACAGTGAGATTTCCAAGTCCGAAGTCGGAGAGGCTGAGGTGATAACCGGTTTTCCCAGCCAGGATTGCATAAAAGCGGCTTCTTCTTTAAAATGGCTTCATTTGAGCAGTATCGGCGTGGATAAACACATAAACAGGGAACTATACTGCAATCAGGACGCGGTTCTCACAAACAGCGCCGGAACATACGGAAAGCCCATTTCGGATCACGTTCTGGGCCTGATGCTGATGCTGTCCAGGAATCTCCACTATTACAGGGACCAGCAGAGCCGGAATGAGTGGAAGAAAATGGATTCCACAAAGGATTTGTTCCGCTCCACCCTCTGTATCGTGGGCCTGGGAGATGTGGGAAGAACTTTGGCGGTAAAGGCCAGAAACCTGGGCATGAAAGTGATTGGCATTAAGCGCACCATGATAGAAAAACCGGAATACCTGGATGAACTATACACCACAGATTCCTTAAACGACGTCATCCCCAGATCGGATTTCGTCGTCCTAAGCCTTGCCGCCACAAAAGAAACGTTCCACATTATGAACGAAGAGCGTCTGGCCCTTCTGAGAAAGGACGCCTATCTGATCAATATCGGAAGAGGAACCCTGATCGACCAGGATGCCTTATACCGCTTCTTATCAGAGAAACGCTTTGCCGGAGCTGCCCTTGATGTGACAACGCCTGAGCCCCTGCCGGAGGACAGCCCATTATGGGGACTTAAAAACCTGATCATCACGCCCCACGTATCAGGAAAATCCCCATCCACCAATGAGCGGCAGTTTGCGGTTTTCTATGAGAACCTGTGCCGGTATGTTAAAAATTCAGAGCTGAAAAATGTAATTGATTTTGAGCGGATGTATTAAAAAATTGGGATTTAAGTGAGAAAGATACGCAGAAAAGCGGGAGGAGGCGGCGGACAGACGGCCGGATTTTTGGAAGGGGCCAGGCCGAGGGGCATCCGTCGGGGATGAAAACCAGCTTCCAACCGTAAGTGAAACTAAGACTCCAGGGATGAAAAAAGACGGTCCGATGCCCATTCACGGTAAACTCTTTAGTAAGCGATACAAAACAAACCGTAGTGCAAAATAATAGCTGTCATGGTATACTCTCCATGGCAGCTTATCTTCTTTT
>NZ_WQPN01000007.1 GCF_018785315.1 Clostridium sp. MCC353 | reverse complement strand
ATAAGTTTATAGCCTGTTTTACTTGGCTATAAACTTATTATACGAGACGGGCAGAAACTGAAAACCAAATCAGTTTCTGACCGTCTTTTTCCGTCCCTGTGGCCTTAGTTTCACTTACGGTTGGAAGCCGGTTTTCATCGCCAACGGATTCCGGCTCCGCCCGGCGTCAAGCCTCCAAGCAGGCCTCCGCCCCCCATCCGTCCCCATTCCCAGGATTCAGGGCGTTACTCTTGCTAATCAACTAAATAAAGATATCCAACGCAAACCAAAACTCCACCCCATCTTCAACGTTATGCACTCCGCATTCCTTATGGTGGGAATCCATGATGGCCTTCACAATCGACAGCCCGATGCCGCTGCCGCCGTACTCCCTGGTTCTGGCTTTGTCCACTTTGAAGAACTTGGTCCAGATGTTGGGCAGGTCTTCTTCCGGGATAGGGTGGCCGGTGTTGCGGACATAGACACGGATCTCGTTATTTTCCTGTTCCATGCGGATGCGGATTTTCTTTTCTCCGTCCAGATGATTCAGGGCGTTGTTCAGGTAATTGGTAATCACTTCTTCAATCTTAAACTCGTCGGCCCAGACGTAAACCGGGTGTTCCGCGTTGAATTCCACATCGGCCTGTTTCTGCTGTATCAGGATCCTGGCCGAGGACAGGACTCCACGGATCAGCTCTGTAAGGTCAAACCGCTCCATCACCGCCGCATCGTTGCCGAATTCCAGGGCGGTTAAAGTCAGAAGCTGGCGGACCATTTTATTCATCTTGTTGGCCTCATCCATGATCACTTCACAGTAGTAATCCCGGCTCTCCTTATCCTCGCACATTCCCTCTGTCAGGCCTTCCGCATAGCCCTGGATCAGGGCGATAGGCGTTTTCAGCTCATGGGATACGTTGGCGATAAATTCCTTCCGCATTTCATCAATCTGAATCTTCTCTTCAATGTCCTTCTGCAGTTCCAGATTGGCGGATTTCAGCTCGCCGATGGTTTCCTTCAGCTTATCGGACAGGACATTCATGCTTTTTCCAAGCACTCCGATCTCATCCTGGGCGCTGCCTTCATATTTGGCGTCGAAATCCAGATGAGACATTTTTTCAGAAAGAGAGGCCAGTTTCAGAATCGGTGAAGTCACCTTCCGGGTGGTTAAATAGACCACCATACAGCTCAAAATCATTGCCAGCGAACCCACATAAGCCAGAAAACGGTTGGAAACAGCCACGCTTTCCCTGATGCTGGCAAGGGGCGTGGACATGATAAAGGTGGTCCTGTTATCGGAAAAATATCCCCAGCTTTCCAGGTAAAATGATTTGGACCGGTTGTCATAAGCCTTTTGTATGGTGAAATTCTCCGCCCTTTTCAGGACTTCCGTCCTGGGCATATCATAACCTAATATATAACGCTGTGCCTTATCTGCCAGAAATGCGCCGTCTCTTGCGGACGGAAGGATGGTGTCGCCCGTCACACTATCGGAAACCACAATAGATATATTGTAATGTTCCGCCACCATTTTTAAAAGAAGGGCCACGTCTCCCAGATAATCGGCATCCGTATCCTCGCTGTCTTCAAAATCTTCAATCAAAGTTCTGCCTTCTCCTGCTTTTTCCAGGACCAACTGGTCAAACCGTTCATATACCCGTTCCAAAACCCGCAGTTTGTCCATCATATAAAAGCTTTCCAGGCAAAGGTTATTGACACACCAGATTGCAACCAGAGTCAGTGCGGACAAGCCCACAAAGATCAGGGTGAATCTGGTTCTAATGGATTGTTTCATTCACTCACCTCGAATTTATATCCCATGCCCCATACGGTTTTGATATAATCGCCTTTATCCCCCATTTTGCTCCGCAGCTTTTTCACATGGGTATCAATGGTTCTGGCATCGCCGAAATAGTCGTAATTCCACACATTATTCAGGATTTTTTCCCTGGAAAGGGCGATTCCCTGATTTTCGATAAAATAGCACAGCAGTTCAAATTCTTTATAACTCAGTTCAATCTCCTTACCGTCTATGGTCACCTGGTGGGCCGCTTTGTCCACCCGGATACCGCCCACATCCACAGCATCCGTAAGGGCAGAACTGCTCCGCCTCAGAATGGCTTCCACACGGGCAACCAGGATTTTGGGGCTGAAAGGCTTCGAAATATATTCGTCAACCCCCAGATCAAATCCCTGAAGCTCATCCCTCTCTTCCCCTCTGGCCGTCAGCATGATAATGGGCACCTGGGAATACTTGCGGATGGTCTTACAAACCTCCCATCCGTCCATCTTAGGCATCATCACATCCAATATAATTAAGGCGATATCTTTTTGGTCGAAATAAATGTCTACAGCTTCTTCACCGTCGGCCGCCTCTATCACCTGAAATCCCTTCACAGTTAGGAAATCTTTTACCAGTTTCCGCATTCTCGCTTCATCATCTACTACTAACACTTTCAACTGATCCATATCGTCCTCCTATTATTTCTAATGCACTCCCAGAATCTCTTTGTTCCTGATTTTGCAAGTACATTCTATTATCTCATAAAATATTGTATCAGATTCATATGCTGTTTTCCAGGTTTTCACAGAGATTTCACAGATGGACCAAGGCAAAAAAAACGGCGTTCAGAAGATCAGCCGGTGAATCCGGAAAGCCTGGCGCGGGACATGGCTGTATGGAATTTTTCCCCAAAAAAATCTCCCGGAAGAAAAACTTCCGGGAGATTCTATTCCATCCATCAGACTGTTAAGCCTTTATCATATCTATTATCTCAATTCAGTTGTAGGAATTGTGTCCATATCGTCAAATGCCTGGTTCTCGCCGCCCATAGCCCAGATGAAGGTATAATTGCTGGTGCCTGCGCCTGCGTGAATGCTCCAGGATGGGCTGATAACCGCCTGCTCATTCTGCATTACGATATGTCTTGTTTCATTGCCTTCGCCCATCATATGGAATACAACGTTGTTCTCCGGAACTTCGAAGTACATGTAAACTTCCATACGTCTCTCATGCGTATGAGCCGGCATGGTGTTCCATACGCTGCCCGGATCCAGAACAGTCATACCCATGGATAACTGGCAGGTTTCCAGTACGTCCGGATGAATGAACTGGTTGATTACACGTTTGTTGGAAGTTTCCATAGCGCCAAGAGGTTTCTTAGCTGCATCCTCAATCGGAATAAATGTGGTCTTGCACGCCTTGTGGGCAGGTGCGCTCACCATATAGAATTTTGCAGGATTGGAAGCGTCGTCACTGGAGAACAGAACTTCTTTGGTTCCCTTTGTGATATATAAGCAGTCTTTATATCCCATCTTGAATTCTTCGCCGTCGGCTTTGATCACACCTGATCCGCCGATATTGAAGATACCGATCTCACGTCTCTCCAGGAAATAGCTTGTGCCGAAATTAGCCCAGATATCGATTCCTTTATCGATGGAAACTGTTTCTGTTGTAGGCATACATCCCAAGGTTACCATACGGTCAACGTGGGAATATACAGCTACCACTTCATTCGGAATATATAAGTTCTCAATCAGGAACTCATCCCTGGTCTCCTGTGTTGTATAACGTTTAAAGTCTCTCTGGTTGCAAGAATAACGAATATCCATTGTAAACATCCTCCTTAAATTTACGCCTTGTTATGTACTTGTATACACTTTACACATGTCTTCATGATAGCACAAATGCCTTGTGATTACAAGGCATTTATATTATATGTCCATATTTTCTTTTCCTTCAAAAAATAATGTCTATACAAAAGTGTATACAAGCATCACCAATGGAATTGTGATTACGGACAAGGCCGTTGACACTCCAAACATTTCAGACGCGTAAACGGCGTCTTTTCCATACCTGAGAGCGAACAAGGTTCCCATGGAACCAGCCGGGCAGGCGGTGGCCAGCACAATCGTCGTAGTCACCACATGATCAAAATGGAATAAATTTAAAATGACCATTGTAATCATCGGGATGACCAGCAGCCGGAGGGCGCTGATTAAATAAATCCGCTTTTTCTTCAGCATATTGATCAGGCTGCCGCTTGCCAGAGAAGCTCCGGCTACCAGCATGGCCACCGGAGTATTCATATCCCCGATAACAGCCAGCGGCTCCTTGATCATATCCGGCAGACGAATCTGGCAGACATAGAATATGAAGCCGACGATGATGGCAAATATGGTGGGCGTTTTCATTGCCGACAGGGCCTCTTTCACCGTCTGTTTTCCGATCATCATGAGGATTCCATGGGTCCAGATGAACAATGAAAAAATGGTGATATAGGCGGTTATGTAAAATACCCCGTCCGCCCCAAAGATCGCGTTCACCAGCGGAATCCCCATAAATCCACAGTTGGAATAAATGGCCGCCATGCTTTCAACCCCGTAATTCTCCCCTGAACTTTTTCTGATAAACACTTTAGTGATGAGAATCGCGGCCACATGGCTGACAGCAGCCAGAAATAAGGCCATCAAAAGCCCTTCCAGCTGCTGTCTGCTGAATTCCCTCTGATAGGAACTGAAAATCATCAGCGGCGAAATTACCATGAGCAGCAAATTGGACAATTTGCCGTTGGTCTCATAGCTGATAATATTTGTTTTGTAACAGACGGCGCCGATCAGCGCCATCACGAACATCGTTACGATTTTATACGCGGTTATTGATGCTAATTCCATCTGACCTTCCTTTATTTCTGAGTCTCTTCACTCACTTCGATTCCCAGCTCTTCCAACTGCTTTGCATCCACAGGAGACGGAGCTTCCGACATCAGACAGGAGGCGTCTTTTACCTTCGGGAACGCGATCACGTCGCGGATGCTGTCACAGCCAACCATCAGCATGGCCACGCGGTCCATGCCGTATGCCAGTCCTGCATGAGGCGGAACTCCGTACTTAAATGCGTCTAACAGGAATCCGAACTGATCATATGCGGATTCCGGAGTAAATCCAAGGACTTCAAACATCTTGGACTGGATATCCGCCTGGTGAATACGGACTGATCCGCCGCCCAGCTCCGTACCGTTTAACACGATATCATATGCTTTGGCCCGGACTGCCCCCGGATTTGTATCGATCATGTGCCAGTCTTCATCCATAGGCATGGTAAATGGATGGTGCATTGCCACATAACGGTCCTGTTCTTCGGAGTACTCTAAAAGCGGGAATTCCGTTACCCAGAGGAATTTGAAATCGTCTTTTTTCAGAAGATCCTGCTGTTTTGCCAGTTCCAGACGCAGGTTTCCCAGCACGTCGTAAACCACTTTATTCTTATCTGCCGCAAAAAGGAGCAGATCGCCTGGCTTACCGCCCATGGCTTCTACGAGAGCCGCCAGTTCTTCTTCCTTCATGAATTTCGCGAAGGAAGATTTATAAGTTCCGTCTTCATTTATGGCAAGATAGGCAAGGCCTTTTGCGCCGAATCCCTTTGCAAATTCAACTAAAGCATCGATCTTTTTACGGGGCATAGCTCCCTGTCCTTCGGCGTTGATTCCGCGGACGGAACCGCCGTTTTCAAGAGCGCCCTTAAATACTGCGAATTCACAGTTTTCGACCACGTTCGACACATCTTTTAATTCCATTCCAAACCGCATATCCGGCTTGTCGGAACCGAAACGGTCCATGGCCTCCTGCCAGGTCATTCTCTGGATCGGCAGCTCAATATCATAGTTTAAGATCTCTTTAAATAATTTCTGAAGCAGCCTTTCATTCACATCCAGCACGTCATCCACATCTACAAAAGAAAGTTCCATGTCGATCTGGGTGAACTCCGGCTGTCTGTCCGCACGCAGGTCCTCATCCCGGTAACATCTGGCCAGTTGGAAGTAGCGGTCATAGCCGGAACACATGAGGAGCTGTTTGAATATCTGCGGAGACTGGGGAAGGGCATAAAATGATCCCGGATGCACACGGCTGGGCACCAGATAATCGCGGGCTCCTTCCGGGGTGCTCTTAATCAGGGTAGGGGTTTCAATCTCCAAAAATCCCTCTTCTGCCAAAAACTGTCTGGTGAGAATGGCAATATTGCTTCTCAGCATCATATTTCTCTGGATATCAGGCCTTCTTAAATCCAGATAGCGGTATTTTAAACGCAGTTCCTCTTTTGTCTTGCTGTTTTCTTCAATCGGGAACGGAGGCGTTTCCGATTCAGACAGAATGCGCAGGCTGTTGGCCCGGACTTCAATGGCCCCGGTGGCTAAGTTTTCATTGACCGCGCCGGAACGGGCTTCCACACGTCCTGTCACTGCCACAACGAACTCGCTTCTCAGTTTCTCAGCTTTTTCAAAGTTTTCCGTGCCGCAGTCGCTCTCTTCAAAGATTAACTGAAGGATGCCGGAACGGTCCCTTAAATCCACGAAAATAATGCCGCCTTTATTTCTGCTCTTCTGCACCCAGCCCATAACGGTCACTTCCTGGCCGATATTTGCGGTGGTAACTTCTGTACATCTGTGGGAACGTTTCAATCCCATCATTGACTCTGCCATGATTTTTCTCCTTTTACACTCGTTCTGCTCTCTATTTTAATGATTCTTTATAGAATTCCTTGAATTCCAGATAGCCATCCTTCTGAAGCTGTTCTTTCTGGAACTTTTTATTCTTGTTCATCTGGGAAACCAGCACCTGGACTCCATTGGCCCGCTCCTGCATGGCTTCTTCGATCACTTTGGACATCACGTCACTGCTGACGCCCTTTTCAATCAGATATGCCTTCTTCATCTTCGAACCCGGAACCGTAAACCCATTCTCCATGAGAATTGTGATAATCCGCTCAAAACCGATGGAGAATCCGCAGGCCGGAGTTTCCATGCCCGTAAATTTGCCGATCATTTTATCATAACGGCCGCCGCCGCCCACCGAACCTGGGAACCCTTCCACTTCGATTTCAAAAATGGTTCCGGTATAGTAAGACATTCCCCGTACCAGGGTCGGATCGAACACGATGTCAAACTTACAGGAAGGCACATTGGCAACGCTGTCCATAATGACTGCCAGATTGTCTGCTTTAGCAGGTTCCATCACTTCTGCCAGCACATTTCCAAGCGTTCGGACGCCGTTCGCATCATTGGTGACGGATGAAAACAGATCCAGGTATTTCTTCACCTGATCTCCATCATATCCCATTCCGGTCAGTTCTTCCGCAACGCCGTCCATGCCGATCTTGTCCATCTTATCCAGGGAAATAAAGATCTTATCGTAATCCTCTTCCGGGAAACCACAGTAAGCAGCCATTCCTTTTAAGATGTTCCGGTCGTTGATGCGGATGCGGTAATTGTACTGGTTGAAACCGATTTTTCCCAGAAGGGTGGCGGTTGCCAGGATCAGTTCGATCTCCGCTAAATTAGTGGGATCTCCTAAGATATCGATATCACACTGGACAAATTGTCTGAAACGGCCTCTCTGAGGGCGGTCGGCTCTCCATACGGAACCCATCTGAAGGGCTTTAAACGGAGCCGGGAGCTGGGCCGCATTGTTGGAATAATAGCGGCAGAGGGGAACGGTCAGGTCATAGCGGAGTCCGCTGTCCACCAGGTCATTTTCCATCTGTGCGGTTTCCAGGTTCAGTTTTTCCCCTCTCTTCATGATTTTAAAAATCAGTTTTTCATTATCTCCGCCCTGCTTGCTGGTCAGATTCTCAATGTGTTCCACGCAGGGAGTTTCAATTGACTGGAATCCGAAACCGCGGTAGGTTTCTTTTATCTGGTTCATTACATAGTCCCTTACCTGCATCTCTGCGGGCAGGATGTCTTTCATGCCGGTAACCGGCTTCTTTTTCAGTGTTGCTGCCATGATTTCCTCTCATTCTGCCGCAGATGCGGCTTTCTAGTTTTAAGGGATTGCCGGATTTAACATTAAGGGTGAAGGCATTTTCGAAAATGCCTTCACGTTTTACTTTAAACGTGAAGGCATTTTCGAAAATGCCTTCACCCTTAATGTTAAATCCAATGACTACGTTCTATTTTAAATTACATTTCTAATTTTGCAAGCAATTTTTCCTTTCTCGCTATCATTTCATCCGTTTTTTGGATATAGAGATCCACATCCTTCACATTCTCTGCCCGCTCCAGCCTGTTTTCCGCCGGATAGAGCACCTTCGTTGTGGTTCCAGCCCCGCATGCGGCTATGGTCTGCTTCTCTTCCATTATTAGGATATTATAGATACACGCCTTTCCCGGAAGGGCATACCCCACATTTTCAAAATTCCCCGCCATATTCTTCTGGCGGTACAGATAATAGGGTTCCATGCCCATCTCTCTTGCGTATCTGGCAGTCAGATCGATCATTTCCTGGGTATTGGTGATCTTTAACTCCGCATACTTCTCTTTAAACATGTTGAGACGGGCCGCCCGTTTGATGGCAAGGGAATGAACTGTCACACTGTCCGGTCCCAGGGCTTTTATCTCTTCCATGGTATTGGCCACATCCTCAATGGTCTCCTCCGGAAGCCCGATGATCAGATCCATGTTGATGTTGTCAAATCCCATTTCCCGGGCCAGCAGAAAGCATTCTTTGACCATGCCAACCGTGTGATGGCGGCCGATTAAGTCTAAGGTTTCCTGCTTCATGGTCTGTGGATTGATGGAAATACGGCTCACCCCATGTTTTTTCAGGACCTGGAACTTCTCCCGGGTAATGCTGTCGGGCCTGCCTGCTTCCACAGTAAATTCCTGAACCGTGGAGAAGTCAAAGGTATCTTTAAGCTTTGTAATCAGCCTGTCCAGATCTCCGGCCGGAAGAGAAGTAGGGGTTCCTCCCCCGAAATATACCGTATCCAGGGTTCTTCCCTTCATCCGCTCCGCCACGTATTCCATCTCGTGAAACAGCGCGTCCAGATAGAGACCGGTCCTGCCCTGCCATTTGCCGATGGGGTAGGAGGTAAAAGAGCAGTACAGGCAGGTGGTGGGGCAGAACGGGATTCCGATGTAAAGGCTGTACCCATGCTCATAATCAATGGTAGATAAAAGCTGCATCTCCCGCCGGGCGATCTCGATGCTCAAATTGATCTTTGCATCGCTGGTATAATACGTATCTTTCATATAGCGGAAAATCTCTTCTTCCGTCATGCCTTCCTGAAATTTAGTCATGGCTATTTTCGTAGGGCGGATGCCGGTCAGGGTTCCCCAGGGAAGTTCTTTCCCGGTGTATTCCGAAAGAATCGTGTACAAATGCCGTTTGATCCGGTTCTTTGTTTCAAACCGGTTCTCATAATCCACATCCAGGGAACACGTCTTCTCCCATGGGCCGCCAGTTTCCCGGAAAACCATGGTAAAATGCCTGCGGCTCTCATCCAGGATTCCTTCCGCCTCATAAGTATTCTCTCCATTTTTTTCGTGGGAAAATGCCTCTCCCGGAAAAAATGCCATCAGCAGTTCCCTGATATCCTGCTCATAAGCGGTGTCATTTAATAATATTCCTATCATATGTTTATCATTTCCTATCTTCTATTCATGTAGACCGCAACCGGATTATACCGCTTCTCATGTCCGATGGTGGTGGGCTCCCCGTGTCCCGGGTAGACCATAATGTCGTCTTTTAACGGAAACAGCCGTTCTGTGATGGACTTTACGATTTCCGAAGAGCTTCCAGTGGGCAGATCAGTCCTTCCAAGAGAATCCTCAAACAGGGTGTCCCCGCTGATCAGCACGTCCTCATCCTCAAACAGATAGCACACGGAACCAACCGTATGTCCCGGAGTTTCCAGCACTTTGATCCGGTATCCGGCCAGGGTGATCACTTCATTATCCCTCAAAAGGTAATCCGCCTCCATGCTGGTCTGTTCCGATCCCATGGTCCCGGAAAGGTTCTGGTATGGGTCTTTTAAAAGATTTTCCTCATTCATCCCCATATACACCGTCACCTGAAAGGCCCGCCGGATATCATCCACTGCCATGATATGGTCAAAATGCCCATGGGTCAGCAAAACCGCGGCAGGCGTCACCCCAAGCTCCCGGCACCGGTTCAGAATATACATCCCGTTATCCGCCGGGTCCACAATGATCCCCTCTTTTTTCTTCTCATCATAAATGATATAGCAGTTGGTGCTGACCAGTCCCAGCACACAGGTTTTAATTCGAAAATCGCTCATATTCCCTCTCCTTCTCCCTGCTTTCCTATAGAATGAAAAAACTGCGATACATCACCCCGCAGTTCTCTCAATATCCAATACGCCTTCAATTTGTCTCAGTTTATCAGTTAACCGGTTCAATTCCTCAATTCCATGTATATCAAATGTCATGATAATGGTGGCTTTCCCCTGCTTGCTGGTCCGCACATTCATGGACGTGATATCGATCTGGCGCTCCGTAAATACTTTAGAAATATCCACAAACATGCCGATCCTGTTGTTGGCATAGATCTGGATTTCCGTGGAATACCGTTCCTTGTTATCCGCGCCTTCCGCCTGCTGCCACTCCGCGTCGATCAGCCTGGCCCTTTCGTCTTCCGGCAGGTTGATGATATTGATGCAGTCAGTTCTGTGGATGGAAACCCCTCTGCCCCGGGTGACAAATCCTACGATCTCATCGCCTGGAACCGGGCTGCAGCATCTGGAGAAACGGACTGCCACATCGTGGATTCCCTTTACCACAATTCCGCTCTTGGATTTTTTGGAGACAGGAACCTTGTTGGTCATCTCCGCGATTCCGTCCAGGATGTTGGTATCGGTCACCTCTTTTTTCAGCTTCTTTTCCCGCTCATCCAGCATCTTGTTGATGATCTGGCCCTCTTTCAGGCCGCCGTGGCCGATGGATGCCAGAACCGAATCCCAGTCCCGGAACGCATACCGGGCCATGACCTTTTCCATGTACTCCGGCTTGCTGATATCGGCTAAGTTGATGCCTTTGGTCTTGCAGTACCGCTCGATCATCTCCTTGCCTTTTAGTATGTTATCCTCTTTCAGTTCGGTTTTAAACCACTGGTTGATCTTATTCTTCGCCTGAGTACTCTTCACCAGGGAAAGCCAGTCACGGCTGGGGCCCTTGGAGTTCTGGGAAGTGATGATCTCGATGCGGTCGCCGTTCTGGATCACATAATCGATGTTTACCAGCTTACCATTAACTCTGGCCCCTACCATCTTGTTCCCAACCGCGCTGTGGATGGAATAGGCAAAATCGATGGGGGTGGAACCGCTTGGAAGTGTCTTCACATCACCGGACGGGGTGAAACAGTAAACGCTGTCGGAAAACAGGTCCAGATCGCTTTTAATCAGGCTCAGAAATTCTTTATTATCCGACATGTCCCGCTGCCATTCCAGAATCTGGCGCAGCCAGCTTAACTTGGCTTCTTCATCTCCTGCTGCCACCTGTCCGCTGCCGCTCTCCTTATACTTCCAATGGGCGGCGATACCGAATTCCGCGGTACGGTGCATCTCAAAGGTACGGATCTGAATCTCAAAGGGACGGCCGCTGCTGCCAATCAAGGTAGTGTGCAGGGACTGGTACATATTGGGTTTCGGCATGGCGATGTAGTCCTTGAACCGGCCTGGAATCGGCTTATACAGTTCGTGGATCACCCCAAGGGCGGCATAACAGTCCTTCACGGTGTCTACGATGATGCGGACGGCGAACAGATCGTAAATCTGATCCAGGGTCTTATCCTGGTTCACCATCTTCTTATAGATACTGAAGAAATGCTTCACCCGTCCGTCCACCTGGGCTTCAATCCCGGCTTCCTTGATGTGGCTCTGCACCTCTTCCACAATTTCTCTGACAAATGCTTCCCTGGCATCCCTGCGCAGTGTGATCTTTTCAGCCAGATCATAATACACATCCGGCTTTAAATATTTTAATGACAAATCGTCCAGTTCGATCTTGATTTTGGAAATACCCAGCCGGTGAGCGATAGGGGCGTAGATTTCCATGGTCTCTTTGGCCTTTTCCTTCTGCTTCTCCGGCCTCATATACTGAAGCGTCCTCATATTATGAAGGCGGTCGGCCAGTTTGATCAAAATGACGCGTATATCTTTCGCCATGGCTAAGAACATCTTCCTCAGGTTTTCCGCCTGAATTTCCACCTTATCCATGGACCAGGACAACTGGGTCAGTTTGGTGACGCCGTCCACCAACAGGGCGACTTCCGCTCCAAATTCCTTCGCCACTTCATCCCCGGTCATCACCGTGTCTTCCACCACGTCGTGGAGGATGCCGGCGACGATTGTCTCCTTATCCAGTTCCAGATCAGCCAGAATGATGGCAACACAAAGGGGGTGAATGATATAGGGTTCACCCGATTTTCTCTTTTGGTCTTTGTGGGCTTCATATGCGATCCTGTAGGCTTTTTCCACCATGCTGATATCATCGGAAGGATGGTATTTCCTGATGCTTTTAACCAGATCGTCATAGAGCACTTCCGGGCTTGTGAAATCCGCCGGCGCCTCCAGCTCTATATTCAGTTTTTCTGAAACCGTATCATTTGTCATAGATCGTCACCTTTTCTGCTGGAAATAGTTATTCTACATTATAATTTTTTTTAGATAAAAAATCAATATTAAAATGTTACAAGAACATTCAGAAACTTTTAATCCATACATTAAGGTTATCCAATAATTCCCCTGTCAATCAGGGATGCGATCTCTTCTGCGAAATAAGTCAGGTAGATGGAAGAGCCTGCCCGGTATGACGCAACCGCCATCTCGGCAATGATCTTTTCCTCATCGATGTAACCTAATTTGGCCCCGGCCTTCACCATGGCGTACTCTCCGCTGACGCTGTAAGAGGCCACCGGCACGTCCACCAGATCCGCCACTTCCCGGATCACATCCAGGTAGTTCATGGCCGGTTTTACCATGATGATGTCCGCCCCCTCTTCCACGTCCAAAAGGGCTTCTTTGATCCCTTCTTTCCGGTTGTGGTAATCCATCTGGTAGGATTTCCTGTCTCCGAAAGCAGGGGCGGAACCTGCCGCATCCCGGAAGGGGCCGTAAAATGCGGATGCATATTTTACCGCATAGGACATGATGGGGGTCTGGGTATACCCGTTTTCATCCAGCGTATTCCGGATGGCAAGCACCCGGCCGTCCATCATATCCGAAGGGGCTACCATGTCTGCCCCGGCCTGTACATGGGATAAGGCGGTGGCGGAGAGAAGCTTCAGAGTGGGATCGTTGTCCACCTCCGAACCGCAGAGCACGCCGCAATGGCCGTGAGACGTGTATTCGCACATACACACGTCGGTGATCAGATAGAGGTCCGGGAACTGTTTTCTGGCTTCCCTAAGCGCCCTCTGCACGATTCCATCCTCCGCATAGGCCCCGCTTCCCACTTCGTCCTTTACGTCGGGAATGCCGAAGAACATCACGCTGCCCACCCCGGCCCGTTTCAGCTCTTCCAGTTTATAGGGCATCTTGTCCACGCTGTAGCGGAACTGTCCCGGCATTGTGGGAATCTCTTCCTGGATTCCGGTCCCCTCTTTTACAAAAATGGGATAGATCAGGGAGGCTTTGTCAAGCCTGGTTTCCCTCACCATCTTTCTTAAAATTTCATTTCCTCTCAGTCGTCTCGGTCTTTGCAGCATTTTTCTCCTCTCCTTCTATGATCGATTTCAGCGCCTTAATAAGCCCTTTGTTCTCTTCACGGTTTCTGACGGCTGTCCGGTAGTACGTTTCGTCCAGCCCGTCGTAGTTTAAGCAGCGTCGGATCATGATCCCGTACCGCAACAGTTTATCATATAAACCGGGACAGCTCTTTACCTGGATGAACAGATAATTGGCCTGCCCCGGGAATACTCTGATTCCAAGTTTTTTCAGTTCTCCGGTCAGAAACTCCCTTTCTTCTTTTATAAAAGCGGCCGAAGAACGGACAAATTCCACCTCTTTTAAAGCCGCCCTGCCCGCCGCCGCGGCTGCGGTGTTGACGCTCCAGCTCTGTCCGGCGGCCCGGATTCGGTTAATCAGATCCGGATCGGAACAGAGCGCATATCCAAGCCTGATTCCAGGTATGGAAAACATCTTGGTAAAGGATTTTAAAATGACCATGTTGGGAAACTCTTTCAGGTAAGGGACCATTGTGAATTCCTCTTCCCTGCCCGTAAAGTCCAGGAAACATTCGTCGATCACCAGTATTGTTCCCGTCTCAACTGCCTTTTTGGCTGCCATGATCATCAAATCCCTCCCGGTTAAAATGCCGGTGGGATTGTTGGGATTGCAGAGAAATACCAGGTCAATTTCTTCAGAAATGAACTCCGGCAGATTCTCCGGCACTTCCAGATTTTCATCCAGCGGCAGGCGGATGATCCGGGTTTTTGTCTGCTTCAGCGCCTCTTCATATTCTAAAAAAGTGGGGGCCGGAATCAGGGCATTTGAAGGCCTGATCCCATAAACCAGACGGAAAATCAGGTCCGCCGCCCCATTTCCAGCCAGCAGATACCCTTCCGGCACCCCGTAATGCCCGCTTAAATCATGGATCAGTTCCCGGCAGTCCGGGTCTGGGTAATAGATCACCTGGTCCAGGCTTTCTTTCATGGCATCCCGGACGCTTTTTGGAACGCCCAGGGGATTTAAATTGGCTGAAAAATCCAGACATTCTTCCGGCTTCACGCCCAGTTCTGCCGCAACGCCGAAAATGTCTCCTCCGTGTGTCTTCATCGCTCGCCGTTCCTCTCTGTCATAAACTGTCTGAGCCAGATTCTCAGGGATTGGGCCGCCTGTTTCGCCAGGCTGTGGCTCTTTCCATCCGCCACAATCCCGGCCACCAGCTCCCCTTCCCGGGCGATTCCCGGAAAATAAAAGCTGCATTGGCTTTGGTCGCCCGCATGGCTGACCATGATTCCCCGTTCACGGCACAGCTTTGCCATCCGGTCATTGACGTCCGGGTTATTGGTGGCCGCAACCGCCAGATAGGCCCCGTTTAAATCCGCCTCCCTGACCGGCCTTCTCTCCCAGTGCACCAGACCGGCCTGCTCTAAGCGTGCCATCTCTTCGCATCCTTCCGGGGCGGCCACCAGGACGGCCGCCCCGAATTCGGCCAAAACAGCGGCTCTTCTGGTTCCGATTTTCCCCGCTCCGGCCACCACTACCCGCTTTTTGTTCAAATCCACAAACAGGGGGAACCGGGGATATTCTTTCTCTCCGCCTCCGATCACCTGGTCCGCCATCTGTTCCAGGCGGCGGTTGATCTGATGGACGGCCTCTATATAGGCTCTTGTCTCTTCGTCATAACCCTGATCATACTCCATTTGTCCCGTTACCACAATGAGTTCCCTGCATTTTTTATTGAGCCGGTCCACTTTTTCGCAGACCAGGCGGACGGTTTCTTCCGCCGTATGGGGCGGACAGCCCTCTGTGCCGAAACAGATATTCGCGGCCAGATTCAGGATACATTCCAAAAGCACCACAGCATTTTTGGGGATGTCCGCCTGATCGATATCAACCGGACACTCCACAGTGTTAAATCCCTTCTCTTTCCGGAGTTCCCGGTGGTGTTCCACCCGTTTTCTGCCCTCTTCCCCAAAAGGCACCATGGTGGCCAGATAGATTCTGTTTTCTCCCAAACGGACAGCCAGAGCCTCCGCTTTTGCCGATTTTCCTGATTTCTCAGGCCCTGTTACCAGATATAACATAGAACCGCCTCTTTTCTATATTCAATAACTGCAATTATTCAATGACTGCAATGGTTACCGGATTCTGTCCCATCATCAGATGATAACTGCCTGCTTTCTTCCCTTTCGCCGCCTGGATCTGGACGATCTCCATCTCATATTCCCCGCCAAGGGCTGCGATTTCCGCCACCGTCTCCAGAGCGATGGCATTGATCACAATTCTCACCGCCGGATTCTTCTGTTTCAGAATTCCCACGATCTCTTTTAAATTGCCGGAGGAACCACCAATAAATGCATGGGTGGGCGCAGGCAGGTCTGAAATCGCCTCCGGGGCCGTGCCTTCGATGATTTCCAGATTGGTGATTCTGAATTTATCCCGGTTCTTTCCGATCAGTTCTGCTGCCAGAGGTTTCTTTTCAACCGCGTACACCATGCCGTCTTCCGAAGCCATTGCCATTTCCACGGATACAGAACCGGTTCCGGCGCCGATATCGTAAATGATGGAATCCCGCTGCAATTGCAGTTTGGCCACCGATATGCATCTCACTTCATCTTTGGTCATGGGCACCTTGTCCCGGATAAACTCTTCTTCCGGTATTCCCAGCCGGAGTTTTTTCGCTTCAAATCTTTCATTTATAAATACCGCGCAGCTCAGGTTTGAAAATTTCTCATTCAATGCGGTTTTCGGCGTTCCCTTAAAGATCCGCTCCTGTTCATAGGACAGGGAATCTCCGACGCAGACTGTCACATCTTCCATGCCGTAATCCAGCATGAGGCCGCAGAGTTTGCGGAATTCGTCTTCCTTTCCAAGCAGGGCGAACACCTTTCTGTTGTGGCGGATCTTCTGTATCAGATTCTGTCTTCTGCCGTGAACGCTGCACAAAACCATGTCGTCCCAGGAGATTCCCAGCTTGGCGCAGAAGGCGGACAGGGAAGAGATTCCGGGAAGGACGTCCGCCTGGTATCCGCTTAACTGGTCCAGAAGTTTTTTTGTGCCGCTGTAGAATCCCGGGTCGCCGGACATCAGAATCAGGATGTTACGGTATTCGGGATGGGCTTCTATCCAGGCTTTGATCTCTTCCGGCCGGTAGCTGTCAAATACCGGTTTTCCCCGTTTTTTGGCCCCATCCAGCATGCGCCCGCTGCCGATACAGGCATCTGCTTTTGTGAGCGCCTGCAGCACCTCTGCCGTCATCATGGCTTCTGAACCCGGCCCGGTTCCCGCTATGGTGACAGCAGGCTTTTCTTTCATTCCGTACAGTTTCAGGAGAAGCTTTTTAATCTCCCCCATGCTTTGCCCGTCCGCTTCTTCCGGCCTTTTTATCACAACCGGCACAGCGCCGGTATCCCTGCACGCCTGGATTTTCTCTGAAAATCCCCCGGCCTGGCCCGAAGCTTTGGTTACCAGATAGCGGCAGTCAAGCTGACGGATCAGAGCCGCATTTAACTCCCGTCCAAAGGGGCCCTGCATGGCGATGATATTCTTAGGAGGAATGTTCCTGGCCTGGCAGAGCGCCAAAGAAGGGGCCGAAGGAAGTATGCGGAAATAAAGCCGGGACGGGTCGGTGAGTTCCATATAGGGGTCCAGTTCCTTGCTCCCGGTGGTGACCATCACATTTCCTTTTGTCTGTTCCAGATATTCAGCCGCCTCCCGGACCGATCCCACATAAACCGCGTCTCCCGCCATTTCATGTTCTTCTTCCCGGAGCAGACGGTAATAGGGCACATCCGCGTCCTTACAGGCCCCTTTGATATGTTCGGTGGCCTTCTGGGCAAAGGGGTGGGTGGCGTCCACCACACAGGAAAAATCGTGTTCTCTTAAAAAAATCTCCATCTCCTGCCGGTCTTTATATCCGGTTACAGCGGTTATATTCTCCTCCTTAGGAAGCAATGTCTCTCCATATTCCGTTGCCACGCTGACCCAGGATTCGATCCCGGCTCCGCTTAAAAATGAGGCCAGTTCCCGTCCTTCACTGGTTCCCGCAAATATCAGCACTGCTTTCATCCTGCATATACTCCTTTACCATTTTCAAAAGTTCCGGCACCGGCCCTGCTGTGCCTAACAGCCCGTATTCATTGGAATACATCACTATTCCGGTTTTCAGGCGGCCATAGCTCCGTTTTTCCACATAGTACAGAATTTTTTCCACAAGGCTTTTAGAAACCTCATCCAAAAGACCGGCGCCTTTTATGATCTCCAGACCTTCGTCTGTGGTCACACAGTCTAAAATCCTGGCCGCCGCAGACGCATCGCCGCCGCACCGGATGAAATGGGCGGCCAGAAGTTCGGCTCTGGCGTCGGCATTTCTGGAATGGGTATTCATAATGCCGCCTGCCAGCTTCACAAATTTTCCGATATGGCCGATTAACAGGATTCCTTTGGCCCCCGATTCCACGGCCATATCGATGCTCTCTCCCACGAAATTGCTGATTTTTACAATATACCGCCCTGGAATCTCATACTGGTTCAGGGAGAAGGATTCCCCGTAATTGCCTGGAGATAAGACCAGACAGCCGTTGCCTTCCGCCAGAAGCTGCTTCATCTCGATGCCGATGCTGGAAATGAGGGCCGCTTCGCTCATGGGGATCACGATTCCGGTGGTTCCTAAAATGGAGATTCCCCCCACAATTCCCAAGCGGGGATTAAATGTCTTTTCCGCCGTTTTCTCTCCCCCGGGCACGTAAACTTCCACCTTTACGCCGCCGGAAACCTGGTATTCTTTCAGCAGGTCTTCCATCTCTTTTGTGATCATTTCCCTGGGAACCCGGTTGATGGCCGCAGTTCCAGGCGGCTGCTCCAAGCCTTTTCTGGTGACCCGGCCCACGCCGGGGCCGCCGTCTATTTCAATTCCCGGCTCCTCTTTCCGGCTGACTTTCGCCATGATGAGGAGACCGTGGGTCACGTCGGGGTCGTCCCCTCCGTCCTTGCGGATGCCGCAGGATACAAAATCCGCTCCCCGGTACAAATCCTCCACTTCCAGGTACAGGCGGATTCCCCCGGGTGTCAATAACTCCACCTGATTTGGGGCGGTTCCAGTAAGCATTGTATACAGGGCCGCTTTGGCAGCGGCGGCGGCGCAGGAGCCTGTGGTGTATCCGCAGCGCAGCTTTTTATTCTCTTTCCATATATAGCCCTGGGGGCAGGTATTTATTTTCTCATCCTGCACTATTGACCGCCTTTCCGCCGTATTTCGCGGCATTTTTATTAAATCCATCATTTACTTATTTATATATGTGTATTTATTTTTGCATTTATCGGAACATTCATTTATCATTTCACTTATTTGTTTTTCCAATTATTCAAAATACATATATTCCATATAGAATTCATTAAACTTCTTATCCGTTGATAAAGCGATCTCTTCCGACACGCCCACCAGCCGTTCCATGGCCTCTTTTGCCCCCTCTTTGGTGACCGCCAGATAAGCCCCGCCCAGGGAGCTGTTGCCCACAGTCTCGATCTTATGGGACAGTTCTTCCGGGATCATGCCGATGGCAACCGCCTTCTCTCTGTCGATCTTATATCCGAACCCGCCGGCCAGAAAGACTTTGTCAATCTCATCATAAGTAATTCCATATCTGAGGATCAGGGTTTCCAAACCGGCTCTCACGGCTGATTTGGCCAGTTGGATTTCCCTCACATCCTTTTGAGTGAATGTAATTTCCTTTCCATCGGGAGCCTTTGCCAGAAAAAGGCCGTCGTCGAAATAATCGTCGTCCAAAAGCCCGGTTTCATCCACCAGGCCGGTTCGAATCAGCTCCGCGGCCGTCTCAATCACGCCGGTTCCGCAGAGGCCCACAGGCGGCTGCCCGCCAATGGTTTCAATATTGGGCCGGTTATTCTCATCCAGGCTCACATGGCAGATAGCCCCCGCCACGCTTCCCATGCCGCAGCTGATATTGCCGCCTTCAAAAGCGGGCCCGGCGGCGGTTGACGTCACTAAAATCCGGTCTTTGCAGCCGATGGCCATCTCCCCATTGGTTCCCAGGTCGATGAGCACATTCACGTTATCCGATTGATCAAAGCCGCAGAACAGAAGGCCGGAAACGATGTCGCCGCCCACAAAGGTTGAGATTCCGGGCAGGATTTCCACCGGGCAGTTAAGCAGAGTTTCACCGAACACCTCTTCAAAGGGGCGTTCGATATAGCTGATATCCACTGGGTCAAAGGGGTATACGCCCAGGGTTTCACAGGAAAATCCCAGCAGCAGATGGCCCATGGTAGTATTGGCACCGATGGCAATTTTCTTAATGTTCTCCGGAGCGGCCTTTCCACGGCTGATTACGGAACGGATGCCTTCTAAAAGGTCTTTCCTGATGCAGTCTCTCAGTTCCTGCCCTTTGCCCTGGTTGGAAGCCAGCATTCTGGACACCACATCGGCCCCGTAGGCCCGCTGGTGGTTGATGGAACTGTGGGAAGCGGCCAGACCGCCGTCAGGAATGGAAATCAGGTGGACCGCAATGGTGGTGGTTCCGATATCGATGGCGATCCCGTACTCTCCATTTTCGGAAACAGCCTGTTGTTTTTGTTCCTGGAACTGATTCAGCACTTCAAAACTGTCTTCCTGTCCATTTTCCAGAACTATGGTTATATCTTCCTGGGGATAGGCCAGACAGGATAGGCGGTATCCTTCTTTCAGCTCTTCTTCCGTAAAGAAACGCAGGTCTGACGGGGATGGAGGGACAGTTCCTTCCGTCACCTTCACCCGGCATTTGCCGCAGATTCCCTTGCCGCCGCAGACCGCACTGAGATAGGAACCGCTGCGGATCAGTCCGTCCATGACGCTTTCCCGTTCTTTCAATTCCATGGAAAATGTTCCTGATTTGTCGGTCACCGTCACCTGTACCGGGGGAATGTTCCTCATTTTACACGTCAGATTAGAACAGGCCCTGCAGTTATGCTGGGTGCGGAACACGTCCCGGTCGGAAGTGAGCACGAAGACCTGGCAGGTGGACTTTACAGGATCATACATATAGCCGGAGGACAGACGCATCCCCAGCTCTTCCCTGGCATGAAGGACTTCATACGCCTCTTTCTGGACTTCCATGGGGATGTCCTGGGGGGCTTCTAAACGTCTGGCAATTCCCAGATTCCGTTCGCCGCAGGCGTCTTTCACCTGTTCCTGCCAGCAGCGTTCCAGGCTGAATAAGCAGGAATCGGCCATGGCGTCCACCAGCATTCCTTTTAAAAACTCCCCCTCTTTGAACAATTGGTCCGAATAGGCGGTCACTTCCCGCCCTACGGTGGCGATTAAATAGATCACGGGGGTTCCGGCGGGATATTTCTCCGTCTCCGTCTCGTTTGTGAGCTGGGTGAATTCAAACAGCCCGGCCGGTTTAATCAGGCCGTAAACTTCTTCTTCCAGGCTTTCATAGGATTCAACTACTTCTTCATAAACAGGGCTGTCATCGTGACAGTCGATCAGCCGGAACACCTCATCCCGGTTCATCTTCGCCTGTAAATTGCTGATTTTCATGCTTGCCTCCATTTCTTCATCTGCCGGGTGACAAAGCCCTTGGGATTTCTTTAGATTTATTGTAAAATTTTTGGATTTTATGGGGTTTTATGATATAATAGGTTTCAGTAAATGGTATGGAGGGGATTTTTATGGAATCTTATTTGTATACAATCGTTGCCAAAGAGAAACTCCAGGAACTTTTAGAGGCGTTCCACGCCTGCCTGAAACTTCCGATTCAGGTGCTGGATGAGAACGGCAATATTCTGGAGCGCTGCGGCGATCCCAGCGTCTACTGCCGCCATTTCATCCCCTATCTTCCCCCCACCGATTCCTGCCAGAAACTCCATGCCACCGCCGGAAAACGGGCCATGGAACTGGGTGAAACTTATATTTTTTCCTGCCACGCAGGTTTGAACCATATCGTATTTCCTCTGATCAACCAGGAAGCCCTGTTCGGCTCCATCCTGGTGGGACCGTTTTTAATGGAGAATGCCGATTCCCTGCTCATAACGGATCTGCACAACAATTACCCGGATATTCCGCTGGAATCTCTGCTGGACCTCTATGATTACGCGGGCCAGATCACGGTGATCCCGCCGCCTATGGTCACACAGGTCAGCCGGCTTTTGTACCACCTGTTTTCCAACTTCGTATCCGATGCCAGACAGGAGCTGATCTTCAACCGCGGGAAGATCCACCAGCAGTCCAAGATCAACGAATCCATCCAGATGTATAAAAACCTGGAACTGGACAACAAGATTTCCTATCCATTTGAAAAGGAGAAGGAACTGTTAACCAAGGTCAAAACCGGGAATAAACAGGAGGCCAGCGCCATTTTAAATGATCTGCTGGGCTATGTATTCTTTTCCGAGGGAAACAGCATCGAAATCATCAAAAGCCGGGCCTCGGAACTCTGCGCCCTTCTTTCCAGATCGGCCATTGAAGGGGGCGCGGGAACCGACCAGATTTTAAAGATCAACAATCAGTTCCTAAAAAACCTTCAGACTGTAAAGAGCATTGACGCCCTCTGCTATATGCTTCAGGAGGTCCTGGAAATCTATATGGAATGCATGTTCAGCCAGTTGAACACCAAGAACGGGGATGTGGTCCGAAAGGCCATGAAATACATATCCGAAAACTTCTCCTCTCCCCTGACGCTGGAAAATGTAGCCGACCAGGTCCATTTGAATCCGGCCTATTTTTCTTCTATATTTAAGCAGGCATGCGGTTCATCTTTTAAAGAATACTTAAATATGGTGCGGGTGGAAGAAAGCAAACGCCTTCTCGCCAACACCGATTATTCTCTGATCAACATCGCCATCGCCACCGGGTTTGAGGACCAGAGTTATTTTTCAAAGATATTTAAAAAACACACGGGACTGACGCCGAAACAGTACCGGTCCCATTAAACGGGGCTGCGGCAGAGCCTATCTGGCGATCTGGTAAAGCAGTGCGTTGCAGATCGCAGCGGCTATGTTGCTGCCCCCTTTTCTGCCCCTGGCTATGATGGAGGGGACTTCATCTTCTAAAATCAATTCCTTGGATTCCACCACGTTGACAAATCCCACAGGGGTGCCGATGATCAAGGCGGGATTCACAAGCCCTTCCTTCATCATCTCGTGGAGACGGATTAAAGCGGTGGGTGCATTTCCCACGGCAAAGATCACCGGGCCTTTCAGCCTGGCTCCCCGCTCCATGCAGACCGTAGCCCGGGTGACGCCCCGTTCTTTGGCCTCTTCTGCCACGTCTTTATCCGCCATAAAACAGCAGACACGTCCGCCGCATTTTTCAAGGGATTTTTTATTGATGCCCGCGGCCGCCATATTGGTGTCGGTGACGATCACAGCTCCGGCTTTCAACGCCTCAATTCCCTTTAAAACCGCCTGATCTGAAAATACCAGGTTGTCCGCGTAATCGAAATCCGCCGAGGTATGGATGCAGCGTTTCACCACCAGAAATTCCTCTTCCGGCCAGGTCCGCTCTCCCAGCTCCCGGGCGATGATCTCCATGCTTCTCTTTTCTATTTCATCGGGTTTCACAAATTTTATCTCTTCTGCCATGGCTTCACTCTCCCTCCATCATGCGGTAAACCGCCTTCATGTCAAATGACGACCGGATCAGGTCTGCCAGCTTGTCATACTGCTGTTCTTTATAGGCCTGCAGGTCAAATTCCTCTTCTTCCAGACAGATTCCCTTTTTTAAGGCCAGAGCCGACGCTAATGCCTGGGCCAGGCCGTCCGTATCGAAAAGGCCGTGGAGATAGGAACCGAACACGGTGCCTTTTTCATTGCAAAGGCCGTCGATTCTGCCGTCGGAAAGCCGGACTGCCTCTTTACAGCCGCCTAAATTGGAGGTTCGTCCCATGTGGATCTCATATCCGGTCACTTCTTTCTCACCAAACCGGCCAAACATGGGAACGGAGCAGAGAAAATGTCCGGTTGTCTGGGTTCTGGTCTTGGCCTGGGCGAATACGGTTTCAGCATCCAAAAGCCCCATGCCTCTCATGCTGCCGCCGTGTTCCACGTTCATGGGGTCGTGGAGCATTTTCCCCAAAAGCTGGAAGCCGCCGCAGATGCCGATTACCGGCACGTCCTGCTCCGAAAGGCGCAGAATCAGGGTTTCCAGGCCGCTTTCCCTAAGCCAGTTCATATCGTCCATGGTATTTTTTGTGCCGGGAATCAGAACCAGATCAGGGTTTTTCAGTTGGGAAGGGGAGGTCACATATCTGAGGGAAACGCCTTTTAGCCGTTCAAATGCGCTGAAATCGGTGAAATTGGAAATGTGGGGGAGGCGGATCACCGCCATATCCACTCCATTTCCGGCGGTCACCTGGTTCAGCCGGTCGGATAAGCTGTCTTCGTCGTCGATGTCGATGTTCTCCATGGGGATCACGCCCACCACGGGAATTCCTGTTTTTTCTTCGATCATTCTGAGGCCCGGTTCCAGAATAGCCACGTCGCCCCGGAATTTATTCACGGCCAGTCCTTTGATCCTCTCTTGTTCGTCGGGTTCCAAAAGCTTCACCGTGCCGTAAAGGGAGGCGAACACGCCGCCCCGGTCGATGTCGCCCACCAGGATCACAGGCGCGTCCACCATCTTGGCAAGGCCCATGTTTACAATGTCATTTTCCCTTAAATTGATCTCAGCCGGGCTTCCGGCTCCTTCGATCACGATGATGTCGTATTCCTCCGCCAAAGCGTCAAAGGCGCGCTTCACGTCGGGGATGAACCTGGTCTTGTCTCTGTAATAGTCTATGGCCTTCCAGTTTCCCAGCACCTCGCCGTTTACGATCACCTGGCTGCCCACGTTGCTGGTGGGTTTTAACAGGATGGGGTTCATGTAAACGGTGGGCTCGATTCCGGCCGCCTCCGCCTGCATGGCCTGGGCCCGGCCGATCTCCAGGCCGTCTTTTGTTATATAGGAATTTAGGGCCATATTCTGGGATTTAAAGGGAGCCGTCCGGTAACCGTCCTGTTTGAACACGCGGCAGAGGCCTGCCGTGACAAAGCTCTTTCCGGAATTGGACATGGTTCCCTGTATCATTATCACTTTTGCCGCCATGGTTTCCTCTTTTCTATCGTTGTTAAAAATGTCTGAAAATCAGTTTCCGTCAGACGCGGTCCAGAGTGTTTCGAAAACTGCTTTCTGTCAGACGCGGTCCAGAATTGCCGCCGCGATTCCGGCCGCCGTATATTCATCCGCTTCCGCGCAGACGGCCAGCCCCGCTTTTTCGGCTTCTTTTGTGGTTGCCGGGCCGATGGAAATAATTCCGGCTTCCAGCATTTTGGGCTCTTCCAGCATATTTTTTAATGCCCTGGCCGCCGAACCGCTGGCAATTGTTATATAATCCACATCTTTGACAATGCGGTTTAATTCTTCTTTTCTCCGTTCATCCGCCCAGGTCTCATATAAGGTCAGATCCTCAAATGGGATTCCCGCCGCATTTAAAGCCTCAGGCAGTACGGGAGAAGCTTCTTTTGCCCGCACCAGCACCACTTTATCCTGACGGTCAAGGCCCGGAATCCACTCTTTTGCAAGACCGGCTCCTGAGAAAGAGGAGGGCTGGAAATCGCAGATAAATCCGTGGGCCGCCAAAGCCGCCGCGCTGCTCTTTCCGACTGCGGCGAATTTCAGATGCATCAGCGCTCTGTAATCGATCTTTTCCCTCCGAAGCAGGTCAAAGAAAATATTCACTCCATTATTGCTGGTGAATACAATCCACTTATATTCATCCAGACGGTGAAGGGTGTTTAACGCTTCTTCCGTCACCAGCTCCTTGGTTTCCACCAGGCTTAATGAAATGGTCTCCGCTCCCAGCGGGTCCAGCTCTTCTTCCAGCTGTTTCACCATATGCCTGGTGCCTGTTAAAAGGATTCTGACGCCGGATAAACGGCCTTTTAAAAACCATTCCAGTTCTTCTCCCAGGCTGGCCACCTGGCCGATTACCGTGATGGCCGGAGTTGGGATTTCCTGTTCTTTCACCGCCCTAACAATGGTTTCCAATGTGGCCGACGCCTTTTTCTGCCTGCCCGTGGTTCCCGCGGAAATGACCGCCGCCGGGGTGGAGGGGTCTTTGCCGTTTTCCATCAGCTGTTTTGTGATCCGCTCCAGGTTATGGAGGCCCATCAGGAAGATCAGCGTTCCCTCTTCTTTCGCAAGGGTGGCGTAATTTAAGACTTCCGCGTCTTTGTGGTTCCCTTCATGTCCGGTGATCACGTGAAAGGACGAGGCCATATTACGCTGGGTCACCGGGATTCCGCCGTAAGCGGGCACGCTGTAGGAGGATGAAACTCCCGGCACGATTTCAAATGGAATTCCATGTTTTTTCAGTTCAAGAGCTTCTTCCCCGCCTCTTCCGAAGATATAGGGATCTCCGCCCTTTAAGCGGACCACATAATTTCCGGCCGAAGCTTCCTCCACCAGCACTTCATTGATCTTATCCTGGGTTAAATGGTGGTGGGAAGACCGTTTTCCCGCATAGATGAGCTTTGCATCCAGCCTGGCTTCATTGAGAATGGACGGGGAAATCAGGTTGTCGTAGACGATTACGTCCGCATTTCTCACGCATTCCAGTCCCTTTCTGCTCAAAAGCCCTTTATCTCCCGGGCCTGCGCCCACTAAGGATACGGTTTTATAACTCACCTGGGAAGCCAGGAGTTTCGCAAGGTTTCTGCCGTCCTCTTCGGTCTGGCCTTCTGCCTTCATCCTTTTATATACGGGATGGACGCCGTCTTTTGCATACATGGCCGTCATCACAAGCCCCTCTCCCTCCTGGCGGCAGTAAGCGCCGCAGGGGGCGTTGCAGCTTCCGCCCAGTATGGTTAAATATTCCCGCTCGGCTTTCAGCATCACCGCCGCTTCCCGGCAGTGAATGCCTTCCATGATGGAGGCAAGTTCGCCTTCCCGAATCTCAACGGCTAAAATTCCCTGTCCCGGAGCCGGTACGAACTGTTCCTTATCCAGGTATTCCAGGTAAAATCCCTCCGGCTCTTCCATTCCAAGCCGTTTCAGGCCTGCCGCCGCCAGCAGGATGCCGTCGTATTCTCCCTGTTTCAGTTTTTCCAGCCTGGTCTGCACGTTCCCCCTCAGCATCTTGATCCGCACCTGGGGATTGATGTTCTTAATCTGCAGTTCCCGTCTCAGGCTGCTGGTTCCGATCACACTTCCTTTTTTTAAGTCTGAAGCCTTAATTCCCGTGGTGGTCACCAGCACGTCGCCGGGGTTTTCCCGATCCAGCACGGCTCCCAAACAGAGGCCTTTTGGAAATTCCATGGGCATGTCTTTGGCGCTGTGGACGGCCATATCGATCTCTCCATTTAACAGGGCTTCTTCCAGCTCTTTTGTAAAAACCCCTTTTCCTCCGAAGGAAGTCAGGGAGCGGTCCAGAATCTTATCCCCTTTTGTGGACATGGGCACGATCACGATCTCCGCTTCCGGGAACCGGGATTCGATCTCACGCTTTACGATCTCAGTCTGAACCATTGCCAGTTTGCTCTTTCTCGTTCCGATCCGTATTATCATCCCTCAATCAATTCCTTTCCTGAATTCATGGGTAAAATGTTTATCATAGAGCTTGGACAGCTCGTATTCATCTCCTAAAAATCCGCCCACCACGGTGAGGGCAGTTTTTTTGATTCCCGCGTCCTTCACCTTTTTCGCAATGTCATTTAATGTGCCTTTGACGATCTTCTGGTCTTCCCATGTGGCCTTGTAAACCACCGCCACCGGGGTGTCCTGGCTGTAGGAATCTTTCAGGGTTTCCGACAGCAGTTCGATCTGGCCCACACTGAGGAAAATGATCATGGTCGCCTGGTGTTTTGCCAGGTCCGCCAGCTTCTCCCCTTCCGGCATGGGCGTCCTGCCTTCCATCCTGGTTAAAATCACGGTCTGGCTGATTCCGGGCAGGGTATATTCTTTTTTAAGCACTGCGGCCGCGGCCAGAAATGAGCTGACGCCGGGAGTGACGTCATATTCAATCCCCAGCTGGTCTAAGCGGTCCATCTGTTCCCTGTGGGCCCCGTAAACGGCGGGATCTCCCGTATGTACCCGGGCTGTTGCCAGCCCGTTTTCTTCCGCCTCTTTCATCACTTCGATCACTTCATCTAAGTTCATTTTGGCGCTGTTATAGATTTTGGCCCCTTCTTTGGCGCCGTCTAACACCTGGGGATTTACCAGAGAACCGGCATAGATTATCACATCCGCCTCGTCGATGAGACGCTTTCCCTTAATTGTCAGAAGTTCCGGGTCCCCCGGGCCTGCTCCTATAAAATGAACCATATCTTATGCCTCCTTCTCTGCTTGTTCAATGTGTTTTAAAAATAACCGGCGGATTCCCTGATACTCCCCAAGGCCTTTCAGCAGGCAGGATACTTCATATCCTTCTCTTTCTAACTGGCTTCTCCAGGAATCCTCATCTTCGCTTGCCATATCATTTTTCGCATGGTCTCCGGCGACGATCATGAAGGGGGTCAGAATCAGTTTTTCAAATCCCCCTTCTTTTAAATGTTTTTTCAGGGTCTCCATGGAAGGATATGCTTCTACTGTCCCCACGAATACATTTTTATGCCCTCTGTCCTTAAACTGGTAGTCCAGGGCCGCATAAATGGTGTTGGCATAATGGGTGGTTCCATGGCCCATGAACACCAGAGCGGTCTTTTCTTCCAGGGGCCCCATCTCTTCCATTAAAGTGTCTATTACATAAAATGAATCCTGTTCGCAGGTCAGAAGGGGAGTTCCAAAACGGATCTCTTCCAGATCTTCCTTCCGGGCCAGCACGTCTTTTTTCATCTGGTCATTTTCAATTCCATTGATCACATGGGTGGGCTGGACGGTCAGACGGGTGATTCCGTCTTTTACCATCTGATCCATGGCCTCGCTCACGGTCATCACATGATATCCGGCCTTGGCAACCTTCCGTATGATCATCCCGCTGGTCCAGGCTTCATAAATCCGGCAGTCCGGGCGGGCATCGCAGACCTCTTTTACAATCGCGTCAATGGTCTTTTTTCTCGTATCTTCATGGCTGGTCCCAAAACTGACCACCAAAATCGCTTCCTTGGTTTTTGACATCTTATTCCTCCATGCCGGAGCGTTTTTTGCGCAAATGCTGTGCTGCGCATAAAATGCGCTATGTATATAATGCGTTACGCATAAAATGCGTTACGCATAAAATGCGTTTTGCAGGCACGCGATGAGAATTTCAGATTCTCAGCGGCGATTCGAATTTGTGGCTCCGGCACAAATCCGGGTGTGAAAAATAAGCCTTCAAGATTATTTTTCACACTATCCTCCACAGCTATTTAATACCGGCCGCCAGCACAATCGCCATGGCAGCCATGGCCGTTATGTACAGCAGACGGTTGATCCTCTTTATATCTTCGATTTCAATCTCTCTTTTTTTATCACCAATGGTAAGTTTTTTATATAGTTTACCGAAATAATAGGCATCCCCTGCCAATTGAACTCCCAGGGCCCCTGCCGCGGCCGCCTCTGTCTGGGCGGAATTGGGGCTGGCATGGTTCCTGCCGTCCCTTCTCCACATGGCAAAGGCGTCTCTGCCGTTTAATCCGGCTGCCGGGGCCGCAAGGATCATGAGAAGGGCTGAAATCCGGGCCGGAATGAAGTTCAGGACATCATCCAGTTTGGCTGGAATCCGCCCGATATAGAGGTATTTCTCATCTTTATAGCCCACCATGGAATCCATGGTGTTCACCACTTTATAGAGATAACCGAGGGGCGCCCCTCCCACCGCCATAAAGAGCAGGGGGGCGATCACTCCGTCGGACAGATTTTCCGCCACCGTTTCCACCGCAGCTTTGGTCACACCCTTTTCGTCTAATGACTGGGTATCCCGGCCTACGATCATGGAAACCGCGTATCTGGCATCTTCAATGGTTCCTTGTTTCAGGGCTTCATATACCTTCATGCTCTCGCTTTTCAGCCCTTTTACGGCCAGAAGCTGCCAGCAGAGAAGGCTTTCTCCCGCCAGGCCCGCGGCCGGGCCGATTCTATAGAGCATACCGCAGACCAGGTAAGCCAGGCCGGTCCAGAAAATCACATTTCCGGCACATAACAGCCAGCTTCCTGCCAGCAGCTTCTTTTTATCATTTCCAGCAATGTTCCGCACTGTTTTTTCCGCCCATGCAATGGTCTTTCCCATCAGGCAGACCGGATGGATCATCCATCTGGGATCGCCTAAAATCAGGTCCAGAACAAATCCGGCTCCCAGCGCCAATATATGTAAATTCATAATGAGTTCAATCCTTCCGCAATGACTACGCCGTAAAGCATCACCAGCTCGCAGACCTGAAGGAAAAATCCCGCCAGGTCCCCCGTGATACCGCCAAATTCTTTATAGGACATGTAACGGTAATAGGCGAATACGGCAGCCGCTCCGGTTACCATAACGGTTCCTGCCGCACCGTCCAGGCTCACTGCCAGACAGGCAAAGACAATCAAAACAGCCGCCAGCACCGTCCGTGTAATTTTTTTATGGGCGGAACTGGAAAATGTATAGGCCAGGCCATTTTTTCTCGCCCCTTTAAAGAGCACCAGGGACAGCCCGCTTAAAGACCGGGAAATCACAAATCCGGTGCAGACGAGAAGGCAGCTTCTGCCGTCCACTAACCCGCTGAGTCCGCCGAGATATAACACGGTGTAGACGGCGCAGCCGATGATCGCAAATGCCCCGGTATGGGAATCTTTTAATATCTCCAGTTTTCTCTCTTTCGTCTGGTAGGAACTGAGGGCGTCCATGGTATCCAGGAATCCATCCATGTGAATCCCTCCCGTAATCAGGATGGGAACCGCGAAAAGGACAGCCGCTTTCATCAGTTCAGGGGCGTTAAGATATCCCAGAAAGCTGAAAACCGCGAAAAATACTGCGCCTTCCAGAAAGCCTACCAGAGGGAAAAAGCACAGGGCATATCTCATATTTTTTTCATTCCAGTCCACTTTGGGCATGGGTATTTTGGAATACATGGCGCAGGCGATGGCCATGGCTTTTATGATCGTCATAGTTCCGTCCTCATTTTCCGTCTTCTTTTTCTGTCTTCATTCTCTGTCCTCATTTTCCGTCTTTAATACCTGTCTTTATTTCCTGCTAAATCCGGTATCCTCTGGGGGTTACCATGTGTCCGTCCACCACTTTTGTCTGTGAATTTCCGATAAATACCGTGGTAAACATGTCCACCTGGGTATCCCGCAGTTCCTTTAGCGTCATGGTCCGGCCAGTCTCGCCTTCCCGCCCGATATTGGCGGCAATTCCGCAGACCGTGTCTTCGGACGCATGGCGGAGCATGATATCGCAGGCTTTCTGTAAGTAATCATGGCGTTTTTTGCTGGAGGGATTATAAAGGCAGACCACAAAATCGGCGGCTGCCGCGCACTCCAGACGCTTTTCGATCTTTTCCCATGGGGTCAGAAGGTCGCTTAAACTGATCAGGGCGAAATCGTGGATCAGGGGCGCGCCAAGCACAGCTCCTCCCGCAACAGCTGCAGTCACGCCGGGCACCACCGTAATGCCGCATCCGGGGTATTCGCTTCCGATCTCGTACATCAAACCTGCCATTCCGTACACTCCGGCGTCTCCGCTGCAGATCATTGCCACGTCTTTTCCCTTGTCCGCCTCTTCAAATGCCAGGCGGCAGCGCTCCACTTCCTGTTTCATGGGGGTTGAAATCATTTCCTTATCAGGGAAATACTCTTTGATTAAGTCCACATAGACGGTGTAGCCTACGATTAAATCGCAGGACTTTAACACATTTGCCGCTTTTATTGTCATCTGTTCATAACTGCCCGGGCCGATGCCCACAACGTATATCTGTTTCATCATTCCTCACAATCTGCCGCCGTATGCGGCGATTTGCCATAAATTGGCACTCCGCTATAAGATGGCACTCCGCTATAAGATGGCGCTCCGCTATAAGATGGCGCTCCGCCATAAGATGGCGCTTCGTCATAAATAACGGTTCGCAGTTTGCGGCGATTTGCCGTTTAATTGGCGCTCCGCCGTAATATGGCGCTTCATTTACTCTTCTTGTTCTTTTACAATCATCAGGGAATAATACCCTGCGTTTTCGTCTATTTCATCTGTGGTCCGGTAGATTTTCTCCTCTTCCATACCGCAGTTTTCGATCATCACCGCGTTCATTCCCATCTCTTTTATCAGGTTTTTCACTCTGCCGATCTGTTTTCCCGACTTCATCAGCACTTTTGTGCCGGGGAGTTTCAATCCCTCTTCGATCTGATAGGAGGCGGGGAGAACATGGAGCTGCTGGGAACGTTCCACAAGTCCCATATCCAGCCTGGCCGCCACCGCGCAGAAAGATGGGATTCCGTTAACCAGTTCCGTCGGATAACCTGATGCTTTTACCAGCTTATGGATATAGAGGCAGGTGGAGTAAACAGTCACGTCGCCCAGATTCAAAATTCCAACGTCTTTTCCTTCGTCCAGCCAGCCGGTGATCTGCGCCGCCGCCGATGCGTAATTTTCTTCCAAAATGTTCTTGTCCTTAGTCATGGGCATGGAAATTCCGCACACTTCTTTTTGAGCCAGTTCCGGCACCGCTTCCAGGGCGATCTTATAGGCTACGCTGGTGTTGTAATCCTCTCCCGGAACTACTATTTTATCACATTCTTTTATCAGGCGTACCGCTTTTAAGGTGAGAAGTTCGGGGTCGCCGGGGCCTACGCCGATTCCATATAATTTTCCTGTCATTTTATTCCTCCATGCCGAAGCGTTATTCCGTAACAGTCCAGACAGGTCTGAACTGTTACGTTATTCCATCAAAAAAATAGTATATCATAGAATATATTTTAGCGTCCATAGAATTTACTTTCTTGTATTATCTTTGTAATTTTTTAATCTTTTTTGGTAATCATGGGGATGTGGCTGAAGAATTGAAGATGCCGGGCATTCACAGCCTTTTTATTATTTACAGGAGGGACGTGGGGATTTACAGGAAAGGGTGAGGGCATTTTCGAAAATGCCCTCACCCTTTCCTGTAAAT
>NZ_WQPN01000064.1 GCF_018785315.1 Clostridium sp. MCC353 | reverse complement strand
TCCATCCCTGGAGCCTAAGTTTCACTAACGGTTTCCAGACGGCTTTCATCGCCAACGGATTCCGCTCCGCCCGGCGTCAATCCTCCAAGCAGGCCTCCGCCCCTGTCCGTCCCCATTCCCAGGATTCATGGCTGTGTACTGGGCTGATAAAGGATAAATAAAGATTTGGAGAAGTGAAGTAGAAAGGGCTAAGAAGCGCTTGATTGAGACGTTGTTTGGTATTTCGTGCAGATTATGGTATAGACATTTCAAGTAACTGACGTGGAGAATAACAGTAAAAGGTCAAGGCATTTTCGGAAATGCCTTGAGGGTTGATGTTTAGGCAGATAAGGCGGCCAAAAACAAAGGAGATGATGATATGAACGGACGTGATGTAAGGATAGGTGCAAGCCTGTTAGTCGGTGATATGGATAGTATGGTTCGATTTTACAGAGATATATTGGGTTTTCCAACACAATGGGATGGCGGTGATTTTGCGGAGTTTGAAACGGCAAGCGGTGCGCTGTCCTTGTTCATGTACAGCAGAGAACAATTCGTAAAGGCAATTGGAGAGAGCTATGTTCCGCCAAGGGGAATCAATCAGACGTTTGAAATTGCCTTTTGGCTGCCTAGCTTTGCTGATGTGGATGCGGAGTATGAGCGGCTATCGAAGTTTGGCGTTCGGTTTCCCACCGGAGAACCCATCACCTATCCTTTTGGCATCCGCAATTTTTATGTTGCCGATCCCGAGGGGAACCTGCTTGAAATCGGCAGCACAAGCGAAACGTAATTTGCGGCTGCACCTTATTGTATACAAAAGCATCTATTAAGCAAGGAGGTTCACCATGGATTATAGAGAAAGAATACGGTATTTTTATGAAGTGATTGTCTCAAACCACCTCATTGATAAGGTTTCAGAGTATATTTCAGATGATTGCACAGTTAGAATCGGCGAAAGGATTGTTCCCACCGGAGTGGAAGGGATGAGGCAGCACCTTATTGATGTTAGAAAGACCTATCCCAATTTGAAAATGACGATCATTCGTCAATATTGTGATGGTGACTATATTATTTCGGAGTTCGTGACTGAATGCATACACGAAGGCGAATGGCTGGGGATAAAGCCGACCGGAAAAAAGCTGACGTTTACAGGTGTCGATATCGACAAGGTTGTGGATGGAAAAATTGTAGAACACGGCGGAGCAATGAATACGTTTGAAACTTTGTTTGAGGAAAAAATTATTTCCCCCACATAAGGCGTTAAAAAACTCATTTGATCTATTTGAGAAGTCCCGGGAGCGTAACACTAAAACATCACACTAAAACGTCACACTAAAGCGTTAAGCCATTTTCGAAAAAGCCTTAACGCTTGATGTTAAATTTTCTTATAATTTGCAAAATTGTTTTTAATTACTTGAACCAGGGAAAACCAGCAGGGAAGCCCAGCAGGGAAGCGGGGAGACCGGATGGCGGGAAACCAGGCCGGGGACCGGGGCAGGGGAAACAAACGATACAGGGTTCGTGTGGAAACCGTTTAGTTGAGCTTAGGTTTCCAGCGTGAAAGAGGGCGGGCAGAAACTGAAAACCGAATCAGTTTCTGAGATGCCCCTGAACGGTGAAGTCATGAGGAGTTCACCGTTCAGGGGCATCGGACCGCCCTCTTTCATGCTGGAAGCCTTAGTTCAACCTAACAGTTGGAATCAGAACCCTGTATCGTTTTGAACTGTACCCCTTGTCAAGGACATTTTTAAAGGCGGGGCGATTTATTTTTGGTCGCCTCTTTTGCGCTTGTATCCT
>NZ_WQPN01000063.1 GCF_018785315.1 Clostridium sp. MCC353 | reverse complement strand
TTCGAAAATGGCTTCCCCCTTTACAGTAAAGGGGGAAGCCATTTTCGAAAATCCCTTAGCCCTCTATTTTAAAAAAGGCCATCCAGTAAACCACAGAAATCAAACGTCGCAAAATAGTCCTTCGGTGTCTCCGCCCTCCGTATCATCTCCACAGCCCCATCCTCTTTCAGCAGCAATTCCGCTGATTTCAATTTTCCATTATAATTATACCCCATGGAAAATCCGTGGGCGCCGGTGTCATGGATCACAAGCAGATCCCCCATTTCAATCTCCGGCAGCATCCTGTCCACCGCAAATTTATCGTTATTTTCGCATAAAGATCCCGTAACGTCGTATTTATGGTCACAGGGCGCGTCTTCTTTTCCCATCACGGTGATGTGATGATAGGCGCCGTACATGGCCGGACGCATCAGATTAACCGCGCAGGCATCCACTCCGATGTACTCCTTATGGGTATGTTTTTCATGAATCGCCCTGGTCACCAGACACCCGTAAGGCCCCAGCATGAAACGGCCCAGCTCCGTATAGATGGCCACATCCCCCATTCCCGCAGGCGCCAGTATCTCTTCATACACCTTTTTCACCCCTTCGCCAATTGCATAAATATCATTGGGCTCCTGATCCGGGCGGTAGGGGATGCCGATTCCTCCTGACAAATTGATAAACGTAATCTTTGCTCCCGTCTCTTTTTGAAGGCGGACAGCCACTTCGAACAACACTTTCGCAAGCAGAGGATAATACTCATTGGTCACCGTATTGCTGGCTAAAAACGCATGGATTCCGAAATTCCTGGCTCCTTTTTCTTTAAGAATCTTGAATGCTTCAAAAATCTGCTCTGTGGTCATTCCATATTTGGCGTCTCCCGGGTTGTCCATAATTCCGTTGCTCATTTTAAATAATCCGCCCGGATTATAACGGCAGCTGATGGTTTCCGGGATTCTTCCAACCGCTTCTTCCACCCCTGCAATGTGGGTGATGTCGTCCAGGTTGATGACCGCCCCCAGTTCGTCCGCGTATTTAAACTCGCTTAATGGAGTGTCATTGGACGAAAACATGATATCATGCCCTTTAAAACCGCAGGCCTCCGCCATCATCAGTTCTGTCTCCGAAGAGCAGTCCGTTCCACAGCCAGCCTCCTGCAGTATTTTTAATATAAATGGATTCGGCGTCGCTTTTACCGCAAAGTACTCCTTAAATCCCTTATTCCAGGAAAATGCTTCTTTCAGGGCTTTGGCATTTTCACGAATCCCTTTTTCATCATAGAGATGAAATGGGGTCGGGTATGTCTTAATGATCTCTTCTAATTTTTCTTTGGTAACAAACGGTTTCTTTTCCATATTTATCCTCCATACCGGAGCGTTTTTTCACACGCTCTCTTTTTAATTCAAATACGCCTCAGCGTGCTTTTTGTAAGCCGTACGCCATGCTCTGCATGACATAAAACATCTGTGCGGCTCTGCAATCCGCCGGAGGCTTTATCTTGGAAGGCGCTTGGACGCCCGCCAGGACCAATTAGTTATTTACTCACCACCTATAGAGGCGGGAGGCTTATCTGCTTACAAAACAAAAAAAGTCCGTCAAGAGCTCCAGCCCCTGACGGCCGCACCCTTTGACAGACTTCTTTGTCCTGTGTAATAACTATATTTTCAGATTAATCTACAGTAACCACTCTCATAATATTGGTATGAGCCGCCGGCTCATGCCTTCTGGCCCGGGTCACAACTCCGGCAGTGGCAACAACCAGATCGCCGGCCTGCACGATGTTTTTCTCTTTTAAGAGCTCGATTGAGGTTTCAATCAGTTCATCCGTTGAATCCGCACGTTTTGCCATGAGCGGCAGAACGCCCCAGTAAATCTGCATCTGGCGGACTGCGCTGGCACTGGGTGAAAGGCCGACCACCGTGGTATTCGGTCTCCATTTGGAAAGCATTCTCGTGGTAAATCCGCTGATGCTGGGCGCTACGATCACTTTTGCGCCTAAATCATGAGCGGTTGCAACAGAAGAATAGCAGACCGCATTGGAGATATTGTGAGCGTTCTCGCTGGATACTTTTCTCATCCGGTATGCGTCGTAATCCAAGTGCCCTTCTGAGGCTTCCACGATCTGAGCCATCATTTTAAGGGCCTCTACCGGGTATTTGCCCATGGCTGTTTCGCCGGAAAGCATAACCGCGTCGGTTCCGTCATAAACCGCGTTGGCAACGTCCGTAACTTCCGCTCTCGTTGGGCGCGGGTTGCGGATCATGGAATCCAGCATCTGGGTTGCGGTGATAACCGGTTTGCAGGCCTCGTTGCATTTGCGGATAATGGTCTTCTGGATATAGGGAACCTTTTCAGCAGGAATCTCCACACCCATATCTCCTCTGGCAACCATGATTCCATCACTGGCCTCAATAATTGCATCCAGATTCTCGATGCCTTCCGCATTCTCGATCTTGGCGATCACCTTCATATTCGCTCCGGCCTCTTCCAGCATGGCCTTGATCTCATAAACAGCATCCGCTGTGCGGACAAATGAGGCCGCGATGAAGTCGAATCCTTCTTCAATGCCGAATTTAATATCAGCTTTATCTTTATCGGTCAGAGCCGGGAGCTTGATTTTTACATTGGGCACATTCACGCCTTTTCTCATGCCCAGCTCTCCGCCGTTAATCACTTTACAGACAATATCCGTTCCCGTCACTTCCATGACTTCCAGCTCGATCAGGCCGTCGTCGATGAGGATCTTGTTGCCGGCGGTTACATCTTCATTCAGCCCGGCGTAATTGATATGGCCGGTTTTATCGTCGCCGATGATCTCACGGGTGGTCAGGGTGTAAGTCTGGCCTTCCACCAGCATCACTTTCTTGTCATCTTTTAAAAGCCCGGTACGGATTTCCGGCCCCTTTGTATCGAGCAGAGCCGCAATGGGGAGATTGAGTTCTTCCCGAACGCTCTTTAACAGAGCCAGCCGGCCCCTCTGCTCTTCGTAATCCCCATGGGAAAAGTTGAAGCGGGCAATGTCCATGCCGTTCTTCGCCAGGTTGTAAAGCATCTCCCTGTCATTGGTGTTGGGTCCCATGGTACAGATTATCTTGGTTTTTTTCATATTTACCTCCAAAAACTAGTTTAGCTGATCCGGATTCTGTCCGGTCACGTGTTGATGTGTATACAAATGATCCTGGCAGTATTCATAATTGCCTTCACATTTTGAGCAGTATCGGAATTCCAGATTGTCGCCGTCCTTTTCTGTCCGGCCGCATACCGCGCATTTGTGCCGCGTTTTGCCCTGCGGCAGAATCTTAGCCTGGGTTTTAAATTCCTGTTTCCGTTTTATCTCCCGTGGGTTCACTTTGTTGTAATTGCGCGTCATCAGGAAGAAAATGATGTAGTTAAGCAGTGACATGGCAATGGCACAGCGGACCGCCGTATTTCCTCCTATAAAGCCCCAGACAATGGAAACTCCATAGATCGCGCCCAGCCATTTGGCCTTGATGGGCACGATGAAATACAGTAAAAACTGCAGATCCGGAAATGTGGTTGCAAACGCAAAAAACAGTGAAAGATTCAAATACTTTGTGCTTAAAAGCCAAATCTGGCCGAACACAAAATATCCTACAAAAGCGGCCAAAACATGGCCGATGACTCCCATGAAGAAATAAACGTTAAAACGGAAGGCCCCCCATACACGTTCCAGCGTAGTCCCCAGAGAATAATACAGATACGTCATAAGCAGGTTGGAGAGCAGATCCCCATAAGGCGGAATAATCATAAATGTAACGATTCTCCACACCTGTCCCCTTAAAATAGCGGGCGCATCCAGCGCCAGATATTGTTCATAAAAATGTGGATTGAGCTGCTGGATCAGCATACCCACCGCATACAGAATCACAATGTAATTCATCAGGTTATGAATCGCGTATCTGCCGTATTTTCGTTCCATTTTGTTAAAAAAACTCATCTAATCATCCTTTTTTAGAACAGGTCTTTTTTTGAAAAAATCAGTGCCACCAGCAAAGATAAGGCCGCCGCAAATCCAAGTACTATCACAAATCCCCATGGGCTGTTGGCAAACGGCATCCCGGCGGAATTCACGTTCATGCCGTAAAAACTGGCAACCATGGTCGGGATTGACATAACAATGGTGATCGTCGCCAAAAATTTCATGACAATATTCAGGTTGTTGGAAATAACGGATGCAAATGCGTCCATCGTTCCGCTTAAAATTCCGCTGTAGATATTAGCCATCTCAATCGCCTGCTTATTTTCGATGATAACATCTTCCAGAAGCTCTGTATCCTCAGGATACTTTTTGATCTTTTCATTCTTTAACAGTTTCTCAAACACCACTTCATTGGACCTTAAAGAGGTGGTAAAATACACCAGGCTCTTTTCCAGTTCCAGAAGCTCAATTAACTCCTGATTCTTCTGAGACTGATGAAGCTTGCGCTCCACAACCTCGCTTTTCTTATCAATAATTCTCAGGTACTGCAAAAATAACGACGCATTTTTATACAGGATCTGAAGAATAAACCTGGTCTTCATATAGGTATGGAAGTCACGGACCCTTCCATCCATAAATGCTGTCAAAATCGGTGTGTCTTCCAGGCATACGGTAATGATCACCTCATCCGATGTAATGATGCCCATAGGAATGGTAACGTACCAGTCCTTTCCGCTCCGTTCCTCAATTACAGGTATATCCACGAGAATCAGCGTGTAATGATCCTCCACCTCAATACGGGAACGTTCCTCTTCATCCAGAGGGGCTTTTAAATGATCCGGGTCGATCTGGTAATGATCTGCGATCTCCAGAATCTCCGTAGCCGTTGGATTAGTCAGTGCAATCCAGCATCCTGTCTGCATCTCATCTTTCTGATGAATGGCGCCATCTTCAGTTTTAAATATACGTATCATAATTTCTGTCCTTTCCTTATTTAATACAGTGCACAGTCAGACAACCCGCACTGCACTCCATCAGGAAAATCAGAAATCCAGTGCAGGTATCCGTTCTCGTCCGTCTTCAGTTTCCGCGTGATAACTCGAACCGCTGTCCATACCTTCACTTTCCTTTCTTAAACATACTTGCATGCTGCGACTTATCCATTATAGTTTCTCCAATTATTTTTGTCAAACGAAATGGCGGCGATTTGGAAAAGCTTCCTAAATTTAATGTTTTCTTTACGTTTTTTTAACACTCAATGACGATTGTATTATTTTCAATTCTATGTTAAACTGTTGGCGGTATGCGTAATTTCTTATTAAATGGGTTTATATGGAAATTTAATTTAACCGATACATATTACGTTAGAAACAGATATTTTGTTTCTCGTTTTTTTTGAAAAGGAGGCAGGGGTAATCCCCGCATATATGACAACATTACATAACACCCTTGGCATTGATATCGGTTCCACAACCGTTAAAATTGCCATTTTAGACTCCGACAATCATATATTATTTGCAGATTACGAGCGGCATTACGCCAATATCCAGGAAACCCTGGCCACTCTGCTTACCCGGGGCCTTGAAACGCTTGGCCCTATGCTGCTGCGTCCCATGATCACCGGATCAGGCGGGCTGACCCTGGCAAAATATTTAAAAATATCATTTGTCCAGGAAGTGGTAGCGGTCGCTTCTGCTCTCCGGGATTATGCGCCTCAAACAGATGTTGCCATCGAACTTGGAGGTGAGGATGCTAAAATCATCTATTTCACAGGGGGCATTGACCAGCGTATGAACGGGATCTGCGCAGGCGGCACCGGTTCTTTCATCGACCAGATGGCAGCGCTTTTACAGACAGACGCCACCGGGCTGAACGAATACGCTAAGAATTATAAGGCCATTTATCCCATTGCGGCCCGCTGCGGTGTGTTCGCGAAATCGGATATCCAGCCTTTAATCAATGAAGGCGCCACCAGAGAAGACCTTTCCGCTTCCATTTTCCAGGCTGTGGTCAATCAGACCATCAGCGGGCTGGCCTGTGGAAAGCCAATCCGGGGTAATGTGGCATTTTTAGGCGGCCCTCTCCACTTTTTATCGGAGCTGAGGGCTGCATTTATCCGCACCCTTCATCTTTCGGGAGAGCAGATCATCGCTCCTGACCATTCCCATCTGTTCGCGGCCGTCGGATCTGCCATGAACGCCGCTTCGAAAACTTCCGAAGAGGATGAGATTTCACTGGAAGAGCTGATCAGCCGGCTTTCCAATGGGATTCAGATGGATTTTGAAGTGAAACGGATGGAGCCGCTGTTCATCGATGAAGATGATTATGCGGAATTCTGCGACCGCCATGCGGATAACAGCGTGAAAACAAGGCCGATCCAGAACTATGAGGGCAACTGTTTCCTGGGAATCGACGCCGGTTCCACCACCACCAAAGTGGCCCTTGTGGCAGAAGACGGCTCCCTTTTGTATAATTTTTACAGCAACAACAACGGAAGCCCCTTAGCCACCGCGATTCAGGCCATGTCAGAAATCCATGAACTTCTTCCCGCCAAGGCCCGCATCGCCTATTCCTGCTCCACAGGATATGGAGAGGCTCTGCTCAAAGCGGCTCTTATGCTGGATGAAGGGGAGGTTGAGACCATTTCCCACTACTACGCGGCCGCATTTTTCGAACCGGATGTGGACTGTATCCTGGATATCGGCGGCCAGGACATGAAATGCATTAAAATCAAGGACGGCACCGTGGACAGCGTCCAGTTAAATGAAGCCTGTTCCTCCGGCTGCGGTTCCTTTATCGAAACATTTGCAAAATCACTGAATTACAGCGTGGTGGATTTCGCCAAAGAGGCCCTGTTCGCCAAAAATCCCATCGATTTGGGCACCCGCTGCACGGTTTTCATGAATTCCAATGTGAAACAGGCGCAGAAGGAAGGGGCCACGGTCGCTGATATTTCAGCCGGATTGGCCTATTCGGTGATTAAAAATGCATTGTATAAGGTCATTAAGATTACCAGCCCTTCGGATCTGGGAAAACATGTGGTTGTACAGGGCGGCACCTTTTACAATGACGCCGTGTTGAGAAGCTTTGAAAAAATATCGGGCTGCAAAGCGGTACGGCCGGATATTGCGGGAATTATGGGGGCGTTCGGCGCGGCGCTGATCGCCAGAGAACGTTTTGACGCTCAAAAGGGCACTTCCATGCTGCCGATCGAAAAGATCCTGACCCTGAAATACACCACAGCCATGGCCCGATGCAAGGGCTGTACCAACAGCTGCGTCCTGACAGTCAACAAATTTGAAGGCGGACGCCAGTTCATCAGCGGAAACCGCTGTGAGCGGGGGCTGGGCAAAGAAAAAGTCAAAAAGGATATTCCCAACCTGTTTGATTATAAATACCACCGGATGTTCGATTACGAGGCTCTGACCGCTGATCAGGCGCCCCGGGGGACCGTGGGCATACCAAGAGTGCTGAACATGTATGAGAATTACCCGTTCTGGGCCACATTTTTCAAAAATCTTGGCTTCAGAACTGTATTATCCCCACAATCCACCAAAAATATCTATGAATTGGGAATCGAATCCATCCCCAGTGAATCGGAATGCTATCCGGCTAAACTGGTGCACGGACACATTTCCTGGCTCATCGCCCAGGGTGTGAAAACCATTTTTTATCCGTGTATTCCTTATGAACGGAATGAATCGCCGGATGCGGGCAATCATTACAACTGCCCGATGGTCACCTCCTATGCGGAAAACATCAAAAATAACATGGAGGAACTGCAGGAGAAGAATATCCGGTTCTTAAATCCATTTATGGCATTTACCAATGAAGAGGTGCTCACCAAACAATTGGTCATTGAATTTAAGAAAGAGTTCGGCATCGACGGGGGAGAAATCCGCCAGGCGGCCCATTTGGCCTGGGAGGAGATGCTGGCCTCCCGCCGTGATATGGAGAAAAAAGGGGAAGAGGTCATCGAATACCTGAACCAGACCGGCAAAAGGGGAATCGTTCTGGCCGGACGGCCTTATCATGTGGATCCGGAAATCAACCATGGCATACCGGAACTGATCACGTCTTACGGTTTCGCCGTTTTGACGGAGGATTCCATTTCCCATCTGGGGAAACTGGAACGGCCCATCATCGTCACCGACCAGTGGATGTACCATACAAGGCTTTACCGGGCTGCCGACGTGGTGAAACACTCGGAAAACCTGGATTTAATCCAGCTCAATTCCTTCGGCTGCGGCTTGGACGCCGTCACCACCGACCAGGTCAATGATATCCTGACCAGTTCCGGGAAGATTTATACGGTATTGAAGATCGATGAAGTGAACAACTTAGGATCGGCCAGAATCCGCATCCGTTCCCTGATCTCCGCCCTCCGTGTCCGGGATGTGAAACATCATGAACGCCGGGTGGTATCCAGTGTATACAACCGGGTGGAATTTACAAAGGACATGAAAAAGGATTATACCCTGCTCTGTCCTCAAATGTCACCGATTCATTTTGACCTGATCGAACCGGCAATCCGGTCATTCGGGTATAAAATAGAAGTCCTGCAAAACCACAACCGTTCGGCCGTGGATGTGGGGCTGAAATATGTGAACAACGACGCCTGCTATCCGTCCCTGATCGTAATCGGCCAGATTATGGAGGCCTTGTTATCCGGGAAATATGATCTGGATCACATTGCCATTTTCATGAGCCAGACCGGCGGCGGATGCCGCGCCTCCAACTACATCGGCTTTATCCGCCGGGCGCTGGACAAAGCGGGAATGGGGCATATTCCGGTTATTTCCGTCAATGCCAACGGCATGGAAACCAACTCAGGTTTTTCCATCACCCTTCCGCTGCTCACCAAAGCGATCCAGGGTGTTGTCTATGGGGATATTTTCATGCGGGTGCTCTATGGAACCCGCCCCTACGAAGCAGAACCGGGTTCTGCCGATGCCCTGCACCAGAAATGGAAAGAACGCTGTATTCAGTCTCTTTCTAAAAAATCACCGTCCATGCTGGAATTTAACCGGATCGTGCGCGGCATCATCCGGGATTTCGACGCCCTTCCCAGAAGAGATGTGAAAAAACCCCGGGTCGGCATTGTAGGTGAAATCCTGGTGAAGTTCTCTCCGCTTGCCAATAACCACATCGTGGAACTTTTGGAATCGGAAGGAGCGGAAGCAGTGATGCCCGATCTGTTGGATTTCCTGCTTTATTGTTTCTACAACACCAATTTTAAAGCGGACTATCTGGGCGGCAGACGTTCCACGGCTTACCTCTGCAATATGGGAATTTCCCTGCTGGAGTATTTCAGAAGGGTATCCCGGAAGGAACTGCTGGCCAGCAGGCATTTTGACGCGCCGTCGCCGATCACCCATCTGGCGGATATGGCAAAGGATTATGTCTCCCTGGGCAACCAGACCGGCGAAGGCTGGTTCCTGACTGGAGAAATGCTGGAACTTTTACAGAGCGGTGTCAACAACATCGTCTGCACCCAGCCATTTGGATGCCTGCCCAATCACATCGTTGGAAAAGGCGTGATCAAAGAACTGCGCCGCTCCCATCCGGACGCCAACATCATCGCTGTGGATTACGATCCGGGGGCCAGCGAAGTGAACCAGCTTAACAGAATCAAACTGATGCTGGCTACGGCCCAGAAAAATTTGTAGGGGAAGCTTTATTTAACATGTTCGCGAAAGGAACGCCATGAATCCCGGGAATGTTGACGGACGGGGGCGGAGGCCTGCTTGGAGGTTTGATGCCGGGGGGAGCGGAATCCGTTGGCGTCAAACCTCCAAGCAGGCCT
>NZ_WQPN01000062.1 GCF_018785315.1 Clostridium sp. MCC353 | reverse complement strand
GAGGGCTGTGGGTTGAAATTTTACTTTTGTTTTTTATTTCCGGGGCTTACACCCGTCGGCCTTCGCGTGAGGGCTGTGGGTTGAAATACAAGCATGTAGGTAGTTTGATTATCCAAATAATGTCGGCCTTCGCGTGAGGGTTGTGGGTTGAAATGTCAGCACGTTGTATCACTAATTTTATAGCGTTCTGGTTGGCCTTCGCGTGAGGGCTGTGGGGTGAAATCCTATCATCAAATCCTGTCTCAATCAGTGTCTCTGGTTGGTCTTCGTGTGAGGCTGTGAATTGAAAGCGATAATCAGCCCTTTGTCGTTTTGTACATAACTGCCAGCCTTCGCGAAGTCCCATATTATTATAATTTAAAATCCCTAAACAAATAAAGCTTCAAAAATCAGTGAGAAATCAAAAAAACCCCCTTCCAGGAAGACTAATGTAATAAAAACCATGTCTATCCAGAAAGGGAGCCTTATTATTAAAAGTTCCAAATCTATTTAAAAGCAATTCTATCCGCCCTATTAATTCTCATCGATCTTTCCAATAATGCCAATCTAAAAACATCATAATTCAAATACGCCCTATATCTTTTTACTTATTCCACCAATCCCTCATCCTCACTCAATCAAACTAATATGCTTACAATCCGGCAGCACCTCATTCTGCACAATCCGTATCAAATCCTCAATCAAATTCAGTTTAATACTATTCCCGTCATAGGCCGCCACACATTTCCTGGTCTGCGGCATATCCTCAAGCACACAAAAATCCAAATATTCCCCCACATCTGCCTGATTCGGCTCACACTGCAAAATTGACCCGGATAAAAGCTGGACGCCCAGCCCTTTTAAAGCCAGTTCCAGCCCTGTTTTTAGATTATTGACTGAAATGGTGCGGGAAGGATGGATCTGATTTTCCAGCACGATCTTTTCATAACTGTCATACAGGCCGTTATTGACCTGGGGAATGATGAATGGAAGGCCGTTCAATTTGCTGTATGGGATGACGTAAGGGTGGACGGCAGAATACTGGCTGCGTTCGGAATAGGGAACAAGTCCAAATTTTCTGTGGGAGACCAAAAACATTTTTTCATACATCAGATCAACGACCTTTAAATCCGAGACAGACGAAGGGAGGACACCGAAAGCCACATCCATGCGCCGGGTATGGAGCGCTTCGTTGAGATACTGTTCTGTGGACTGAACAACCTGGACGTTGACATGGGGGTAAATGGAGCAAAATGTAGGCAGCATCATGGGAAGCCAATGATGGCCACGGACCTGTCCGATTCCTACAATCAAAGTCTGAGACGGATTGGCAATAAACTTGATGTCATTTCTGAGCAGCTGTTCTGATGCTGAAATCTTTTTCATTTCTTCGATGTAATAGGATCCTGCTTCCGTCAGAGTTATGGGCGTCTTGCTCCGGTCAAACAGCCTGACGCCAAGTTCTGCCTCAAGACGGTTTAAATATAAAGTCAAGGTTGGCTGTGAAATGAACAGCCGTTTTGCCGCCCGGGTCAGGTTCTGTTCTTCTGCGATAGTGAGAACATAGTTCAGTTTTTCGTATAGCATGAAATTCCCTCCGTGATCTGTTTTTTTGCAGTACATCCTTGTTTTGATTATAGGGGGATTTTTGGTAAATGTAAAGCGAGGAAGAGATGGAATGGGATTAAACGGCTGCAATCAGTTGTTGCCATATTCCCGCTGGCACAGCGTATTGCCGGGGCCACTGGCAGGAATCTGTCATTAACTGCCGCCAACGATTCCTTTTAGCCATCCCGGCTATATGCGGCTCCTCATCCCCAATAGGGAGTCCCCACCCCCAACAGGCAGCCCCTCATCCCGTCAGGCACTCCTATCCCCAACAGGCAGCCCCTCATTCCTGCCAGGTAGCCCCTCATCCCGAATCGGCAGCCCCTCATCCCGAATCGGTAGCCCCTCATCCCGAATCGGCAGTCCCTCATCCCGAATCGGTAGTCCCTCATCCCGAATCGGTAGTCCCTTATCCCGAATCGGTAGTCCCTCATCCCAATTCAGGTAGTCCCTCATCCTCGTCAGGCAGTCCCTCATCCCAATCCAGGCGGCCCCCATCCCCAACGGCAGCCCCTCGTCCCCATCAGACAATCTATCATCAATCCCCTCCTCTGCCAATTAATAAATTCTATCAAGGAATAGAGTTTATTTATAGCATAAAAACATCTGATAACCCGATGATTTAACGGTATTGGACTTTGAACCCACCCCATGTTAGCATAAAAATATCAACTAAACCATCAACTAAACCACCATCTAAACCATCAACTAAAAGCATCAATTAAAACCACCATCTAAACCATCAACTAAAAGCATCAATTAAAACCATCAACTAAAAGCATCAACTAAAACCACCATCTAAAATCTCAGGTAAAACCTGAAAAACAAAAAGGAGAGGGCAGAATGAAGATTACAGATGTTCGTACAGAACAGTACCGCTGGCCGAAAGAAAAGCCCATTGCCAATGGAAAGCATCTTTACACCCACAATGAACTGAACCTGTTAATCATTGACACGGATGAGGGGATTACGGGATACGGGTGCAGTTGGGCCATTGAATTTGCTGAAACCATGGGGAAGGCGGTCATCGGCCAGGATCCGCTGAACAATGAAAGGCTCTGGCAGAAGACCTATGTACCGAAATTCATAGGCAGGAAAGGCACTAGCTGCAAGACCGTTTCCGCGATCGATATCGCTCTGTGGGATATTAAGGCAAAGGCGGCGGGAATGCCGTTATACAAACTGCTGGGCGGATACCAGGAGCGGATACCCTGTTACATAGCCGGAGGTTATTATGCAAAGGACAAAGGGATCAAAGAGCTTCAGGAAGAAATGATGGAATACAAAAGCTGGGGCATCGATGCGGTGAAAATGAAAGTGGGCGCTCTGTCCATGAGAGAGGATGCTGAAAGGGTAAAAGCAGTGCGCCAGGCGGTTGGAGAAGATACGAAGCTGATGCTGGACGCCAACTGCGCCTACCGTTTTTTTGAAGCCATTGAGTTTTCAAAAATGGTGGAAGAGTACCGGCCCTATTGGTTCGAAGAGCCTGTGGATGCGGATGACTACGACGGATACAGGAAAGTTGCTGCCAAAAGCAATATTCCCATTGCGGCCGGGGAAAATGAAATAACCCGTTTCGGTTTCCGGGATTTAATCAACACCCAGGCCGTCAGCATTCTGAACCCGGATGCGGCCTGTCTGGGCGGCGTAACGGAATTCATGAAGGTGGCAGGTTATGCGGATGCCAATGGAATCGTGATGAGCCCCCATGGACAGCAGCAGCTTCACATTCATTTGGACTGTGCGGTGCCAAATGCAGTGATAGCCGAATTTTATCCGCCCCAGTATGATGAAAAGGTTTATGAAGCATTTCAGCATCCGGTCATTTTCAATGCGGACGGCACAGTCAGCCCAAGCCAGGCGCCGGGGGCAGGTCTGGACATCAACCGGGAACTGCTGGCGCCTTACAGGATCAAATAGCAGGAGGGGATTATGAAAATAACAGATGTAAAGGTGCTGCGCGCAAACCGCAGTGTATTTTGTAAAATCTATACGGATGAAGGGATAACCGGATTGGGGGAAAGCGGCGCCTGGGGATTTTTAGAGGCGTCAGCCGGCGCGATTTTGGTTATGAAAGAATATTTGATTGGCCAGAACCCGCTGGATATTGAACATCATTGGCAGTATTTGTACCGGTTTTCCCATTTTCGCGGCGCGGCTGTTATGGGGGCTATGTCGGCCATTGACATTGCGCTCTGGGACATTTCCGGCAAATTCTACCATGTGCCTGTTTACCGGCTGTTAGGCGGAAAATGCAGAGATAAAGTGCGGGTGTACAATCATACCGCAGGGCGGACGGAAGAAGAATTGATAGAAAATGCTGTGAAAGGCGTGGAACAGGGATATACGGCATTGGGGCATTTGAACCCCTATCTGGATGAACCGCGGACAAAGCCCTATGGAGACGGGAACTCGGCCATGCTCTACAAAGCGGAACGCCGGATTGCAAAGATCAGGGAAGCGGTGGGGGAAGAGGTTGATTTGTGTCTGGAACTGCACCGGCGGCTGGAACCAGGGCTGGCAGTTCAGCTCAGTGCGCGGCTGGAACCTTATAACCCCATGTTTTTGGAAGATCCCATCAGGCCGGATAATTTTGATTCCATGGGTCTTTTGGCGAAAAAGTGCCGCATTCCCATTGCCACAGGCGAACGGATCAATACGGTACATGAATTTGAAATGCTTCTGGAACGGGAGGCGTGCAGTTATATCCGTGCGTCCCTGGGCGTATGCGGCGGCTTCACCGGGGCGAAAAAAATAGCGGCGGTGGCTGAAGCCCGTCACGTCAGCCTGGTACCCCATAATCCGTTGAGCCCGGTTATGACCAACGCCCTGCTCCATTTTTGCGCGGCCACGGATAATATAGCCATATGTGAGTATCCCAATCCTTATGCTGCCTCCACGGCAGATCATTTGACTGGCAGCGGCGTGAAACTGCGCCAGTGCGATATGGTGGATCACATTCCGGTTATGGATCACGGATACCTTCCGGTGCCTGAGGAAGAGGGGCTTGGAATCGATGTGATTCCTGATTTGGAAGAGAAATTCCCATTCCGCCCTCACCAGATTCTCACCCGGCTGAATGTGGATGGTTCCATCTGCGACCAATAAGCAAAGCAGATTATAAATGAGGGGAAATGACTATAAATTTAGATGTATGAGGAGGTACAAATGAGTCAGTTGACAATATGTCTTATTATATTTGCGGTTATGGTAATCGGATTTTGCAGCGGAAAATACAGTCTTGCTACTGTATCCCTTGTATCCATGATGGCGCTGGTGGTAACCGGATGCCTGGATGCAAAAGAGGGGCTCGCCTATTTTTCCAACAATAATGTGGTGATGATCGGCGGTATGTGCGTGGTGGCTGCCGGTTTTAACAGAACCCAGTTCTGCACCAATGTAGCGAATCAGATTTCAAAGGTGGCAAAAGGGAATTTAAATAAACTGATGTTTGGATATGTGCTGATCGGCATGCTGTTGAGCCAGTTCATCCAAAGCCCGATTGTGGCGATGGGGATTGTGGCGCCAATGCTTTTAGCTTCTGCAGAGAGCATGGGAATTAAATCCAGCAAGGTAATGTTCCCTCTTGGCGTTGTTACGGTTGTGACCTGCTGCACGTTCCCGGTGGGAGCGGGGGCCACAGTTGCGGCGGAATTGAACGGTTACCTGGAGAGCTACGGTTATCTGGACTTCACGGTTGGAATTCTGGATCCCATGCTGGGACGTCTGCCGCTGTTAATTATCTGTGTGATTTACTGTTCATTTTTTGCTACAAAATTAGCTCCGGATGAGCCCATTCTTCCGCCTTCAACCGCTGCTGTAAAAACTGCGGCGAAAGAACCTCTGAAGGCATTTCAGGAATACGCGGGAATTATCATTTTCTTTGCGGATGCATTGGCGCTCATGTTTGCACAGCAGATCGGCATGCAAAACTGGGAGATCACCGTTCTCGGTGCTTTAGCTATGGTGCTGTTCGGCGTATTAAAACCCAGGGAAGCTACCGCATCCATTCCGTTCAGCATGTTGTTTTTAATTGTGGGTGCCCTGGCCATGTCGGGAGCTTTAAGCGGAACCGGCGCAGGCGAACTGATCGGAGGCCATATTGCGGGCATGGTGTCGGCTGTAGGGGGGAATTCCTATATTGTCGGTTTCATTTTCTTCATCATTCCATTTGCACTCACCCAGGTAATGCAGAACCGTGGTACGATGCTGATCTTTCACCCCATTGCCATTGCAACCTGCGCGGCTATCGGTGCCAATCCGGTTGGATTGATGATCTTAATCCAGGCGGCCTGCCTGTCCGCGTTCATGACGCCTATGGCTACCGCAGCCATTCCGTATATGATGGAATGCGGAGGCTATGACCAAAGGTCTATGTTTAAACAGTCCTGGATCCTTTCTATAATCTGCTGCGTCGTATCGGTGGGCTGGATTATGACGGTATTTCCATTAGTTTAAATAATAAAAGAGCCGCCTCTTTGGGTAAAATACCGGCAAAGAGGCGGTTTGTTATCGGTTGCTGATATAGGTTCTTATCATCTCATTTTTAAATGTTTCGTCTCTTTCCAGACGGTCAATCTCGTTCTGTCCCATGCCGTCTTTTAACACCTTCCAATCTTTAGCTGATATCAGCTTCGCCCATTTATAAACTTCTTCCTTGGATTCTTCTACGGAAACCTGCTCCAACTGATTTAAGTATAATATGCGCAAGCTCAGCTTGTCACTATATATGGTATGTGTTTTTTCGTCCATTAACCTGATCTTGGAAAAATAGTGATCAGCATGAAACAGATCAAACCCTAATATGCTAATATGTATACATTCTTCCAATACGGAATAACTTTCCCCTTTTGCAAATCCGTCTATAAACATTTTGCTGAGATAGTATAGGGAACGTTCTTCCCAAAATGGATATTCCAGTATCTGGATTTCAATATTTATCTTACGTTCATTATTCAGATGGATGCGGACATCCAGAATTCCTTCTCGATCTCCCTCATATTCACCATGTAAAAATGTATCCGGAAATTCCAATTCTTTTATATCTTCAGCGGGCATATCTAGAAGTGCGCTTAATAGTCCGGTCAATGCTTTTTTATTGCGGAAGGCACTAGCAGTACAGGATTTGCTTTTGTCGTTTAATTAAAATATGCAGGAAGTAGGGCAGTGAAATGCAGCAGCTTAGCGAAGCCTGCTTAGTGAATTAAATAATAGAAAGTATTATGAGAGACGGTCCTATTTGTCAGCTTTCAACACATAAGTGTTCTGCCACTTCCCGATCACCTCAACTTTTGAAAATCCACCGGCCAGCAGCGCCTCAATTTCATGTTTTCTTGTCAATGGCGTATCATAATGATAGAAACCGCTGTCACATATCCCGTTATCTTTTTTTAAACGGGCCAATTCCCTGAAATACAGCGCTTCTTCCTCCTCCCTTTCCACCAGATAATCCGTCAGAATAAAGTACCCGCTGTCTTTTAAAGAACGGCATAATTTGGTATAGAGCGGTATTTTCTGTTCTGCTGTAAAATGGTGAAGGGATTCTGCCGACACGGCGGCATCGAATACCTGCTCTCCAAAAGGCACATCAAAATAGGAACCTTGAATGAGATTCAGGTTCTTATCCGGAAATTTAGCCCTCAGGGTTTTCAGCATTCCGCAGGCCAGATCGATCCCGGTCACCCGGGCGCCCGGATTGCGCTTAAAGTATTCGTCCAGTTCCAGCCCGGTCCCGCAGCCTAAATCCAGCACCCGGCATCCCGGCGTTACCGGCAGCAGCGAGGCCGTATAGGGGTAAAATTCTTTGGCGGATTCAATGCAGTTAAGCTGATGGTCTTCGTAAATATCCAGGCGGCTGTCAAAAAATGCGTCCATCTTTTCTAATTTCATATCAATCACATCCCTCGGCAAAATAAGATTCTAACTGACGCTATTCTATCAGAAATATCCGGATTTTAAAACCTCAACTTTCTTACAGCGTTGAACCGAACCATGGTGGGTACTGTGGAAAATGAGGTAAATGCAGCCAGGATTCAATCGATATGCAGCCGAAAACCAACCGGTTACTCGTGATCCGCCGCCCGGCCTTTCCCAGCTATTCCGGCCGTGCTCTCCCTTTTCGCAATATAAAACGGCAGAAAGACCCTCTGGGGCAGGGTATGTCCTCCTTCCGCCCGGTCGATCAGCACACGCATGGCCACCCTGCCCATCTCATCCATGGGAACGTGGACGGTGGTAAGCATGGGGCTGATATACTGGACGGTTTCCATGTCGTTCATGCCCATTACAGACAAGTCTTCCGGTACGCGGATTCCCTGCTTTTTACAGGTATGGAGAACGCCCATGGCAACCATATCATTGGCGCAGATGATGGCAGTGGCATTAAAATTCTGCCGGATCAGCTGCATCATGCCCTGCTGGCCGCCTTCCAGGGAAAGGGTGGTATCAGGGGCCAGGTTGCAGGGCTCCACCGTCAGTCCCAATTCCTTCATCCGGCTGAAATATCCCCGGCACCGGGCTTCCCGGTTGGCCTGATTGCCGATCAGTCCGATCCGCCTGTGACCCAGATCATAAAAGTATTGAACCGCTTCCATAATGCCTTTGTACCCGTCGCAGAGAACCTGATCACAATTGATTTCCAATTCATTGAGGCCGGTATAGACAATTCTTTTAAATCCCTTGCTCAGAATTTTCATGATTGCTGGCTTGAAACGTCCGATCACGATCAGATTGTCTTTCGGGTTTTCCTGAAACTGCCGGACGGTGGCCGGATTTTCCAAGTCCCGGGCAAAAAAAGTATAAGCCAGGGCATAGTTGTTATTATATGCCTCCCGTTCAATGGCGGACAGAATCTGGGTATAGAACGTATCGTCTTTCACTTCTTCCGCTGAACATGCGATCAGGCAGTAAACCGGTTTTTTCACTGTGAGTTCCTGCTCCCTGGTGCCGTTTTTTAGCGACTGAGCCTGGCGGTTGGGAGAATAGCCGGTTCTTCTGACGATTTCCCATATCTTTTCCTGAAGATCCTGACGGGCTGCTGTGGTGCTGGGATCGTTTAAGACCCGGGAGACAGTGGAGATGGAAACACCGGCTTCATTTGCGATATCCTTTAATCGAACAGTCATTTACATTCCTCCTATTTAATCCTATTATAACGCAAATTTTCTTTATAACAAGAAAAAAACGGCAAAAATAGACGGAAATAATGTGAAATACAGCGCAATTGTCAAAAAAATAACTATTAAATTCCAGAATAACCGTTAAAATGCACAAAAAAATGAAGAAAACTGTGGAAATGAAACAGGATCAAACGTTTTCTTAAAAAAAGTGCATAAATCAGAAAGAGGGTTCTTGAAAAAATAAAAAAACGATGATATTCTAAACATGCAGGTGACAAAATGCACAAATACGAGCGTAAAAGAAACATTTAATTGGATAAACTGCCTATAATTTTGCGCGCTTTTAGAAAATCAATAAAACCTATCCAGAATGGACGCAAAAAGTAACGCAAAAATAATGGAAAACAACGCAAAAACAATTAAAGAGTTTCTGTATTTGTCAGAATCTATTTAAGGAAGGGGAATATGCATTATGAAAAAAACATTAGCTTGGATTTTAGCCCTTACACTGACAGGAGGAATGCTGGCAGGCTGTTCCGGTTCAGGAACGAAAACGTCGAGCGCACCGGAGGAGAAGACCACTGCGGCTGCCCCCGCATCGGAAGCCGCGAAGGAACCCGCAGGCGAAAGCGCAGCGGAAAGCACGGCGGCAAGCGGAAATGGAACCACCTTTGGATTAAAGCCGCTGGATGAGAGAACTACGGTGACAATCGGATTTTTCTCCGGCTCCTGCCATTCCATGCCGTTCTATATTGCGGATCAGATGGGATTCTTTGATGAGCTGAACATCGACATTGAATACGAATCCTTTATTAACGGGCCTGCCATGATGGAAGCCAGTTCGGGATGGGATATCTGCGATGTAGGAGGTCCGGGCGTGCTCAACGGCATGAAAAACTACGACATCCGCATGATCGGCGTGTGTGATTATGAGTATAATCTGGCCGTGTTTGCCAGACCGGATACAGATATTGTCAGCGATCCCAAGAATCCGGAAACCTGGAAGGGAAAACACATCATCCTTCCTACCGGAACCAACCTTCATTTGATGTTCCTGAGATTTTTAGACAGCATCGGCGCATCGGCAGACGATGTGACCATCACCAACATGGACGTGACGTCAGGTCTGACGGCATTTAAAGCAGGAGAAGGCGATGCGCTCTGCGTATGGAATGCTGTGGCATATAACGCCGAGGACTCAGGGTTTGTGAGAATTACGGACGGAAAGCAGATCGGAATCAATTCCGCATGCGGCCTCTGCGCCACGCCGGAATCATTGGAAAGCAAACCGGAAGCCATTCAGGCAGCCTGGATGATGTATTATCTCACCTGGCAGTGGTGTCAGGAAAGCGATGAAAATATGAAGAAAGCCGTTGAACTCTACGTGGAATCCTGCGAGGAGGAAGGCGTGGAAGCAGACGAGAGCATATGCAAGAGATCCATGGATATTTATGCCTGCCCGTCTGTAGAAGATGCGGTTAAGGTAATGGTTACGGAAGAAGACGATGTGGAAGGCAAAGCGGACCGCAAACTCCTGATGGCGGAAAATGACCTGTTTGAAACACTGGATTTCTTCATTACAATGGGCAGCTATACGGACGAGGACCGGGTAAAGATATTAAGCGAAAATTTAGTTGATCCATCCGTCGCAAAGGCATGCGGGGAGACCTTAAAATCCCTCGGATATATAAAATAAATGATAATGACCAGAGGGTGCTGAAAGATAATTGAAGCACCCTCTCCAACTTAGAGGAGGTATATCATGAAAGACAGCAAAGAAGCTTTTAAAAAACTGTCGAATGAAGAGAGGGTGAATCTGGTCAAAAGCCAGAAGAAAAAAAGCGAATACCAACTGACCATGCTGTCGGTCATAGGTATTCTGGGTTTCCTGATCCTTTGGCAGTGCGCGGTTTTGGCCGGATGGCTGCCCAGCCGGTATGTGCCCATGCCGACGGAGGTTGTCAAACTGTTTGCCGTAAAAATGACAGACCCAAACCCTGACGGAGCGGTGCTGGGCATTCATATTTTAGCCAGCCTTCAGGTGGCGCTGACCGGATTTTTCCTGGCTCTCATCATCGGAATCCCCCTGGGGCTGTTCATGGGATGGTTTCGGGCATTTGACCAGTTCATGCGTCCGGTTTTTGAAATCCTGCGCCCCATTCCGCCGGTATCCTGGATTCCTCTCACGATTATCTGGATGGGAATCGGCTTGAAGGCTAAAGCATTTATCGTGTTTTTCTCCGCATTTGTGCCCTGTGTGATCAATTCCTATACGGGGATAAAACAGACCAGCCAGGTATTAATCAACGTGGCGAAGACCTGCGGGGCTTCCAATTTTACGATTTTCTATAAGATCGGGATTCCGTCTTCCATGACCATGACATTTGCAGGCGTCCGCGTGGCCCTGGGCAATGCCTGGGCGACTCTGGTGGCGGCCGAGATGCTGGCGGCCAGCGCCGGTCTGGGCTATATGATCCTGCAGGGCCGCCAGTTCGCAAGAGCGGACATCATCATCCTGGGAATTGTGGTCATCGGAATGATCGGCGTGCTGTTCACTTCTGTTTTAGGCGCTGTGGAAAAGAGGGTGTTGGGATGGAAAAAATAAAAAAGCAAACGAATATCGTACAAAGTGAAGCGGAGAAAAAAGAACAGATCCGTAAGCGGATTTATCTGGTACTTCCTGTCATATCTGTTGTGCTGCTGGTGCTTTTCTGGTTTGCGGCGTCTTCGGCCCAAAACAGCAATTTCCCGTCACCGGGGGCAATTTGGGACAGATACCTGCTTTTGATGGAAAAACCGATTAAAAAATTAAATCTTTATCAGCACATTTGGGCCAGTTTAAAACGGGTATTCATCGCGTTGTTTTTCGCATGGTCATTGGGCATATCTTTTGGAGTGCTGATCGGGTGGAATAAAAAGGCATGCGCCCTTCTGGGGCCGATTTTTACCGCCTTCCGTTCGGTGCCGCCGTTGGCCTGGGTTCCTTTAGTTACCATGTGGTTTGGAACCGGGGAATTTCCCAAGGTGCTGATCGTTTTTATAGGGGCGTTGATGCCCGTTGTGGTAAATACCCAGGCAGGAATTGCCAACGTACATAAAATGTATTTGGATGTGGGGACTATTTTTAATGCGGACAAATGGCAGATGCTGTTTGAAATCGGGATTCCATCGGCCCTGGACGCCATATTTGCAGGCGTCAGGACATCCACGTCCGCAGGCTGGATGGTGGTTCTGGCCGCTGAAATGCTGGGTGGAAAATCGGGGATCGGCTTCCTCATCACCAGGGGCATGGATTCCGGTGACTACGCTTTATGCCTCCTTTCCATGGTCTGCATAGGGCTGGTAGGGGCGCTTTTGGCCATCGTCACACAATTCTTGGAAAGGATGGTATGTCCATGGACAGTAAGAAAATCAAATTAAAACTGGAACACATTTCTCAGGGATATATCGTTAAGGATCAGGTGTTTGACGCGGTGACGGATGTGTCGCTGGAAGTTTACGACCAGGAATTTCTGGTGGTGTTAGGCCCCGGGCGGTGTGGGAAATCCGTAATCCTGAATATGATAGCCGGGCTGGAACGTCCGGTGGACGGCAGGATTTCCCTGGACGGCGAAGTCATAAAGGGCAGTGATGAGCGGATCGGCATGGTGTTCCAGAAACTGGCCCTGATGCCGTGGAAAACGGTTATGGAAAATGTGGAATTCGGCTTAAAGGTAAAAAAGGTGCCTAAAAAAGAGAGGCGTCAGGCAGCACAGAAATATATTGACCTGGTGGGGCTTCAGGGATTTGAAAAAAGTTATCCCAGCCAGTTGTCCGGCGGCATGAAACAGAGGGTGGGGATTGCCCGGGCCTATACCAATAACCCGGAAATTCTGTTGATGGACGAACCCTTCGGCCAGTTGGACGCCCAGACCAGATACGCCATGCAGGATGAAATCCTGAGGGTCTGGGAGGCGGAAAAAAGAACGGTTATCTTTGTCACCAATAATATAGAAGAAGCTTTGTATCTGGCGGACCGGATTGTTTTACTGAGCAACTGCCCGGCACACGTGAAAGAGATTTATGATATTGATCTGCCCCGCCCCCGCAATACGACCGATCCCCAATTCCTTCATTTGAGAAAAGTCATCAGCGACAATACCGATCTGGCGTTATAAAGAAGGAATACGGAAGGTTTGATACCGGGAAATGGCTTCGGCCAGAAAAAAATGAGAGGGCAGGGAGAGGCAGCGTGAAAAATAATCCTGAAGGCTTATTTTTCATACCCGAATTTGTGCCGGAACCACAAATTTGAATCGCAGCTGAGAATCTGAAATTCTCAGCGCGTGCCTACGCAGCGCAAAATTTGCGTTAGCAATATTTGCGCAAAAAGCCGCTCCGGCATGGAGGAATAGAATGAGCGAATATAAAGTAGAAGTAAATAATCTCACCAAATATTTCGGAGACCTGCATGTGCTGAATGATATCAGCTTTAAGGTCAAAAAAGGGGAATTTGTTTGTATTGTAGGGCCTACCGGCTGTGGGAAAACCACATTTTTAAACCTGTTAACCAGAATCTATATGCCGTCCAAAGGGGATCTTTTGATTGACGGGGAATCCGCCGACCCGAAAAAACACAATCTCGCATTTGTGTTTCAGGAACCGTCGGCAATTCCGTGGAAGACGGTGGAACAGAATTTGAGATTCGGCTTAGAGCTGAAAAAACTTCCAAAAGAAGAGATCAATACCAGGGTGGAAAATATTGTAAAACTGATGGGATTACAGGAGTTCAGGGATTCCTATCCTCATCAGCTCTCCGTCAGCACGGAGCAGAGAATTATTATCGGCAGGGCGTTTGCCATGAATCCGGATCTGCTCCTGATGGATGAACCCTATGGGCAGATGGATATTAAATTGAGGTTTTATCTGGAAGATGAGGTGGTGCGCCTGTGGAAAGAGCTGGGAAGCACGGTTTTATTCATCACCCATAATATAGAAGAGGCTGTTTACCTTGCCGAGCGGATTCTCATACTCAGCAACAAACCCACTACGATCAAAGAGGATTTAAAGGTAGATCTTCCCAGACCAAGAGATGTGACCAGCCCCGAGTTTATAAAAATACGTGAGTATGTGACAAGCCAGATTAAATGGTGGTAGGAGGGAAGAGTCCATGTATGATGTACTGATTATCGGCTGTGGCGTCATAGGAGCGGCCATGGCCTATGAATTATCGAAATACCAGTTGTCGGTCTGTGTCTGCGAGCGTTCCAACGATGTGGCCAACGCGGTGACTAAGGCCAACAGCGCCATTCTCCACGCGGGTTTTGACTGCCCGGTGGGAAGTTTAGAGGCCAGGCTGAACGTGGAAGGGATTGAACTGGCAAAGGAAATCTGCGAAAAGCTGGATGTGGAGAGACGGGATGTGCCGTCCTTTGTCATCGCCTTTGATGAACGGGAAATGAAGGAGTTGGAAATCCTTTATGAAAGGGGAGTGGCAAATGAGGTGCCCGGCGTGCGGATCATCAGCCGGGAAGAGGCGCTTTCCATTGAACCGGCGCTGAATCCCGATATCAAAGCGGCCCTGTATGCTCCGGGATCGGCCATCATCAATCCCTGGGAATACGCCATCGCCATGGCGGAAACCGCGGTGCGAAACGGCGTGGAGGTAAAGCTCTGCAGCGAAGTGACCGCAATTGAGAAAGCCGGCGGCATTTTCCGGGTGACAACTGCTTCCGGCACATACGAAGCCAAATATGTGATGAATGCGGGCGGCGGATTCTCGGCCCAGGTGTATGAACTGGTGGGAGGACATGATTTAAAACAGACCAATTTCTGCGGACAATATTATGTGCTGGATAAAAGCCAGGGCGGTATTATGAATTCCGTAGTCTTCCCCTGCCCTGACGAATACGGCTTTAAAGGGGTTCTGGTGGCGCCGACGGTGCACGGAAACCTGATCGTGGGCCCGGATTCCTATGTGGTGGAAGACGGAGACTGCGTTGCCACAGTATCCCCTATGCTGGAGGAATTAAAAAACCATGGACACCGTTCCATTCCATCCATCAATTTCAGAGAGGCCATCCATGAATACGCAGGCGTCCGGCCCAATACCCAGATACCGGATTTCGTGATCGGGGAATCGGAAATATGTCCCCATTTCATCAATCTGGCGGGAATAAAAAGTCCCGGACTGTCCAGCGCTCCGGCCATTGCCGGGGAGGGAAGGCGGATTCTGGAACACTGCGGCCTTGATATGGTGAAAAAGGAAGAGTACATAGATACGAGAAAACGGGTGAAATTCCGGGAACTGACCGATGAACAGAGAGCTGAGATCATCCGGGAGAACCCATTATATGGAAGAGTGATCTGCCGCTGTGAGACGGTTACGGAAGGGGAAATCGTGGAAGCCATTCACAGGCCCATTGTGCCCCGCACCATCGATGCCATAAAGAGAAGGTGCAACGCGGGAATGGGCAGGTGCCAGGGCGGTTTCTGCGGCCCCAGGGTGCATGAGATCCTGGCCCGGGAACTGGGCGTTTCTCCTGCGGAAATTCTGATGGATGAGGAAGGGACTTATATTATCACCTCACCGGTTAAGGAGGCGTAAAATGAGGCTGGAATATGATATTGCCGTGATTGGCGGCGGCCCTGCCGGGCTGGCGGCGGCCTGCAGCGCCAAAGAAGCGGGAGCCGAAAAGGTTTTGATTCTGGAACGTGATAAAGAGATGGGAGGAATTTTAAACCAGTGTATCCATAATGGTTTTGGGCTCCATTATTTTAAAGAGGAACTGACAGGGCCGGAATATGCGTCCCGGTTTATAAAGCAGGCTAAAGCCCTTGGAATCGATGTGAAGCTGGACACCATGGTGCTGGCGGTGAATCCGGATAAGACGGTCTATGCGGTCAACACCGCCGACGGCCTGATGGAGGTGAAAGCCGGGGCTGTGGTATTAGCCATGGGATGCAGGGAGCGTACCAGGGGAGCCATTGCGATTCCCGGTGACCGGCCTGCCGGCGTGCTGACAGCGGGCACTGCCCAGCGGTACATCAATGTGGAAGGCTGGATGATCGGAAAACGGGTCATCATATTGGGAAGCGGTGACATCGGCCTGATTATGGCCCGCCGCCTGACCCTGGAAGGGGCGGAAGTCCTGGCCTGTGTGGAACTCTGCCCTTATTCCAACGGCCTGAACCGGAATATTGTCCAATGTCTGGACGATTACAAAATTCCGCTCTATCTCTCCCACACCATCACCAACATCGTAGGGAAACACCGGGTGGAAAAGGTGGTCATCTCTGAAGTGGGAGAGGATAAAAAGCCGGTGCCGGGAACGGAAGTCGAATTCGACTGCGATACGGTTTTGCTGAGCGTGGGCCTGATACCGGAAAATGAGCTGACCAAAGCGGCGGGCATTCCTTTGGATCCCCATACCAACGGGGCGTTTGTCTATGAGAACATGGAAACGGAAACGTCCGGAATTTTCGGCTGCGGCAACGTGGTTCATGTCCATGACCTGGTGGATTTCGTCACCATAGAAGGCCAAAAGGCAGGAAAAGCCGCGGCCAGGTACGCAGCCGGACAGACGGAAGGGGACAGCGCTGTGATTCAGGTGGTCCCGGGCAGCCATGTCAACTATACGGTTCCCCAGAAAGTCCGGCCGGATCAGACGGAAAAAGCGGCGGAGTTATTCTTCCGTGTCGATAACATTTACCAAAACAGTTTGATTGAAGTGACAGACGGTGAACATGTAATCTGCTCTTTTAAGCGGGAACATCTTGCGCCGGGGGAAATGGAAAAGATCGCCGTTCCGACGGCATTTTTGAAGAAAATGACCGGAATCAGGCTGACTATATCCGTCACTCAGCAGTAATTTGGTGGAATGGAGGAAATTATGACTGAATTAATATGCATTGTCTGCCCAAAAGGCTGTCATTTAACCGTGGATGAAGAAAACGGATATCAGGTGAGCGGCTACGGCTGCCAGAGGGGCGAAGAGTACGGCAAAAAGGAACTTCAAAATCCAACCAGGGTATTAACCAGCATTGTCAGGATCGAGGGAGCCATACACCCTTGCTGCCCGGTAAAAACCGACAGCGCGATCCCTAAAAAAGAGATAGAAAAGGCCATGGAGCTGTTAAAAGATATCCGGCTGGAATCACCCGTTAAGATCGGGGATGTGGTGGCTGAAAACATATGCGGCACGAAAAGCTGCTGGGTTGTGACAAAAGATATGTAGATATAGTAGATGAAGCTGAGAGCGGGCGGCCGGTCTGTCAAAATGGAGCGTTCTATTCCTCTGTTTTGGCGGCCCGGCCCCTTATTTTCCGTCTTTGTTTTTGTCTCAAAATTATGTGGCCCCATGTCCTCAAATACAGTATAATATGTTGTAAGCAATGGTGTTTACACACGAATTTGTGCCGGAGCCACGAATTTGAAGCGCATCTGAGAAGTTGAAATTCTCAGTTCGTGTCTGCGTAACGCAAACTATGCGTAATGCATTTTATGCGTAACGTATTTTATGCGTAATGTATAATTTGCGCAAAAAACGCTCCGTCAAGGAGGATTCCCATGAATATTGAAATCAGAGAATGCCGCATAGAAGATGCAGCCGCAATCCATGAATTAAACTGCCGCGAAATGGGCTACGACTATCCGCTTGATAAAACTCAATCCAAACTGGCGCGTATATTAACCAGCAGTCAGGACAAAGTTTTCGCAGCCGTATATCAGGGCGAAGTCATCGGCTACATTCACGTCAACGACTATGACCTTTTGTACGCCCCTCACATGAAAAACATTATGGGCATCGCTGTTTCCTCCGCCTGCAGGAAAATGGGCGCAGGACGGATGCTGATGGAGGCGGCAGAAACTTGGGCCAGGGAAAACGGAGCAGAAGGAATCCGCCTGGTATCAGGAGCCACAAGAACCGGCGCTCATGAATTTTACCGCAGGCTGGGATATGATGGTGGGAAACAGCAGATCAATTTTAAAAAGTATTTTAGATAGAAATTGCGGTTGGATTTAGGCATACTTTATACTTTCTAAAAAAGAGTGATGTATTAACATACTTTCTGGTTTTGCTTATTATAATTATATAAGACAGGCAACGGCGTATGTCTGTTAAAGCGCTGAAATAAGAGAGTGTGCCGGCAGCATTGGCTTATGGAGCTTGCGAGAGGGGGTGTGCAGTGAGACCTCAAACCGGCGCAGACTGTAAAGTCGAAAGAAAATGATCACAGAAGCTCTGCTGTAAAGCAGAGTTTTCCGCTATTGAAAGTGAATTTCTACTTAAAATGGGGGATGGAACAATTCTGGATATTTCATTTCTTTTTCTCGATAAGTCAGATCAGGAGGTCTTTTTTTGCCGAAGCTTTTTCCCCATGGATAGAATTGATTATACAAGAGGACAGATGCAGTATGTGCTCTTGAAAAAAGAGAAACGCAATCTGATTACAGGACAAATAGAATTGCAATATGACCGTCTTTCTCCTAAATAATGAAAATACAAAAAAATCCGCCGCCGCCGCTTTCCTGCGCAGTATTCCCACTAATTTAGGAATAGCCCTTGACAAAACCCTAAAACCGGAACCATAATAAATGTTATGACATAACATACCAGAGTGGGTCTTAAAATTCATTCCCGTCATCTGCACGCCTCACTTCGCGGTATATTTGGCTCAAATTCACTTAACGCAGCCCGCTGCGCCGCGTTCATTTGCGCCAAATATCCTACAAAGTGTGACGCACGTCTGGCGGAAAGCAATTTTCAGGCACACTCTAGAGAACACTTGAATCAGGGGGGACATATGAACATAAGAGCGGTTGTGGTGGACAACTCCATCGAACTGAAAGAAAAACTGACTAAAATTTTAAATGAACTGGATGGGGTGGAGGTGTGCGGCAGTTTTGACGAAGCAATTGCCGCCATGCAGTATGTGAAAGAACATGAAGTGGATATGGTCTTTTCCGATGTGGTGATGCCTGATATCAGCGGAATCAGCCTTGCCAAGTCCATTTACCAGCTTCCGGATCCGCCGGAAGTGGTGCTTTTGTCCGGCATACCCGGATTTTCCCTGGAGGCGTGGCAGATCCAGGCCTTTGGATTTATCATAAAACCGTATACAAAGGCCCAGATCGTGCAGATGGTTAATAAATACAGGGCTACAGAAAGTCAGACTGAGCAAGCCGTATGAATTCGGTCATTTCTCCTGTCACCCATTTGTCCTTGTGGTATATAATCTGGCGCCACATGGAGATTCTCAAATCCGTGATATCCAGAACGGTCAAAAGCCCCTGCTCCACGCTTTCCTGAATGGAGAAATGAGGGAGGAACGACAGGCCCATATTATTTTTTACAAGATTAATAATGAATTCCGTGTTGCTGATTTCCAGAAAGGGTTTGATGGAACAGCCTTTGGAAGCCAAAAGGATGTCCAGCTCTTTTCTGTAGTTGGCATCTTTTTCTGTCAGCACGAATTTTTCGCCCAGAATGTCATCCAGGGCCAGTCCCTTTCTCCCGGCAAAGACTGAGCGGGGAGAGGCGGCAAAAACCACCTCATCTTCTTTTTCCAGGGCCTTGATCCAGTTGATGTGGTAGAGTGGGCGGTCCAGAAGGTAGATGATATCCACCTTATTGTGTTCCATCATGTCGATCAGCTCTTCCGGCGGTCCGGTCAGAATCTGTATGGCCACGTTGGGATGGTGCTGGTAAAAATAGTGAAGGATGGGAGGGAACTTGGAAAAGCACAGGGATTCAATGGTCCCGATTCTCAGCACTCCGTTTAAAGGCCCCTGGCCGCGTATGGCCTTTTTCGCCTGGGCCATCTCTTTTAAAATACTATTGGAATAAGTATAAAACAGGTCACCCTGATGTGTCAGGGTGATTTTTTTTCCCACGCGGTCAAACAAGCGGGTTTCCAGCTCATTTTCCAGCAGTCTGATCTGGACGGTGACGGCTGACTGGGAATAACCCAGTTCTTCTGCGGCCCTGGAAAAGCTTTGAAGCTGGGCGACTTTAATGAACGTATAGAGTTGACGTGTCTCCATTTCCAATTCCCCCTAATCTTTCGTATTGTAACGGTTCTGACGGCGAATCTCCCTATTCAAAAAAAGCATCGGATGTCCATCCCATATGAAAATCCGGGTAATTATTGAATGTAAGTATTTACTGCTCAAAGTAGTCAGACTATTAAAAAAATTAAACATATTAATGAAAATCATGAATTTGATTAATGTATAATCCCATGGTATATTAAAATTACATTAACGTCAACTGTGGATACGGTACAAAGAATTATCTCATCACCGAAGGCGATTTGGAATGAATTTTTGCAGGTTACTGAGCACGGAGTGAACAGTAACCGGAAATCTGCCGTATCAGGAGGTGAGTTTTAGCGCAGAATAAGAAAAGGTGTGAGGAATTCCGATTTTTTATCTTTCGGCCTGCTGGGAACGGAGGCAGGTGGGGAAAATGAATTTCTCAAATACATTTTTATAATTAAGCAGAAACTGCCGCGTTCATAAACTGCACCGCCGTGAACACGATGAAAGAATAAAACAGAAATGAGGCATGACGATATGGCATTTATAAGTGCATTTGATGTGCTGGGGCCCAATATGATAGGTCCGTCCAGTTCCCATACCGCAGGAGCGGTGGCTATTTCCCTGCTGGCCCAGAAGATGATAAACGGCCCGGTGAAGAAAGCTGATTTCATACTGTACGGTTCATTTGCAAAAACCTATAAGGGCCACGGAACCGACCGGGCGCTGCTGGGAGGGATTATGGGCTTTGAAACCGATGATATCCGGATCAGGAATTCTTTTGCGATTGCGGATGAGATAGGGCTTGGCTATACATTTACCACCAATGAACGGGAGAAAGAAGTACACCCCAATACCGTGGACATCCGTCTGGAAAATGAAAAAGGCGATGTGCTGACCGTCCGGGGAGAATCCCTGGGAGGAGGGAAGGTCCGGATTACCAGAATCAACCAGGTGGAGGTGGACTTCACGGGAGAATACAGCGCCGTCATCGTGATCCATCAGGATAAACCTGGCGTGGTAGCCCATATCACCAAATGTTTAAGCGACTGCAATGTGAACATTGCTTTTATGAAGCTGTTCCGTGAGGACAAAGGGGCAACCGCTTACAGCATTGTGGAATCTGATGAGCGCCTTCCTTTAGAAGTGATCGCCCATATCAGGGAAAATCCCAATGTCCATGATACCATGCTGGTACAGATATAGGAGGCAGAAACGATGGATTTTAAATCAGGTAGAGAACTTTTGGAACTATGCAGGGAACACAGGATATCCATATCGGAAGCCATGATGCAAAGGGAAACGGATTTGACGGAAGTGGGCAGGGAGGCAGTCTGCGCGCGCATGGGGAAAGCGCTGGATATCATGCGGGAATCCTCCCATAAACCTTTGAAAGAACCGGTGAGATCCATTGGGGGCCTGATCGGCGGGGAGGCGGAAAAGCTGGAAAAGCGCCGTCTGTCCGGGGCTTCCATATGCGGAAATGTGCTGGCTAAGGCGATTACTTACGCCATGGCCGTTTTAGAAGTGAATACTTCCATGGGATTGATCGTTGCGGCTCCCACGGCAGGTTCTTCGGGAATTGTGCCCGGGCTTCTTCTGGCCCTTCAGGAAGAGTACGGGCTGACGGATGAAGAGGTGATCCGCGGCCTGTTTACGGCTTCGGCGGTGGGGTATCTGGCCATGCGCAACGCCACGGTGGCAGGAGCAGTGGGAGGATGCCAGGCCGAGGTGGGCGTGGCTTCCGCCATGGCCGCAGCGGCAGCGGTGGAAATCATGGGCGGCACTCCCAAACAGTGTTTAAATGCGGCTTCCACGGCGATTATGAACCTGCTTGGACTGGTCTGTGATCCCATTGGAGGTTTGGTGGAATGCCCATGTCAGAGCAGGAATGCGGCTGGCACGGCCAATGCCCTGACCTGTGCGGAAATAGCCCTCAGCGGGATCGGCCAGTTGATCCCTCTTGACGAGATGCTGGATACCATGCTGGGGGTGGGAAGAGGGCTTCCCTATGAACTGAGAGAAACGGCTTTAGGCGGCTGTGCTGCCACGGCGACCGGGTGCTCGCTGGGCGGCTGTTCTTTGAATGCGTAAATATGGAATTTAACAGGGATGGTGACGTCGGCTGCGGTGCAGTCCGGGGCCGCCATTTTCCTGTTTTACTTTATTTATATAAAACTTTATTTGTATAAAGAATTTTCGTTTTAGGCATTTCAGAATCAGAATGCTGTGTTAATATATATGAAACAAAGGAGTGGGTGAAAAATAATCCTGGTGGTTTTCCCGCATGGAGGAATGGTATGAGTGAAGATAAAAAATCTATGCCTTTCATTAAGGTGATGCTGGTGGATGATGACCAGCTCCTTTTAGAAGATATACGGACATTGGTGGACTGGGGAAGTCTTGGGTTTGAGATTGCCGGGGTATTTGGAAACGGGCAGGCGGCGTTGGATCATTTGTCTTCCTGCCGTCCCGATTTTATCATTACGGATATCCGGATGCCCTGCATGGACGGTCTGGCTTTTGCGGCCAAGGTGAAGGAGTGTATGCCTCAAGTCCAGATGCTGCTTCTAACCGCGTATTCCGACTTTGATTATGCGAAAGAGGCGATCCGGCTGGGCGTTTCCGACTACATATTAAAATATGATCTCAATGAAGCGTCTCTGACGGCGGAACTCATCAAAGTCCGGGGGCGTTTTTTCAGCAGCAGGAGTATTTCCGTCATGAGCAGCCGCCAGAAGCTGGAGCAGTTTTTAGCTTCGCCCCAGGATGAGGCGGTAAAAGACCAACTGGTACATATGCTGGAAAGTTATGGCGCCTCTGTCTGGGGGCTGATGATCATCGTGCCTCAGACCGGGCTGGCTGTTCCCGGATCAACCGGAGCCCTGTCCCGGATTAACCGGGAATGTTACAGGATCAGGGATTGTCTCAGTGAGCTGCCGTTTAACGGCCGGGGAGGCCAAAAGGAAGAGCCGGGATATCTGGCCATACTGCATAAGGGCAGGCAGATTGTGGTGCTGGCTATGCTGGATGAAGGGCACCGCATTGAGAGCAGATACCGCAGAACCATGTATGGGCTTGCCTGCCGTTTTGAGGAATGCCTTGGAAACGGCGGGGAAGGGAGCCCCACCATCCTTTATATGCCCTATGGAGTCAGCCTGCCGGACCGGCTTTTCCAGGCTTATGAATGTTTGGACGGCCTGGTTCCCTATACCATTTTTCAGGGATACGGCAGAATCGCGGAGTACGAAACGGTTAAATCCAGGATCAGTGAAACAGAACTGAAACTGGATGAAATGGAAGCGGTCCGCCAGGGAATGGCTGGAATGACGGTACATGGTATCGTGGAAAAGCTGGAAACCCTGATGGAGCGTTTCTGCCGCCACAGTTACAGCCTGGCAGGATTTGCCCAGCTGGGTTCCCTTATGGACGCAGCCGTCCTGCAGTATCGTAAAAATAACTTCTGTTCCCCGAAACAGATTCAGCAGTTCCGCCAGGATGTGGCGGAATGCCTGAGCGCGGAAGCGGTTTGGGAGACATTTACGGAATTTTCCCAGCATATTGTGGAGTTCGGCTGTCATGTATACAGTTCCCGGGTGAGGAAAGCGGTTCAGTTCATTCATGAGAATTATGGAAATGACATCTCAGTTCAGGACGCGGCGGATCAGTTGGGATTCAATGCGGAATACCTGAATAAATTGTTTAAACGGGAGGTCGGACAGGGATTTTCCAGATATTTGACGGCTTACCGGATGGAACAGGCGAAAAATCTGCTGGAAAGCGGGGACTACCGGGTGGGGGAAGTGGCGGAAATGGTTGGATACAAGAGCAGCCAGTATTTCAGCATGACATTCCGCCAGATCATGGGGGTTCCTCCATCGGCATTCGGACGGCAGGGAGACGGTACGAAATGAACGGAAAAATCAGAATGACAATTCAAAAAAAGACCAGCGCCGGGATCGCCGTCCTCATTTTGATCCTGACGCTGATTGGCAATTCCTTTGTATACCAGTATTGTTATAAGCTGCTGGTGGCCCACCGCAGGCAGCAGGATGCCGGAATCACCAGCCAGTGTGCCATGGGCGTGCAGACGGTCCTTCAGGACAGCCGGTTCCTGGCGCAGAATATATCGGTCAGCCCGCTGATCCAGGAGTTTCTTAAAATACCGGACCCGGACTATTATCAGATTGAGGCCATGAGCCAGGAACTGAAAAACATGATTAAGCTGAGGCTGTACATCAGAAGCGCGGTGCTGATCTGCCGGGATCAGGTGTATTGGAGCTACAGCCCCTATGAGGATTATTTTAAAGGGCTTCTTAAAGAGGAGTGGTATCAGGAAATGGGAGGGGAGAACCGGTGCTACAGCCGCATTCACCCCATTAAGATTGCAAAAGAGAAGGATTTTATCACCTACAGATGTTACATATCGGACAGCAATAATCCTGTGATGAGGACAGGGGAATTGCTGCTGAATCTGGATGCGGGGCAGTTCGACACGGTTATGAAGAGCTATTTTGGAGAGGAAAGGAAATACCTGATCTATGACGGGATGAAGGGGATTCCTGTGGCGGGAGGGGATTTCTGGCCGGAAGACATAGGAAATGTGCTGGATGGGGGCGGCAGATATGCAGAGGGCTGCTTTCAGACGGATTTTCAGGACGGCTATGTGACCTATCAAAGGCTGGAACCTTCGGGATGGATTGTGGCGGCCTATACCTCAAAAGATGAGATCATAAAGGATGCAGGGCCGATCCGCCGGTTTTTCTTCCTATATACACCCCTCACAGTGCTGGCGGTGGGCATGGCTGTATTTCTCTACATCCGACAGATCATTGCCCCGGTGGCGGAGATATCGAAAGCCATGCAGGAATTTGCGGCGGGGAGAAAGCCGGAACTGTCCATACGGACCGGGGATGAACTGGAGCTTTTGAGCTGTCATTTTAACCATATGGTAGCCAGCATTGAAGAACATGTCAGGCAGAAGGTCCAGGATGAGAGGATTAAGAAAAAGATTAAATTTGACATGCTGATGTCTAAAATCCATCCTCATTTTCTCTACAATACGCTCAGTTCCGTGATCTATCTGGCCAGGAGAAATGGGGACAAGGATATTGAAACCATGGTCAAGTCCCTGATCTTGATCCTTCAGGACAGCATGGCGGCCTACGATGGAAAGATTACGGCCCCTCTGTCTTTGGAACTGGGGATTGTGGACGCTTACGGGGCGATCCAGTCCTATCGCTATAAAGATAAGTTCGAGATCATTTACAATGTCAGCCCGGAAGTGAAAGAGGCCCTTGTGCCCAAAAATATTCTCCAGCCGCTGGTGGAAAATGCCATCTATCACGGAATTGCGCCCAGCGAGGAACCGGGGGTGGTGGAGATATTTGCGGAACCGGAGGAGGGGAAACTGAGAATCTGCGTGTCGGATACGGGCGTAGGCATGGAGGAAGAACGGAGAAAAGAACTGATGAACGGGCCGGACAGCAGCAGGGGAGGCGTCCATTCCATCGGAATGAGCAGCATCAGGGACAGGCTGGAATATCTGTACGGGGAAGACTACAGCTTTGAAGTATACAGTGAAAAGGGTAAGGGAACCATGGTGTTAATCTGCATTCCTCTTATGAAGAAGGAATGGGATTGGCCGGATGGAAGAGAAAGTCAGGGGGATGATTATGCTTAGAAAGACACTGGTTGTAATTGGAGCGCTGGCGGCGGTTTATGCCTGCATCCTGTTTTGGATGGTAAACAGAAAAACGGACGCCGGCATCAACGCAGGAATCCGGGCGGAGCCAGAGGTGCTGACCGTCTGGTATTGGGATGATTCGCTGGTTGAACTGTTTGAGGAATTTGCCAGGGACAGGGAAAACCTTTCCATTAATTATGTAAATGTGCCGAATTACGAATACGCGGAAAAACTGCGCAGCGCCATTTCGTTTTCAGAGGATCTGCCTGACATTTGTCTGCTTCAGGATAAGTTTGCCGGGGATTTTCTGGATTTGGATCTGTGGGAGGATTTGGAGGCGGAAGAGTACGGACTGGACAGAGGGGCGCTCCCTGAGGACTGCCTTCCTTATATTACGTCAAAGAGCGGCGTCACTGTGGCTGCTCCCTATAATCTGGCTGCTTCCGGCCTGGCCTACCGGTCCGGCATGATGGAACAGGTATTCGGTTTGTCGGAACCGGAGGAAGTGGATCAGGCTTTTTCCTCCTGGGAGGATTTGATCGAACGGGGGGCGGAGTATAAAAAAATGTCGCCGGAGCCGTTCTTTTTGTTCAGCAGCCTTGGAGATGTGGCCACTGTGCTCTACAACCAGACGGAACGGGCCTATGTGGAAGACGGGCGGCTGGTGGAACCGGAACGGTTTCTGGGCTATTACCGGATTCTCCATTCCCTTTACGATGAAAAGCTGGTGGACAATATGTCACAGTGCTCCAAAGAGTGGTACGATGAGTTTGAGAAGGGCCGCTTTTTGTTTTCACCGTGGAGCATGTGGCTGACACAAAATAAGACATTTTCTAAAAATGATAAAAATGACTGGAAGCTGATGGCGCCGCCAGAAGGCAGCTATAAATGGGGAGGCTGTGTCTGCGCGATCCCTTCCACAAGCGCCCATAAGGAGACTGCCTGGGAATTTATCAAATTCATGGCCCTTTCAGAAGAGGGGGCCAAGGCCGGCAAAGAGGCATCCTGCAGCCAGTTTTTATGCTGGAAGAAAGATACCTCTGATGAAGCCTACCAAAGTCTTTATTTAGAAGGGTTCGGAGAATTCAATGTGGGTGAGTACTATTTTGAATCCCTGCTCCCCGGTATGTATACCAGGGATTTATCCCCTTATGATTCTGCTGTCGATGTGGCCTATCACACGGCTGTGAAGGCGATTTCACATGACGGCGGCGCGACGCCGGAGCAGAGTTACAGGGCTTTTTTGGAACTGCTGCACAAGGCGGTTCCTGACATTCAGATTGACGGCTTTGTGGGAGATGCGCCGGGCGGGATGGGGCAGTGATAGGCTTGGCCGTTCATGGAACGGAGAAATTCCTTTCTGGCATTTTCTAATATGGCAGGATCGGTCATAGCACGGATACCGAATAATGCCATGATTTTGGCGGCGTTGATCATGCCCCTTTCACCGATCCCTGAACCGGAACTGGCCGTTGTGCGCCAGTGGTGGTTGGGAACGCCTACGGGGCGGCAGGCGGTGGAAAACATGATGGCCGGGACAATATGGCAAACGTCTCCCATGTCGAAAGAACCGGAACTGTTGGAGGCTTTCATGGGGCGGATTCCTTCATAGAGGAGTCCGCCTTTTTCTATTTGAAACAGGGCGGAAGCATTTTTACAGCCTTCTGATATGTCCGCAGTCAAAGCGCGGGCAAATTCCTTATCCTTGTCATCGAACCGCTCCCATGGAATCTGTTTCATGCAGTCATAGACCAGCCCGGCTAAAACCTGATTCTGCATGGTAGGGTAACAGCCGCCTAAATAGCAGACGTCCACGTCTGTTTCTGTCATGGAAGCAGCGCCTTGGGCGGTTTTTACAAGCCGGTTGTAAACGCTGTTTAAGTTGTCCATATGGAGGGCCCGGACCATATACCAGGAAGATGCTTTGTCGGGCACGATGTTGGGGGCAGTGCCTCCTTCTTTTATAATGTAGTGGATTCTCACGTCTTCTGTCACATGTTCCCTCAAATATTGGGCGCCGACATTGGTCAGTTCCAGCGCGTCCAGGGCGCTTCGGCCATTTTGCGGATCTGCTCCGGCATGGGCGCTTTTTCCCTTGTAATGAAATTCCACGGAATGAATTCCGGCGTTAATCCCCTGAAATACGAAATTGACAGTGGCAGGATGGAACGATATGGCCAGATCCAGATCATCAAATGCGTGTTCTCTTGCCATAAATGGCTTTCCGGTCAGAACTTCTTCCCCTGGACAGCCGTAAAAGACGATGGTTCCGGGGCAGCCGGTGCGCTCCATTTCCTCTTTCAGCCCGATGACAGCGCCAACATGTGCGGCACACAGCAGGTTATGGCCGCATCCATGGCCATAACTCTGATGGCTTACCGGCCTTTTCTCCGGGACGGCTTCCTGGCTCAGACCGGGAAGGGCGTCGTATTCTCCCATAAATCCGATTACCGGGCGGCCGCTGCCCCATTTGGCCATGATGGCTGTAGGAAGAGAACAGATCCCTGTATCCACATGAAAACCCGCTTGTCTGAGAATGTCTGCGGTCCATTTGCTGGCCTGGTATTCTTCGTAGGGGCCTTCGGGATTGCTCCATATGTTGTGAGAAAGCTCATTTAAAGCGGGACGAATGGTTTGAATGGTTTGAAATGCTATGCTTCCCTGCATGGCGTTACCTCCTTAAATTATTTATTTTATAATTGGATGGAATCATTGTACGTAAATTAACAGATGAAAAACATGGTGAAAAACAGATATTATATATAAAAAACGGATAGATCCGGCCATATGGTCCCGGATCTATCCGTTTTTTATACAAAATATCCGGTTCTTAATCTGTGAGAGGAGGGGCGGTTTTTGTAAAATGTGGGTATTAAAGAGAAAAGGAGAGGGGTTCATTTGGGAAAAGAGACGATTAGAAAGTATTTGGAGGAGGAGAGGGATGTTCTGGAGCGGATGGCCCGTGAAATTTGGGAACGGCCGGAAGCCGGGTTTCGGGAACATTTTGCCAGCGGGCTGCAGATGGATTATCTGGCGGCAAAGGGAGCGAACATCAAAACTCCTGTGGGAAAGCTGGAAACTGCGTTTGTGGCGGAATACGGAGAAGGACATCCGGTCATTGGATTTTTAGGGGAGTTTGATTCCCTTCCCGATTTAAGCCAGAAGGCAGGGCTCAATTACAAAGAGCCTGTGGCCGAAGGGGAGAGAGGGCATGGCTGCGGACACAACCTTTTGGGCGTGGGCAGCATTGCGGCATTTATCTCGCTGATGGAAACCATGAAGCAGGAAGGGCTGGCGGGGACGATCCGTTATTATGGATGTCCGGCGGAGGAAAACCTGGCAGGGAAATCTTTCATGGCAAAGGCAGGCGTGTTCGACGATCTGGACTGCTGTCTCAGCTGGCATCCGTCCGGGGAAGATGGGGCAGGGTATTCCAATAACACTGCTTTAGAAACCATGGATTTCTATTTTACCGGAATTGAAGCCCATGCGGGGGCAAATCCTCATTTGGGCAGAAGTGCGCTGGATGCGGTGGAGCTGATGAATGTGGGCTGCAACTATCTGAGAGAACATATCATCCCTTCGGCCAGGGTTCATTACATCATCACGGATGGAGGAAAAGCGGTCAACATCGTGCCGGGTAAAGCGGCGGTCCGTTACGCGGTACGCGCGCCCAAGGTGGATCAGATGCTGGATATTGCGGAACGGATCAATGATATTTCCAAGGGGGCGGCCCTGATGACCGGGACTGAGGTAAAACGGAGGATCACCAGCATTTATCATAACCGGCTGCCCAATGCGGCCCTGGCTGATCTGGCATATGAGAATTTTCTTACCGCTTCTCCCTGCAGATACACACCGGAGGAACTGGAGTTTGCAGATTCCATGGCGGCGGCTTATCCGGAGGGAACCGTGGAACGTGTGGTCAAAAGCTATGGGGTGGATATGAGCGAGGTGAAACACAACCTTCTGCCGCGTCCTGTAAAAATGGGAAGCAAAGAAAAGATCGGGGGAGGCTCAACTGACGTTGGGGATGTATCCTGGATCACGCCCACATTGAATATGACGGCTGTCTGCTGTCCGGTGATGGTAAACGGCCATACCTGGCAGGGGACCTCCTGCTACGGCACCAGTTTTGCCGCAAAGGGCATGATCCGGGCCGGGGAAGTCTTGGCGGCCACTGCCTATGATCTCCTGACAGAGCGGGGGGACGTGCTGAAACAGGCAAGAGACGAATGGGAGCATGATAAGAACGGGCAGAGTTATGTGCCGATCCCGGATGATATGGAACCGTATTTCGATTAAATATGGAACCGTATTTCGATTAACAAGAATTGGAAATGAGGCAGGGAAAAATGCTCCGGCATGAAAGGATTGATATGGGAAAAGAACGGATCAAACACTATATAGAAATGCACAGGCAGGAACTGGAAGCCATGGCCCTGGATATCTGGCGCCACCCGGAAGGCGGCTTTAAAGAAGTGAGGACCAGCGCATTGCAGGCGGATTATCTGAAAAAACTGGGGGCGGCGGTTTCATTTCCCGTATCCTGCGCGCCCACCGCTTTTGTGGCGGAGTATGGGGTGGGAAAACCGGTGATCGGGTTTTTAGGAGAGCTGGATGCTCTGCCGGGATTCAGCCAAAAGGTTATAGCAGTAAAAGAGCCGGTGGAAGAGGGGGCCTATGGACACGCCTGCGGCCACAACCTGCTTTGCTGCGGTTCGCTGGCAGGATTTGCCGCTCTGATGGAAGTTATGAGGGAAGAACATCTGCGGGGCACGATACGGTATTACGGCTGTCCTGCGGAAGAGAGCTTTGGAGGAAAGACATTTATGGCCCGGGAAGGGCTGTTTGATGATTTGGACTGCTGTATGAACTGGCACCCGTCCGGCGACGATGCGGTGGCATTGACCCAGTCCAGCGCCTTTGAGCTTCTGGAATTTTATTTTACGGGAACGGAGGCCCATGCAGGGGCAAATCCCCATCTGGGACGCAGTGCGTTGGATGCGGTGGAGCTGATGAATGTAGGGGCGAATTATCTGCGGGAACATGTGATTAGCGCCGCCCGCATTCAGTACATCATTACGGACGGCGGACAGGCGGTCAATATTGTTCCGGGAAAAGCGGCTGTCCGATATGCGGTCAGAGCGCCGCAAATTGAACAGCTTCAGGAAATTGTGAGCCGTCTGGTGGACATATCAAAAGGGGCGGCCCTCATGACAGGCACGGAGGTTGTACACCAGGTAAAGAGCATTTACCACAACCGGCTGCCCAATTATGCGCTCAGCGGTTTGGTTTACGATAACCTGAAGGAATGTCCGTGGCCGGAGTACACCCAGGAAGAGCTGGAACTATTCAACAGCCTGGCAGAAACGTATCCGGAAGGTACCTTAAAACAAGTTTGTGAGTTCCATGGAGTTTCTATGGAAGAAATCCGCAATTCCATGCTGTTTAAGCCTCTGTGGCGGGGCAGTAAGTCCATAACCGTAGGCGGTTCTACCGATGTGGGAGACGTTTCCTGGATCACCCCCACCGTGAATCTGACTGTGACCTGCTGTCCGGTTATGGTAAATGGACACAGCTGGCAGGCGTGCGCGGCTTACGGAAGTACGGCGGCGGCTAAAGGCATGACCAGGGCCGGGCAGGTGATGGCGTCTTCGGCTTATGATCTGCTTACGGACAGGAAGGATGTAATAGAGGCAGCCAAAAGGGAACTGGAAGAGGATAAGGGAGGAAGGAGTTACACTCCGATTCCGGCGGACATGGTGCCGTCTTATGATGATTAGGGCTGTTAAAAAATTTGGAGGGAATTACATATGAGTGAGAAATTATCGTCAACAAAAGATTTAAAACGGGTTTTGGGTAAAAAGGAACTGATGGGCATCGCCATTGGCAGCATCATCGGTTCTGGAATTATGGTTCAGATGGGAACCGGTATTGCGCTGACGGGAAGGTCTGCCAACATCGCATTTCTGGTATCCACCTTTTTTACGATTTGCAACCTGATCCCCATGATCTTTGTATCAAGCTGTCTCCGGTTCCGCGGAGGAGATTATACCCAGATGGGGCTTTTCGCGGGTGATAAATTTGCCGGCGCTTATACCATTGTATATATTTTCAAAAACATTACTATTGCCATGTTTGCGCTGTCATTTGCAGATTATTTCCTGTCCCTGTTTCCGGGACTGCCCCATATGGCGGTGGCCATTGGCGTGGCGACCATTTTCTTTATTCTGAATTTCTTTGGCGTCAATATCATGGCTAAGGTTCAGAACCTGATGGTAGGCGTTCTGCTGTTTGCATTGCTGCTCTTTGTTTTATTCGGCATGCCCCATGTGGATTTTACAACTTATTTTTCAAATGCGGACGGCAATTTTATGACGGACGGTGTTCCGGGAATTTTATCCGCGGCAGCAACGCTGGGATTTGCCACAGGCGGAGCTAATATGATCTTCAGCCTGTCTGCGGAATGCAAAAATCCGAAAAAGGATATCCCTTTTGTTTTGATTGCATCCACTCTTTCTGTGGCCGTATTATACGGACTGATTGCAACGGTTGCATCCGGTGTGCTGCCGGTTGACCAGGTGGCTGGCAAATCCCTGACTGTAGTGGCTGCGGAAATTTTCCCAAGACCTTTATATTTATTCTTTATCGTTGGAGGGGCGTTGTTTGCAATATCAACCACTCTGAACTCCAAACTGGGTTCTGTTACAAAACCGCTGATGCAGATGTGTGAGGACGGATGGTTCCCCAAATCACTGGCAGACCTGCATCCGAAATACCGCACTCCATGGAAGCTCCAGCTTCTGTTCTATGTGGTTACCATCATACCGATTGTCACAGGATTTAAGATTAACCAGATCACCACAATTGTACTGATCATCGGCTACTGTATCACCGCACTCAATACGGTGATGTGCTTTAAGCTGCCCAGAATGTTCCCGGAAGCATGGAAAAAATCTAATTTCCATATGCCGATGATGGCGTTCAGCGCGCTGCTGCTCCTTTCGCTTGGAGTGACGGTAGTTCAGTTCTATTCAAAAATGAGAGCTACCACATTTAAAATCATAATACTGAATGCTGTTACCATTACGGTTGCATTTTTATTCGCTAACTGGCGGCTGAAGACGGGGAAAGCGAAACCTACGATTTCTTATGAAGTGGAGGATGAAAAAACAGAGCAGGGAGGAACTAAATAGATATTTGACCGGGCTTTTGGACTGAGGAGACCGGGAGTTGGGATTTTAAAGTGAAGCGTGACAGTAAAGCGTGTGACAGTAAAGCGTGAAGGCATTTTCAAAAATGGCTTCACGCTTTGCTTTAAAACGTGAAGGCATTTTCAGAAATGGCCTCACGCTTTGCTTTAAAGCCCTAAGGGATTTTCGAAAATGGCCTCACGCTTTATTTCACCGTTGTGTTAAATTTTCGCTAAAAATCCATATTATCTGTTATAATCCCCCAAACTTTCCGTTCTATGGGGTATGGGCTAAAATGCGACATATTTTTTACAGCCCTTCGTTATTTATTTTCGTCAAAAAGTGCTATGATAATTGGCTGAATAGAATTTTTAACAATCCGTCATCAGCTCCCTTGAAAACTGCTTTTCGGGAAAATCAGACGGCAGATGACGAAATCCGATATGGGCCGAAACCCCGTTGAAATGTCGAATATTGCGATGGAATCACATTGCGGATTACCATTTTCCGATACTATAATCAGTGTACAAAAAGTAACAAACAGGAGGAATAGGAGTATGGCAGAATTAAGTATTGCAATTGCAGATGATAACCCACAGACACTGGAGGTGCTGTGTGATATACTTGAAGGAGAAGAGGATTTTAAGGTAGTTGGACAGGCGGATAATGGAGAAGATGCCTATAACATGATTGTCAAAACGAAGCCGGATATTGTTCTTATGGATATTATTATGCCGAGACTGGACGGAATATCGGTGATGGAAAAGGTGAAAAACAACGAAACACTGAAAAAGTCGCCGTCGTTTATCATGGTAACCGCGGCCGGAAGCGAGAATATGACGGAAGAAGCCTTCCGCATGGGCGCATATTATTACATAATGAAACCATTTTCCAGGAAGATGATTGTCACCAAAGTGCGTCAGGTAGCGGAAAAGGGAAGAAAAGACAGAATCAGCTGTCTGGAAAACAAGAGAATTAAGCCATATACGGATAAATATGACTATATGGAGCAGAACCTGGAAAATGATGTCACTAAAATGCTTCATGAAATCGGCATTCCCGCGCATATTAAGGGATATCAGTATTTGAGAGATGCGATAGCCATTTCAGTTGCGGATCAGGAAATGCTCACGTCGGTGACAAAAGTTTTGTATCCCAATATAGCAAAACAGCACCAGACCACACCGAGCCGCGTGGAACGGGCGATCAGACATGCGATTGAGGTAGCTTGGAGCAGAGGAAAGATGGATACCATCAATGCGATTTTCGGCTATACGGTCAGCAATGGAAAAGGCAAGCCGACAAATTCTGAATTTATAGCGTTGATTTCTGATAAGATCCGCCTTGATTATAAGAGATTGTAAAGATAAATTCTCAGTTTCCACTTCCTAAATTCTCAAAAATATTGTATACTATCCCTAATGAGAGTCTGCGTATCAGCGGCAGACCGTTGGCGAGGGAGGTTTTCGCATGAAGAATATATTGTTCATAGCTTCAGAAGCAGTTCCATTTATTAAGACCGGAGGGCTGGCCGATGTAGTCGGTTCCTTACCTAAGTGTTTTGATAAAGAATATTTCGATGTTAGGGTCATGATCCCTAAATACTTGTGTATAAAAGAAGAATGGCGCAGCAAGATGAATTATGTCAGCCATTTTTATATGGACTATATGGGACAGAGCAGATACGTAGGGATTCTGGAATACGTACATGAGGGAATAACCTTTTATTTTATCGACAATGAGGGATATTTTAACGGTGCGAAACCATATGGAGACTGGCTCTATGATCTTGAAAAGTTTTCATTTTACTGCAACGCGGCGTTGTCCGCTCTTCCGGTAATCGGCTTTCAGCCGGATATCGTTCACTGCCATGACTGGCAGACCGGCCTGATTCCGGTTTATTTAAAAGACCGTTTCCGCGGAGGAGAATTTTTCCGGAACATTAAGTCAGTGCTTACCATACACAATTTAAAATTCCAGGGCGTATGGGATGTGAAAACCATTCAGAGATTTTCAGGGCTGCCGGACTATTATTTCACACCGGATAAGCTGGAAGCATATAAAGATGGTAATATGTTAAAAGGCGGCATTGTTTTTGCGGATGCGATTACAACCGTCAGCAGCACATATGCGGAAGAGATTAAGATGCCGTTTTACGGCGAGGGGCTGGATGGCCTTATGAGAGCCCGTTCCAACAGCCTGCGCGGCATTGTAAATGGAATTGATTATGAAGAGTTTAATCCTGAAACAGATACCTTTATCGTCCGCAACTATAATGCGAAAACATTCCGGAAAGAGAAGATCAAGAACAAACTGGCTTTACAGGAAGAACTCGGACTTGAGGTGGATGGAAAGAAGTTCATGATAGGAATCGTATCCAGGCTTACGGATCAGAAGGGCCTTGACCTGATTCAGTGTGTGATGGATGAGATGTGCACGGAAGACATCCAGTTGGTAGTGTTGGGAACCGGTGATGATAAATATGAGAACATGTTCCGTCATTATGCGTGGAAGTACAGCGGCCGCGTTTCTGCCAATATCTATTATTCGGAACCGATGTCCCATAAGATTTATGCGGCGTGTGACGCATTTTTAATGCCGTCTCTGTTTGAACCCTGCGGTTTAAGCCAGTTGATGGCCCTCAGATACGGTACGGTGCCGGTTGTCAGGGAGACAGGCGGACTGAAGGATACGGTTGAGCCATATAACGAATTTGAGAGCACCGGAACCGGTTTCTCATTCGCTAATTATAATGCACATGAGATGCTTGCAAGCGTGAATTATGCGAAACATGTTTATTACGATAAAAAGCGTGAATGGAACAAGTTGATTGACCGCGGCATGGCAAAGGATTATTCATGGAATGCATCGGCCCTTAAATACCAGGAGTTATATGACTGGCTGATTGGATATTAAAGTATGAGAGGATATAATCGTTTACAGGAAGAGCGGAACAGGGCCCGTGAATGGGCGTCCGATGATTCCTGGGTGAAGCAAAAAAAATATGAGGAGGATCCGGAATATCTGGCATGTGTGCAGGATATCCTGGAAAATCCGGTATTTCATTTGATGGATCAGTTTATCCAGCATGGTAATACTACTTGTAAGGCCCATTGCATTCAGGTGTCCTATATGAGTTACCGTATCTGCCGGAAATTTAACTGGGATTACAGGCAGACCGCAAGGGCTGCCTTGCTTCATGATCTGTTTTTATATGACTGGCACACTCATGCGAAGGAAACCGGGAACCGTTTCCACGGCTTAACCCACCCCAGGGTGGCTATGGAGAATGCGTCTAAGTATTTTGAACTGACGGATATGGAGAAAAATATGATTCTCCGCCATATGTGGCCGCTGACACCAGTTCCGCCCCGCAGCCGGGAAGGGATGTCCATCGTCTATGCGGACAAATTCTGCGGCATGGCGGAAGTTGCGTCCCATACAAGGCGGTGGATGGCTCATTTACTCAATCCGGGACGCCCTGCATAATATTGACCGCTTTTGGATATAGGAGAAAACCATGACTTTTTGGGAAGAGATACTGAGCAACAAGGTTTTAATCAGCGCGTTAACCGGATGGACGGTAGCGCAGGTATTGAAAACTATCATAGATTTTGCACTGAATAAATCGTTTTCAGCAGAGAGAATGGTCGGCTCCGGCGGAATGCCCAGCTCCCATTCGGCCACAGTCTGCGCTTTGACAACGTCCACAGCCTACCAGTATGGAGTGGGTTCTTTTGAATTTGCAGTCTGTTTTGTACTGTCTGCAGTGGTCATGTACGACGCCATTGGCGTCAGACAGGAAACAGGTAAACAGGCCAGACTTCTGAACATCCTCATGCAGCAGGATTTTCTGCAGCTCAGTAATTTAGAGTTCCAGCAGAAACTAAAAGAATTCGTAGGCCACACCCCCCTCCAGGTCTTCGCAGGAGCGGTATTGGGCATATTGATTGCGCTGTTTATGAATTCGGTTTATTAAAGACAATATCGTCTTATTTGAACTATTTTTGAAAATAATATTTGTAATAGTTTGGACGGCCTTTTCGGTCAAGAAGTTTAGCCGTCTGAACTGCTGCAACAGTTTAATACAATTTATTGGAGCAGCCGATTCAAGGAATTAATATAAAGAATCAATCCTCCAAACGATAAAAGACCTTTGTTATAGGAAAGTGCCTCAGCCGCCATATTTTAATAACAAAGGTCTTGTTGTGTAATTGAACTATCTGTTAATCAAACAAATAGATTATACAAAGCCGCTCTTGGTTTTTATCAATACCCCAGCGGCTGCCAGGTTTACAAATTGCGGCCAGGTGCGTTGTGTGTGCCGGTCCGCAATTTGTAAACCTACCCCAAACTTTTTTGCGAATTGTAAGAAAAATTTCCTTGCAATCCAAGTTTTTCTATATTATACTGAACCCGTTAAGAATACGTTAAGGAAAAGAGGGACATCCGTGACCATATATCATATGATCAATTGGTTTTTTGCTTTTAGTCTTATTGGATATCTGCTGGAATGTGTGGTTTTAAGCTATGAGAATAAAACGCCCGTATTGAACAGGGGATTTGGGCATGGTCCTTTTTGCATTATATATGGTTTTGGAGCGATGGGCGCCTGCCTGCTTCTCCAGCCGTTTGCAGACCAGCCGGTGAAGCTGTATTTCGCCAGCATGATCATGGCTACTGTGATGGAGCTGATCACAGCGGGAATGATGATTCACCTGTTTGGCTCTTTCTGGTGGGATTACAGTAAGAAATCATTTAACTACAAAGGGATCATCTGCCTGCAGAGCAGTCTGGCCTGGGGAGTTTTGGGAATTCTGTTTTTCCGCTTCCTCAACGGGTTTGTACATAACCTGGTGGGCAATATTCCTTACAGCTATGAGAAGCAGGTAGCGCTTTTCCTGCTCTTGTTCTATCTTGCAGACTTTACCTATACCATGAGACTACAGTTGAAATCTTCTGACGATGAAGATGACGATACTCCAGTGGTTGGAAGACTGAAAATTTATTAGAGAAAACCACTGTTGCCAGGAAATTGTAACAGTTCAGACGGCTCTTCTTCTTGACCGGAAATGCCGGTCAAGAAGCATCGGATGTCCATCCGATGTGAAAATTGGTTAAAAAAGCTGCTTACAAGCGGGCTTGACGCCGCTTTTTAACCAATTTTTCCGCCGTCTGAACTGTTACAGGAAATTACTTCCTAACTAAAAAAGAGGGGGTCAGCCATTGCGGCTGATGCCCTTTTATGTTATTGTTTATAATGAATAAGGTGCCGTTCGAGGCGGCGGATTTGGAGGAAAACATGATTAAATTAATTGTTTCTGATATAGACGGGACTTTGCTGGAAGACGGGGGAAATGTAATCAATCCGGAGGTATTCGATACCATTCTCAAACTGAGGGGCCAGGGCATCCAGTTTGCGGCGGCCAGCGGCAGGCAGTGGGCCAGCATTGAGCAGGTTTTCTACCCGGTCAAAGAAAAAATCTTTTACTTATCGGATAACGGGGCCTACATTGGGTGCCATGGGAGAAATCTGTTTTTAAATACCCTGGACCGACAGATTGTCCTGGATATGGTTCGTGATATCAGGGAAAGGGAAGATCTGGAGGTCATGGTCAGCGGACCTGATGTGGTTTATATGGAGACGAAGGATCGGGATTTTGTGGACTGGATGGTAAATGGTTATAAATTCCGGGTAAAGACCGTGGAGGATCTCACAAAGGTGGAGGATCAGTTCATCAAAGTGGCTGTTTACAAGAAGGAAGCAGTGGAAGCCGCCACCGCGGATTTGAGGGAAAAGTATAAGGACAAGCTGAAGATGACCATTTCCGGTGATATGTGGATGGACTGTATGGCCAATGGCATCAATAAGGGGGAAGCGGTGAAGCTGCTTCAGGAAAGCCTGGAGATTCTTCCGGAGGAGACGATGGCTTTTGGAGACCAGCTCAATGACATCGAGATGTTAAAACGGGCATATTACAGCTTTGCCATTGGAAATGCCAGGCCGGAAGTGAAAAAAGCGGCCCGTTTCCAGGCGGATACCAATGTGAACGATGGTGTGCTGAAGATTTTAAAACTGTTAGTTACAGAAAAATAGAAATTCCAAATGGAGGTATTTATGAAATTTGTCCATACATCGGATCTCCATATCGGAAAAGTGGTCAATGGGTTTTCCATGCTTCAGGAGCAGGTTCACGTCCTGGAACAGATCACGGAGATTGCCTGCCGGGAGAAGGCGGACGCTGTTTTCCTGTGCGGTGATTTGTATGACCGGTCCATACCGCCCGCATTTGCCGTATCGGTTCTGGATGAGTTCCTTACAAAACTTGTGGATTCAGGCATAAAAGTCCTTTCCATAGCAGGAAATCATGACTGTGCGGAACGGATCGGCTTTGCCAGCCGCATTTTGGAACATAAAGGGCTTTATATGGAAGGCGGCCTTGGAAAACGGATCCGGTATGTGGATTTTAAAGACGGGGCGGGAAATGTCCGGGTGCACATGGCGCCTTATGCAAAGCCGGTCCAGGTGAAGGCTTTATACGGGGCAGAGGTTGAAAACCACGAAGACGCCATGAAAGAGATTTTAAAACACGTGGACTACGAAGAGCAGGGGGCCAATATCCTGCTGGCCCATCAATTTGTTGTGAACCAGGGAAAAGAACCGGATTTATCTGATTCGGAATCACGGGTATCTGTAGGTGGAACGGACCAGGTGGAAGTTTCCCTATTTGATGCGTTTGATTATGTGGCGCTGGGACATATCCACGGCGGTCAGAAAATAGGCGGAAAACCGGTTTATTATTCAGGTTCTCCGGTAAAATATTCATTTTCAGAAGCGAATCACGAGAAACATGTGCTGGTGGGGGAAATGAACTCAAAAGGGCTGGTTTCCCTAAAAGCGGAAGGTCTGACCCCAATCCATGATATGAGAAAGATTAAGGGAAAGCTGTCTGCCCTCATTTCACCGGAGGTTGCAAAACAGGAGGACTGTCTGGATTACATTCTGGCGGTTCTTACCAATGAAGAGGAGCTGATCGATCCCATCGGAACCATCAGAAGCGTGTATCCCAATGTGATGCAGCTTCAGATAGAGAAGCGGAGCCAGGAGCGGGAAACGGAGATCTATCATGCGGTGGAAGTGAAGCAGAAATCGGCATTTGAGCTGTTCACTGATTTTTTCCAGGATGTGATGGGAAAAGAGATGAGTGAGGAACAGGCCAGGATGGCGGTGAGGGCCATAGAACAGGCAAAGGAGGCGGTGAATTGAAACCATTGTCATTGACCCTTTGCGGCTGGGGGCCTTATAAAGAGAAACAGAGGGTGGATTTTGAAAAGGTCTGCCGGGAAGGGCTTTTTTTGATAACAGGCCCGACGGGTGCGGGAAAAACCACCATATTTGACGGAATTACATTTGCCTTATATGGGGAAGTGAGCGGAAGCATCCGGGAAAAGGACAGCCTGAGAAGTGATTTTGCCGTGCCGGAAACGCCCACCTATGTGGAACTCACCTTTCTTCACAAAGGCGTGGAATATAAAGTGACCCGCAATCCCAGATACGACAGGCCCAAACTGCGGGGGGAAGGGTTTACCACGGAAAATGAAGCGGCCCAGATATTCGGAGGCGGTGAACTTCTGGCCTCGGGCAGCAGCTCGGTGACGGAAAAGGTGGAGGAACTGCTGGGATTGGATTACCGCCAGTTTAAGCAGATCTCCATGATCGCCCAGGGGGAGTTCCAGCAGCTTTTAACCGCCAGTTCCAAAGAACGGACGCAGATATTCCGTGACATTTTCCAGACCAGGCTTTATGACTGCATAGCGGCGGCCCTGACCTCTGAAGTGAAGCGGATTTATGTGCAGATAGAAGAAAAGAAGCACAGGGCCGATGAGACGGCATCCTCCATCCGGGTGGAGGGGGAGGCGTTTGCGGAACTTCTGGGGAAAAAGAACAGAAATTATGGAAAGATTGTGAAGGCCGCTGAAGAAGAGCAGGAACGGCTGGTAATGATCCGGGAGGATTTGGACCGGCTTTGGCAGGAGCGGGAGACCGCTTATAAAAAGGCGGTACAGCAGGCGGAACAGTGGAAACACAGGAATTTTTTGATCCAGCAGTATGAAGAGGGATGCGAGCGGCTGAAAGCCCTTCGGGGGGAGCGGGACATTTTAAATGAAAATGTAAAGCAGTTGGAGAAAGAGTTTAAAAAACTGCCTGCCAGAAAGAAAAAGCTGGAACAGTCCAGAGAACTTCTGCGCCTGCTGACAGGTCAGCAGAAACAACTGGCCCTGTGGCAGAAGCAGCAAAAGCTTCTGAAAAAGAAGCAGGATGAGTATCTGAGGCTGGATGGGGCGGCAAAGGAAAAGAAACAGGAATATGAGTATCTGGATGACAGGTATAAAAAAGCGTCCGCAGGCATTTTGGCTATGGACTTAAAAGAAGGGATGCCCTGTCCGGTCTGCGGTTCCACGCATCATCCGGCGCCTGCCGGTATGGAAGCGGATGTGCCGTCGGAAAACCGGGTAAAAGAGCTGAAACTCATCTATGAAGACGCGTGGAAAAAGGCCGTAGACGCCCAGACTGAGGCGGCCTCCATGGTGGGCGCCCTGAAATCTCTGGAAGAGGGGCTGAAGGAATGGGATCTAAGCGATGGGGGGCAGGAAGCAAAAGACCGTCTGAATGAGCGGACCGCAGGACTGGAAGAGGCCATTTCAGTGGAAGAAAAAGAAATAAAGGAATGTGAAAACGGCTACCAGAACGGGAAGCTGAGGCTGGAAGGGCTGAAATCTTCCTGCGCCCAATTGAGGTCTTCTTTAAAGGCGCCCCGCGAGAAGGAGAAAAAGGATGTGGGCAGTTTAAGCCGTGTCCTGGCGGAACTGGAGCAGGAACGAAAACGGATCAACCGGGAAAAAGAGATGGCGGGCGCCCGGTATGAAAATAATAAAAAGGCTGTATCGGTGCTGAAAAAACATTTGGAGGAAAAGGAGCAGCTGGAACAGGTTTACGGCTCTCTGCGTGAGGTGGAACGGGCGGCAAACGGCTATAATAACAGGAATCTGGTATTTGAACAGTATGTGCTTTCGGTGTATCTGGATGATATTCTGCGGGCCTCCAATCAGAGGCTGACGGCCATGACAGAGGGGCGTTATGAACTGCACCGTCTTCCCATCACCCGGGACCGCAGGAGCAGGGAAGGGATGGAGCTGGAAGTATTTGACCAGTATACGGGCAAAAAAAGGTCGGTGAAAAGCCTTTCCGGAGGGGAGACGTTCAAGGCCGCGCTGGCATTGGCTCTGGGCACATCGGATGTGGTTCAGCAGTTTGCAGGCGGTATCCAGGTGGAAACCCTGTTTGTGGATGAGGGATTCGGAGCTTTGGATGAGGAATCTTTGAGCCAGGCAATTCAGATTCTGACCGCTCTTGGAGGCGGGGGAAGGATGATCGGAATCATTTCCCATGTGGAGGAGCTGAAAGAACGGATTGAACACCAGATCATTGTGGAAAAACACAACCAGGGAAGCTGGATTGCAGTGGAAATGTGAGCGGCAACAGTGTGAGCGGTAAAGATGCAACCAGGCCGGGCTGACGGTCCGGTCTGGGAAAATGCCGCCGTTGGCGGAAGAAATGAGGTTAGCGTGAAAAATAATCCTGATGGCTTACTTTTCACACCCAAATTTGTGCCGGAGCCACAAATTTGAATCGAAACTGAGAATCTGAAATTCTCAGCGCGCGCCTACGCAACGCAATATTTGCGTCAGCAAAATTTGCGTCAGCAATATTTGCGCATAAACTGCTCCGGCATGGAGGAATTAGGATGAGATATGCCAAAAAACTTAGGCAGGCGGCTGCGGCTATCCTGGCCAGCCTGATGCTGGCAGGGTGCGGCGCCAATCTGCCGAGCATGTCTGAGCCAAAGGAGTCCAAGGGATATTCGGATGCTCAGACCATGATAATTATTACCACAGAAAAAAAACGGTACCAGAATGTGTATACGGATCAGATATGGGGAGTGAAGGTGGACGAATCAGGAACCACATTTCAAACCTATCTTTTAAACGAAGTGAAGAACTTCATGGCGAATATGAAAACCATGAACCTGCTGGCCCAAAAGCAGGAAATTGAACTGGATAACGCGGAAAAGGAAGCGGTCAGGCAGCTTTCCGAGGAGTATTTTTCCGGCCTTACGGAAAAAGAGATCGAGTATATGAACGTGACTCAGGAAGATGTGGAAAAACTCTATGAGGAATATCATCTGGCAAACAAGGTGGTAAATGAACTGACTAAGGATTTGAACCTGGAAGTGAGCGACAACGAGGCCAAGGTGATCGAGGTGAGCCGGATCGTGACTTCGGACAGGCAGAAGGCGGAAGAGGCATTTCAAAAACTGCAGGAAGAGGGAAGCAAATTCGCTGAGACAGCCAAAACCTATTCGGATGAGGAGGAGATAACCTTAAAGATCGGAAGAGGGGATCTGCCCAAAGAACTGGAAGATGCGGCCTTTGGATTGGCGGCGGGAGAGACCAGCCCCATGCTGGTTTCAGGGGGAAACTATTATATCTTTCAATGTGTGAATGATTATGACCCGGAGGCCACTCAGGAGAGGAAAAAGGAATTGTTTAAGGAGAGGAAGAACCAGGCGTTCCGTCAGGTCTATGACCAGTTTACGCCGGACAATCCCATAAATCTGGATTCCGAAGTATGGGATCAGCCGGCGTTTACAAAAAATGACGGTACTGAGACTACGAATTTCTTTGAACTGTACCAGGAGTATTTTCCAAATTAGGTTTATGCGTTAAAAAAGCAGCGGGCAGCGGCTTCTAACGCCTCCTGGTCCTTAACTCCCATCACTTCCCGGGCGGAATGCATGGCAAGGATCGGCACGCCGGCGTCGATGGTGCGGATTCCTAAACCTGCGGAAGAGATGCTTCCTAAAGTGGAGCCGCCCCGGATGTCGGAGTGGTTGGAAAATTTTCTATAGGAGATCTGATGGTCGGCGCAGATGGATTCAATGACGCCCACCGCGGCGGAATCCGTGGCATAAGCCTGGCTGGAGGCCAGTTTCAGGCAGAATCCGTCGTTTAAATGTACCTGGTTTTTGATGTCGCATTTTTCACTGTGGTTCGGATGAACTCCATGGGCAACGTCCAGGGAAAGGAGATAACCGCTCCATAAGCTGTTAAGCAGCGCTTCTTTTGTAAGCCCTAAGGAAAGGTACAGTTTCTCTAACAGATGCTCCATCAGGGAGGAGGACGCCCCTTGTTTGGTTCTGCTTCCGATCTCTTCATTGTCATATAAGGCGATCACATTGATGCCTTTAGCGGGACGGCTGTGGATGATGCCATTTAAACAGGCCTGGACGGAAGTGATGTTGTCAAGCCGCGGGGCGGAGTAAAATTCATTATCAAGGCCTAATCTGGTCCCCTCATCCGTATTATAGATGCAGATTTCAAAATCCAGGATGCGGTCCGGGGAAACTTCCGCTTCTTTTGCCAGAAGATTCAGGAAGTAGTGGTCTTTATCCAGGGTATCGTTTATAATGGTCAGGAGCGGCAGCATGTCGGACTGGACTTTTAAGGCTACCCCGTTATTGACCTCCCGGTTCATGTGAATGGCTAAATTGGGTATGGTCAGCACCGGCCGCTTAAAGTCGATAAAGCGGACTTCCGGCTGGAAGGGGTGATCTCCTTTCAGGCATATTTTACCGGCCATGGAGAGGGGGCGGTCCAGCCAGGTGCTGAGAATCGGCCCGCCGTAGACTTCCACGTTCAGCTTTCCATAGCGTCCCGATGTGATTTCCGGAGAAGGTTTGACCTTCAGGCAGGGCCAGTCGGTATGGGAAGCGGCGATCCGTAAAAACGGCGTCTCGTCCAGGGGTTCGCTGATGGAGAATGCGGCCAGGGTGGAGTCATATACATTTACAAAGTAAGAGTGCCCCGGGATCACGTTCCAGGGAGCGCTCAGGGTTAAAGGTTCAAATCCGGCTTCCATAAGTTTTCGGGAGCTTTCTTTTATGCAGTGATAGGGGGAAGTGGATGCCAGAATCATCTGGTGCAGTTCCCGGATTGTATCGGTTTCGTTCACAGGTAGGACCTCCTTTTTTCTATATACTATAGCACATGGGAGGAAATAGTGAAAGACATAAGAAATAGAAAGAGGCTAGTGTGAAAAATAATACTGACGGCTTATTTTTCACACCCAAATTTGTGCCGGAGCCACAAATTTGAATTGCAGCTGAGAAGCTGAAATTCTCAGCGCGCGCCTACGCAACGCAAAATTTGCGTCAGCAAAATTTGCGTCAGCAATATTTGCGTCAGCAAAATTTGCATTAGCAATATTTGCGCATAAACTGCTCCGGCATGGAGGAATTAGGGTATGGTAGCGTTAAAGATTGATGAAATCGGGGCATTTACCAGGCATTTGTTTGTTGGGGAAACCTTTGACCGCTTTCTGCTGAGGGAGGCGGAAGTGGTCACTTATAATGCGTTTCATATAGATGGGCATATCAGGATGGGATATTATTCAGATGAGGAACTGGAAGAAAAGAAGATAGAGGATTTTTCATCCTGGAGCGTTATAAGGCCTATCTGTTTCCTTCTGATTAAAGGAAAAAAACTTCCGGGGAGCTTTGCGATCACCCTTCAGATGCCGCCAAACGGCGTGGAAAAGTTCATCGGCACTTCCGGGCTGTCTTTGAACCCGGATCAGGTGAACGGACTGTATGTGAATATCCGTTATGAAAATGGGGAACTTTACTGTGTGACAGGAACCTCGCTGAATTTTTTTACATTGGATAAGAGCCTGGAACAGGAATGGGATGAATCGGTTAAGAGGTTTTTGAAAAAACATCAGATTGTTTACGAGGAATCATAAACGGTTGCTAAAATCTGGGTTATTTCCGGCTGAATTCAACTTTGCTAGCACTCATTTTGAATGAGTGCTAATTTTTTGTTGACTTTTATTACGCCCGGTATTAAAATATGGATTAGTGATAAAATTTGAAAAGGAGTGAATGATATGAGCACAAAGTCAGGAAGTTTATCAATTAACAGTGAAAATATATTCCCTATTATTAAAAAATGGCTGTATTCAGACCATGATATCTTTTACAGGGAATTGATCTCCAATGGCTGTGACGCCATTACAAAGCTGAAAAAGCTGGAACTCATGGGGGAATATACAAAGCCGGAAGATCTGGAGTTCAAGATTCAGATTGCGGTGGATGCCAATGAAAAGACCATCACCGTAACGGATAACGGTATGGGTATGACTGCGGACGAGGTGGAAGAATACATTAACCAGATCGCATTTTCAGGCGCTAAGGATTTTCTGGAGAAATATAAGGACAAAGCCAATGAAGAGCAGATCATCGGTCATTTCGGCCTGGGATTCTATTCTGCATTCATGGTGGCGGACCGGGTTACCATCGATACCCTGTCCTATCAGGAGGGCGCAGCGCCTGTTCACTGGGAATCAGAGGGCGGAACCGAGTTCACCATGGGTGAAGGGGATAAGGAGGCCTGCGGAACCACCATTACCCTGTATCTGAATGAAGAAAGCTATGAGTTTGCCAATGAGTACCGGGCAAGGGAAGTGATCCAGAAGTACTGTTCCTTCATGCCGGTGCCGATTTTCCTCACCAATTCTTCGGCTGAGCCGGAGTATGAAACCATTGAGACCGATGAGCTGACAGACAAAGACACCATCGTGGAAACCATTCATGAAGAGGCCAAAACAGAGGAAAAGGAGAACGAAAACGGCGAAAAGGAAGTTGTGGAAGTTTCTCCTGCCAAGGACAAATATAAGATTTTAAAACGTCCGGTGGCAATCAATGATGTAAATCCTCTTTGGAATAAACATCCCAATGAATGCACGGAAGAAGAGTATAAAGCGTTTTACCGCAAAGTGTTCATGGATTATAAGGAACCGCTGTTTTGGATTCACCTGAACATGGACTATCCGTTTAACCTGAAGGGAATCCTGTACTTCCCTAAGATCAACACCGAGTATGATTCCATTGAAGGAACCATTAAGCTCTATAATAACCAGGTATTCATCGCCGATAATATCAAAGAGGTGATTCCTGAATTCCTGATGCTGTTAAAGGGCGTGATCGACTGTCCTGACCTGCCTCTTAACGTATCCAGAAGCGCCCTTCAGAATGACGGTTTTGTGAAAAAGATTTCTGATTACATCACCAAAAAGGTTGCCGATAAACTGTCGGGAATGTGCAAAACAGACCGGGAAGCATACGAAAAATACTGGGATGATATCAGCCCGTTCATTAAATTCGGCTGCTTAAAGGATGAGAAATTTGCAGAGAAGATCAATGACTATATTTTGTTCAAGAACCTGGACGGTAAATATCTGACATTAAAGGACTGCCTGGAAGAGAATAAAGAAAAGCACGAAAACACCATCTTCTATGTGACCGACGAAAAAGAGCAGAGCCAGTATATCAACATGTTTAAAGAGGAAGGCTTAGACGCTGTCATCATGAAACACAATATTGACAGCCCATTTATCGGCCATTTGGAGCAGAAGAATGAAGGCCTTAAATTCCTGCGCATTGACGCGGACCTTAATGATAACTTTAAGGAAGAAGTGAAGGAAGACGACGAGGAATTTAAGTCCAATGCTGAAAAATTGTCTGAGATTTTCAAAAAAGCTCTGAACAATGACAAGCTGGAAATTAAAGTGGAAAAATTGAAAAATGAAGAGATGTCTTCCATGATCACCGTATCGGAAGAGAGCAGACGTATGCAGGACATGATGAAGATGTATAATATGTACGGCATGGATCCGTCCATGTTCGGCGGCGCCGGTGAAACCCTGATTTTAAATGCCAATAACAAGCTGGTTCAGTATGTATTATCACACGAAGAAGGGGAAAATACCTCCAAGATCTGTGAACAGCTTTATGACCTGGCGCTTTTGAGCCATGGCAGTTTATCACCGGAACGTATGACCAAATTCATCTCCAGAAGCAACGAGATCATGATGATGAATATGGCTTGACTTTCTAATGCATTCTCCTTATAATGATATATAGTAATCAAAACTACATACAACCGTAGTTTAATATAAGGGGAAGAGCAGAGGAAGCGCTGTATAGTTCAGGCACAATGCCGGTGATGCCGCCTAAACTCTCCTCGAATAAATCATTAAGACGCCGCTGCCGGCGGCAGATTGAGAGGTAAACATGGCATATAAAATTATTGGGGACAGTTGTCTGGATCTGACCGCGGAGTTGAAGAAAGACTCCCGTTTCCAGATGATTCCATTAACTTTACAGGTAGATGAAATTCAGGTAACCGATGATGAGACATTTGACCAGAAGGCATTTTTAAAGCTGGTAAAGGAAAGCCCCAATTGTCCAAAGACGGCCTGTCCTTCTCCGGAGAGTTTTAAAGAAGCCTATGAATGTGAAGAAGAGTGGGTATTTGTGCTCACCTTGTCCAATCATTTGAGCGGAAGCTATAACAGCGCTGTTCTGGCGAAGGATTTGTATACAGAAGAACATGGACATAAGAACATCGCGGTAATTGATTCTTTGTCTGCTTCTTCCGGTGAATTGCTGCTGGCTTTGAAGATCCAGGAGTTATGCGAGGCTGGCAAGAGTTTTGAGGACGTGGTGGACGAAGTCAGCAGGATCAGAGACCGGATGGGCACCTATTTCGTTCTGGAAACTCTGGAATTTCTCAGGAAGAATGGGCGTTTGACAGGGCTTCAGGCATTTTTTGCCACAGCGTTAAACATCAAACCTGTGATGGGAGCCGATAAGGGCACGATCATCAAACTTGACCAGGCCAGGGGCATTAACAAGGCGTTGTCCCGGATGTGCGAGATTGCAGTGAAAGAGGCCGGTGATACGACGGAGAAACGTGCGGTGATCGCTCACTGTAATAACAGCCAGCGGGCGCAGCTTGTGAAAGAGGAACTGAGCAGCAGGGCTTCGTTCAGGGAGATTGTCATTACGGAAACCGCCGGAGTTGCAACTGTTTATGCCGGAGACGGCGGCATTGTCCTGGCTGTAGAATAGGAGATATGAGAGAGAATAGCAGAATTAAAACAATTATAATAGGGTTTATCCTTATATTGGCGGCTGTCGGAGTGATCCGGGCAGCCGCCGGTTTGGTTATGAGGGCCACTCCCAACTATCAAAAGATTGAAACGGCTGATGCCGGCGGGGAGGGGAACAAAGGCGGTAAGCCGGATGACGATAGAGAGCCGCAGGCCGCAGAGGATGGAGGGGATGGGGGCACAGAAGCCAATACAGTGGAATCTGATGCGGCGGAACCGGTGATTAAGGAGACGGAGACAGCGGAGCCGGAGACTACGGAACCGGAACCTGAGCCTCCGGCAGAGATTAAGCTTCTGTTCGCAGGGGATGTCTACCTTTCGGATCATGTGCTGAATGCCTATCAAAAGGCAGGGGGGATTCACGGCGTCCTGGATCAGAATTACCTGGATTATATCGCAGCAGCCGACCTTTTTATGGTAAATGAAGAATTTCCATTCAGTTCCAGAGGAACGGCAGCGGATAAGACTTATACCTTCCGTCTGCCTCCGGAAAAGATTTCCATGTTTCATGAAATGGGGATCGATATCGTGACTTTGGCAAACAACCACACCCTGGATTTTGGTAGGGAAGCGCTGGAGGATACTTGTCTCACCCTGGATCAGGCCGGAATCCGCTATGTAGGCGCGGGAACTGATTTAAACCGTGCGAAGCAGTTGGAAGTGATGGAAGTCCAGGGAAAAAAGATCGGATTTTTAGGCGCGTCCCGGGTGATTCCCTATGGGGACTGGGGCGCCACGGAAAGCAGAAGCGGGTTATTTTTGACCTATGATCCGGCCCAGCTTTTAAAGGAGATAGAGAACGCCAGAGAAGAGTGTGATTTCCTGGTGGTCTATGTGCATTGGGGAATTGAACGGAACGAGAAACCGGAAACGTATCAGAAAAACATGGGCAGGCAGTACATTGACGCCGGAGCTGATCTGGTAATCGGAAGCCATCCCCATGTGCTCCAGGGAATTGAGTATTATAACGGAAAACCCATTGTCTACAGCATGGGCAATTTCGTATTTGGCAGCAGCATCCCCAAAACCATGCTTTTGCAGGCGGATATTTCCGATGAAGGAGTTTCCTTATCCCTGATTCCCGGCACATCCGGCGCCGGATATACCCGGGCGCTGGAGGATGGGGCTAAGAAACGGGAGTTTTATAATTATCTGGAAAGCATATCATTTGATATAACAATTGATGATGAAGGAGTGGTTCACAGCATACAGCCCTGATGAACGCCCCGCTCTTTGAAGCGTCTGGTCATGGTATTGAGGACCAGGCGCTTATTTGCGCTCCAGAGAGGAGCCGTTAACAGGGATTTTGGACCATCGCCGGTAAGCCTGTGTATGACAACCTGTTCGGGGAGAAGGGAGACGCAGTCTATGACCAAGTCGATGTATTCTTCCATGGAAAATATGGGAAAAGGCGTCTGTTCATAGAGTTCCTCCAGTTTTGTCCCTTTCAGGATGTGCAGAAGCTGCAGTTTGATACCGTCGATTCCGGAATGCCCCAGATAGCGGACGGTGTCCAGCATCATTTCCCGGGTTTCGCCGGGAAGGCCCAGAATTACGTGAACGATCACTGCCAGACCTGCGGACTTTAAGTCCTTTAAAGCGTCTTCAAAGCAGCTTAACGGATAGCCGCGGCGGATAAAACAGGCGGTTTCTTCATGAATGGTCTGCAGGCCCAGTTCTACCCACACCGGTTTTATCCTGTTTAAACGCGCCAGCAGCCGGATGGTTTCGGGAGGAAGGCAGTCCGGCCTTGTGGCCACGGACAGGGCGGCGATGTCCGGATGAAGGATGGCCTCTGTGAAGATCCGTTCCAGATATGAGGCCGGGGCGTAGGTATTGGTGTAGGATTGGAAATAGGCGATATAACGCCCGTTTTTTATTTTGTTTTTTACCCGGTTTTTAGCGGCATCAATTTGTTGTGTGATATCTGGGCAGTGGAGGTCTTGGGAAGGGGATTTTTCCGCAAATTCTCCCGAGCCGCCTTCACTGCAGAAAATACAGCCGCCGGTGCCGATGGTCCCGTCGCGGTTTGGGCAGGTCATGCCGCCGTCCAGGGCCAGTTTATATATCTTTTCACCGAAGGTCTGTTTTAAATGATAGTCCAGGGAGTGGTAGGGTTTATCGTTCCAGGTCATTGGCGGGGGCTCCTTTTTAATATTTTTTTATATCGGGGGATTTGCTTGGAGGGGATTTGCTTGGAAGGGATTTTTACATGAAGGGTGAAGGCATTTTCGAAAATGCCTTCACCCTTCATGTAAAAATCCCT
>NZ_WQPN01000061.1:11041-19616 GCF_018785315.1 Clostridium sp. MCC353 | reverse complement strand
TCAGTTTCTGCCCGTCTTTTTCTATCCCTGGAGCCTAAGTTTCACTAACGGTTTCCAGATGGCTTTCATCCCCGAAGGATGCCCCTTGGCCCGTCCGCATCCAAACATCCAGTCCGTCCCCTCGTCCCGCTTCCCTGCTGGTGTTCTCTAGCTCAAGTAATTAAAAACAATTTAACATCACCCCTCAAGGCATTTTCGGAAATGCCTTGAGGGGTGATGTTAAATGGTGTGGGGATTTACATTAAAGGGTGAAGGCATTTTCGAAAATACCTTCACCCTTTATTTCACCCAAATAAAGATTTGGGGAAAGGAAGTAGTAAGGGCAAAGAAGAGTCTGACTGGGATGTTGTTTGGTATTTCGTGCAGATTATGACATAGAGGTTTAAAGTAACTGACGTGGGGATTAACAGTAAAAGGTCAAGGCTTTTTCGAAAATGCCTTGACCTTATACTTTAATTTTTTTAATTCCAGAGCCAGAGAAAACCAGCAGAAAAGTGGGGAGGGCGGACGGCGGGAACGAAGACCGGAGCGCGGAACGGGGGGAAACAAACGGTACAGGGGTCGTGTGAAAGCCTTAGTTCCACTTAACGGTTGGAATCAGATTCCTGTACCGTTTGTTTCCCCCCGTTCCGCGCTCCGGTCTTCGTTCCCGCCGTCTGTCCTCCCCGCTTTTCTGCGTAACGTTCTCACCTAAATCCCAATTCTCCCCTTTTATTAAGAAAAAATTCATAGAATCCCAATCCCCCGGTATTTGCAAAATGAAATCCATTGTGGTATATTACTAGTAATTATGCGCACCATACAATTTTAATTACTATTAGGAGGAAGTTATGAAGGGAATTATCCTTGCAGGCGGTTCAGGAACGCGTTTATATCCGCTGACGAAAGTTACTTCGAAACAGTTGCTGCCAATTTATGATAAACCGATGATTTATTACCCGCTGTCAGTGCTCATGAATGCGGGAATCAGAGATATTTTGATTATTTCTACGCCGGACGATACACCCAGATTTGAATCTCTATTGGGGGATGGACATCAGTTCGGTGTTAATTTAAGTTATGCAGTACAGCCAAGCCCGGATGGACTGGCCCAGGCATTTATTATTGGGGCAGATTTTATTGGGGAGGAATCGGTAGCCATGATCCTGGGAGATAATATTTTCCATGGACAGGGGCTTAAAAAGCGTTTGAGAGCGGCGTCCGCGAAGAAAAACGGCGCTACGGTGTTCGGTTATTATGTGGATGATCCGGAACGTTTTGGTATTGTGGAATTCGATTCCCAAGGGAAGGCTGTTTCTATAGAAGAAAAGCCTGAAAAGCCCAAATCCAACTATTGTGTGACAGGGCTTTATTTCTACGACAATAAAGTGGTTGATTATGCCAGGAACTTGAAACCGTCTTTGCGCGGAGAACTGGAGATTACTGACTTAAACCGCATTTACCTGGAAAATGGAGAGCTGGATGTGACGCTATTAGGACAGGGCTTTACCTGGCTGGATACGGGAACCCATGAATCCCTGGTGGAAGCCACCAATTTTGTGAAGACCATTGAAGACCACCAGCACCGCAAGATCGCCTGCCTGGAAGAGATCGCATATCTTAACGGATGGATCACAAAAGAACAGGTGCTGGAAACTTATGAGATTTTGAAGAAAAACCAGTATGGCCAGTATTTAAAAGACGTTCTTGACGGAAAATATATTGATAAGCTTCATAATAAAGATAATTAATAAGATAAATATTAAGAAAATTAATTAGAAAATTAATTAGAAAATACAGCCCGTCTTGGACAGCCATAATATAGAAGATAAAGATGCCGTAAGACGGCGGAATGAGAGGGAAATATGAAGATAATTGTTACCGGAGGAGCCGGTTTTATCGGAGGAAATTTTGTACACCACATGGTAAATAAGTATCCGGATTATGAAATCATCAACCTGGATGCGCTGACCTATGCAGGAAATCTGGAGACATTGAAACCGGTTGAAGACAAGCCGAATTATAAATTTGTAAAAGGCGATATTGCGGACCGGAAATTCATCTTTGATCTGTTTGAAAAAGAAAAACCGGATATGGTGGTGAATTTTGCAGCGGAAAGCCATGTAGACCGTTCCATCACGGATCCTGAGATTTTTGTGAGAACGAATGTGATGGGAACTACCACCTTATTGGACGCCTGCAAGGAATTTGGCATCAAGAGATATCATCAGGTATCCACAGATGAGGTTTACGGGGATCTTCCTTTGGACAGGCCTGACCTGTTCTTTACGGAGACAACTCCCCTTCATACATCCAGCCCCTATTCTTCTTCCAAAGCGAGCGCGGATTTATTCGTACTGGCGTATCACAGGACATTTGGGATTCCGGTGACCATTTCCCGGTGCTCCAACAACTATGGCCCTTATCATTTTCCGGAGAAATTAATTCCGCTGATGATCAGCCGTGCCCTGGCGGACGAAGAACTGCCTGTGTATGGAGACGGAGCCAACGTCCGTGACTGGCTGCATGTTTCAGACCACTGCCAGGCCATCGATTTAATCATTCATAATGGCCGTGTAGGGGAAGTTTATAATGTGGGCGGACATAATGAACGCACCAATTTAGAAGTGGTACAGACCATTTTAAAGGCTCTTGACAAGCCGGAAAGCCTGATTAAATATGTGAAGGACAGACCGGGGCATGATATGCGTTATGCCATCGATCCGACGAAATTGGAAACAGAGCTGGGCTGGAAGCCGCAGTATACATTTGATACCGGCATACAGCAGACAATTCAGTGGTATTTAGACAACCGTGAATGGTGGGAGCATATTATCAGCGGCGAATACAGCAGCTATTTTGAGAATATGTATGGAGACAGACTGTAATGGGAATGAAGATTTTAGTGACCGGCGCCAAAGGGCAGCTGGGGACGGATGTGATGAATGAACTGGCTAAACAGGGCCTGGAAGGGATGGGCGTGGACGTGGCGGAGATGGATATCACAGATCCGGATGCGTGCCGCAGAGTAATTTCTTCTTCAGAAGCTGACGCAGTTATCCATTGTGCTGCATATACTGCAGTAGATGCAGCAGAAGATAATGTGGAGGTCTGCCACAAGGTCAATGCGGTGGGAACCCGCAACATCGCAGAAGTCTGTCATGATTTGAATATTAAAATGATGTATATCAGCACCGATTATGTCTTCGATGGAGAAGGTGAACGGCCATGGGAGCCGGATGATCACCGCACCCCTCTCAATGTCTACGGACAGGAGAAATACGAGGGAGAACTGGCGGTGGAGGAACTGATTGAGAAGTTCTTTATCGTCCGCATCGCATGGGTGTTCGGGTTAAATGGATCCAACTTCATTAAGACCATGCTCCGTCTCGGAAAAGAGCGGGGAGCGGTGAAAGTGGTCAATGACCAGATCGGTTCGCCGACCTATACCTATGATTTGGCCAGACTTCTGGTGGATATGATCCAGACAGATAAATACGGAAGATATCATGCGACCAATGAGGGGCTGTGCAGCTGGTATGAGTTCGCAAAAGAAATTTTCCATCAGGCAGGCATGGATGAGGTTTCAGTTACCCCTGTGGACAGCGACGGATTTCCGGCTAAGGCAAAAAGGCCTAAAAACAGCAGGATGAGCAAGGAAAAACTGACTGAAAATGGTTTCCAAAGGCTTCCGTCCTGGCAGGATGCCCTGAAGCGTTATCTGGCCGCATTAGAGAATGTCTGAAAATCAAACGAAATTGTTAAGAGAGGAATTATGAAGAATGGGTAAGTATTTTGGGACAGATGGTTTCCGCGGAGAGGCCAATGTAGATTTAACAGTTGAGCACGCATACAAAGTAGGCCGTTTTTTAGGATGGTACTATGCAAAAAAAACTCCTGATTCCAAATGCAGGATTGTAATCGGAAAAGATACCCGCCGAAGCAGTTATATGTTTGAATATTCCCTGGTGGCCGGTTTGACCGCGTCGGGGGCTGATGTATATCTGCTTCACGTTACCACGACCCCCAGCGTTTCCTATGTGGTCCGTACGGAAGAGTTTAACTGCGGCATTATGATTTCAGCCAGCCATAACCCATATTATGACAATGGAATTAAAGTCATCAACGAGAAGGGAGAAAAGCTGGAAGAGAGCGTGATTGAGGAGATCGAACAATACTTAGACGGGCTGACCGAAGAGATCCCGCTGGCGAAAAAGGATCAGATCGGCCGCACCGTGGATTATGCGGCGGGCAGAAACCGGTATATCGGATATCTGATTTCCATTGCAACCCGTTCTTTTAAAAACAAAAAAGTAGCTCTCGACTGTGCAAACGGAAGCGCGTCTGCAATTGCGAAAAATGTCTTTGATGCGCTGGGAGCGGAAACACATGTAATCAACAATGAGCCAAATGGTCTGAACATCAACACCAACTGCGGCTCCACACATATAAACGTGCTCCAGCAGTATGTAAAGGACAACGGCTGCGACGTCGGATTCGCTTACGACGGGGATGCCGACCGCTGTATCGCAGTCGATGAAAATGGCAGCGTAGTGGACGGCGACCACATCCTTTATATCTGCGGAAAATACATGAAACAGCAGGGAAGTTTGGTTAACAATACGGTAGTGACCACCATTATGTCCAACTTCGGGCTGTATAAAGCTTTCGACAGAGAAGGCATTTCTTATGAGAAAACAGCCGTAGGCGATAAATATGTCTATGAAAATATGTCCCAGAAGGGCAACTGCCTGGGCGGCGAGCAGTCCGGACATATCATTTTCAGCAAAAATGCAACTACAGGAGATGGAATCCTCACATCCCTGAAGGTGATGGAGGTCATGCTGGAGAAAAAAGAAAGCCTGGCAAAACTGGCTTCCGAAGTTGAAATCTTTCCTCAGGTGCTTAAAAATGTGAAAGTGAAAGATAAAGCGGCAGCCCAGAGCGATCCTGTCGTGCTGGCCGAGGTAGATAAGGTTTCCGAAAAACTGGGGGACGACGGAAGAATCCTTCTGCGCCAGTCGGGTACGGAACCGGTGGTCCGCGTCATGGTGGAAGCGTCCAGCCAGGAATTGTGTGAAAAATATGTAGACCAGGTGATAGACGTTATGAAGGCACAGGGACACATGATTTGATCTTAGACAATCTGATTGAATGAGGCTTGATTAACCATTTCCCATGCCCTGATGCCATAGAATGGAATCAGTGACAGCGGGGAAAGGCGGATGATAAATGGTCGTTGCCCTGAAGCAGTTCAGACGGATGAGCCGTCTGAACTGTTTCTTTTTCCTGCTGTTTCTGTAAAAATCAGCGCAAAATCCGTTTAAAAATGGATTGTCATGTTTTTTTTGTTATGCTATAATAGATTAACGTTATGACGGAGAGGTCAGAGAAAGTCCTGGATGGAATACGCCCGGGCTTTTTGTGTATCAGACTTTCCCGACAGCGATTTTATAAGTAAAGGAATGATGAAAGATGGGGTTAGACCTATAAGGGCCACGATGTTCATTATTAGAAAATACAGCGTGATTTACCGACTCCAAAGCCTGGGCTGAGAGTTTTTAAGAATGTACGGGCAGTATTTTTAAATAATAATTTGCAGGCGTAAAGATCCCGGAAATTGTGAGAGGGATCAATCATCCGCTTAAAATCAAAGTGCCGCCGATGTGGCAGAAGGAGAGGAAATCATGTTAAATTATCAGAGATATAAAAGAGTACCAGTTGTAGATTACCCGGAGAGACAGTGGCCGAACAATGAGATCCAGAAAGCGCCGGTTTGGTGCAGCGTGGATTTGAGAGACGGAAACCAGGCTTTGATTGAGCCTATGGTTGTTGAAGAAAAGATCGAGATGTTCAATTTATTGGTGAAGCTTGGATTTAAGGAAATTGAAATCGGATTTCCGGCGGCCTCCCAGATCGAATTTGACTTTTTAAGACAGCTTGTGGACCGTAAGATGATTCCAGACGATGTACGGGTCCAGGTTTTAGTCCAGTGCCGTGAGCATTTGATTAAGAGGACATTTGAAGCGATCCAGGGTATTAAGAATGTTATTGTACATATTTACAATTCCACTTCCACGTTACAGAGAGACGTTGTGTTCAATAAGAGCATGGAAGAGATTAAGGAAATCGCGATTATCGGCACGAAATTAGTGAAAAAATATGCAGATCAGTTTGATGGAGAGATTTTCCTGGAATATTCACCGGAAAGCTTTACCGGAACAGAACTTGATTTCGCGCTTGATATCTGTACCGCGGTTCAGGAAACATGGGGAGCGACGCCGGATAAGAAGATCATTATCAACCTTCCGTCAACGGTTGAGATGACAACTCCTAATGTTTATGCCGATCAGATTGAATGGATGAATACACACTTCAAAAACCGTGACAGCATTATTTTAAGCGTTCATCCTCATAATGACAGAGGCTGCGGCGTGGCGTCCACGGAACTGGCTCTTTTAGCAGGAGCGGACAGGGTGGAAGGAACGCTGTTCGGCAACGGAGAGCGTACCGGCAATGTGGACATTTTGACCGTTGCGTATAATATGTTCGCTCAGGGAATTAATCCTGAACTGAATATTGAGAATATCCGAGAAATCAGTGAAGTATATGAAAGATGTACGAAGATGGATATCCATCCAAGACATCCTTATGCAGGAAAGCTCGTATTTACCGCATTTTCCGGTTCCCACCAGGATGCGATCAACAAGGGCATGCAGGCGCTGCATGAGCGGAACAGCCAGTACTGGGAAGTACCGTATCTGCCCATCGACCCAAGCGATATCGGAAGGCAGTACGAACCGATTGTCCGCATCAACAGCCAGTCCGGCAAGGGCGGCGTAGCATTTGTTATGGATACATTCTATGGATTCAAGCTGCCTAAGGGCATGCATAAGGAATTTGCTGATGTCATTCAGGCGATTTCAGAGAAACAGGGTGAGGTTGCTCCTGAACAGATCATGGATGAATTCAAACGTCTTTATATTGACAGAAAAGAACCGATGCATTTCCGCAAGTGCCAGATTACCGATACGGAGATGGAGAACGGCGAGTTTGCAACGCTGGCAAGAGTTGTTTATACAAACAATGGTATTGAAAAGGTATTTGAAGGCGTTGGAAACGGACCGATCGATGCGATTCAGCAGGGACTTCATGACGAACTGGGAATCAGCACCAAAGTGCTGGATTACAATGAGCATGCATTGGGAGCAGGCGGTAACGCCCAGGCGGCATCTTACATCCACATGCTGGATGTGAAGACAGGACGCACCACATATGGCGTGGGTATCAGCTCCAACATCACCAGAGCATCCATCCGCGGTATTTTCAGCGCGGTGAACCGCTTATTCTATTAATAATACAGCCGGAATACAGAGCGTGTTTGAATGCAGCAGGACTGTATTTTCAAATGCGCTCTGATTGGTTTAGGGGGAAATCATATGAAAAGATTTGTAAAGGGGATTTTTACTGCAGTGATCGCAGGCAGTTTATCACTGAGTTCATTCTAGTGTCTTTCGCTGCATGGCAGCAGTCGCAGGATGGAAGATGGTGGAATACGGATTCATCAGAACGCGGATATTCAGTCGGCTGGACTGAGTTAGATGGAAAATGGTATTATTTTGATGAAAATGGATGGATGCTTTCGGATACTATGACTCCGGATGGCCTGTTTGTTGGGAGTGACGGCAGCTGGGTACAGCCGGAATCTCAGGCATCGGTGAAAATTAAGGAACCGGCGGATGCGGAAGCATTTTGTAATGAGATTTTTGGCACCAGAGATGACGAATTAGGCGCTGATTGTTATTATTCTTATATAGATACTGTAGAATATCAGGGAAAGAATTATTATGTGATGGAATTCAGAGTGTTTTTTGACGGAGCACAGAAAAGCAGTTATTGGAGTCATTTAGGTGTTGCTGAGGATAAAAGTGTGGTATATCAATGTTTTAGACCAGCGGCAGGACAGACGTTTGCGGATACATTCGGTAAGCAGGTGTGGCCCAAATAATTGGATATGATATCAGCAAGTTTTGTGGTGAATAAATAGCAGGTGTTTTAGAAGGACAGTTTGGAGATTCCGGGCTGTCCTTTTTTATCTTTATATTCTGTTAGAGTGCAGATGGCAGGATAGCAATTTGAAGCCCCGTTCTGGAAGTATGAGAGTTAGGGAGTATTTGTGCATTATATTAGAATAATGGAATAAAAAGGTTACAATATAATTTTACAAGTTTTACCAAATTGTAACCGAAATGTAACTGCCGGTTGTTATAATATCTTCATAAATATTTGAAAAAAATATAATATATAAAACCGGAAAGGCGGTAGTTGCGTGAAAAAGAAAAGAATAATTAGAAGGATGCAGCAAAAAATACTTGCATTTATGCTTGCATTTATGATGGTTTTTGGAAATACCGGTGTGGGTCTTATGACGTCCTATGCAGATGAGATAGGAACTCAGGAGGAGAGCGCAGCGGTAAGCGGAGAGACTGGAGGGGACAACGAAAGTGGAAGCGAAGAAACTGGGGACAACGAAAGCGGAAGCGAAGAAACTGGGGACAACGAAAGTGGAAGCGAAGAGGCTGGAGACAGCGAAAAC
>NZ_WQPN01000061.1:0-10871 GCF_018785315.1 Clostridium sp. MCC353 | reverse complement strand
TGGAAGCGAAGAAACTGGAAACGGCGAAAGTGGAAGCGAAGAGGCTGGAGACAGCGAAAACGGAAGCGAAGAAACTGGAAACAGCGAAAGCGGAAGCGAAGAAGCTGGGAACGGCGAAAGTGGAAGCGAAGAAGCTGGAGACAGCGAAAGCGGAAATGAAGAAACTGGGAACGGCGAAAGTGGAAGCGAAGAAGCTGGAAATGAAGAAAACGGAATTATAGATGAGAATGGTTCACAGGTGCCGGCTGATCATACTGGGAATGGAACCGGATCAATGGGCAATGAAGTAATTACGGAGATACCTGAATCCGTACCAGAGCCGGCTCAAAAGTTTGATAAAACTTTTGAACCTATTGAAATTGATGGGATTGTGATTACTGTAGAGGCGGTTGACGCAGTATTTGATGAGGATGTGATTTTATCAGTTGCAGAGACTGATGTACCTGAAGAGGTGGAGCAGGTATTAGTTGAAGAACTTGAGAAAAAGGACCAGGCTTTAAGACAGTATAAAGCATTTGATATCAAGATGGTGAATGAGGCAGGAGAAGAAGCAGAACCTGTTAGTGGTTCTATAAAGGTGTCCTTCTCTGATTTGAATGATATGGCTTTGATAGATGATATTGAAGAAGAAAATGAAGTCTTAGAAGAAGGGGTCTTTCATATTAAGGATGATAATCATTTGATTGATATGAAGGCGGAGAAAAATGAAGAGACTGGAGAACTGGAATTTGTTACAACCCATTTTTCAACGTTTATTTTCTATAAAACCGGAGATGTGGATGCATTATTAAATGCAAAAGACGGATCTGAAATTGACCATAGTACAAAGTGGGCCGTAGAACAGCCTGAATTCGGTATTCAGAGTGAAAGTATTACAGAACAGATTATTCCAGGCGAACCGGATAAAAAAAATAGAATTCACGATGCAAAGGCAGTATATACAATTGGTGAAGATGCCGAGGGGGATTTATATACGTTTCTGAATTTCTGTGACCCATTTACTGAATATATCTATATGCCAGGAGATACAGTTACTTTTGACGTACAGATTATTAATAACAGTAATCATATTTATCGATATAAAAACGGCTCTTTTGCTATTGGTCCGGCAGTAGAAGGTGAAACATTTGATAATACTCAGGCTTTTAATGGTTATCCGGTTCCAACTTATGCTACTTGCTATAGAGTGAAGACAAAAGCATTGACGTCATTATTATCGGGCGTGAAAAAACCCACATATTCCACAGAAGAAATATGGGCGGAACTTGAACGTTTAGGTTACCAGGGGGAAAATGCACTTGCACGATATTATGTGGATTACTACAATCAGTATAATGCTGAGAAGTATCCAGACAGAGTTACAGATGCAGCTTCGCTCGGAGATTTTGACACAGCGACATTAGCCCAGATTTTTGGATCAAATATAAGTACTTGTCCTAATATTCTGGAAGTAGATCCTGAAGTAATCGATGCCCACTTTAATTTCTGCTATAATGCGTTACTAAATATTTCCTTTGATGGAACCACACCTAAATCATCAATTGGTGATGCGATGAGAGAACCGGAATATGCAGATGAAATAATAAGCAGTGCATTCGGAAGACTTGATAAAGGTGGAGAAGCTGCTTTAGAGAACCCGATTAAATTAAACATAAGCGGTCCATATATGGGAAATGCGTATATTAACTATGAATGGAGATTTTTACTGGGGCTTTCTATGGAACAAGTTGATCATAATTTGACTGTTAATTATATTAATGCGGATACTGGCGAAATAATGTCAGAGCCGTATTATCAGACGGTATATATTGAAGAACCTTATGATGTGACTACAACTGCAAATAAATCATTTGAAGGATTCCAATTAGTAAGAATGGACGGTGATCCGCTTATTGGAACAGGTGATGCAGATCGAGTGATCAATGTATATTATGCGGCTAAAACACAGCCGGTAGTTCCGGGAAAACATACCATTACGGTAAACTATTATGAAAAAGGAACTAATATAAAGCTCTCTGATTCCTTTATTGCAACTCAGGAAGAAAATAGTTTATATAACGTAGAAAACCAGACGAAAAAGGAAATCACAGGATATGTTTGGGATTCATGCGATAATAATTTGACAACGGGTACTTTAACAGCTGATTTGGTATTCAATGTATATTATACAAAAGAAACCACCTACACTCCAAGCGGCGGCGGAAGTACTGGCGGTGGCGGAGGAGGAGGATCTTCCAATACGAAACCGGGCAGAGATACGTCTACCCCGTCAGGAGGTCCTGGTGTGACAACTACCATCGGTGAAACAGAGGTTCCACTGGCTCCCGGCCCTGTTACCGAACCGGTGACAATACCTGATGATATGGTACCATTGGCACCGCTTCCTAAAACCGGAGATACAAGCGGCAATAAAAACGGAATGATGCTTTTGATGTCAAGCCTGTTGCTGGCCTTCTATGGATTGATCCGCAAAAGAGAAGATGCAAATGAATAGAATTGAATAAGATGGAATTTTAGCTGAGGGCTGCCTGGAAAGGCAGCCCTCAGTCTATAGGTGAATGTGAGAGGCAGATGCCTGGACTTTTGTTATTTCATTAAGCAATTTGGGTTATTACCAAATAGCCAACAACCCCATTAGAGTCGTCATAGAATCTGACGGATGCATTTGATACAATTTCTATATTCAATCTGCTTCCGGCAGCCGCCTGGAAGATGGCGGAGGATTCAGTCATAGTGTTGCTTTCTAAACTCCTTCTGGTTCCGGCTAATTCTGCACCGTTCAGATAGAGGGAAACCGTATCAGAGGATTCATTGCTAATTGCATAAACAGCATATTCTGCCTTATAAGTGCCGGTATTAGGCAGAGTGACAACTCCAGTGGCAGGATCTATCGTGATTCCTTCTGCCGCGGTTGTACTTGTTAATGGAAAAGATGCATTATCCACTGTGATATCTCCAGGGGTATAAAAGGAACCATAGCTGGCAACCGTGCCTGAGTCTCCGCGTGGTCCGGTTGGTCCGGTCGGCCCAGTTGGTCCAGTTGCGCCGGTTGCACCAGTGGCACCGGTTGGTCCGGTGGGGCCAGTTGCGCCGGTAACACCAGTGGCACCGCTTAATCCAGTGGGGCCGGTAGGGCCAGTGGCACCGCTTAATCCAGTGGGGCCGGTAGGGCCAGTGGCACCGCTTAATCCAGTTGGTCCGGTAGGTCCAGTAGGGCCAGTGGCACCACTTAATCCGGTGGGTCCAGTAGGGCCAGTGGCACCGCTCAATCCAGTTGGTCCGGTGGGTCCAGTAGGGCCAGTGGCACCGCTCAACCCAGTGGGTCCGGTAGGGCCGGTGGGACCGCTTAATCCAGTTGGTCCGGTAGGTCCAGTAGGACCAGTGACACCACTTAATCCGGTGGGGCCGGTAGGGCCAGTGGGACCGCTCAATCCGGTAGGACCAGTAGGGCCAGTGGGACCGCTCAATCCAGTGGGCCCGGTAGGTCCAGTAGGGCCAGTGGGACCGCTCAATCCGGTAGGGCCGGTAGGTCCAGCAGGACCAGTGGCACCGCTCAATCCGGTAGGGCCGGTAGGTCCAGTAGGGCCAGTGGCACCGCTCAGGCCAGTGGGCCCGGTAGGTCCAGCAGGACCAGTGGGACCGCTCAATCCGGTAGGGCCGGTAGGTCCAGCAGGACCAGTGGCACCGCTTAATCCAGTGGGGCCGGTGGGCCCAGTAGGGCCAGTGGCACCGCTTGCACCGGTGGGGCCGGAAACTCCCATAATTCCATTTGCACCGGTAGGTCCGGTTACTCCAGTAGCACCTGTGTTACCAGTCGGTCCAGTCGGTCCGGTGGGGCCCATAAATCCTCGGGGTCCCATGGGGCCACGTTCGCCGGGACATCCTGGCGGTCCCATTGGGCCCCTGGGTCCGGTTGGACCTGGATTACAACAGCAATTGCCACACCCATTATTGCAGCAGCATCCATTTGGAGTACGCCTGCAATTTCCAGATCCGGACAATTCATTATTTCTAAATGCGGAGTCTTCCGATTCATTACAATCACAATTCCCGCTGCGATTCATATCATTTTGATAGTTATAAAACATAATGTTCTCCTTTCTCAATCTTATGTTGTATTTGGATTCAGAAACTGTTTTCTTTTGCGGAATGTGAATATTATCTTGTGCTCTTCACACAACCTGCTAAATATTTCCTATCAGCATATTGTAATATATGAGCAATGGATGGCATCGGTGTACAAGTCAGCCAGCTTGCCGGCCCATTTTTTGAAGTTTTAAAAATTTGAAGTAGAAACATATACCTTATCCCATTGTTTTTATTAGAAAAACGGTATTTTCAGCATACAGGACCGAAAAAAGCGGGTGGACCGTTGTGTCCACCCGTTCCAGGCTTCAGGTTAAAAATAGATCTATATTGCAGGTTGATATAAAGGTTACATTGGTATTGGCTTCATTAGCAAGTACGATCATACCGTATTCATTTTTTATAACTGTTCCAGTGGATGGGGTTTGAGTATTTGTTATTATACTCGCGTCAGTTCCTACAGGTAAACGAGAACGAATGGCAGCTTCGCAATCTGCAAAGCAATCTGTCGGAGCGGGCACTGGTGCCGGCAAATAAGCAATTGCGTCATTATATGATGCGTTGTTTATTTGAATCGAATCGATACTGCATATAGACAAAAATTGCGTGTAATTTTGAGAAGATGTCACTTCAAATATTCCGCTACGTCCATTCGGGCCTAATATCAAAGAACCAGGGCGCCCAACAATTGCATCTCCACTGTCAAGAGTTACAAATAAATCATTATTGGGATATAGAGTAATAATTTGCTGTATTATATTTCTTATTTGCTCTTTACAACTGCAACTAGCAGAATTCGTATTACCGGCAGGTCCGGTAGCGCCAGTGGGCCCAGTAGGACCGGTTACTCCAGCAGGTCCGGTTACCCCAGCAGGCCCGGTTGTGCCAGTCGGTCCGGTTGTGCCGGCAGGTCCGGTTGCCCCAGTAGGCCCGGTTGTGCCAGTTATCCCAGTTGCTCCAGTCGGTCCGGTTGGTCCCATATATCCTTGCGGCCCCATCGGACCCTGTTCACCCGGACATCCCGGCAGTCCCATTGGGCCTCGGGGGCCGGTGGGCCCTCGGTTACAACAACAATTACCGCAGCAGCTCATATCATTTTCATAATCAATACACATAAGTTACTCCTTTCTGATTTTTGGTTCTATTTGTGTTCAGAAACTATTTATCTCTTTAACAAATGTTTATTTACAGGGAATGTTTTTTGATTCATAAGACGAAAGAACCTGTGAATTAAAAATATTACTGTTATATCCCCAAGTCCTTTCTGTGCCTGATTTTAACAACATGCTGGATTCTTTATCAGCATACTGTAATATATGATCAAAGAGCGGGGGGAGTGTACAAGTCATGAAAGCTACTGTTTTTTAGCTTATATGGGCATTTTCAAAATATTTTTCATTCCATTTTACTTCAGGAGAATCAGGTTTGTATTCTTTGGATAGTTTGTGATATTCCAATGCCTTTTTGTAATCTCTCATACGGTCATAACAAACGCAGAGCTGTATTGCCGGAAGAAAGCCATAACAATCCAATTGAATAAATGCGCCTGAATCTTCCCTGATTTCCGTTAAAAGTGCCTGGCGATACCAAAATGCTGCCTGCCGGTATGCATTTTGCTCCAGCAATGCCCTTCCGATTTCACAGCAGACCTCGGCCCGTGGAATATCGAGAACAAAGCTGGAAAATAGAGCATTCATCCGTTCTTTATATTTTCCCATGTGCTCATAACATGACGCAAGCTGGATAGAGGCTTCTATCTGATTCTCGACCCATCCATTTTCCTCTTCTAAAAAGCCCTGAAAAGCCTTAACCGCATCTTCATAACGCTGATGGTAATACAATTCCCGCGCATAATAGAACTGATGCCGTGCGTCCAGCCGCTCTCCATTCTTCAACATATTTTCATAGATATTTAGATTCCTGTCCGGGTCTCCGTTTCCAACTTTACGGTGTTCAATCGAGATAGGGGAATACAATATTTTTCCTTGAGGGGTAACGGCTTCGTGGACTTTCCCTTCCCAGTGAAATCCACGTCCATTTTTCAACAGCCTTTCCCTGTAATAAGAAAAAGTGACATTGCCATTCAGATCAAATCCAGCCTGATATTTCATCATAACCACGTCCGTTTCCGGATCGAGTTCTTCTTTCAAACGAATCAGTTTTTCCTGCTCCTGTTCCGGTAAAATGTCGTCTGCGTCCAGCCACATCCAATAATCCATTGAGCTTTTTGAACATGCGAAGTTTCTGGCGGCAGCAAAATCCTGCTGCCATGGATAATCAAATACTTTTTCTGTATATTTTTTTGCTATTTCTTTTGTACGATCCACCGATCCTGTATCCACAATGATTATTTCATCCGCAATGTCTTTCATTTGTTCCAATATACGTGCAATAACCGGTTCTTCATTTTTAACAATCATACACAGACTAATTGTAATCATAGTACTCTCCTCAATTTTAGAATTGTCATAGTCGTCTGAGCTTCTGAAATCACCACATTGCTGTTAAATGTCAGGCTGAAAGTGGTTCCTCCTGATGTTTCTACGATGAGATACGCCGATCCGGCCGCACTGCTGACCCCTTCTCCTGTCATGAAATAGATTCCTTCATTTATATGCACGGCATTATTATAATACGGAGTAATCTGCATATATCCTTTCTCTTTTAAAAGCCCCGATACTTGATACGAAATCAGATAAGATCCTGCTGCCAGCGTAATTCGCTGGTTATCCTGTGTCACAATTTGCCCTGTGGGATCATTCACAACTGGATACAGTGGCAGCAGCGTGCCATTCTCCGGAGTATAGCCATATATTTCAAAAGAGGCGAATACGTCTTCAGGTTCAGGTCCGACGGGGCCGGTGGGACCAGTAGCACCAGTGGGACCGGTTACACCAGTAAGCCCGGTGGGGCCGGTCGGCCCAGTTGCGCCAGTTGGTCCGGTGGGGCCGGTCAGGCCGGTTACGCCGGTTGGTCCGGTGGAGCCAGCCGGCCCAGTTGCGCCGGTTAGGCCAGACGGACCAGTTGCGCCGGTTAGACCAGTCGGTCCAGTTGCGCCGGTTAGGCCAGTCGGCCCAGTTGCGCCGGTTAGGCCAGTCGGTCCAGTTGGTCCAGTAGACCCGGCTGCACCAGTGGCACCAATTGGCCCGGTTATACCAGTTGGTCCGGTCGGCCCAGTTTCGCCCGTAGCGCCAGCAGGGCCTGGAATTCCCTGTGCTCCTGTAACACCAGTTGGACCTATTGGACCACGCTCTCCAGAGGGGCCAGCCGGTCCGGTGACACCCGTTGGTCCGGTGGAACCCGTTGGCCCAGTGACACCTGTTGGTCCGATGGAGCCAGTCGGTCCAGAGGGGCCAGTTGGCCCAGTCAGCCCAGTTGCCCCAGTTGGTCCGGTGACACCTGTTGTCCCGGTGGCCCCAGTCGGCCCAGCAGCGCCAGCCGGTCCGGTGGCCCCGGTTGGCCCAGTCGCTCCAGCCGGGCCCATAGGACCTTCTGGGCCCCGGCAGCAGCAGTGAGGGCAGGGACAGCAGCAGCACCGTTCCTCATTTCTGCATGTTTCTCTTCGATTGGGCATTCCGTCTGGATAGTCAAAATACATCATATTTTCCCTTCTCCTTTCGAATCTGGCGTATTCCGCCAGTTACTGTTACTATATGAAAGGATAAACTGTTCTGTGTCCAAGTCCGGACTGCCAAGCTTATGGTAAGGCATGTAAGAAAAATATCTGATAAAAGAGCCGTACTTAATTCATAGCTGCGGGCGGTTAAGACTATGATTAATTAAAATAAAACAAAAATAATAATTATTACTGTTTTATTTTGCTGAAAAATATGTTATGATGAGTATAGTTATTTAGAGACCGGATATTTAGAAAGGAGAAGAAGTATGGGGAAATACCGTTGTAAAATCTGTGGGTACATTTTTGATGAGGAAAAGGAAGGGAAAAGGATAGGGGAGATTGAGGGGTGTCCAGTTTGCAAACAGCCGGTATCTTCATTTGAAAAGATGGAAGATGAACAGGTTGTGGAACAGGCGGCGGATATGCCGTTGAGTTATCCGTCCGAATATGCAAGAGAAGATGTATCCTGCCGTTACATGGCAGAAATCCATAAGATGGCAGTTACGGGAAAGCCAATCATAGAAGCCATGGGAACCAGAATGCCCATGCCCAATTGGGATGATATCCTGATTCTGGGGGCTCAGTTAAATCCGCCGCCGCTTATGGAACACGATCCGGTGGATACTGTTACCGTGATTGGAAAACACGCTGAGAAACCGATGGTTCTAAATAGTCCTGTATATATTTCGCATATGTCCTTCGGCGCTCTGTCAAAGGAAGTTAAGATTGCTCTTGCAAAAGGTTCAGCTATGGCAGGAACGGCCATGTGCAGCGGAGAGGGAGGCATTTTACCGGAAGAGATGGAAGCGGCTTATAAGTACATATTTGAATATGTTCCCAATCGGTACAGTGTGACGCCGGAAAACCTTCAAAATGCGGACGCGATCGAAATCAAGATCGGTCAGGGCACCAAACCAGGCATGGGGGGCCATCTGCCGGGAGGTAAAGTAACCCCTGAGATAAGCAGGATCAGAAATAAACCAATGGGACAGGATGTAATCAGCCCGTCAAAATTTGAAAATATCAACAGCAAAGATGATTTAAAAGATCTGGTTTCTCAATTACGCCTGTCATCCGGAGGAAGGCCCATAGGAATTAAAATTGCAGCGGGCCGGATTGAACAGGATTTGGAGTACTGTGTTTATGCAGAACCGGATTTCGTAACAATAGACGGGCGCGGAGGGGCAACGGGAGCGAGCCCCAAAATAGTACGGGATGCTACCAGCGTGCCTACAATCTATGCATTAAGCCGGGCCAGAAAGTACCTGGATCAGGTTTATTCCGATATCCAGCTGGTGATTACAGGAGGGCTGAGAGTGTCTTCAGATTTTGCCAAGGCAATTGCTATGGGAGCTGATGCGGTAGCCATTGCGTCAGCAGGTCTTATTGCAGCAGCCTGTCAGCAGTACAGGATCTGCGGTTCAGGAAACTGTCCGGTCGGTGTTGCCACCCAGGATCCGGAATTAAGACAGCGCCTTAAAGTGGATGCCGCGGCACAGAGAGTAGCCAATTTCCTCAATTGTTCTTTGGAAGAATTGAAGACATTTGCCAGAATCACCGGTCATAATTGCCTTCATGATATGAATACACAAGATTTATGTACGATCAGCCGTGAGATATCTGAATACACGGATATCAGACATGCATAAAATGAATTTGTTGCAGCAAAAGGAGAGATAAGATGCAGTTAGTAGTCATAACCGCATTCGGCGTAGGAGGGGCAACTGTGCTCGGAGCGCTGATTGGTTTTTTAGTGGGAAATATCCCTCATAAATGGAACGATATTATACTGGGATTTGCGGCAGGCGTCATGTTGTCTGCCGCCGTATTCGGGCTTATTTTACCTGCCATGGAAGAGGTGGGAGCTGCCGGGATCTGGATTCCGGCAGCAGGTATTATCTGTGGCGCGCTATTTTTAAATGCAGCGGATAAAGTTACGCCGCATTTACACAATATAACCGGAATGGACAAAGAAGCCCATAAGAATAACAAATCTTTGAATAAGGTCATGCTGTTTGTGATGGCAATAGCAATTCACAACCTGCCTGAAGGCCTGGCAGCTGGTGTCGGCTTTGGCGCCGGTGATACGGGAAATGCAATCGCTGTTGCATTCGGCATCGCGCTGCAGAACATACCGGAAGGAATGGTCATCATTTCTCCGCTGGTATTGAGCGGCGTCAGCAAGAAACGGACATTTTTAATCGCATCATTTACGGGCCTGATTGAAGTGGCAGGCACATTTATCGGCTTTTTTGCGGCGTCTCTGTCCAGTGCAGTACTTCCATTTCTGCTGTCATTTGCAGGAGGAACCATGCTTTATGTGATCAGCGACGAAATGATTCCGGAGACGCATATGCATGATTATGATCAGTTGGCCACTTATGCTCTGCTTTTGGGCTTTATTGTGATGATGGTGATGGACGCTGTTATTTAAATTTTGGGAGAATCTTTATTTAGTTGAGGAAGTTACGCGGTGAATCCTGGGGATGGGGACGGACGGAGGCGGAGGCCCGCTTGGACGGCTGGCACCGGGCGAAACAGAATCCGTTGGCGATGAAAACCGGCTTCCAACCGTAAGGGAAACTAAGGCTCCAGGGACGGAAAAAGACGGTCCGATGCCCATTCACGGTAAACTCTTTATGGGACTTTACCGTTCAGTGGGCATCTCAGAAACTGATTTGGTTTTCAGTTTCTGCCCGTCTTTTTCTATCTCTGCAGCCTAAGTTTCACTAACGGTTTCCAGACGGCTTTCATCGCCAACGGATTCCGTTCCGCCCGGTGCCAGCCATCCAAGCGGGCCTCCGCCTCCGTTCGTCCCCATCCCCAGGATTCACCGCTGTGTACTGGCCTGATAAAGGATAAATAAAGATTTGGAGAAGGGAAGTAGAAAAGGCAGGGTAGCGTTTGATTGAGATATTGTTTGGTATTTCGTGCAGATTGTGACATAGACATTTCAAGTAACTGACGTGGGGATTCGCAGTAAAAGGTCAAGGCTTTTTTGAAAATGCCTTTAGGGTTGACGTTAAATGGTGTGGGGATTTATATTAAAGGGTCAAGGCTTTTTCGAAAATGCCTTGACGTTTTACGTAAGCGATACAAAACAGACCGTAGTGTACAACTGATAACCATCTGCTATACTCTTTTCAAAAGATTGAAGGAGGATATC
>NZ_WQPN01000060.1 GCF_018785315.1 Clostridium sp. MCC353 | reverse complement strand
ATTAATTATACCAAAAAATCGCTGAAGTCGTAAGACTTCAGCGATTTTTCTTTAGGACTGTTTTTTTACAGCCCCTTTTTCTTTAGGACTGTTTTTTTACAGCCCCAGTATCCCAGAGAGTGTTTGAAAGCACTCTTCAAACACTCTCAAACCTGATCCATCATTTGGCAGCCAATACCTTCTTCCTCCTCACCGCCGTTTCCATCGGCAGTCCGGTATCATAATCCAGCTGACGCATTTCCCCTTCTTCATTCTCCCTCTGCCTCGTATACCCGTCATTTTCCCAAACCGGCTTTTTATCCGTTCTCCACTCTCTGGCCGCCCACTGGTAGCCGCGGTAAATGTCTCTGGTCCGGTTCATGTGTTCCAGCAGAAGGTCATGAAGACGGTTTCTGATATCCGCATAGGATTCGTCCCCAATCAGATTTTGAATCTCATACGGGTCATGTTCCATATCGTAAAATTCATCCCCGTCCAGCAGATGGACGGCCAGCTTATGCCGCTCTGTAATCACCGCTCTCATCATCTGAAGTCCGCCAAACCCGTCATGATCCGCTTCATACCGGGTAAATTCCGTATATACGCAGTCATTGATCCGCCGGGTGGAATCCAAAACCTGGCTCATCATGCTTTTTCCTTCCATGCACTTAGGAATATGCGCTCCGAAATAATCCAGAACCGTCGGGGCTAGATCGATATGGGAAGCCGGATCATATACGACTTTTCCCTGTTCACCGCCTTTGATGATCAGCGGGACATTGGCGGCCTCTTTATAAACTGTCGCGTTCTTCATCTGCAGGCGGTGCGCGCCCAGCATGGCACCGTGATCAGAGGTATAGATCACCATGGCACCGGGGGCTGTTTCCTTAACTTTTTCCAAAACACGGCCGATCTCATAGTCCACAAAGGAATTGCAGCCCAGAAACAGCGCCAGATTCTGGGACGGTCGGTTGATCTCTTCCACCGGAGCGTGAAGGGCCTCTCCAGCCCACAACTGCTGCATCAGCGGCTTTTTGCTCAGATCATCCTGGAAATTGGGATTGTCATCGAACCGGTATCCCTCATACATCCGGTTAAATGGCTCCGGGCAAAGGGACGGGCCATGGGGTTCATCATAGGACACCGTAAGAAAGAAGTCCTGATCCTGATGGCGGTTCAAATACTCAATAGCCCGGTCCGAACATCTGTGGGCATATGTGAATTCTTCTGTCATTTCCTCATCATACGCCGTGGACTTTTTCCTCGATTTCATCCGCTCCTCTTCCGTCAATTCCTCCAGATAGCATCTCATATCATACCAGTAATCCGGGTCCCAGCCGTCGGGGCATCTGCCGTTTCCAAAGTAATCCCCTCCGTCCAAATGCCATTTTCCCACGTATCCGCAGGGAATCCCGGCTTCCTTCAGCCACTGCCCCAGCGTTTTTACATCTTCCCTCAATGCAACGCTGTTGGTCACCATTCCGTTGGTGTGGGGAAATGTTCCCGTAAAAACCGCGCTTCTGGCCGGGCCGCAGACTGGCTGGCAGGTGTATGCATTTTCATACCGGATCCCTTCCGCCGCAAGCCGGTCCAAGTTCGGCGTTTTCATGGCCGGATTTCCATAACAGCCCAGCATATCTTTCCGCGTTGTATCTGTCATTATCAATATTACCTGTTTTTTCATTTTCCGGTTCTCCTGTGCCGGGGCATGTTTTAACATCCGTTCTCCATCCCCGGCTATAATAAAATCGTAACAGTTTAAGCAGCCGTCTTTCCGGCCAAAAATACCGGTCATAAGGCATCGGAACCGTTACTATCACTCATATTTTAGCAAATACTGTTTTAATTCATAAGGCCAGTCGGTCTGAATGATTCCCACGCCCCTGTCAATCAGGTGCTTCCATCCCGCCTCTCCGCCGTAACGCAGGGATTTTAAGTCGTCATACCCGGCCCCGTATACCAGACGCCTGGCCAAACTCAGGGAATTGCACCAGACTTTGATCTGATGGCTTTTCAGCATATCAAAGGTTTTCTTTTGAAATACCCCATCGGTGGTCTTCCTGGGCAGAATCTCCAAAGCCGGAACGGGTGAGACGCTTTTTAAGGAAACTACCTTTTCCAAATAAGACACGTCCTTCAGCATTGGGATGAACATGCAGTCCGGGTGTTTTTCGGCCCATGAAAAAGCTGATTCATCCTCTATATAGAATTTGAAAACCGCCTGTTCCACCATGTTATGGTACGCCAAAAGCCGGTATACGTCCTCCCAGCAGTCCCAGCATTTATCCAGTACAAGAAGGGTTCTGCCCTGTAACGCTTCCAGAATTTCTTCCAGTGATTCGATCTTTTCCTCGCAGATTTCCCCGATGTAGTTATAGAGATCCATTTCCTTCAGTTCCGCCAGACTGTAATCTGCGATAACGCCCGGAACATGAAACAGCCGTTCCATGGTATCGTCGTGATGGGCTGCGATTTTTCCGTCCCTCGTCTTTGCCAGATCCATTTCCACCAGGTCTGCGCCTTCAAAAAGCGCCAGGCAGAAGGCCAGAGACGTGTTTTCCATTACGCTGGAAGAGAATTTCCCCCGGTGGGATGCGATCATCACCCGGTTGTCATCCGGGTCGCAGAGCTGTTTCCGTTTATCTTTCCAATCCATTTTTTCCTCATTTCCGTTTCCGGCGTATTTAGCCATCTGTAATCAGACTATATTCCGCCAATCTCTAACCCCTGACTATTTCACTGCACTGTCCATCGCTCCCTTTACAAAATATTTCTGCATCAGAATATACATGATCACCGGAGGCATCACGACGATGAACGCCGCCGCGGCCGCCGCTCCCATATCCTGTTTTGTGTCGGTGAAAAATGTGGTTATGGCCAGCGTTATGGTCCTCAGCGCCGGTTTCTGCAGAAAATAAAGCTGGAACTGGTAGTCATTCCATATGCCCACACCGGTCAAAATCACAATGCTGGTGGTGGTCGCCTTCAAATTCGGAAGTATGATCCTGAAGAACACCTGGAGCCTGCTGCACCCGTCAATGAGCGCCGCATCGTCCAGTTCCTTAGGCACCGTTCCGATAAAATTGGTATACATATAAATGGCCAGAGGGAGGTGGAAGGTGGCGGATACGATGATGATCCCCCAAAACCGGTTAATCCCCCCCAAAGCCACCATTTCTTTATAAAGCGGAACTAAAACACTCAACTGGGGCACCATCATCACCCCTACCACAACGGTTAAAATGACTTTGTTTTTCCTGGTGGTGTGCCGTGACAGCGGATAGGCCGCCATGGCGCCCACAACGACGATGATGATTACGGAACACAGCACGATAAACAGGGTATTTCCCATGGCACGCAGCAGATTTCCCACTTCCATCGCATGAATATAATTCAGGATATAAGGCTTTAAGGACGGCATCCATCTGGAACTCCGGTCCGCCGCTTCTTTTAAGGACATATTTACCATGATATAGAATGGGGAAATATGCAGTCCGATTATCAATATGGCCGCCAGCGTTTTCAACATGTTTTGTTTCTGTTCTCTTTTCAACTCAAATCCCCCACCTTCTTTTCAAGGAAACGCCTGACAACCGTGCCGATTATCATGATGAACAGGAAAAGCACAAGCCCTACGGTCGTAGCATAACCTGCGTTCTGATTCTGGAAATACAGGTAATTGATCAGGGTGGACAAAGAATGTGAGGAATATCCCGGCCCTCCTGAGGTGGTGGACAAAATGATTCCAAACAGCTTTAAGCCTCCGATCAGGTTCAGCACAACGCTGGTGGTAATGGCCGGAAGAAGCAGGGGCAGGGTGATATACCGAAGCCGCTGGAAATAGGCCGCTCCGTCGATGGCCGCCGCTTCTTCATAGGATTCCGGGATTCCCTGGAGGCCGGCGATCATGACGATCATGGTCTTTCCCACAAACTGAAGGGCGTTGATGATTACGATGATCCACACCGCCCGCCGCCCGTTGTTCATCCAGTCCACCGGCTCCCTGCCAAAGAGCATGATGATATCATTTAAGGCCCCGTTGTTGTACTGCACCATAAAGTAGGAAATATACCCCATAATTAACGACGCGATCATGGCCGGAAGGTAGACGATCACCCTTGTTAATGTCTGGCCCCTGAACTTCTTCTGAAGCAGAAGGGCGTAAGTGATTCCCACAACCGTTTGGATCGACGTGCTTCCCACCCCGTAGATCAGCGTATTTTTCAGGGCCGTAAAAAACATCTTGTCGCCTGCCAGCTTGGCGTAATTGGCAAATCCCACATATTTATATTTGGCCGAATATCCATTCCAGTTGGTGAATGAAATATGAAGCCCTGACAGCAGCGGATATACCACAAAAACCACCAGCAGAATCAGCGCCGGCAGATACAGGATATCAATGGAACTATCTTTCTTCCGTTTCATTTTTACCTCCATTCCGGAGCGGAAAAAAATTCCGCTCCGGTTAATTCTGCTCACGGAGGGTCTTATAGTCCGCTTCCATGGTCTTTATGCTCTCTTCAACCGTCATTTCTTCCCCGATTAATGCAGAACCCACGGTTCTCATGGTGCTCCACATGCCGTTTGGCAGGTAAGCCCGGTCAAAGGAAGGGTAAATCTCCGTATCCGCATATGCCGCATAGTCTTCCGCAACAGCGCCTAAATCCGGGTTCACGTCCTTTAACGCGGAGCGTTTGCCGCTGGATTCACAGACAAGCTTTATATTCTCCGGCTCTGCCATGTATTTGAGCACCTCCAGACAGAGTTCTTCCTGTTTGGTATCCTTATTGATTCCATAGGCTTCTCTCTCGCCGCCTGCAAACACCGGTTTGTAGCTGCTGTTGAGGGCCGGTACAGGAGCCAGGCCATACCGGGCGTCAGGATTCAGTTCCGCCACAACACGGATCAGGGACGGATCGGATGTGATCAGGAACAGCGTTTTATTCTCGGACAGCCTGGCTGGTATGTCGATGGGATCACAGGTCACGCAGTCCACATTCAAATACCCTTTTGTCTTTAAATCCACCAGAAATTGGGATATGGGCGTCCAGTTGTTCCAGTCAAATGTGCCGTCCAAAAGCTGGGCCGTATAATTTTTATCCGTGCATCCGGCTATAAAAGTCTGTGCAGAAATGTTCATCAAAGCTGCTGCCTGGCGGTTGTCCTTTCCAGCCATAAATACGCCCGTATACCCTTTTTCCTTCCCCATTTCACAAATGGATAAAAATTCTTCCCAGGTTCCCGGAACCGGAACCCCCAGTTCTTCCAGCAGGCTTTTATTATAGACCAGCCCGGCCACATCCATGTTGAGCGGGAGCACGAATATTTCACCGTTTTCATTTTCAATGTTGCCCATGAAGGAAGGTTCGATGGAACCGTACCAGGGCTGGTCGTTTAAGGGTCTCAAATATTCGCTGTACCTCTTCACCGACCATCCGTGGGTAGCGAAGATATCCGGCAGATCGTTGGACGCCATCCGGGCTTTCATGAGCTGTTCGTAATCCGATCCCTGGGTGGTATAACTGATTTTTACCCCCGGATTCTCTTCCATAAATTTTTCCAGGACCTGGTTCACCGCTTTAAAGGTTTCCTCGTTGGCATTGGTGACGATTTCCAGCTCGCCCTTCAGTTCCGGCTTCGCCTCCGCTTTGCTTTCCCCATTCCCGGCGGCGTTTTCATTCTTTCCGGCGGCCGTTTCCGCTTTCCCCTCCGTTACGGCCTCTGTTTTTCCTGCCTGAGCTGCCTCTGTTTTTCCTCCCGGCGCTGCCTCCTGAGTTTTTCCGCTCTGGCCCTGGCAGCCTGTCATCCCCAATACCATTGCTGCAGCCATCCCCAAAAGAACGTAAGTTTTCATTTTCTTTCTCATATCTTCTCCTCCTGGTAATATTTGATATTTTTATTATAAATCCCTATTTCATGCTGTTATATAGCTCATTCTTACGATTCCATTGCACTATCTTCTGATTTTATCTCCCGCCCCTTCAAAGCTTTGCTTTTTAGAGCCTGCTGCATTATATTATAAAGTAGATACTGAAATAAAACATTTATTTTCTAAAGGATGGACCGATGTCAAAAAATAAGTCGTTTTCCCTTCAGCTTTTGAAAAATTTTCTGATCAGCACTTTGATTCCTTTCATGCTGGTTACGACGGTGATCGCCAACACCTATTCCAGAAATTACAACAAGGATGTCCACATTCTGCTGAACGCCACTGTGGATTCCATGATCAGCAGCATCAGCACCTATCTGGACGAATTACAGCAGATCACTCTATTGCCTTATTACAATGATGAAATGTATTATTACCTGAAAAACCTGTCTCTGGATCATCCTTATGAAAATGTCCTGGATGAAATTTCCCTGCGCAGAAACCTGGATTCCAACATGAGTTTTGTCCGTTATAACCGGGCCGACACCAACGGCATCTTCATCGTGGAAGGAAACCGGTGTCTGTATTACACCACCATCAACACTGACCAAAAGACCCTGGTACAGCCCTATGATTATTCCGCCCAGACATGGTATAAAAACGCGATTGAGGCCAACGGGCGCTGCATCATTTTAGGCCCTCACACGCCGGATTATATCAGTCCCTGCGATCCGCCAGTCATTTCCCTGGTCCGTTCCATCATGGTGCTGAATACCAGAGAACCTTTATGCGTTATCAAATTCGATATCAACACCTCCCTGTTTGACCGCATTTTCAATGAATTCAGCTTTCATGTGGATTCCAAAATTATCATAAAAGATGAAAACCAGCAGATCATCTATACAAATGCCCCGTTAAACGCTCAGGACAAAAATGCCCTCAGCCACGATCTTCCCGAAACCAAAGTCAGCCTGGAAGACGGAATTTACAAGACCTATTCCTATCCGGTTAAGGATTACCCCTGGACCATCACCATCCTGCTTTCCAACGCCCAGCTCCGGTCCCGGACCAGCATCGTTTACCTGGCAGCCCTCCTGCTTTACCTGGTGGGTGTGGTTACAGCCGCCCTGTCCTACGTTACGGTTTCTAAAAAAATGGTCCGGGCCATCGACAGCATGAAGTCCATATTCCTGGCCATACAGAATAAAGATTTCAGCAAGCGGTATCACTATGTTTCCAATACGGAACTGGACGAATTGGGCGATTCCCTCAACCAGACCGTGATCCAGCTTGAGAACAAAATCCAGAAAGAATATCTGATGACTATACAGCAGAAAAACATAGAATTCCATGCCCTCCAGTCTCAGATACAGCCTCATTTTCTCTTCAATACGCTGAACAATTTTATCGCCCTGAACCAGGTGGGACAGCGGGATTCCCTGGAAAATGCCCTTTATGAGCTTTCCGATATGCTGCGCTATGTGTTAAAGGCTCCATCCTTAGTGGGCCTTACCATGGAGCTGGAGTTTATTGAAGATTACTGTGCCCTTCAAAAGCTCCGCTTCAGCGACCGCCTCTCCTATGAAATCCGCCTGAACACGCCGGTTTCAACATACCGGATTCCCAAGCTGCTACTTCAGCCCATCGTGGAAAATTCCATTCTCCACGGGATTGAACCCTGTGAACATCCCTGCCATATTACGATCGACGTCAGCTGCGCAGACGAATATCTGGTAATCACCGTTTCGGATGACGGGGTGGGATGCTCCGTGGAAGAGATTCAAAACAGCATCGGCCTGACAAATGTCAAAGAACGCCTTCATTTTTTCAGCGCACAAAGCAGGTTTGAGATGGAAAGCGCCAAAGGAAAAGGAACCCGCACTGCCATCTATTTATCCAAAAACAGTCTGGAGGAACGCCAATGAAAATTTTAATTGCCGATGATGAAGCCCTGGTCCGTCAGTCCATACGCCTGTTTCTTGTGAATCTGGGCATTCAGCAGGAGGATATTGCAGAAGCCTCCAATGGACTCGTGATGCTGGATGCCGTGAAATCCGTCCGCTTCGACCTGGCCCTGGTGGACATCCGTATGCCGGCCATGGACGGGCTCTGTGCGATCCGACAGGCCCAGAACCTGTCGCCTGATACAAAATATTACATTTTATCGGGCTTTGACGATTTCAAATACGCCCAGGAGGCGATCCGGTTAGGCGTCTGTGATTATATCTTAAAACCCGTAAAGCCCATAGAGATCGAAGAGATACTGGAGAAGACAATATCCGCTCTGGAACAGGAAAAATCCCTTCTTTTAAAGGATTTAACCCTATGTGCCGCAGCCCTGTTCACCTTTACCGATTCCCTCATCACCTTTCCGGTTCCCTGTCATCCTGTTTTGCTGACCAACGACATTTACGGGGAGTTCCTGTCCACATCCGAACTCATGGCTGAGGACAATGATAAAATTATAATCATACCTTTTAAAGAGGAAAACGGAACCTTTCTTTTCCTCTTTGAAACTCCGGAATATCCGGCCTATTACAAAAATTATCTGGCTGAACTGGTTAAACGGTGTACAGGCAGGCACACGGTCATTGAGGGAAAGGAGCTGCGCAGCAGCCGGGACTGGATAGAGGAATATCACCGCATGATTTCCATTAAAACAGATCGCCCGGTGTTCAAGCCCCGGAGCCTGTACCGCAGCTCCCAAAGACCGCCCCAACTGCCGCCCCTCCTTCTGGAACTCTGCCGCCAGTGCAATGCCGGCCTTTTGGCCTTAACGGGACGGAACTATGGGAAATTCACCCGTTCCTGCGATTACCTGGCATACCATCTGCCAAAGGCAGGCCAGGAACACCCTGCGGCAGTCAGGAATATACTGGAATTTCTAAAAAATGCCTACAAACTGAAGGAATGTTCCATGGAAACCCTGGAAAAACAGTTTCTGTTCCTGTCCGCAACCATGATGCAGCCTTCTTCTAAGGATTCGGTCCACCACGAAATCCTTTCCTATGTCCGGGAACATTATAAAGAAGATTTAAGCCTGTCCGGGCTGTCCTCGGTGTTTGGACTGTCCCCCAATTACATTTCCACCCTTTTTAAACAGAAGGCCGGATGCAATTTTGTCAGCTATCTGACGTCGCTCCGCATGAAAGAGGGGAAACGCCTCCTCATGGAAACCAAAATGACCATACGGGAAATCGGAATTTCCATCGGATACAACAACACCAGCTTTTTTATCCGTTCTTTCAAAAAGGCGGAAGGGGTTACTCCCAGCGAGTACCGGAAAAATGGCAGTTAACTGTTTTTTATCGCAGATTCCTGTTGTGGAATCCACCGTTTTCAAGGTACAATAGAGGTATGGCGATATAAAAAAATATAAGTCAGGAGGTATTTTTATGGCAAACCATTTTCATGTTTCTCCAAATGGATGCGACACCTATGGGGGCACTTTAACCCGTCCTTTTAAAACCATCCAGCATGCGGCGGATCTGGCGTGTGCAGGGGATGTGATCACTGTGCACGAAGGCATTTACCGGGAATATGTGAACCCGAAACGGGGCGGGAACAGTGACAGTGAACGGATCACCTATGAGGCGGCTCCGGGGGAAAATGTGGTGATTTCTGGCGGAGAGGTGATCTCCAACTGGGAAAAGACGGAGGGAACCGTCTATAAAGCAGTGATTCCCAACGCGTTTTTCGGAGATTTTAATCCTTACAAGGAAGTTGTATGGGGGGACTGGTTTGAAAGTCTGGACAGATGTTATCATCTGGGAGAAGTTTATATTGACGGAAGGTCCATGTTTGAAGCGGCTGGCCTGGATGGGGTGTTAAATCCGGTTCCATTTGAGAAAGCCAGGGAACAGGAATGGTCCCTGCACACATGGTACTGCGAAACGGATGAGGAAAATACCACCATCTACGCCAACTTCGGCGAATTCGATCCTGCGGAACATACGATTGAGATCAATGTGAGGAGGTTCTGTTTCTGGCCGGAGCAGACAGGGATCAACTACATTACGGTCCGCGGCTTCCATCTGACCATGGCAGCGCCTAACTGGGCTCCTCCTACCGCCCTTCAGGAAGGCCTGATCGGCCCTCATTGGAGCAAAGGCTGGATCATCGAATACAATGAAATCAGCAACGCCAAAAACTCGGGCATCAGTCTTGGGAAAGAGATTGAAAGCGGACACAACGAGTGGGTTTTGGTGGGCACCAAACAGGGAACCCAGAGGGAGCGGGACGTGATCATGAACGCCTTACATATGGGTTGGAGCAAAGAAACCATCGGCTCCCACATCGTTCGGAATAACGTGATCCACGACTGCGAACAGACCGGAATCTGCGGCCATCTGGGCGAAGTGTTCAGCCAGATTTATAATAACCACATTTATAATATCCACCACAAGAGGATGTTCAACGGCGCGGAAGTGGCCGGAATCAAACTCCATGCCTCTTTGGACTGCATCATCAGGAACAACCACATCCACAACTGCGACCGCGGCCTCTGGATGGACTGGCAGGCCCAGGGCACCAGGATCACCGGAAACCTGCTCTATGACAACGATACGGAAGATTTATTCGTGGAAGTGAGCCACGGCCCATATACGGTGGACAACAACGTGATGCTGTCCATGAAGAACGTAAAGGATTTATCCCAGGGCGGCGCATATGTCCACAACCTGTTCGGCGGATTTATCACCTGGGAACGGGTGACCAACCGCTTCACGCCTTATCATTATGCCCATGAAACCGGGGTTCACGGCTTTATGACCATTATCGGAGGCGACAACCGGTTCTATAACAATATTTTCACGGGAACCCAGGACGAAAACAGGGAAAAAGAACCGTATGCGGATACCAGCGTCTGGATTCAGAGAGACGCCATGGGACTGTTGGACGGCAGCGTTCCGAGGGGACTTGCCCTTTACAACGAATGCCCCACAGACGATGAGAAATGGTATGAAAACCTGCACTCAGTAGACGAGTTCGCGGACGCCAGACTTCCGATGTACTGCGGCTCCAACCTCTATTTCTACGACGCGCAGCCTTTTAAAAAGGAACCCGGCACCCTTGTATTCGGGGAAATGAAGCCGGAAGTCAAGGTGGTCACCGAAGAGGACGGCGTTTATCTGGAATTCGATTTCGGAGACAAACCGGCTCAGGTGGAGACGGTTACCGTCACCACCGACGTGTTAGGCATTGCATTTGAACCGGAACTGCCCTTTGAGCAGCCGGACGGCACGCCTTTGTGCATTGAGCAGGATTTCTTCGGCAATAACCGGCCGGCAGGAAAGATGACAGTTGGACCGTTTGAAGGGATTGCTGAAGGGATGAACCGGATAAAGGTGGCTAAATTTTAGTAATATAAGTCTGAATCAGCGATGATTATTTCTTTGCAGGCTCATTTGAAGCATGCCGTTATCGCAGCAGCGGCATGCTTCCTGTCAGTTTATTGACCTTTTTCCTGGCTCCGCAAATCGCAATGCCAAGATACTGCAGTTCCTGTTCCTCTGTTAAGTTCATTTTATCTATGAATTCTTCATATACGTTGCATCCCTGGGCCAGCTCTGAAAAATCCACCACCATCAGGTCTGAATAGGCCGGTTCATATAATTTTTCCCGGATTTCTCTTATCAGTCCGGCAGTTCCTTTTAAAATGGGCACCGGAAGAGCTACGATGCCCAAATGCTCATTTCCGTTCTTGTCCCTGACATCCTCTCCCACCACATCCGGCATCTTTTTCCCGAGGGTGATTCCCATAATTGCGGCAGTATTTGCAATAATCCCTAAGGGCAGGTTTTCATCAATAATCATAACGCATTTTTCATTTTGTAAATCCATGTTTACCTCCAAATTAAAAGCTTTATTACGCTGGGGAAGGCAGAAAAGGGCTTTTTCCTGTTCCTCTGGTTCAGTCTGCGCTGGCAGATTGGCGTGATGGATTTATTTTACTATTGGAGAGGGGGAATTTCTTGTATGATATCTTTATTTTGATGAAAAATATGCATTTAGCCCACATTCTAGTACTGGTGATGTTTAATTATCTATATAAAATATATTTCATATGAGTAACATTTTGCTGCAACTGGCTGGAATAACCTACACATTGGCCTACAAATTTGAAGCCGCATTTTTCGATTACGCGTTTTGATTGGTTATTATTCGAGAAATGCTTGATTGTAATGGCATCCAACTTATACTCGGTAAAACAGAATTCAATTACGCTCATAACGGCTTCTGCCATCAACCCCTGCCCCCAGTATGCCTTCGAAAGTACATAGCCAATTTCTTTAAGTCTGAGATTACAATACTTAGGATCATCTTCTGCCCATGAACAATGCAAGCCGATAGAGCCAATAACTTTATCATTGCCCTTCAAAACTACTGCAAAAACATTTTTCTCGGCTATAAATGATTTTAAAATTGTATTTGATATCTCTACCGAATCATGATGTCTCCATCCTGCCATTTCACCACATCCATTAACGGAAGCATATTCGTAAAAATCATCAAGATCATTTTCGTTCCATGGGCGGAGAATCAATCGTTTAGTATCGATTTGTATATTTGTTATATTTATTCGTATATCCATAGTTCATCCCCTTCAAACATATAACTTTTTGTTTCAGTGTATCATAATAAGCGGATTGTTGATAGCCATAGCTGGGCTGAATATTGCATTTCACTTATCTGTTTGTCAATATAGCTTCTATAAAGAAGGAATAGTAACTAGCAAAGTATGGACATCAGAAATACCCTGTTATAAAATAATCCTACATTAAGGAGATACTGTAAACTATGTATAAACAAAAATAAACTATAGATTTCTGAGGGGGCGCAATTGATTTTATGTATGATACAGCAACAGAAATGGCTAAAAGGCTTTTAGCAGATAGCATTTGGAAAAGCGCGAATCTGGAAGGTTTAGGTACTACTTTCCCCAAAACAGAAGCTATTCTTGCTAATATACCGACCTTCACAAAAGCAGAAGAAGTTCTCTTCGTCATCACCTTGAAAAACGCATGGCATTTTTTATTAAATAACTTAGATTTCGATAACTGCATCATGCTGCTTCAAGAATATAATAAAATTGTCGGACTTCTGTCATTCAATAATTCCGGTGAAATCCGAACTATTCCGGTACAGATTGGCGGCACCTTATGGGAACCTGAAATGCCGCAGACCGGCATTATTATCGATAAATTGAGTGAAATTGAAAAAATAAAGAATAAAGAACAACGGGCATTAAAATATTTCTGCTATGTTGCAAGAACCCATATGTTTATTGACGGCAATAAACGCGTTGCACAGCTTATCGCTAACAAGGTTTTAATTGAAAATGATATAGGGATCTTTCAGGTGCCAATTGATAAGTTAGAGGAATTTAAAACCATGCTGATTGACTTCTATGAAACAGGAGAAGATGCCCAAATAATCAGTTTCATGAAAGAATTCTGCATTAGAAGAGTTGTCAGAAATTAATAAACATTAAATAAAACAACAAAATAAAACAGAGCAAGCTTCCTGGCTATGCTCTGTCTTATTTTAATATCCTAATCCTATTTTATGCATACATTAATTTTCCTTTAGGCTCCGGAATCTCCTGACCACGCTCTTTGGCAGTCTCCAGCCATTCGGAAATAATCACTTCGGCATTTTCCAACGCTTCAGCCGGGGTTGTTCCATCAGACATACATCCGGGTAATTCTGGAACTTCTACGAAAAAAGCTTTGTCTTCTTCAGACCAATATATAATACGTTCATATTTATAGATAGACATCATCTGTTCCTTCCAGGCATGGTTTGAATAATTTTTTCACACACCCCGCCCCAGCACTTCCAGCACCCCGGCGACACTCCTCTCCTCCACCCCAACCGTCAAAACCGGCTCGTTGATGTGTTCCAGATAATGCGCATCCGAGTTGCTAATAATTCTGCAGCTTTCCAAATAGGGATTATTCCGCCTCAGCTCATGAAGCTTTTTCAAATCCTTCACTTCCGCCGTTTTAAACTGGCTGTCCGGGGGGACGAATCCCAGATTGCTGATTAAGCTGTTGGCCGTCTTGTCAATATGGGCAGGAAACATCACTCCGCCGTAAGAGCGCACCAGATCCCAGAGGTGGTCAAATGAGATATCCACACTGTTAATCAAAAGCAGGGGCTCTGTCCCCACACACTGGTCGTCCGGCCCGTAAATCTGCTGTTTTCCAAATACTTCCTCTTTATTAGGAAAGGGAAGGAGCCGTTCATAGACATAGGAATCAAACCGGAGGGCTGAGTCAAGATCCGGGAACAGGCAGACTGCGTGCACTTCCTCAGAAGTGTTGATCTCCATCCCGGGAATGGCCAGCACCCCGTATTCCTCTGCAAACTTCATGACTGAGGGGCAGTTTTTGCAGGAATTGTGATCCGTGACCGCGATCACGTCCAAACCTTTTATCGCCGCCATTCCCACAATATTGGCCGGTGTCATATCATCATCCCCGCAAGGGGAAAGGCAGGAATGAATATGAAGGTCATAGGATAAATTAATCATTCATCAGCCGGAAAACAGCCAGCGCCGCATCAAAGATAGGAAGATCCGTCTTTAATACCGTGATCTCCTGCTCTTTGGCCTTTTTAAGCGCCACGTCATCCAGCACAGCCCCTTCCGCCATAATTACCACCGCCGCATCGGCTAAAGAAGCCACGGCCAGCGTGTTCATATTCCCCATAACAGTCACCCAGGCGCAGCCTTCCGGCGCCCTCCCCATGGCGACGCTCAAAAGATCACAGCAAAATGGCTTCGTAATGCTCCGATCCGTCCCATCCCCAATGTTTACGACTCCAAATATATTACGGTCTATTAATTCTTTTACAGTCATATAACCCCCGTTTCTGTCAGAATTTTAATTCCCGGCCTGTTCTGCGCCCTCTGTTCTGACCTGTCTTCTGCTTTTGATGTTCTGCGCTTTTGATGTTCTGCGCTTTCCATTTTCCGCTCTATTTTCCGCTCTATTTTATGCTCTCTTTGTTCTGCATTCTCTGCCCTGCTCTCTCTGTTCCGCTTTTCTGTTCTGTGCACTAGAATACGTTTGAAAATTCAATTCCGTCATCTGCACGCCCCACTTTGCGGTATATTTGCCCCGAATTCGGTCAACGCAGCCCGCTACTCCTTCTCTTCCACCGTCATCTTCGTATCTAACAGCGACATCTCATCGGAAATCCTCTGTATGTATTCTTTCAAAATCGCCAGTGTCTCATCTCCGCCTTTGTCGCCGGATGCCAGGTCATTCGCCAGAATGCTCACTTCCTCGGAAAGTTTATGCAGGTTATCTCTCAGATAATAAACGCAGTCCCTTTCGCTGGCCTCTCCTCTCACAATGTCTTCCGCCAGGGCCTTACAGGTCGGGGCCCCGCAGGAACCGCAGTCCAGGCCGGGCAGGCGCTTGCAGAGGCGTTCCACCTGGTTCAGCCTTGAAAAGCTTTCCATCATGGTATTTCCCAGGTTGAATACCGGTTCGAATTTCACCCCAGTGGTCCAGGGAATATAGGGTTCCGCATCGTGTTCCATGTGGCTTCGGGCCACCGGCATATATTTGCGCAGACGTTTTAATTTCACTTCCGCAACGTAAGGATTTTCCACGGTCAGCACGCCGCCTACACAGCCGCCGTTACAGGCGTTTAATTCCACGAATTTAAGGTTTGTGAATTTCTGGTCTTCCAGGTCTTCCAGCACCCGGATCACATTCTCGATTCCGTCCGCCGCCAGGTAGTTCTCGGTGAACAGGCCGCTGGCTTCTCCTCCGCTTCTTCCCCAGCTGACCCCGATCTTGCCGGAAGTTCCGATCTCCGGCGCATCCGTTCCCACCGCCTTCATGCGGGACAGCAGTTTGGGATACACATCCTTAATCGCCAGCACTTTGTCCACCTGGCTCTTTTCCGTTCCCAAAGGCGATTTCACATAAGTCACCTTGGACGGACAGGGAGAAATGAAAATGATTCCGATATCTTCCCTTGGAAGCCCGGTTTTCTTCACAGCCTGTTCCGCCGCAAGACATGCCGCCACCTCTACCGGCGGATTCAGCGGAAGCAGATGAGGAATTAAATTAGGAAAACGCACCCGGATTAACCGTACCACAGAGGAACAGGCTGTACTGATAACCGGCTGCTGGTCTTCATGTTCCGATAAATACTCCCTGGTAGCCTCTGATACCAGTTCCGCCGCGGCTCCCACTTCAAACACATCGTCAAATCCCATCATCAAAAGGGCATTCAGCACAATATTCACATCATCCAAGTTGTTAAACTGGCTATACAAGGACGGGGCGGGCAGGGCAACTGTGTATTTGTACTGCTTAATCACATCCAGTTTATCATAGGTGGCATGTTTTGCGTGATGGGGGCAGACGCGTATGCATTCCCCACAGTCAATACAAAATTTGCCGTTAATCAGCGCTTTTCCGTTCCGCACCCGGATTGCCTCCGTGGGACAGCGTTTGATGCAGTTAATGCACCCCATACAGAGTTCCGGGTCCAGCCGGACCGAATGATAAAACTTATCCATAACGGAACCTCCTCTTTCTATATTTGCTGTTTTTAGCAGCTAAAATTCTGCCGTAATATTTTAGTTAAATATCTTCCGTTAAATATCTTCTGCTAAATATCTACGGTTAAATATCTTCTGCTCAATATCTACGGTTAAATATCTTCCGCTCAATATCTACGGTTAAATATTTTCCGCTCAATATCTACGGTTAAATATTTTCCGCTCAATATCTACGGTTAAATATCTTCTGCTCAATATTTACCGCTCAATATCCGCTCCGGTTTCTAATCAAATATTAACGGTCATCGTAATCTTGGTTCCCACTCCCAATTCCGTCTCAATTTCCATCTCATCGGAGTATTTTTTCATATTAGGCAGTCCCATACCTGCTCCGAATCCCAGAGAGCGGACCTCGTCAGGAGCTGTGGAATATCCGGCCTGCATGGCCATATTCACATCCGGGATGCCTGGACCCACATCGTCCAGGATCATCAGGATCTTTTCCGGCGTGATCTCCACTGTGATCTCGCCGCCTTTGGCGTGAATTACCATATTGATCTCGCCTTCATACATGGCTATGGCCACCTTTCTGATGGCTTCGGGACTGACGCCCATCTGCTTCAGTTTCCGCTTCACATCGCTGCTGGCTTCCCCCGCCCTGGTAAAGTCGTCCGGCGATATCGGATAGGTCAATGTAATCTTGTCATCCATTAAATCGCACCTCCATGTAATCCGGCCTGGTACAGCATTCCACAGGCGGAGAACATCCGGTGTCCTGTTTCAAGCACTATGAGATCGCGTTCTTCGGCCATTTTTAAAATCGTCTCATCCGGCTTTTTCCCTCTCACAAAAATGATGCAGACAATGTCCAACATCTCAGCGGTTCTGATCACCTGAGGATTGCAAAGGCCGGTCAGCAATACGGAATGGTCTTTGGAAAATGCCAGAACATCGCTCATCATGTCGGAACCGCAGGCACTTTTCACTTCCCGGTCTAAGTGCTCCGATCCCACCAGAACCCGTGCGCCCAATACATTTTGTACATCCTTAACTGTCATATTAATCCTCCTTGCCGGAGCGTTTTAAAGCGCAAATTTTGCGCTGCATAGGCATGCGCTGAGAATTTCAAATTCTCAGCTGCGATTCAAATTTGTGGCTCCGGCACAAATTTTTTGCTGCCTGTTTTAATTGAACTATGCATTTAACATTAACTATAACCCTAGAATATCATCGGTTTTATTAATTATCAACACTAATCCACGTTATTTTTTTCACATTTTCCGTTTTATATATAGATTTTTTCTCATATACATGCTAAAATACTAGGTACATTGCACATAATACACAAGGAGGTTTTAAGATGGCTTGCAAAAAAGAGGGCGTTCCATTTACGGGAACCGCAGAGCAGGAAGCAGCGCTTAAAAAGGTGATTGCTGAGCTCAAAGACACACAGGGTGCTCTTATGCCGATTATGCAACAGGCACAGGATATTTACGGTTACCTTCCTATAGAAGTACAGACCATGATTTCCGATGAGATGGGTATCCCGCTAGAAAAGATTTACGGAGTAGCAACCTTCTATTCACAGTTTGCTCTTCAGCCAAAAGGAAAATATCAGATTTCCGTTTGTTTAGGTACTGCTTGTTACGTTAAGGGTTCCGGAGAGATCTTCGCTAAACTGGAAGAGCTTTTAGGGATTACCAACGGAGAGTGTACCCCTGATGGTAAGTTTTCATTGGATTCATGCCGCTGCGTAGGCGCTTGCGGTCTGGCTCCGGTCATGATGATTAACGACGAAGTTTACGGACGTTTGACCGTAGATGACATTCCGGGTATTTTAGCAAAATATTAAGCCTATGATGACTGAAATTTCATTAAACATATTAGACGTAGCAGAAAATTCCACACGGGCAGGCGCTTCACTGGTTACAATCACGGTAGCAGCCGACTTTTTGGCTGACAGACTGACCGTCACCATTGCGGATGACGGATGCGGGATGACGCCAGAACAGGTTGCAAGGGTTACAGATCCATTTTTCACAAGCAGAACTACCAGAAAGGTGGGGCTTGGCGTACCATTTTTCAAATACGCGGCGGAAAGCACCGGAGGGAGTTTTACCATAGATTCCCAGGTGGGCATAGGAACTACTGTAACCGCAGTTTTTGTACTTTCTCATATTGACCGTATGCCGCTGGGGGATATTTCCAGCACCATACATACCCTGGTTGTATATCACCCGGACACGGATTTCATCTACATTTACCGTTATAACGATAAATCCTTCCGTTTAGATACCAGAGAGTTCCGTGAAATCCTTGGGGATGTTCCGTTTAACGCACCGGAGATTTCAGACTATATTATGGAATACCTGAAGGAAAACAAAACAGACACTGACGGTGGTGCTATTTATTGAGCACTGCTCTTTTGATGCTATGGGCGGCCTATTTGTGACACGGCCCATAGGAAGAATGGAGGCAAACATGAAAAGTCTTGAAGAATTAAGAGCAATTCGAGAGAAAATGCAGGGCCAGGTAGGGCTTCGTGCGGAAGACCACAGCCACACACGGGTGGTGGTCGGCATGGCTACCTGCGGGATCGCCAGCGGAGCGAGACCGGTTCTCACTACATTATCCACGCTGGTTCAGGAAAAGGGCCTGACCGACAAGATTTCCGTTACCCAGACAGGCTGTATCGGCTTATGCCAATACGAACCCATCGTAGAAGTGATGGAGCCAGGTAAAGAAAAGATTACATATATTAAGATGACACCTGATAAAGCGGCAGAAGTTGTAGAAAGACACCTGATCGGTGGCCATGTAGTTGAGGCTTACACACTGAATTCTGCAGATCTTAAATAATAGGAGGAAGCCAGATGTATCGTTCACACGTATTAGTCTGCGGCGGAACAGGATGTACTTCTTCCGGAAGCCAGCAGATTATGGAAGCATTAAAAGCAGAGATTGAGAAAAACGGATTAGCCGATGAGGTTTCCGTAGTACAGACAGGATGTCACGGACTCTGCGCATTAGGACCAATTATGATTGTATATCCGGACGCCAGCTTTTACTCCATGGTAAAAGTGGAGGATATTCCGGAGATCGTATCCGAACATTTATTAAAGGGCCGTGTTGTAACAAGGCTTCTTTACAATGAAACAGTAACTCCTACCGGCGTCAAAGCATTGGCTGACACCGATTTCTATAAAAAACAGCACAGAATCGCACTGAGAAACTGCGGCGTGATCAACCCGGAAGTAATCGAAGAATACATCGGTACCGGTGGTTATGCGGCCCTCGGTAAAGTTTTAACAGAGATGACCCCGGATGAAGTCATCCAGACTATATTAGACAGCGGTTTAAGAGGACGCGGCGGCGCCGGATTCCCCACCGGTTTAAAATGGAAGCTGGCCCGCGGCAATGACGCGGATCAGAAGTATGTCTGCTGTAACGCCGATGAAGGCGACCCGGGCGCATTTATGGACCGTTCCGTATTGGAAGGCGATCCTCACGCCCTTTTGGAAGCTATGACCATCGCAGGTTACGCCATCGGCGCTTCCCAGGGCTTTATCTACGTTCGTGCTGAATATCCCATCGCTGTTGAGCGTTTGAAAATCGCCATCGCACAGGCCAGAGAGATGGAGCTCTTAGGAGATGATATCTTCGGTTCCGGATTCTCCTTCAACATCGACCTCCGTCTGGGCGCAGGAGCGTTCGTATGCGGCGAGGAAACCGCTCTTATGGTTTCCATCGAAGGAAACAGAGGCGAACCAAGATGCCGTCCTCCGTTCCCGGCACAGAAAGGTTTATTCGGTAAACCAACCATTTTAAATAACGTTGAAACCTATGCCAACGTTCCTCAGATCATTTTAAACGGACCGGAATGGTTTGCTTCCATGGGTACGGAAAAATCAAAGGGAACCAAGGTATTTGCATTGGGCGGCAAGATCCACAACACCGGACTTGTGGAAGTTCCTATGGGAACCACACTCCGTGAGATCATCGATGAGATCGGCGGCGGAATCCCCAACGGCAAGAAGTTTAAAGCGGCTCAGACAGGCGGACCTTCCGGCGGATGTATCCCGGCTGAGCATTTCGATATTCCGATCGACTATGACAACCTGCTGGCAATCGGTTCCATGATGGGTTCCGGCGGCCTGATCGTTCTGGACGAAGACGACTGTATGGTTGACATCGCTAAATTCTTCCTGGAATTTACAGTTGAAGAATCCTGCGGCAAATGTACTCCATGCCGGATCGGAACCAGACGTATGTTAGAGCTTCTGACAAAGATCACCAAAGGCGAAGCGACCATGGATGATCTGGACAAACTGGAAGCACTCTGTTACTACATTAAAGAGAACTCATTGTGCGGACTTGGACAGACAGCTCCAAACCCGGTACTTTCCACACTGAGATTCTTCCGCGACGAATATGAAGCGCATATCTTAGAAAAGAGATGTCCTGCAGGCGTTTGTAAGTCTCTTCTGTCTTACCATATCGATCCTGCCAAATGTAAAGGATGTACCTTGTGTGCTAGAACTTGTCCGAATGGCGCTATTATTGGCTCTGTTAAACAGGCTCACGTTATTGATACGGATAAATGTATCAAGTGCGGTGCATGTATGGAGAAATGTAAATTTGGCGCAATCTACAAACAGTAATGGAGGAGAATCAGGATGGAGAATATTACAATTAAAATTAACGGCTTAGAAGTCAGCGCTCCAAAGGGTTCAACCATTCTCGAAGCAGCCAGATTAGCTCACATTGAGATCCCTACCCTGTGTTTCTTAAAGGAGATCAATGAAATCGGCGCATGCCGTATCTGTGTGGTTGAAGTGAAGGGCGCAAGAAGTTTAGTGGCTTCCTGTGTATACCCAATCAATGAGGGCATGGAAGTATGGACCAACACTCCCAAAGTATTGGATTCCAGACGCAAAACCCTGCAATTAATCTTATCAAACCATGAAAGAAAATGTCTTTCCTGTGTAAGAAGCGGAAACTGTGAACTTCAGCAGCTTGCCAAAGAGCTGGGTGTTGATGATGAAGAATACTACGAGGGCACAAAAACCCCTTCCTGTATCGATGACAGCGCCGTACATATGATCCGTGACAACAGCAAATGTATCCTTTGCAGACGCTGTACCGCTGTCTGCGAAAAAGTTCAGGGCATCGGCGTAATTGGAGCCAACCAGCGTGGTTTTGCCACCATGATCGGTTCCGCATTCGAAATGGGCCTCGGCGAAACAAGCTGTGTTTCCTGCGGACAGTGTATCGCAGTCTGCCCGACAGGCGCATTGCGTGAAAAAGAGAGCATCGACGATGTTCTGGCTGCAATTGCAGATCCGTCTAAACACGTGATCGTACAGACCGCTCCTGCTGTCCGCGCCGGACTGGGCGAAGAATTCGGCTACCCAATCGGAACCAATGTGGAAGGCAAGATGGCCGCAGCTCTCAGAAGACTTGGATTTGACAAAGTATTTGATACAAACTTCAGCGCCGACTTAACCATTATGGAGGAGGCCACAGAATTCTTAGACAGAGTTCAGAACGGCGGCGTTCTCCCGATGATCACTTCCTGTTCCCCAGGATGGATCAAATACTGCGAGCACTATTTCCCGGATATGACGGAGAATCTGTCAAGCTGCAAGTCACCTCAGCAGATGTTCGGAGCAATCGCTAAGTCCTATTATGCTGAAAAGACAGGAATCAAACCTGCGGATATCGTATCCGTATCCATCATGCCTTGTACCGCGAAGAAATTCGAAGTACAGAGACCGGACCAGGCTGCCAACGGAGTTCCTGATGTGGATTACTCCTTAACCACCAGAGAATTGGCCCGCATGATCAAACGCATGGGCATTAAGTTCCAGACCCTTCCGGATGAAGACTTCGACGCTCCTCTGGGCCTTGGAACCGGCGCTGCCGTAATCTTCGGCGCTACCGGAGGTGTTATGGAAGCTGCTCTCAGAACTGCGGTTGAGACATTGACCGGTGAAGAACTGGCTAACTTAGACTTTACCGATGTCCGCGGCATGGAAGGCATCAAAGAAGCTTCTTACAACGTTGCAGGAATGGACGTTAAAGTGGCGGTTGCTTCCGGCCTTGGCAACGCAAGAGAACTTTTGAATAAAGTGAAATCCGGCGAAGCCGACTATCACTTCATCGAGATCATGGGATGCCCCGGCGGATGTATCAACGGCGGCGGCCAGCCTCAGCAGCCCGGCTATGTGCGCAACACAGTAGATGTACGCGCTCTCCGCGCTCAGGTTCTCTACGATTCTGATAAGAATAACCCGATCAGAAAATCACACGAGAATCCGGCTATTAAAGAATTATACTCCACATATCTTGGCAAACCGGGCAGTGAAAAGGCGCATCATCTGCTCCATACTACCTATGTTAAGAGAAAAGTGAATGAAATTTAAGGGACATAAAACCTTTTGAAAAAATGGCTCCTGACATGAATTGTCAGGGAGCCATTTTTTCTTCCTGTTCAGGCAGGTAAAATGTGGGAAAATTGGGATTTAATTGAGAAAGATACGCAGGAAAGCGGGACGAGGGGACGGACTGGATGTTTGGATGCGGGCGGGCCCAGGGGAATCCTTCGGGGATGAAAGCCAT
>NZ_WQPN01000059.1 GCF_018785315.1 Clostridium sp. MCC353 | reverse complement strand
TGAGAAATTATTTGTGTTTAATGTTACTATGCAAAACCATGGAGGCTATGATATAGATAATGGTAGTCTGGAAGAAAATATATATGCTCTTAATGGAAACAATAGAGTCGCTAATTGTTATCTTTCTCTTATAAATGAGTCCGATAATGCATTAAAATATTTAATTGATTATTTTTCAAAAGAAGATGAAAATACAATGATTGTATTTTTTGGTGATCATTTACCAGCTTTATCAGATAGTGCGTATCAAGATTTAATGGGACAATCATTAGAGGTCCTTAAAAAAGATATTGAAATGTATCAAACCCCATTTTTTATATGGACTAATTATAATTTAGAAGTTCGAAATATCGATTATATAAGTTCTAATTATCTGGGTAGTATTATTTTAGATGAAGCTAATTTACCACTACCTGTGTATCAACAATATTTACTGAATCTTTATGAAGCAATACCTGTTATAGGATATCAAGGATGTTTTGATTATGAAGGTAACTTTTATTCTTATAACGATTTACCTTTTGAATTGCGAAAATTATTAGATCAGTACGAGTGTATGCAATACAATCATATAAAATATTAATAACTGCTAAGGTATAGAGTTGGTATTAATACTTACTCAATATATAGTAAGTGCTTAATTTCACCTATGAAACTGGTGAGAAGCAGTCTCATAACTACAGTAAAAGGAACGATAACTGCTCTTTTTAGTGCCGGAATGAAGGGTTGTAAACTGTATGTACATATTAAAAATGGGGGTTAATGTAGTATGAAATTTGATAAGACGCAAACAAATATTTGTAAAGGAATAGCAATAATATTAATGATAATTCATCATATTTTTCCCAATATGGAAGGATATGGATTAAATGTTTTTGGAATATGGATTATGCCTCAATTAGCAATTTTAGGAAAAATTTGTGTTTCAATATTTTTATTTTTAAGTGGATATGGTTTATTTGAAAGTTATAAAAAAAGATCCTTTGAAATAAAAAAATTCTATGTAAAAAGATTAAAAACTATTTATATAAATTACTGGATGGTCTTTATTATTTTTACTAGCATAGGATGGTTTTTTTATCGTAATATTTTTTTGAGTTTTTTACAATATCCATTTAGTCCCTTGAAAAATTTGATCATAAATTTTTTAGGTATACAATATTTTTATAATGGTTATATGGGATATAATCCTTCTTGGTGGTTTGTCTCTGAAATCTTATTACTTTATTTGCTTTTTCCTTTAATGAAAAAAATGTTGGAGAATAAAAAGGGGACAATTATTTTAGTAATTTTTGCTCTGCTGTTTTATAGCCTTTTTAATAAAATACAAATAAATGATTTCTATGTTAATCTTTTATATTTTTGTCCTTTTATTATTGGTGCTTTTTTTAGCAAATACGAAATTTTTAACATTTGTTATAAGCATTTATCGATTAAAAAAAGCAATATAGTTTGTTTTGTGATAGTTACATGTATTATTAGTTTTTTCCGTATAAAAGTTGGATTAAATGGTTGGGGGATTAGAATTGATTGTATATTGGCACCTCTTTATTGTTTGATTGAAAACTACTTATATGATAATAAAAATGATGATAAATGGTATAACATGCTAGCTTTTTTAGGCAAGCATTCATTTAACATTTATTTAATTCATTTGTTTATTACAAATATGTATACGACACCCTACATTTATAACTTGAATTCCCCCTTTTTTATGGTGACTGTCACAATAATGATCTCCCTATTTTTTTCGTATTTTATAGAAACAATAAAAATAATTTTGAAGATAGGGTAGGGGTTACCTTCCTCTTTATTAAGTCTTTTTTGGTGTACATGTCGATTAATGAACTCAACTTATTGTTTTCGCAAGTGGCGCATACAAGCGGAATATACAGTTTTAGCAATCTGTTGAAGAATTCGATCCGTGTGTATATTCCGACCAGTGAATACCATCTGCACGGTCATTTAGAACCACTATAACGATGAGAAGGAGCCACCTTCACGGAAGGTGGGCCATTCCCATAAATTTCGCTTATAATGAGTTTGGCACATACTTGCGTGACTATCATTATAGGAGGAGTAAACGCTAATAACCAATATCTTGCCCATAACTAAATTTCATGGCATAATTACTCCATAGTTTAAAGTATAAAAAGTTGAGTACTAAACTTTTTATACTTGCTACAAGGAGGTTAGTGCTATGAAGACCAAGGCAAGATTAGTTGCCGAATCTGTTCGTTTGAAACAATGGAGTCAACAAATCCGTGAATGTCAAAATCGTCCGGCTGGCTTGACAATGGATGGCTGGTGCAGGCAGCAAGGAATTACCAAAGCTAACTACTATTTTCGACTTCGTCGTGTCCGTCAGGCAATATTAAACTACTCAGCAGAAGAAAACTCGAATCGCAAACAGATTTCTGATTTTGTAGAGTTGTCCGTCCTGTCTGGCTGTTTGTCTCTGGCAATACCCAGGGAACAGACAATGCGGAAAAGTCAGTTGCATCGGCCATTATCCGTGGAAACAATGGTATTGCGATTGATGTTTTCCCTGAAACATCACAAGAGTTGTTGCACATTCTTGTGAGGGCTTTAGCTCATGCTTAATGACGGAAGGGATTTAAAAAGAGCTACCTGGTGATCGGCTACACGGATCTGCGCGGCGGAATTGAGGCTCTGGCAGGAATCATCTGTTTTCAGTTTGAGCTGGATCCGTATGACAGGAATACTCTTTTCCTTTTCTGTGGAAGGCTCTGTGACCGCATCAAAGCACTTTTATGGGAAGGTGATGGTTTTTCTTCTGATTTATAAATGCCTGGATAACGGTGCATTTAACTGGACCAGATCCAAAGCGGAGGCAGTAACCATTTCGGAAGATCAGTTTCAGATGTTGATGCAGGGGCTGGAAATAATCGCAAAGCATCCGATATCAGAAATGGCTGATCCGACCAAAGCAATGTAATCTTTGTGCAATTCGCAGATTTTAAAAATGCATGAAGTGCCGGCAAACGGGAAACTCCGGGTAGGCTTTACTTATGCCTTAAATCAGGAACGGTATCTGACAGTGTTCCTTACAGACGGAGACGTTCCCATTGACAATAATGCCAGCGAAAAAGCCATCCGTGTATTCTGTGTAGGGAAGAAAAACTGGCAGGTAATCGACACCATTAACGGGGCAGCCAGCTCCGCGATCATATACAGCATCGCTGAGACAGTGAAGGCAAACAATCGAAAGCCGTATGATTATTTTGAGTATCCGCTGACCGAACTGCCAAAGCACGCAGATGACCTTGAGAGAAGCTTCCTGGAAGATCTGCTTCCTTGGTCTAAGAAACTGCCAGAGCACATACGAAAACCGAAAAAGCAGGGCTCAACGGGCTGCACATAACTGCGGCCCCATAATTGTAAAGGTACTGGTTATTGAGCGTTTACGGTATGGACATATAATGCCTATTTTGAAGGCTGGGAGATTTTGGATGACTATTATAAAGCATATTACGATTTACCATCGAACTGTAAATTGATATGGGAGTAGAAAATTTGGAGATGGAAAATATATTGTATATTGTAATACCTTGTTATAATGAACAGGCTGTTTTACCTGAAACTGCAAAACGGCTTGAAACTAAGGTGAAAAAGTTAATCATACAGAATAAAATCAGAGAAACTAGTAAAATAGTTTTTGTTAATGATGGTTCTAAGGATGATACTTGGAATATAATCTCAGATTTGTGTCATAAAAACTGTATTTTTGGTGGAATAAATTTAAGCTGCAATAGAGGGCACCAAAATGCTTTATTTGCTGGTTTAATGATGCTAAAAGATTATTGTGATTTCTCCATTTCTCTGGATGCAGATCTTCAGGACGATATTGATGCAATTGATTCAATGGTAGACCAATATATAGACGGTTGTGATATTGTATATGGTGTAAGAAGCAAACGAGAAACAGATACATTATTCAAACGTTTTACTGCAGAATGCTTTTATAAAGTTATGAATTGGCTCGGGGCCAATACAATATATAATCATGCGGACTATAGGTTGATGAGTAAAAGAGCTCTTGAAGGTTTATCTCAGTTCAAAGAGGTAAATCTATTTTTAAGAGGTATTGTGCCTATGATTGGATATAAAACAGGTATTGTATACTATGAGCGAAATGAGAGGTTTGCCGGAGAAAGTAAATATCCTTTAAAGAAAATGTTAGCGTTTGCTTTTGAAGGAATAACCTCATTAAGTGTAAAGCCTATCAGAATTATTACGCTCTTGGGATGCCTGGTTTTTATTATGAGTATGATAATGTTGGCATGGAGTGTATCTGGTTTCTTCCAGGGAAATACAACGCCAGGATGGGCAAGTCTTATGGTTTCAATTTGGGGTATAGGCGGTCTGTTAATATTATCTATTGGTATTGTAGGTGAATATATAGGTAAAATCTATTTAGAAACAAAGCAGCGTCCCAGATTTTTAATTGATGAATTTTTAATTGATGCAGATGAGAAAAGTGAGGAATGATTATAATGGTGGAATCAAAGACAACTAAGATAATGGGGGGATTAAATGCCATTATATATTACGGGTGTATTTTAGCATTTTTATTAATCTGGTTAGATCTTGTATTTATAGATACGAGTATTCCTTATTATTGCCAAGTGAATTGCGGTTGGAGTAATAAAATGATTGTATTATTTTTAATTCCATTAATAGCATTGTTGATTTTTATTATACATAAGGCAAACTTAAAAATGAGAAAAATATCAGACAGAAAATTTTTAATGATTTTATTAGTTAGTGGTGTGATGTTGTTCTTATTACAAGTTTTTATTTCTTATAATATTTATTTTTATACTGAATGGGATTGCGGCACATTAATGAAGGCAGCTTTAACAATAGTCAGAACTGGTTCACCTCAAAATTTTGAAGGCGTTTTATCCCTCTATCCTAATAATAGAACATTAACAGCAATTATGGTATTGATTATGAAGGCAGCGTTAGCATTTGGGATAGAAGAGTTGTATTTTCCTGGTATTGTAGTTGCGAACGCTGTTGTTAATATTGCAGGTATATTTACAGTTCTGTCTGTAAGAAAGTTATCTAAAAGTGTATTGATACCATGGATCAGCTGGATTTGTTACATTTTGCTTGTAGCGTTGTCACCATGGATCACAATTCCATATTCTGATGCATATGGAATTGTTTTTCCAGTGTTGGCATTCTATTTTTATATTACTTTTAAAGATTGTAAACTGTCGAAATGGATGCTTGTAGGATTATTTAGTTATTTGGGTATGTTAATTAAACCAACCACTGTTATTGTTTTAATAGCAATCCTGGTTGTTGAATTGATTGGATCTGTATCGAATAAACACCAATTTTTTGATTTGATGAAATATTGTATGCCTATGCTTGTAATTACATTTTTAGTTTCACAACTAGCAGCTGTTGGTGTGACTAGGATATTAAATGCAGAGCTAAATAAAAATTTAGAAGTTCCTATGACACATTATTTGATGATGGGTATGAATGTTGAAAAAACAGGTGGAAACTCGGCAGAAGATATAAATTACACAACTAGTTTTTCTACTTTGGAAGAAAAAAAGGAAGCAACTCTTCAAGTAGCTAAACAGCGTATATCAGAGATGGGCTTATCAGGTCTTGCACAGTTAATAAAAAAGAAAACTTTGGTAAATTATAATGATGGCACTTTTGCATGGGGAGCAGAAGGTGGTTTTTACGCAACGATATTACCAAAGGATAATCAGACGGCAATAAGTTTACGGAATTTATATTATCACGATGGGAAGTATTATTATACATTTTATATGGTATTTGTAAAAATTATATGGATATTTGTTTTAACATCTATATTAGGGTTAGGTATAAAAAAGAAAGATGATATAAAAATTAGTGAGATGATCGCCTTGTTAAGTATTTTTGGACTTACTCTGTTTTTGTGGATTTTTGAAGCTAGGGCAAGATATTTGTATTGCTTTTTGCCAATGTATATAATTTGTGCATCAGTAGGTCTTGATAATATAGTAGGAAGATTTGAGACGAAGGGATTAAAAAAAATGTCATAACAACAGAACTTACATTACCTGTAATATTAGGATATACAAAGTATACTTGTTACAGTGATAAAATAAGTGATGGAGATTTGTCCCCCTATCCGGATTATTGGGGAAACGTTATAATTGCTCGGTATTATGACGTTGAAACTATTTATATGGAACAATAAACATTATTCCATTCACTGGTTCTGAAATCCATGAAAGGCTTAAATAGAATGATAGGCATAATAATTCTAAATTACAACAATTGGAATGAAACCCAGGCATGCATAGAAAGCGTCCTGCAAAATCAGCCTCAACAAAAATATAGGATATTCTGTGTAGATAATGGCTCCACAATAAAACCAGACAATCATACTTCGGAACTATTGCGCCACCCCGACATTACCACGTTTTACAATCCTACTAATATCGGCTATGCCGCCGGAAACAACATTGGTATAAAAGCCGCCAAAGAGGCCGGATGTGATGCTATTTTGATAAGCAACAATGATATAAGATTCTTCGATGGAACAATTACTGGCATGTATGAATATTTGAAATCCCATCCTTCGGTAGGCATCGTGGGTCCAAGGATTGTTGACAGAGATGGTAATACGCAGAAGGCCAACATGTGTCTGAAAACCGGAATGAAGGAGAATCTTTTATTAAGAACCAGGTTTCATGTTTTTTTTCCAGGATATAATCGAAGGTATTGGGGATTGAACTATGATTATGACCGGGAAACTTTTCCGGTACATGCTGTTTCTGGCTGTTGTTTTATGATGTCGGGAGCATGCGCAGAGGATGTAACCCCTTTAGATGAAGGTACTTTTTTATATGAGGAAGAATTTATTCTCGGAATTCATATGGAACAAACTGGATGGAAAACCATGTATGTACCGCAATTTTCAGTTCAGCATTTACATGGAGCAAGTACGAAACATGTCAAGGTTTTCGCTTATACCTGCAATGTGAACAGTGAGATATATTATTGCAGGAAATATTTAAAAGCATCAGGTATTTCATTATGGGCCCTGTATTTTTATAGAATTATTATATATTTACTTCATTGTCTGCATGTAGTAGAATATAGGGCAGGATTAAAAAAATTTATTAAAGAGACATGGTTATATATGATGGACCGAAAGCTATAGGTTGAATATGATGGTTGATATTTCTGTGATAATGGCGATACACAATGAAGAAAAAGGTTTGATTTTAAGGGCGGTGCAGTCCATACTTAATCAGACTTATCAGAATTTTGAGCTGATTCTCTGCAATGATGCATCAAATGAGGAGATCTCTCTTTTTTTAGAAGAAATAGTAGATTTAGATTCGAGAATCAGTCTGATTGTTAATAAGGTTAATGAATATGCTGCCAGGACCAGAAATAAAGGAATTGCTGCGGCACAGGGGAAATATATAGCGATAATGGATGCGGATGATTATTGTTATCCGCATCGATTGGAAACGGAGTTCATTTTTCTGGAGGCAAATCCCGGTTATGACTTTGTGTGCAGCGATGCGGAATTATTCGATGGCAGCAATGTTTTACCTAGTCAATACCGTTTAAAAGCAGAACCTCAGAAAGAAGATTTTTTATGGTCGATGCCATTTGTCCATGCCACCGTTATGATAAAAAGGGAGTGTTTACTGAAAGCGAATGGGTATTCAGCAGCCCGGGTCTGTAGAAGGGCAGAAGATTATGATCTGTTTATGCGTTTGTATGCACTGGGCTATCGGGGATATAATCTGCAGGACGTTTTATATCAGTATTATGTAAATGTGGAGATGATGAGGAAAAAAAGACGGTACCAATATCGGATTGATGAAGCGATTGTACGCTTGGGGAATTTTAGAAAATTGGGGTTAATGCCCAAAGGGATTCCTTATGTGATAAAACCGTTATTAGTCGGTCTGATTCCGCACCGGTTAATTTGGAAATTGAAAGAAAAACGCTAAAGCAGCAGCCTATGAATGATAGAATAATGACATTAAAACAGAGTGAGGAATATTTCATGACAGCAGAAGTGTTTTTTTTACTATTTGTATTTTTAAAACAATTTTATATCTTACCTTCGGGAAATTTAGGCATTGGTGATGCATGTTTGGCAGTATCATGCCTTTTTTTAATGTTATCAAAAATCAAGAAAAAAGAGCCGTTTTTAAATTTAAACCAGGATTTCTGGGGACTGGCATTTATTATATGTGTTGTTATAATTAATTTCATCAATTTTATGATTTATAAACAACCCTCTTTTTTGATATATATATTATACTGGATCTACAATGCCTGCGCTATAATCTGCTTTAAAAATCTTATAAATAAAAAATTTCTAAGAAAGTTAGCCTTCGTTTTAAAAGCGTCTATTTTGCTTCAATTCCTCCTTTACATAACTGGGGTTGGCAGACAGTTCTATGAGTATTGGGGGGGGATACGATATATGGGAACATTCAATGATCCTAATCAGCTGGCATTCTATATATTCTCTGCAATGCTGCTGATCTATATCTATTCCTGTAAATATAATGACAGAACATTTCCGGTATTTTATATTTTATCTGTGTGGATTATAGCTGTGTCAAAGTCCACAGGAATATTTGTAGGTATTTTCCTGTTTACAGTTGGTATAGGGATATTGAAGTTATGGAAATTCTATCAATCCGGACGTTTGCCAAAGAAGTTCTGGGTGCTGATTGGAGGATGTTTAGCAGTAAGCATTATTACTGGATTATATATTATATGGCCTTCAAAGGACTTTGCAATACAAAACAGTGATTTTTCAATTTTGTCCAGAATACAAGAAAAAATTTTTAAATTAACACAAGGAGGTATTGTTAGTTTCTTATATGACCGGGGAGCTGAAAAGATAATCTTATACCCTCAATATATGCTGTGGGGCGCTGGCGAAGGATATTATGAGCGGTTTACATTAGCAGCTTATGCTAATGAAATACACTCCAGCTTATTCAGTATACTGTTTTGCTATGGAATAATACCAACTATATTTTTAATTAAATGGTTATGGGGGTATTTAAAGCAAGGAAGCAAGGGGGAAATGGCAGGAGTTTTTGCCTTGTTGGGAGAAAGCCTTTTTCTAGTTAATTACCGGCAGCCATTTTTCTGGATGGTGATAGTTTTGCTGGAGAAAAATGTAAAAAATGATACCGAAGTATGATATAATTAGAAAAACCCTTCAAGGAGAACCACAATGCCAAATTCCCTAGACCTAATCTACGCCTACAACGCCACCTGGGGCCCTCCCGAGTTCCAAAACACCGCTTACCCTCTCAGCGGCAAATACAAGATTAAATATAACCAAAACGAGAACTCCCTGAACATTTCCCAAAACCAGGACTATATGGATGATTTCTGGGGCGGCAATATCGTCAGCTGTTTTGCTGTAGTCGGGGAAAATGGTTCCGGCAAAACGAATTTGATGAATTTTTTAATGTACTCTCTCAAAGATATGAAAGAAGCCCTCAAGCCCCGAAGTGAATTTATGATGGTGTTTGAGCATAGAACAGGCGGAAAAGAGGAGATTCTGCTCTGTTGTACGGGACAATTCGCTTCAATTCAGGTGAATTCCCAAAATCTGAAGATCAAAGTGATCAAAAAGATTTTTATTAAGGGAGAACCGCTGGATTTTCTGGATGAGTATGAGATTTCTTATTTCCATAACCCTCTAACTCAAAATGATTATCAATATGAGAAGAAATGCAATTATGATTTTTCTGCCGGCCGTTTGATCTATGAGCATTTTAACATGACTTATGAAATGCATTATGACGGTTTGAATAAAGATAAAATCATGAATTATTTCTCTCAGGAAGCATTTCGGATTATTGAATTTCTATACGGGTATGCCTTAGACAGCCAGACGAAGACTCCATTTCCTTTACCCCAGGCAATTACGGTGAAAATTGCGGATGGGGGCTATCATAAGGATTATCTTATGAAAGAAGCAGGGAAAATACGCGTAAACAAAGAGGACGAACCGGTATTTAGTGAAAAATTAATTGCTTTGCAGCAAGGATTCAGTAACCTGAAAGACGAGTATGGTACAAACTGGGCGGCTCAAGCAGTGATAAATGTTATACTAAACAGCTTTAAGAGAATGATTATTCCCTGTGCAGTGCCCTATGACACGCAAAAAGCGCAGGAGAACTGCCTGTTTTTTTGTAATACCTGCGACTTTTTGAAACATAAAGTGCATTTAAAAAAATATACTGTTTATTCAGCATCGAGGAGGATATTAAATTCTTTAAAAAAACATTTTTTTGAACATAAGGAATATCTTGAAAAAGCAGATGAATTTATTAGCTGGCTGGAAAGAAACCAAGATAGGATAGAAGCGTACCAAACCTGGGATAACAGGGGGATCAGCTTTAAAACTGGGGCGGAAACAGAGGACTTTATATTACAGTTAATAAAGCATTACTCCAATCTTAATTTTGATTTTCCTTTTTTGGAGTTTTCTTTTGGCGTCAGCACAGGGGAGTATTGTTTTCTGTCTGTATTTTCCCATCTTTTCTCTATGGTGAATACGAAGCAGAGAATTACCAATGTATATAACTACTCTCCGTTATCATGGGCAACCAGCAATGTCCTGCTGATACTGGATGAAGCGGATTTGTCCCTGCATCCCCGGTGGCAGCGGATGTACATAAAATGGATCACAGAGTTTTGTAAATCCCTGTTTCAGTGGATTGAGGTAAAAATAATAATCACTACCCATTCCCCCATCCTTTTATCGGATTTTCCGTCCAACAGCGTATTATATCTAAAAAAAATGAATGGGAAGACAGAGACGTTTACGGACATTGCTGATACGTTTGGAAGCAACATATACACTCTGTTTTTGAATTCGTTCTTTTTGGATGAAGACGGAACGATGGGGGCTTTTGCGGAGGAGAAGATTAATGAGGCCGCCAGTATTTTGCTAAATCATGGTGATGAGTTTCGCGAAAAGAGGGAGAAAGTTAAAACAATTATCGATTATATAGGTGAAGGGCCTGTTAAATCCAAATTGGAGGAATTATATTACGATGAACTGTCGCGGAGACAAATGTTTCATAATCAGAAAACTGATCACCTAAAATCAGAAAGTCAATCATCTAAGCGTACGGCCTATAAAAATCAAACCTCTTTCAATCAGGCATCTGAAAAAGACAGTGGATCAGCGGATCATGGGATTACGGAAACCATTGCAAAGTTGAGACGACAAAAAGAAGAGCTGGAATTGATTATAAGTAATCTGGAGAAAAAGCTGTGATTAGAATTTACGTGAATGAAGAGAAAAAAAGAAGAATAGAGAACATATTCTGGCAGGACGCTCAAAAGGCCAAGACAGGGCTTGTTAATGTTTTGAAGGACAAAGCGGTTATCAGGATCTTAAAACGTAATCATAGTAAAATTTATAACAGGCTGTATGATCCAAAGTCAGGAGTTTTAGATGAAAATGAAGTGAAAAAACTTCTATTCGCTGACCGGGAGGAATTAAAAGAATATATAGATGAATTTGGCAGTTATGAAGGGAGTAAGGCCCTTTTTGAAGAACTGGTAAATCAGGTGTTTCGGTATAAAAATTTTTCAGAACGCCAAAGCGCTGTGAAAATTCTCAGAGAACTGGACATATATACTTGTCCTTACTGCAACCGGCAATATATTTTTACGTTGAAAAATGGTAAAGTACGCCCCCAATTTGACCACTATTATCCTCAAAGCCTGTATCCGTATCTGGCACTGTCCCTGTACAATCTCATTCCCAGCTGCAGTATCTGCAACCAGGCTAAGTCTTCTTTGGACACTGTGACATCGCCCATACTCTATCCCTATGAAGAGGAATTTGGTTATGATGTGAAGTTTCAGGTGGAGATCGGTAAAAATGAGAGTTACACCAGGATTATGCAGGGAATATCGGATGATTTTGAAATCAAGGTTTACCCTGAGGGACTGGATGTTGTTGACAATCAGATGGAAAAGCTTCATTTGAACGAATTATATCATGAGCATAAAGGGTATGTGCAGGATATTTTGAAATCCTATTACATAAATCCGCCGGAGCGGATTCAGGAGCTGTATGATAAATTTGGAGATTTATTCAGTTCAAAAGAAGAAATAAGAGGTCTGCTTTATATGTCTGCTTTGGATAAAGCTTCATGGGGCAGCAGGCCATTATCCAAACTGACATATGATATTGATAAACAGCTTGAGAGAAATAAATTTTAAACGGCCTTGAATATTGGCCTTGAATCTGCATCAGAAGCCGACTGGACGAAAGGACAATAATCTGATAATATGGAACTATAATTCTTTAGGAATAGAGAGAAACAAAATGTTATGTTAAAGCATAACAATAAAGCTAAACAAATAAAACTAAACAAATAAAGCTATACGAATAAAGTCATACAAATAAAGCCACACAAATAAAACCACACCAAAGGAGGAACATCTCACATGTCCACTGAAAAATCACAAATCATCACCACCATCGACACATTACGCCCCACCCTGATCACCCTTTCCCACAACATCCATTCCACCCCGGAGCTTGGGTTCCAGGAGTTCCAGGCTGTAAAATACATCACAGAAACCTTGGAATCCCAGGGCTACACTGTGGAACAAAACTACTGCGGCATTCCCACATCCTTCCGGGCCGTAAAAAAAGGCAAAGCCCCGGGCCCAAGGGTATCATTTCTGGCTGAATACGATGCGCTTAGGGGTATTGGCCATGGCTGTGGCCATAACGTCATTGCTACCTGCGCTGTTGGTGCATTTTTAGGCCTGGCTTCTGTTATGGACAACTATGATGGTGAGGTATCCATTATCGGAACGCCGGCAGAAGAACATGGAGCGGGAAAAGCGGTTTTATTGGAGCGGGGGGCATTTGAACAGTCGGACTATGCTCTGATGATGCATCCTTCAGGAGGCGGAACTAAGGCTAATCTGATCGGCCGCGGCGGACGGGCTTCAGGAGGTGTAACGGTTTCATTCCAGGGTAAGGCAGCCCATTCTTCCGTTCCGGCCAATGGCGTGAATGCTTTGAATGCCGCTATCAGCCTGTTTAACCAGATCGATATGCTTCGTCCTACGTTCGAGATGCAGGACAATATTAACGGCGTTATTTTGGAAGGCGGTGTGGCAGGGAATATTATTCCTGAGTTCGCGAAGTGTGAATTCTGTATACGGGCGGAGACCATGCACCGGATTGAAGAATTGATTGAAACCGTCAAAGGCTGCATTGAACGGGCAAGCCAGCTGACGGGCGCAGTGCCCACTGTAGAGCTGGAACCGATCTATGCGGAACGTTATTCCAATATGCCGATGTGCGAGGCATTTAAGGCCAATATGGAGGCTCTGGGCGTGCCTATGTGCTATCCGGATCCGAAAAAACAGTATGGTTCCTCTGATATTGGAAATGTATCCATTAAAATACCCAGCATTCACGATTATCTTTCCATTACAGATGATGAGACAATACAAAGCCATTCAACTGATTATACAAAGGCGGCGGCTATGCCGGAGGCGGATGAAGTCTGCATAAAGGGTGCCAAAGGGCTGGCGATGACAGGGCTTGACATTTTAAAAAGTGAGGAGTTCAGAAAAGAGATTAACGCCTTCCATGAACAGCAGATTCCTGATTGTTATAAGTAGACAAAATTCTGAGACTGCAAAACGATTAGCTAAAATAACTTAAACTGATAAGGACAAATTTAAATGAATTCGTTTTTATCACATAAAAGGAGTTCACTGATGAGAAAAGAAGCATCTTTGGAAATGTGGCGGGAACTTTATGATCTGGCTATCGAAATTAAAAAGCTGGAGCCATGGAAATATTTATGGGATATGGATTTAATTGAGATGCATCTGCCCGGCTATCAGGAACCGGTTTATTGTTCGGTTATGGGAAAAGGCGGAGAATGCTATGGAATCGGTTTGTATGAGGGATCGGAAGGTCTGGCTGATTTTAACATGATTGCTACGGCTGATAAGTTTATGCTGCCGGCAGCGTATGTTATGGGAGACCAGTCCAATTTAAGCTGCTATTTTGGCGACCGTGAGGAAGTTCCGAGGGAGCAAAAGGCGGTGATTAAGGAGCTTGGATTAAAGTTTCGGGGTAGAGGGCAGTGGATCTATTTTGAATCTTTTAAGAAGAGATATCTTTCCTATATTCCCGATGAACGGGAAACAAAGGTGCTGTTGGATACATACAGGGTTCTTCCTATTGCAATTAAAGCTGTTATAGATCATACGGTTGAAATCGATTGGGATGATGATGAGATACTATCCTGCCGGTTTGATGAAGATAAAAAAATATGGAATATGTCCGCTATTCCCCACCCTGACTGCTCCAGGAAATATCCATACATTCAATTGACTGATGATATTTTAAAGCAGAAATTGAAGAAAATGAAGAGGAACAAGTCGGAGATTGCACTGGATTTAAGCTATATGCACTGCGGCGTGACGGATGACAAATATGAAAGACCGATGAATCCCATGGTTTTGGTCGCTGTAGACGTACAGGCAGATATGATTATCGATATGCATATGATGGATATTGAGGAGACTGAAGTAGATGCAATTTTGAATTTCTTTATTCCATTTGTGATGGAGTATGGGCGCATGAAAACGATTTATGCGAGAAATCCGTGGATTTTTGCGGCACTGAGCCATATCTGTGATTTTTGCGGAATTCGTTTGGTGAGTGATGAGCTGGAGGAAGTAGATGGGATATTGGAAGATATGATGAGTATGATGAGGTGATGTAGAACTTAACTCACTGGATGAAATAATAAAAAAGTATAAACGGAAATACTCCAGACAATGAATTTTAAATGATGTAAGGCTATTACATAGCAACTTTATCAGTAAATGTCTAAGTTTGAGCGGAAGTTCAGATGGCAGACAGTAGTTTTATTTGTAAATACCGAAACGCCCCGTCTGTTATGCGCAGCCGGGGCGTTTCGGTATTTAGTAAAAAAATGACTGCCTTTAATTTGAATACCTATGTGTAAAATTAAAAAGTATAATGTTAAAATTAAACGATAATTGATTAAAAATATGTTGAAAATAATGCTGATTGATTTTAAAATGGAATAAACAAATAATTTTAGGAAGGGATTATAAATGGATTACGATGATTTGATACATGAAGAGTTTGAACGTTTAAAAGGAAAACATCAGGATTCAATTTTTTTAACAATTTATAGATATAAAGAAATTACACATAAAAAGTTAATGGAAATTTTAAATATATCTTCTAGCAATTTAAGTGTTAATATTAAAAAAATAATAGATAAGACAGATGTTATAAATGAGCAATTGGCTGCAAGGGGAGAAGGTAATATTACTTTAATCCAAGTCCAACAGAATAAAAAAGAAAATATGTACTCCTTAACTTCACAAGCGGAAAAATATATTGAGAAATGGCTATTAAAAACAGAAGATAATAATCCAGTAAAAAGGTTCAGCATGAACGTTAGCTGGAAATGGGAATACATGTTAGATGAATTAATTATAATTGATAGACTGCATCTTCTAAAATCACCATATCCGAGTGGTATTAGCCCGGATATGGTACAGGAATTTAATATTTTCCGAGCAGAAATGAAACGGATAATTATTAATGATTGTTTTGATGAAAAGGAAAGGGTGTTGTCGTTCCCAGATAATATAATATTAAAAGATAGAATAAATGATTTTATTGATACAATACAGCAAGAGTATGATAAGATAAAAGATCTTTCTGAATTATTTAATCATAATTCAATAGAAGCTTTCCGTTTAATTGACGAACTCTGTTGCCAGATAATACATAACAAAATAAAATTAGAAGTATTTAACGAGTTTGAAATTGAAATGGATCGCTTTAACTTAATTAAAGAAGTAGTTACTGATATGATTATGAAGGCAAAAGAAAAGAATCTAACTAAACAAGATGCATATGAACTTTGGTGTAAGGACTTTCCAGTAAAAAGTAAGGAGCTGGTTTATTATTTGGCAGAAAAATATGATAGATATTTTAATAATAGTAACGGCTGATAAAATAGTCAATATTTAGAAGAATAAACTTAGGGATTTTACAGCAGAATAGTCAATTTATACACAAATAATTATATAAGAAATATAGATGAAATATTTTTACTGGTATGAGGTTGTATAGGAGAGAAAAAAGATGATTTATGATGTAAGTGCCAAAAGAGGAGAGGGCATTAATCAATGGCAGGCTTTGCTGCACGATGTTGATAATACAACTCTTTCACCTAAGAGAAGGGGGAGATTACTGGAAGAGTTAATGATTAACTTTTTTAATAGGGTAGAGGGTTTTACCTGTGTTAAAAATATTAGGACAAGAACAGAAGAGCTTGACATAGAGATAATTAATAATTCAGACATGTTTAACCGTGAGGGAAAAATAATACTGTGCGAATGTAAAAATTGGAATAGGCCTTTAAAACGGGCTGAGTTAAACATTTTTATCGAAAAAATGAAAAATAGGCGTTGTAGGTGTACTTTAGGATTTTTAGTTGCGTGGAATGGTGTTACTAAAGATTTAGAAAATGAACTTCTTCGTTTTTCGCAAAGACCAGAATTAGTGGTTATATTAGAAAAGGATGGAATTATAAATGCGTTAGACACAAATTCTGTGAGGGAATATTTGGACAATATAGTCATAAATGCAATTACGATGTAAAATGATGAAATGTAATAATAATCTTATTGATTGTCAACAATTGTAAAAACAAGTATAATTATTCCAAGAAATAAACAGAAAATCACAGGCAAAATCAATGAAAGTTGATGACGCAAAGCTATAGGGCCTTTTAAATGGCAGCCAGCTGCACATTCCATGAAATTATGCAGGGCTGGCCGTTAGGCCGGCCCTTTTTTAAAATGATTCCGTTATCCTGTTATAAAAGGAGGCAGCATCCATATTCGGTCCGGCGCATAAAAAGAAAGTACGTGAACCAAAATCCGCGTTAGTGAGAAGAACTGCGGGCCGGAAACTTGGCTTCAAACCCATAACATGTAAATAAGGTTAACAGCGCATAAGCTGAGGAAAGAGGTATTGCATGGCAGAATATTTATCACCCGGGGTCTATGTAGAGGAGTTCGATTCAGGAATCAATACTATAGAAGGGGTGGATACAAGTACCGCAGGATTTATAGGAATGGCGGAGAGGGGGCCTGTTTTGGGTCTTCCGCGGTTAGTTACCAATTTTGAGGATTTTAAAAGAAATTATGGCGGTTATTTATCTGTCGGCGAATATGGTGATTACCGTTTCCTGGCCTATGCGGTGGAGCATTTCTTTAATAACGGCGGATCCAGATGTTTCATCATGCGGGTATCACCACAGGATGCGGCCTGTGCGACTGCGGCAGTGCCGTCAAAGGACGATTGTATTTTGAAACTGACAGCTAAAAATCCGGGGGTCTGGGGCAATAACTTAAAAGTGAATATCTCACCTTCCAGAAAGGCGAAAACCCAGATATTAGAAGTTTTAGAGACTGCAGCAGGCCGGTGTTATTCCGTAAAGAGCAGTTCCGGTTTCTATGAAGGAGATGTTGTGTGCTTTACGGACGGTAGGGAAGTTATTTATAACCGGGTGGAGAAAATCCGGGATAATATCATTGCTTTTGAGAAAGAGTTCGCTTTGGATGTGGTCGATAAAAATCTGCTTCCGGAAAGAGTGATATCTACCTGTGAATTTAATATGGAGATCAGAAATGATGATATTGTGGAAAGCTATAATGACCTTTCGTTTAACATGCAGATCCCCAATTATATAGAAAGAAAACTGGCTAAATCAGAGCTGGTCACTGCAGTTTACGCCGGGCATGACCTGCGGTCGGCGATACCGCCTTTTGTCCAGTTGGCTGAGGAAGGCCGGGCCGCTGTCACGGTCAGCTTTACGAATGGAAGCAATGGAAATGTCCGGAGAATGGCGGCGGAGGATTTCGTCGGCAGGGATGGCGGAGCAGGGAAGAGGAGCGGGATTCAGGCGTTTGCAGACAATGATGTGGTTTCTGTTATTGCTGTGCCTGGAGTAACGGATCCCGGTGTTCAGTTGGCGCTGACTGCCCATTGTGAGAAACAGGCCAGCAGGTTCGCTGTGCTGGATATGCCGAAAGAAGCGAGGAAGATACAGGATATTTTGGCACACAGGGATATTTTCGATTCGTCCTATGCGGCTGTCTATCACCCGTGGCTGATGGTATTTGACCCATTGGATAAAAAGGAGATCGCTATCCCCCCATCCGGTTCCGTGATGGGTATTTATGCCAGAAATGACGCTGCACGGGGCGTTCACAAGGCGCCGGCCAACGAAGTGGTACGTTCCTGTGTCGGTCTGGATGTCCAGTTTAATAACGGGGATCAGGATATATTAAATCCAAAGGGAGTGAATCTGATCAGGGCAATTCCGGGGATGGGTATCCGTGTCTGGGGCGCCAGGACGGCCAGCAGCAACAGTAACTGGAAATATATAAATGTCCGCAGGCTTTTCATTTTTATAGAAAAATCAATTAAAGACAATATAAGCTGGGTAGTATATGAGCCCAATAATGAAGTCCTTTGGCGGCGGGTTCAGCAAACTATTGAGATATTTCTCACTACTTTATGGAGAAATGGCGCTCTGGCGGGAGTGACTCCTGAAGAAGCATTTTTTGTCAATATAGGATGGAGTACGATGAGCCAGGATGATATTGACAAGGGACGTTTGATTTGTTTGATTGGAGCCGCTCCAGTGAAACCGGCGGAATTTGTAATTTTCAGAATAACACAGAAGACCGGGGAGGCTCAGTAGGACGGCTGTTCCGGTTAAAGTAAAAGAGCGCAGATTGTTATCAGCCCCCTTAAAGGAAATCTAAATAAGAGAGCCGCAGATGCGGAGAAAGTGAGGCAGTTATGGCAGGTTATCCGCAGGTAAAATTCCGCTTTAAATTGGAGATAGACGGATTGGAAGCAGGAGGTTTTTCAGAAGTCAGTGGTTTTGATGCGCCCGCAGAACCCATAGAGTACAGGGCTGGGGATATGGCAGCAGGCATGGCAGCAGGGGCCCATTTAAAGGTGGCAGGTCTTCGTAAGTATGGAAATATCACGCTGAAAAAGGGCATGATCGAAGGAAAAGCTTTTTATGATTGGATCCTGAAAGGGCAGAATGGAGAAGTGGACAGGAGGACGGTTATAATCAAGCTTTTGGATGAAACACAAATGGTGGCGGCATCCTGGAGAGTGATCAATGCATGGCCTGCCAAATACTCGGGTTGTGATTTCAACGCCGCATCCAATGAGATCACGGTAGAAACTTTGGAACTGGCTCATGAGGGAATGGCAAGGGATTTGTGAGCGGAGGATGAAAGACAGCGGAATTCCATGGGGGAATAAATCCCAAAGGTTATGAAAATAAAATGACTGTGAGCAGCGGAAGGAATTATGAATCTGCCGATACGGAAAAAACAGCTATCCAACGCGCACCCATCCCGCGTCCAAATAACTGTTTTCCTTGTCCTATCTTGTTTTAACCCATTTCCCGCTGCTGTTGACATAGTAATTATCAATCCAGGTGTCATGAGCCATCGTACCATCCTGATGAAGGTAATACCAGGAGCCCTGATCTTTCAGCCATCCTGTTTTCATATATCCTTTATCATCCAGATAATACCAGTTATCGTCAATTTCGATCCATCCGTATTGATATTTTCCATTTTCATTCGTGTATTTCCAGCCGACGTCGCCCTGTTTTTCCCATTCGGCATAAGCGGGAACCGACAGGTAAGTGACGAGAAGGAGAGTGGTTAGTATTGTCAGTAAGGCTCTGCGCTTCATAAACAATCTCACCTTTCTTAATTTTTTCTTAATTATAGCACAGTTGGAAACACTATGCTAGTATCGTATTTTACTAAAATGTGAACTTTTTCTGACTTTTTTAAAAAAGGCCTGTAAAAAAAGACGGCTATCCGATATAATACTAGAGTATGTCTGACGGAAAGCAGTTTTCAGACACACGTTAGATGTTGAACTTGAAGGAGGAAAAAGCAAAATGAAGAAAATGCTTATTTTAATTGCGGGCTGCATATTGTTCCTTAGCGGCTGTACTAAAAGTAATATCGTTGCACCGAGTCTTGCAGTGGAACCGGAAACTGACATAAAAGAAGGAATTGAAATCGATTGGGATCAGGTATTGGCTGGTCTGGATGAGACTTTCATTGAACCTGACGCCTATCCAATGGGCGTTGAAATTGGAGCAGTCATTGATCCTGGAAATAAATATGCTCAGTTAACGATTCAGGTAAAGGAGGACACGGATCCTGATGATGCAGTAGCATATGCTATGGAAGTTGCTAAAGGGTTGAATGATGAAGTGGCAACACAGGATTTTAAGTATGAACGGTCATCGGAAAAGTCGTTTGGTGGTTTTTTGAAGGACTATACCTTGCAGGTAATGGTCTATCCCGAAGGACAATACTTCGAGGATGATAAATGCATTATGGATATAACCGTCCGGCCGGGAGAATACGTTGAATTCACCCCTAATGGGAAATCTGGTTCCGGCCAGTAAAGTAATTCCACGATCCGTACCGTTTGGTGAGAAGCTGTTCAATATCGGTTTTGGGAAAGACGGTAAATGGGAATTGTTCTTCTGCAATAATGAGATCATCAAAGAGCCTGCACGCATCCAATGCCAGCAGGCTTTCCTTTACCAAAGTCTCTGAATTATAGGCGACCAACACATTCCGGATTCCTTTTTGATGGTTCTTTTTCAAAGTATTGGGAACCTCGTGGGCAAAGTGGACATCAGGCAGGGAGCGAAAAAACAGTTCCCTGTAATTTTTCGGAAATGTTTTTGTGTCTATTTCAACGATTTCGTCGAAAACAAATATCTGTGTCATATCCATAGATCTTGTATCCTCTCCGTTGGGAAAAATCCATATTTTGTGTATTTGATGGCTTATAAAGCTAAAATTGTTAGATAATTTGAGGCGGTATTGTCGAATTCTGCGATTTAATTTGCTTTTCAAAATGAGAAAAAAGTTTTATATTGGTTTCAGATTAATAATCTTTAAGGAGGTTCCCGCAATGAATGAAACCAATCAACTGGTCTTGCTTCAAAAAGAAAACGAAAGGCTGAAGTCGGACAATGAAATGCTGCTGAATATAGTAGCTCAAATGAAGGTTACGTTAAACCGCCTGCTCAGCCGCTATATATCGGATAACAATTCAGAAAGAATGGTTTAAGTTTATCCGTACATACAAACAGTGGGAGTGCAGTACACTCCCAACTGTTATTTCCCTAATTCTTTTTTTAACTCTTTATTCTCTTTCAGCAAATCCCAGATGGTGTTGTGCATCCATTCGATCGTGTCATTCAATTTTTTATTATCCGTTTCCAATTCAATTATCTTCTGACTCATACGGGCAATGGTTTCACGATGGTTGGCTGCCTGGTGAGGGGCCATGAGCTGTTGAACGTAGGAGGGACAGGATTCAAAGATCAGGCGGGAAAACAGAAGGTCCCGTTCCTCACAGTCTAAATTCATAAAATCCTGATAATTCATATCCAAAAGCTTCATAGGTTCATTACAGATCGGGCAGGTCGCATTCTTTGATGATTGGTAATAGCCGTAGCGTCCGCATTTCAAGCAATAATATACAGCTAGCTCTCGCACAATGACTCCCTCCTAAAAAATGATATAAATTTACCTGATGTTATAAACGCAGGAATAGCTATTTTATAACAAATTTCGACAAATATAAATACGATATACGAATTTTGTAATCAAAAAAGCCGCAATAAGCCACATTTTATTAACGGATAATTAATATATATGCAAAAATTATGAGTAATAGAACCATTTAGACGGGAGATTGGGGAAAAAGATGTGGAAAATCAAAGAGGAAAATAAAAAAGAGCGCCGCTCAATCATCTGGTTTGATGATTTGCGGCGCCCTCCTGGGAACAGCAGACGGCAATCTGCTGTCCGGTATGATATGAACGGATTATTATCTTTTGAAAATTACTGAATCATATTACTAAGTGATCCCGCCGATGGTAATTCCGCGGCCCCGGACTGCGCTTTCCTATTACTGCACAATCCCCTTAGTATCTACCACCCAGACCTTATCATTTGCATCTTTAATATCTTTATAACCGGAACCTAATTCAGGCTTTTCGCTGGACTTAGAACCTGAGGATGCCTTCTGGATGGTTCCTGCTGTATTTACCAGGTAAGAAACTTCATCGATGGTAACCGGTGCATAACGCAGGTCTGTATCTGCTTCAAGGCGCAGGCCGTATTTGAACACGTTGTTTTCACGCACGCCGTGGAAGCCCTGTCCTTTTCTGGATCCGTCTGTGTAGAAGAACCAAGTCTGGTTTTCTCCCAGGTTTTCATCAAAAATGGTCTGTTTGCCGGTTTTCATGATGCCGTCGGTTCCAAAGTAGAAGTTGGCAACATCGCCGTTGTCTAAAGTAACAACCTGAAGTCCTGTCTGCATTTCACCTTTTGTATTGAAGCCGTATTTTTTAGAATCTACGGTAAATACCTTAATTCCTGTTTCTGCGAAAAATGGTTTTCCGTTTTTGAAGAAGAAGTTATAGAGTTCCGCTTCCTCGCTGATACCCTGTACGCCTTCAATTTTACGCCATCCGTCGGCACGTTTGCCGTCTTCTTTATCGTAATACTGGTATCCGGCAACCGTTGTTTCTTTTGCAGCAGCTTCTGCGTTGGAATCAGTAGCTTCAGACCCAGCGGCTTCGGTAGCAGCTTCGGAAACCGGAAGCTTGTACCATCCTGTCTGCATTTTACCATTTACAAATGTGTAATATGCGCCGTCGATCTTCTTGTCAACCTGGTTCTCAACCATTTTACCGTTGGAGTTGAAATAGTACCAAACGAATTCTTCGTCAGGATTGTCAGATTCTTCTTCTAACTGAATCCAGCCTGTTTTCATGACGCCGTCATTTTCTTCACCCAGGTAATAGGTTGCGCCGTCGATTTCCACTTTACCTGTCATCATCTGGCTGTCACTGTTGAAATAGTACCAGTTCTCGCCTATATTGTACCATTTGGAAGTAACGGCTTTTCCGTCCTTGCCAAAGTAGTACCAGTATTGTTCCGGCTCGTCGGAATCCCAGTCCACCTCGTTGTCAACGGTGATCCAGGTATTGAAGACACGTTTGCCGAATTCATCTACATAGTATTCATCTACCATGGTGTCAAAAGCGAGTTCGCCTTCACTGTCTAAATAATACCAGTTGTCACCATGTTTTTTCCATGAGTCTGTCAGGTAATAACCATCGGCATCATAATACATCCATGTGCCGTTTTCTTCTACCCAGCCTGCAGGCTGAGCCGCGTAAGCGTCAGTAGTTGATACGATAGGGGCTGCCACACACATCATTGCAGCAGCGGATAATACAGCCATAAAATTTGTTGATTTCTTCATAAATATGTTTTCTCCTTTTTGAGTGATGAATTAATAATTTTCTTCTGGCCGAAAATCCATCGTTGCATTACGTTTGTGATTATAACCTGCGGATCAGCTCTTGAACAGATGTGTCTTACTGGTAATGCTGGCAGGAATTAGGGGTACTGCCATTCCCAGTTCCCCGGGGCCAAACCCGGCAAACCGGCAGCACACGCCGTTTGAGCTCATGGTTTCGGCCAGGACAACTCTAAGACCGGAAGGGGATAAAAGAAAGGGGACCGATGACATTCATCGAGAAGTCCTGAAGGCCTTCTCGATTCAGGTCCTCTGACAATCTGACTTTGTAGGTCAGATTGTCCCCCTTTTTTTATCCCCTTCCGGCCTAAGAGTTGTCGATGGCCTGCAAAAATCGCTCAAACGGCGTGTGCTGCCGGCTTGCCGGGTTTGGCCCCGGGGAACTGGGAATGGTAACTTAGGGGTCCCCCGTGAAAAACAAAACACTTCCCCCAAAAAAGTTAATATGGTATACTATTGGCAATAATGTTAAGAGGAGAGATCGCGTATGAGAATGAAAGTTTCTAATTATATAGCGGAGAAACTGGTGCAGGAAGGGATCAGCCAGGTATTTACCGTCACAGGCGGCGGCGCCATGCATTTAAATGACGCTTTAGGCCACCAGAAGGGCCTGCGCTGCCTTTATAACCATCATGAACAGGCCAGCGCCATTGCCGCGGAGGCATATGCCAGAATCCATAATACAATCGCGGCTCTCTGTGTGACCACAGGCCCAGGAGGAACTAATGCCATTACCGGCGTGGTAGGGGGGTGGCTGGACTCCATTCCCATGCTGATTCTGTCAGGGCAGGTGAGATATGATACGACAGCCCGCTGGTCCGGTGTGGGAATACGGGCTCTTGGCGACCAGGAATTTGAGATCACAAAGGCGGTAAGCTGTATGACCAAGTACTGTGAGATGGTCACCGATCCCATGAGAATCCGTTTCTGCCTGGAAAAATGCCTTCATTTGGCATACTCCGGCCGTCCAGGCCCTGTCTGGCTGGACATCCCTCTCAATGTCCAGGGGGCGTTTATCGAGACGGATGATTTGATCGGATTTGATGCCGCAAATTACGATGCCGGCGGAACCGGCTGGCCTGCCGATGCAGGAGAACATGTGCCGCAGATCGAAGAAGACATTGCAGGACAGGGCGAACCCAGACAGGTGCTGCCCGAAAAAGTGAGCGAGGAAACTGCCCGTAAGATTATAGAAAAGATCCGACAGGCCAAACGGCCAATATTTAACGCGGGAAATGGGATCAGGATCGCGGGCGCCCATCCGGTATTTATAAGGGTGGCGGAAAAAATGGGAATCCCTGTTGTAACAGGCTGGGACAGTGAGGACTGTATCTGGGATACCCATCCGCTGTATGTGGGCCGTCCGGGAAATCTGGGGGACCGTCCGGGAAATCTGGCGGTGCAGAACAGCGACCTGGTATTTTCCGTAGGAAGCCGTCTGAGCATCCGCCAGGTTGGATATAATTATGAGACATGGGCGAGAGAGGCATATACCATCATCAATGATATTGACCCGGAAGAATTAAAGAAGCCCACCCTGCATGTGGACATGCCGGTTCTGGCCGACGCAAAGGATCTTTTAGAGGTGATGGACCGCCTGCTGGATCAGGAGGAGACCCCTGTATTCCACGGCGGAGAAGGACTTCCGGGAATGAGCTGGCAGGAGACCTGCCAGATGTATAAAAAGAATTATCCGGTGATTCTTCCCAAACATTTTGCCAATACGGATGAGGAAGAGGCCAATGTTTACGCAATGATCTATGAGATCAGCAGCCGCCTGCCAGAGGGCCAGATCACCGTGGTGGGCAATGGTTCCGCCTGCGTGGTGGGCGGCCACGGGTATATTATCAAGGAAGGCCAGCGTTTCATCACCAATTCCGCCATTGCCTCCATGGGTTATGACCTGCCGGCGGCCATCGGGGTCTGTATGGCGGAGAACGCCGGAAAAGACATCATTCTGGTCACCGGGGACGGAAGCATTCAGATGAACATTCAGGAACTGCAGACCGTGATCCATCACAAAATGCCGATTAAGATATTCCTGATCAATAACGGCGGATACCATTCCATACGCCAGACACAGAAAAACTTCTTCGGAGAGCCGTTGGTGGGCATCGGCGTGGACAGCCACGACCTGAGCTTCCCCGATATGGGTAAATTAGCGGCTGCCTATGGAATTCCCTATCTCTGCGCCCATCACAACAGCCAGTTAAAGGATGCGGTACAGAAGACGCTGGAGGCGGAAGGGCCTGTGATCTGCGAAGTATTTGTTACAACAGACCAGAATTTTGAGCCCAAATCGGCGGCCAAACGGCTTCCTGACGGAACCATGGTATCGCCGCCATTGGAAGATATGGCGCCATTCCTTCCGGAAGAAGAGATGGACCGTCTCATGATAATCAAGAGAATAAAGTAAAGGCGGTAACGCGGAATATGAAGTTTATAGTAACGGGGGCTACCAGCTTTATCGGAAGCCATACGGTGAAACTGCTTTTGAAGCAGGGACACCAGGTCTGTGCGGTGGTGCGCCCCCGGTCATCCAATGCGGATAAATTAGAACAGCATGATAATTTGTCGGTGGTCTGGCAGGACCTGTCGAACTTAAAACGGCTGGAGGAGGAAAAAGAATGCCGGGATGCGGATATCTTCCTCCATTTTGGCTGGGACGGCATAGGCAGCGCGGGGCGGAATGACAGGGAAATCCAGAAGCTCAACCTGATTCATTCCATGCAGGCTGTGAGGACTGCCGCGGCTCTCGGCTGCGGACGTTTCTTATTCAGCGGTTCCCAGGCGGAATACGGCATACACCGGGATCGGATGAGTGAAACCAGCGTCTGCCGTCCGGTGTCTGAATACGGAAAGGCTAAACTGGAATTTGGCCGTCAGGCCATGGCGGCCCTGAATGGGGCGGAGTTAAACGGTATAGATATGGACTTTATCCATGCCCGCATATTCAGCGTCTATGGGCCGGGGGACCATCCCTGGTCTTTGGTGAACACGGCTTTGAGCACATTTTTGTCCGGCGGACATATGGAGCTTGGGGAATGCACCCAGCAGTGGAATTTTTTATATATAGAAGATATGGCTGAGGCTGTGGTAAGTTTAGCATTAGGACTTGCGCCAAAACAATCTGGCGTATATAATATTGCTGGTAATGATACCCGCATACTGCGGGAGTTTGTGGAAGAAATGTTTGAATTGTGCGGGAAAAGAGGCAGTTACTCCTATGGAGTGAGGCCGCCCAACGCGGAAGGGCCTGCGTCCCTGATTCCCGATATTAAAAAGATAGAAGAAGCGGCCGGATGGAAACCTAAGGTTTCATTTGCAGACGGTATCCGTTCCATGCTTCCGGTACAAAAGGAGTAAGCTGTGAAACGTAAAAAATGTATATCCTGTGGGGCCCCTTTATACGAAGACCCCATATTGACACTGGACAATATGCCTGCTTCGGCGCAGGATATCCCTGATGGGGATCAGATTTCATCCGATCACGGGCTGACGCTGGATTTGTGCCAGTGCAGAGGCTGCGGCCTGGTCCAGTTCGATTGTGAGCCGGTGGGCTATTACAGGGACGTGATCCGTTCCGGCGGTTTTTCCACCACCATGGTGGAGCTGAGAAGAAGCCAGTATGAACATTTGATTGAAACCTACGGCCTTCAGGGAAAGAAATTCATAGAGGTGGGCTGCGGCAGAGGCGAATTTTTATCGGTTCTGACCCATTTCCCTGTAGAATGTTATGGAATTGAAAACAGAGAAGATCTTGTAAAAACAGCACAGCAGGAAGGCCTCAATGTGAGCCGCGGATTTACGGAATCGGAAGATACCGTGATACCGGGGGGACCATTTGATGTGTTTCTGTCATTTAATTTTATGGAACACCAGCCGGATCCCAACAAAATGCTCCAGGCCATCTATCAGAATCTGACGGAAGATGGAATGGGGCTGATCACCGTGCCCAGCATGGAATACATTTTGGAATATGACGGATTTTATGAGCTGATCCGTGACCATATCGCGTATTTTACCTTTGATACGCTGGGATTTCTGCTGGAACGCAATGGATTTGAGGTGCTGGAACAGGAACTGGTGAACCGGGATACCATTTCCATGATCGTGAAAAAGAGGAAAAAGCTTAATGCGGTCAGGCTGCAGGAGAGCTTTCATATAATAAATAAAGAAGTAAATGACTGGATAGACCATTTGACGGAAGAGGGAAAAAGCATTGCCGTCTGGGGGGCCAGCCATCAGGGATTCACGCTGGCGGCCACCACCAGGCTGGGAGAAAAAGTGAGCTATATCATCGACTCGGCTCCATTTAAGCAGGGGAAATTCGCTCCTACCTCCCATCTGGCCATCGTTTCGCCGGATTATTTTATGGAACATCCGGTGGACGCCATTCTGATCGTCGCTCCCGGCTATACGGCGGAGATCGCCGGAATTATACGGGAACGGTTTGGACGTAATGTGGAGATACTGGCATTGAAATCAAACCATCTTGAGAGACTGGAGGAAAGCCGATGAAAGCATTTGTACTGAAAGAGCCTGGAAAAGTGGGCTGGTTTGATGCGCCAGAGCCAAAACTTACGCCCTATGGGGCGATTCTGCGTCCCATAGCCCTGGCTCCCTGTTCATCAGACGTCCATACGGTGTTCGGCGGAGGTTCGAAAAAGGCTCCCAACCTGGTTTTAGGACACGAATGTGTGGCCGAGATTCTGGAAATAGGGGAACTGGTGCGGGACTTCCAGCCGGGGCAGATCGTGGCCGTGCCTGCAATCACTCCCAACTGGCGGGACCCGGGCATTCAGGAATGCAATTTTAAGCACGCCGGTGCGCCGTTTTCCGGGCATCAATTGGGACGAAGCCAGCCGGGAACATTTTCTGAACGATTTTTGATACCGGATGCGGATACCACCCTCGCCAGGATTCCGGAAGGGGTCAGCGTGGAACAGGCGCTCATGTGCGTGGATGTGGTGACCACCGGTTTTACAGGCGCGGAATATGCGGACATTAAATTTGGAGATACGGTAGTTGTGATGGGGATCGGCCCCATCGGCCTGATGGCTGTGGAAGGCGCCAGGCATCTGGGAGCTGCCCGCATTGCGGCGGTTGGCACAAGGCCGGTCTGCGTGAACCTGGCCCGGGAATTCGGAGCCACGGATATCATCAGCTATAAGGACGGCAATGTGGTGGAACAGGTGCTGGCCATGACAGGCGGCATCGGGGCGGATTCGGTTATCATTTGCGGCGGCGGGGACGAGGTATTTTCCCAGGCCATCGATATGGTGCGTTATGGGATCGGTACGGTTTCCAATGTCAATTATTTCGGCGGGACAGGGAACCTGCCTTTTCCTAAATTCTCCGGCGGGCGTGGAATGGCTGGAAAGACCATTCACACAGAGCTGGCTAAGGGCGGAAGAGTACGGATAGAACGGATGATGAAAATGGTCCGTTACGGACGCATTTCACCGGAAAAGCTGGTGACCCACTGCTTTGAAGGCCTGGATAAAATTGAAGATGCCCTGTATCTGATGAGAGATAAACCCCGGGACCTGGTGAAGGTGATGGTCCGGATAGATTGGAAGTGACAGAATGAAGAAAATCAGTATAGTTGTACCATGTTATAATGAAGAAGAGAATGTGGTTCCCCTGAGTCAGGCCATTGTCTCCATGTTTCAGAAAGAACTGCCTGGTTATGAATATGAACTTTTATTCATCGACAATGATTCCCACGATAAAACCCGGGATTTGATCCGGGAACTCTGCGGCAGGGCCCCCGGGATCAAGGGGATATTTAATGCAAAGAATTTTGGACAGTTTAATTCCCCCTATTATGGAATGCTTCAGACCACCGGGGACTGTACCATCCTGATGGCAGCCGATTTCCAGGATCCGGTGGAGATGATTCCCAAATACGTGAAAGCCTGGGAAGAGGGATATAAGATCGTCATTGGCATAAAAAAGAGCAGCCAGGAGAATAAAATCATGTACTGGCTGAGAAGCTGTTATTATAAGCTGATAAAAAAACTGTCCGACGTGGAGCAGATCGAACATTTTACCGGATTTGGACTGTATGATAAGCGGTTTATCGAAGTGCTCAGGGAATTGGATGATCCCACGCCGTTTTTACGGGGGATTGTGGCGGAACTGGGATTCAGGAGAAAAGAGATTCCTTATGAGCAGCCCAAACGCCGGGCCGGGAAGACCAGCAATAATTTTTACCGGCTGTATGACGCGGCCATGCTGAGCATTACCTCTTACACGAAGGTGGGGCTCCGGCTGGCTACCATATTCGGATTTATCTGCTCCGGCATCAGCATTGTGGTGGCTCTTGTTTACTTGGTTATGAAGCTGATCTGGTGGGACAGGTTTCCGGCAGGTATGGCGCCCATGCTGATTGGAATGCTGTTTTTGGGGTCGATTCAGATATTTTTTATTGGGTTGGTGGGGGAGTATATACTCACCATCAATTCAAGGGTGATGAAAAGGCCGTTGGTGATTGAAGAAGAAAGAATTAACTTTCAGGATGGGGAGTTTTTTAACATCAAGCGTGAAGGCATTTTCGAAAATGCCTTCACGCCTGATGTAAATGCGCCTGACGAAAACGCATCTGACGAAAACGCATCAGACGAAAACGCGTCCAAAGAGGAAAATCCTCCCCTCTCCCCTGACGTTAATAAAGGAAATAACGAAAAATGAAATACAAAATAGACATAGTCCGCATACGCGAAAATGAAATAACTTTAAACGGCTGGGTCATCGGCCGTGATCCCCAGTCCCAACCGTCATTTGCGGTGGAGGACGCCGGCCGGAATCCCGTGGAATTCCGCTGTGTATCCACAAGGCGGGACGACGTGAGCCAGATTTATTATAAGCAGATCATAGACAAAGACTTCGGCTTTGACATCCAGTTCCCTTACGAACGGGGCCAGGATTATTATCTGCTGATCACCTGCGACGGCAAAACAGCCCGCATCAAATACAATGAAGACCTGATCGCCAAGCGCAGCAGCGTGGCCCACAAGCGGAAAGAGAAAATCAAGGATTTGATGAACATGGAAACGGTCCATGTGGCCTTGGACTTTTGGAAAAAGAACGGCTTAAAGGCCTTGATTGTGAAATCCAAACATAAAATCCAGGGTCTGGACAATGACTACGATTACGCCGAGTGGTATGAGCTGACCAAGCCCACGGAGGAAGAGCTGGAGAAACAGCGTCATGAATCATTTCCTTTCATGCCAAAATTTTCCATTGTGATCCCGGTTTTTAAAACTCCGGAGAAATATCTCCGTGAAATGATCGATTCCATTCTGGATCAGACTTATGTTAACTGGGAACTCTGCATCGCGGACGGAAGCCCCAAAGGACAGGATGTGAGCCGCATTTTAAAACGCTACGCGGACCGGGATAAGAGGATAAAATATAAAGTTCTGGGAGAAAACCGGGGAATTGCGGGAAATACCAACGCTGCGCTGGAAATGGCTTCCGGGGACTTTATCGTCCTGGCCGACCACGATGATACGGTGCCTCCCCACGCCCTTTATGAGTGTGCAAAGACCATTAATGAAAATGCGGACTGCGACGTGATTTATTCCGATGAAGACAAGCTGGATATGGACGGCGGGGCCTTATTCGACCCTCATTTTAAACCGGATTTCAATCCGGATCTTTTGACCAGCGTGAACTATATCTGCCATCTTTTTGTGGTGAGACGGAGTTTATTTGAAAAAGTGGGCGGTTTCCGCCAGGAATTTGACGGCGCCCAGGATTATGATTTCATTTTCCGGTGCACGGAGGCAGCGGCGAAGATCTGCCATATCCCTAAGATTCTGTACCACTGGCGCTGTCATCTGGAATCTACGGCCAGCAACCCGGAAAGCAAGCTTTATGCGTTTGAGGCCGGTTCCAGGGCGGTTATGGCTCATTATGAACGGATGGGAATAAAAGCGGAGAAGGTGGAAAAGGGCGTGGATTACGGAATTTACCACACCACCTTTGAGATCGTGGGAAGTCCATTGATCTCCATCGTGATCCCCAATAAGGATCATCATAAGGATCTGGATCTCTGTATACGGTCCATTACAGAGCGGGCCACATATAAAAATATTGAATTTATTGTGGTGGAGAATAACAGTACGGAACCGGAAACATTTGATTATTATACGAAAATACAGAAGGAATTTCCCTGTGTTCATGTGGTCACGTGGGAAAGGGAATTCAACTATTCGGCCATCAATAATTTCGGCGTGCAGTCGGCCGGGGGAGAGTATCTTTTGTTTTTAAACAATGACACTGAGATCATAGAACCCAGGATGATGGAAGAAATGCTGGGATTCTGCCAGAGAGAAGACGTTGGAATTGCCGGAGCCAGGCTGCTTTACCAGGACGATACCATCCAGCATGCCGGAGTGGTGGTGGGATTTGGCGGAATCGCAGGCCATACATTTATCGGACTTCATAAGGCGGAAAACAGCTATTTCCACAGGGCTATGTGCGCCCAGGATTACAGTGCGGTGACGGCTGCCTGTATGATGACAAAAAAATCCGTATTTGAAAAGGCAGGCGGTTTCAGTGAAGAACTGGCTGTGGCATTTAATGATATCGATTATTGTATGAAAGTGAGAGCCCTTGGCAAACTAGTAGTGTATAATCCATATGCGGTTCTCTACCATTACGAATCCAAATCCAGAGGTTTGGAGGATACGCCGGAAAAAGTTGCCAGATTTAACAGGGAAATTGCCATTTTTGCAAAGAAATGGCCGGAAATTCTGGAAAAGGGGGATCCGTATTACAACCCGAACCTGACCCTGAGAAAATCTAATTTTGCGCTGCGGGATTTGCAGAAGGAAGCGATCGGAGAGCCATACCGCCTTGAAGTGTAGCCGCTTGGGCATGGAGGAGTAAAATGAAAAAAGTTACGGTTATTATACCGAATTATAACGGCCTGAAATTCATGGAGCCCTGTTTTGAAGCCCTGGACCGCCAGACCACAGATGATTACCAGGTGCTGGTGGTGGACAACGGGTCTACGGACGGCAGCGTGGAGTGGCTGAAGGAACGGGAGATTCCGTCCATTTTTCTGGATAAAAATACAGGGTTCTGCGGCGCGGTCAATATCGGGCTGAAAGCGGCTCAAACGCCGTATGCGATCCTGCTCAATAATGATACGGAAGTTTGCGGGGACTTTGTGGCGCAGATGATCCGGGCCATAGAAAAATCGCCGTCCATTTTTTCGGTCAGCTGCAAGATGATCCAGCTTTACCAAAAGGACTTGATGGACGATGCGGGAGATATGTACACGGTTTTGGGCTGGGCCTACCAGCGGGGAGTTGGGCAGAGCGCGGCAGGATATAATAAGGAGCGGGAGATATTTTCCGCCTGTGCGGCGGCTGCGATTTACCGCAGGGAAGTGTTTGAGACCATCGGCTATTTTGACGAGATGCATTTTGCATATCTGGAAGATTTAGACGTGGGATACAGGGCCAAGATCGCCGGATACCACAACCGGTACTGCCCGGACGCTGTGGTTTACCATGCGGGAAGCGCTACCAGCGGTTCCAAATATAACTCTTTTAAGGTGAAACTGGCCGCCAGGAATAATATCTACCTGAATTACAAAAATATGCCCGCTCTTCAGCTTCTTGTGAATCTGTTTCCCATACTTGTGGGAATCGCTATGAAGTATGGCTTTTTCAAAAAAAGAGGGTTTGAAAAGGATTATGTGGCCGGGCTTCTGGAGGGATTAAAAACCGCCCGGAACTGTAAAAAGGTGAAATTCCGGCCTGAAAATCTGGTGAATTATCTTTCAATTGAATGGGAGCTGATTGCCGGGACATTTATCTATGTCTGGGAATTTTCCAGGCGGAGACTGCTAAAATAGGCAGAAAACGTCAGAATATCTAAATAAAATCGTCGAAAGACCAAACTTTTTAAGAGAATTTTAATAGCATACAATTATGATATCATGTATAATAGATGAGATATTGAACTGAGGGTGGGTACGATGATAAAAGATAACCAGAAAAAACTGAACCGGTTCCATGTGCTGCTGGACGCATTGGTAATTGTCATTTCCTATGTGCTGGCATGGACCATCATGTACTGGGAAAACAGAATCCTGCGCCCCCATTGGGGCATACTGGATGCGCAGGTATATTTTACCGCGCTGGTTATTGTTGTACCGCTCTACATGTTTTTATATATGGCATTTCACCTGTATACGCCGAAACGGGTACAGGGAAGGCGTATGGAGTTTGCCAATATCTGTAAGGCCAACACTATCGGTTTCCTGATCATAACCATGGTGCTGTTTGTTCTGCGTAAGAATTCTTACTGGGGCAATATATCGGGCAGGATGATTCTTTACTTCTACCTGATTAATGTGGTCCTGGAAGGGCTGGAACGGAATATCATCCGTCTCGTCCTGCGGTCCATGCGTTCCAAAGGATTTAACCAGAAACACATTCTGCTGATCGGTTACAGCCGCGCGGCCGAAGCCTATATCGACAGGGTGAACGCCAATCCTGAATGGGGATATCAGATCAAGGGGATTTTGGATGACCACAAAGAATGGGGCCATGAATACAAGGGAATCCGCGTGTTCGGAAAGACCTCGGACTTAAAGGAAATTTTAAACTTAAACGAACTGGACGAAATCGCCATCACCCTCAGCATTAAGGAGTATGAACACCTGGAGGAGATTGTGGCGGCCTGTGAAAAATCAGGCGTCCATACCAAGTTCATCCCCGACTATAACAATATGATCCCCTCCATTCCGCTTATGGAAGATTTACAGGGGCTGCCTGTGATACATATCAGGCGAGTTCCTCTTACAGACCCGTTAAATCGTGCAGTGAAGCGGGCGGTGGATATCGTCGGTTCCGTTGTGGGGCTGATCGTATTTTCACCTGTTATGCTGTTAACTGCATTGATTATAAAACTAACTTCTCCAGGCCCTGTATTATTCAGCCAGGAGCGGATCGGGCTCCATAACCGCCCGTTTAAGATGTACAAGTTCCGTTCCATGGAAGTGCAGACGCCGGATACGGAGAAAAGCCAGTGGACAACCCCGAGAGATCCTAGGGTTACGCCCATCGGCCGCTTTATCCGTAAAACGAGTATTGATGAAACACCCCAGTTTTTTAATGTCCTGATCGGGGACATGAGCATTGTAGGCCCCAGGCCGGAACGCCCGTTTTTTGTGGAGCGTTTTAAAGAAGAGATTCCCAGATATATGATTAAACATCAGGTTCGTCCGGGCCTGACCGGATGGGCGCAGGTAAATGGCTACCGTGGAGACACTTCAATAACGAAACGAATTGAACATGATTTGTATTACATTGAGAACTGGACCCTTGGGTTTGATATTAAGATTATGTTTTTAACCGTATTCAAGGGACTGATTAACAAAAATGCATATTAGAGGTACAACATGAATAACGAGTATGAAGATGAATTAGAGTTTAGCCGGGAGCGCCGCAGCCGGAGCAGAAAGAAACCCGGAAGTGAGACGCCCGTGCAGACCGGCAGGGGACGATCTTCCGACCGGATGGAGATACCCAGGACGGCGTCCGAAAAGAGCGAACGCAGAACCCCTAAATTCAGGGAGCCTGAACCGCCCAGGAAGGCGCCGAGAAAAGCGAAGAACAAGAGGCGCAGGCGGATCGTAACCATGATCGTCGCGGAATGTTTTGCATTGCTGTTTATTTTTACTTATGCATTTTTTGCAAAACGCTGGAACATGATCCAGCGCCATGAATTCCAGCAGGACAGCATTAAGAATGAAGAGCTGACAGTTGAAGATTTGACGAAGATGAAGGGCTACTGGATGATCGCCGTCTTCGGCGTGGACAGCCGCGGAAGCAATGTGGGTAAGGGAACCAATGCGGATGTCAATATGATCTGCTGTATCAACCGGGAGACAGGGGAGATCAAGCTGGTTTCCGTTTTCCGTGACAGTTATCTGAACATTGACGATAAGGGCACTTACAATAAGATCAATGCCGCGTATGCCAACGGAGGCCCGGAACAGGCTGTTAAGGCATTGAACAAAAACCTGGATTTGAATATTACCGATTACGTTACATTTAACTGGAAGGCTGTGGCGGATGCCATCAATATTCTGGGCGGTGTGGATATCGAATTGAGCAAGGCGGAACACGCGTATATCAATTCATTTATAACAGAAACCGTAAAAGTAACCGGAGTTTACTCCCAGCATATTAAGAAAGCGGGTATGAACCATTTAGACGGCGTACAGGCTGTCGCATATGGACGGCTTCGTTTGATGGATACGGATTTTGCCCGTACAGAGCGCCAGCGCAAGGTCATTGCCCAGGCCTTTGAGAAATGCAAAAAAGCAGATTTTGCGGTGCTGAACCAGCTTCTTGAACTGATTCTGCCCCAGGTGGCTACCAGTATTGATCTGTCCGATTTAACCAATGTGGCCCTGAGCGTTACAAAGTACCACATGGGTGAATCCATCGGTTTCCCCATGGCCCGTGACGATGCCAATATGGGCAAAAGAGGGGCTTGTGTAATACCTACAACGTTGGAAAGCAATGTAATAGAACTTCACAAGTTCCTGTTCGGCGAGGAGGATTTATACGAACCGACGGCAACGGTTAAGAAGATCAGCGCGACGATCTCTGAACATACAGGGAAGTATAAGGCCGGCAAGCCGGTAGGACACGTATCTACGGAAGGATATCTGCCAAAAGAAACCACAGCCGCCGTAGTGACAACAACCGAGGAAACTTCCAGCACGGAAGAATCTGAGAGCAGTTCAGAATCAGCTCCATTTGAAACGGATGAGCACGGCAATATCATAGATCCTCCTGAGGATCTGGATCCGTCGTCCCATAGCACTTCCGCCGCCAATGGACTGTCTCCGGACGGATCATCTCCGGACAGTTCTGCTTCTGTTCCTCACACTTCCTCAGCAAATGGAACCAGGCCTAATGGTCCTACGGATTTACCGGATCCGGACGAAAGCTCAGGCCCGGGAGTGAGGCCGACGCAGCCGCCGGAAGAGAGTTCTCCGGTTGAAAGTTCTGCTCATGAGACTACTGCAGCGGATCATCCAGGCGGCCCCAATTCGCCGTCAGGTTCAACCACTTCCGCACAGACCCCAGGAGGCAGTACGGCCCAGACACCGGGAGAAACCATCTCGGTTCCCGCCCCTCCGCAGCCGACCAATTCGGCCCCGCAGCCTTCTACCACCGCGGCTTTGTTCCCTGGCAGCAATGAAGCCAATACGCCGGGTGGAAACACTCCGGGAGGAAGCATACAGGAAGGCCCGGGAGCTTAACTGAATACAGTTTTTAATTACCCTCCAGATAGTTTCTGGCATCGATAAAAAAGCTTCTTATGATCAGGAATATGATAATTCCGATCGGGAATGCTGCGATAATTGAAACTGTCTGGAGGTTATTCATTGAATTCTCCGAGAAAATAAGCGCAATTGGAAGCAGCATTAAAAGGATGGCCCAGAACAGCTTCACCTTTTTATCAGGTTCCTGCCCGGCCGGAAGTTCCTTATAAGAATAGGAGGAAGCGACCAGGGTTAAGGCGTCAAAGGAAGTTGCATAAAAGGCGATCATGGTTACGGCCAGAAGAACCAGGCCTGCGCTGGAAGCGGGAAGCGTCTGCATGACGGTCATGATGATTTCATATAAATCTCCGCTGGACGCATACAGGGAAACCACATCCAGTTTGCCGTGCATCTGCAGCCCCAGGCTGTAATTTCCCAATATGATAAAGGAAGTAAATGTCCCGGAGATTCCCCAGAAATATCCGCCCAGAATGGTTTGACGGATCGTCCGCCCTTTGCTGATGGATCCGATAAAAAATGGGGTGGCAACGCACCATACCATCCAATAGGCCCAATAGAAAATCGTCCAGGTTTGAGGAAAGGAAGAGGTTCTTAATGCGTCTGTCCAGGTAGACAGGCCGATGAAGTTCTGAACCAGGTTTCCCACTGCGGTAATACCGGTTTCCACGATGTATCTTGGGCTTCCGCCTCCGATAAATACATAGATTAACAGGGCAAAAAACAGATAAGTACAGGAAGCCGCCAGTTTAGCGATCCCTTTCATGCCAAAATAAACTGTCACAGTATAAGTAACGCCGATAATGACCAAAATAGCAATAGTAAGAAAATTGGACTGCTGGATGCCGAATACATGGCTTAAAGCCATAGAAAGCAGGGGGGTTGCCAGAGAAAATGTGGTTGCAGTTCCGGCCAGCAGCGCGATGACTGCGATCAGGTCAATCAGTTTCCCGCACCATCCGTCCACTTTGTTTCCTAAGATAGGGCGGCAGGCTTCGGAATACTTCTGCTTGGTACGTTTGCGGACATGCAGCATGAAACCGAAGGCGACGGCGAGCACCATGTAAAAGCTCCATGGAATCGGTCCCCAGTGAAATAGCGGATAGGTGGAAGACCAATCCTGCATATTGCCCATGTCTGTGATATGAGGTTCGGCGGCATACAGGATCCATTCACAGAGGGAATAGAAAAGGATATCGGCCGCCAGACCGGCAGTGAACATCATCGTGCCCCATTTAAAGGAAGAGTACTCAGGTTTTTCAATATTTCCGAGTTTAATGGAACCGTATCTGGAAAACGCAATGTAAAGGGAGCACAGAAAAACGCCCAATCCGATAACCAGATAGTAGCTCCCCAGCTGATCCCCTAAGAAATAGCGGATAGAGCCGAGAACTGCCGAAGAACCCTCCGGATTCAGCATGAAAAGAGTGCACAGCAGCAAGATAAAAACAAACGGAACCACGGTAGTAATCCAGTCCAGTTGTTTTCGGATTCCGGTTTTATTTGTGTCATTCATGAAAAACCTCCTGTTGTTCAAAAATATTTAAAAAATAACTATATTGAACATACTACCATCATCCGATGGGATTTGCAAGAGAAAATTGGAATATTTACATTATTTTATCATATCCCCTGTAAAAAATAGGGAGTTTCAGATATAATACTCATATTGTAAAGCTGAAACGCTGAAATATACAAAAACGATGTTGTGATTTGTAACGGTTCAGAACGGTCTGAACTGTTACTGCGATTTATATTTCCCATATGCCAGCGGCTGTAAACCATGGCAAAATAATAAGAATGAAGGATATTAACATGTAAAATAATCCTGATGGATTATTTTTTCCCCCCCAATTTGTGCCGGAGCCACAAATTTGAATGATAGCTGGGAATTCGAAATTTTCAGCGCGTGCCTGCGCAGTGCTGTGCAGCGTAGAAGCTGCGCGTTGCGAAATTTGCATATCAAAACGCTCCGGTATGGAGGTTTATTATGAACAATCAAAAACAAAAAGCCTGGCTGAGCCTGGCTTTATGCGCTGTTTTAATATTCCTGGCCGCAGGATCCGGCCCGGGAAACCAACGGAAACCCCTCCGGCCTCCGCTGCCGGAAGATGTGGTGATGGAGAAACAGGAGATCGGAATACCGGCGCTCCTGCCGGAAGCCGGCCATGAGCTTGAGGATGTGCCGCAGACATCTTCCGCCTATTTGGGAGGAGGGCGGATTACCCTTCTGGCAAACCAGACGGACAGCCAGATGCTTTCAGCAGTGTTGGAAACACCTGAGGGAAGCGTTATCGTGGTAGACGGCGGAACGCCAGGAGATAAGGATCACCTGATGGAAACGCTGCGCAGCAAGGGCGGCAGGGTATCCGCCTGGCTGGTAACCCACCCCCACGCGGATCACATCGGCGCATTGAATGAAATACTGAAAGATCCGGATTCCGGCATCACCATCGACGGCCTGTATTATCACCTGGCTGACTTGAAATGGTATTATTCCAGCGAATCCTACCGGGCCGACATGGTTGCCCAATTCATGGACACCCTGTCCAAACAGCCCCAGGAAATGCTTCATGGGGATATTGGTAAGAATGAAAAGATTTATGTGGATAACACGGAAATAACCGTAATGAATGAACCCTATCTTTTCCCTCATAATTCAATTAATAACAGCTCTGTGGCTTATACCATTAAAATGAACGGAAAACACATTGTATTTCTGGGAGATATGGGAGAGGAAGCCGGAGACCGGCTGGTTAAGGATTACGGCAGCGATAACATGCACTGCGACATCCTTCAGATGGCCCATCACGGGCAGTATGGCGTTTCAGAGAGAGTATACCGGATTCTTCATCCTAAGATCTGTCTGTGGCCCACTCCGGGATGGCTGTGGGATAATGACAACGGCGGCGGCCCCGGAAGCGGCAGATGGTTTACGGAGACCACCAGGGAGTGGATGAAAAAAGCTGGGGTGGAGAAGAATTATGTGATAAAGGATGGGGATCAGATTATTGAGTAGGGGGTTTTTGGAATGGCAGGGGGGTTGACATTAAGGGCGACATCAAGGGCGAGGCCATTTTTGAAAAAGCCTTCGCGTTTTAAAGTAAAGGGTGAAGGCATTTCTGAAAATGCCTTCACCCTTAATGTCACCCGCAATGTCAATTCCCAGCGTCACTGCACACTTAACCCGCTATGATAAGAATAACTCCCCAGTTCCTTTATCAATTTATTAAAATCCAACTCATTCATCGGTATCCCGCTGGTAAGATCAGCATTAAGCTGATAATAAACATTGTTGCATTTATTTAAAGACTGATAAAACAGATCCGGGAAAGAAGCGGTAGAAGCGAGCCGCTTGTCCCACGGATTACACCAGACCTCATGATTTAAGTTCAGGCTCTTTTTAGGGTTAATAACCTGATCTGTAACCAGTTTGGTGGACGCGATTGGTTTTTTCAAAAAAATTGATTCAACCTTCCGGATACCATTCTTCTTCCGGCCTGACGGATCGGATAGCGTGCGGCAGCCGAAGCGGATGGCCAAAATGGAGCGGTGCACCATTCGGGGCGTTACCTGGAAGTTATTCTTATAGTTGATGGGATAATAAGTCATATTAATGCATTTGGAGAGAATGCGGGAAATAAACTGCATCTCAAAGCCGTTAAGGCATATGGTGGCCGCCTGGTTGAACTGGGATGGCTTTTTCTTTTTATATTTCAGCAGAAGCAGGGCATCAATATCATTTTCCAGCGTAGCATGAAGGCCGTGGGTGTAATTGCTGGGATTTTTTACATCGTATTCGATCCTGCCGTAAACATAAGGATGGCAGATGGAATCCCCGATATAGTGGCAGAGAAATCCGCAGAAATAGGAAATGGCCTGCTCCCTCTGCTGCTTGGATTCAATCTCGGAAGTGATCTTCAAATAGTTGACAAAAAAATCACTGATACAGTGTTCATGCATATGAGACCCCACATTCCGGTAATCCCGGTGGCGCAGAATGGGGATGTTATAGAAAAATATATCCGGCCCCTGAAGGCCCAGTTGATAGAGCCATCGGTACTTAGCTATCACAAACTTCAGCTGGTTGTTGGGCAGATCATTAAATGCTTTCATACCTAAAATATAATGAGTAGTAAATCCTGGCATAAAAATACCTCACTCTCGGTAAAATTATTTGAACCTATTAAAAATATTATATCATATTCGCCGGCTGATTAGAATAGAAGATATAGAGAATAGGTATGATAAAAGTTATAGCCCGCAGCTTGCGCTATAACGTTATGGAGGGCGGATGATCCATACAATCCATCAGCTTGTCTGGGGGCCTTGGCTGCTTTTGCTGATCCTCGGAGTTGGTATCTTATTTACAGTAAAATCCGGATTTTTTCAGCTTACCGGCTGGAAAATATGGTGGAGAGAAACGGTGGGAAGCCTGGGCTCTGAAAAAAAGGATGTGGATAATCCCCATTCCGTAACCCAGTTCCAATCCGCATGTACGGCCCTGGCCGCCACGGTCGGAACGGGAAATATTGTGGGCGTGGCAACGGCTCTCTGTGCCGGAGGGCCAGGCGCCCTTTTGTGGATGTGGATCTCTGCCGGAATCGGAATGATGACAGCCTATGCGGAAGTCGTGTTGGGAATCCGTTACCGCAGAAGAAAAAAGGATGGGAGCTGGATAAGCGGCCCTATGGTATATCTGGAAAAAGGGCTGGGCTTTTACGGCGCTGCGGTTTTGTATAGTTTTTTTGCTGTGTTGGTCTCTTTTGGAATGGGGAGCATGGTTCAGTCCAACTCCATTGCCGAAACCCTTGATTTCTCATTTTCATTCTATCCGGCGGCCACCGGGGCGGTTCTCACCATATTGATTTTGCTGGTGATCCGGGGCGGCTTGGGCAGGATCGCTAAGGTTACGGAGCGGCTGGTGCCGGTATCGGCCGGGATTTATACGATCATTTCGCTCATCGTCATTTTCTCTTATTATGACCGTTTGCCGGCGGTTCTATTAATGATTCTGGAAGGCGCCTGGAAACCGTCCAGTGCGTTATCAGGGGCGGCGGGGTACGGGATCAGTGTGGCCATTAGATATGGGGTGTCGAGAGGCGTATTTTCCAATGAAGCGGGGCTTGGAAGCCTGGCGGTGATTCATGGAGCGGTGGAGGAGACGACGCCGGAAAAACAGGGCATGTGGGCCATGTTTGAAGTGTTTTTCGATACGATGATAAGCTGCAGCCTGACTGCATTTGTCATTCTCTGCGTGATGGGAGAGGGGGCGGGAACATCCGGCCTGGACGGGGCGGCGCTGACTGCGTATTGTTTCTCAAAACGGCTGGGGCAGGGAGGGGAGTATCTGGTGTCCTTGTCCATGCTGTCATTTGCGTTTGCCACCATTATCGCCTGGTATTTTCTTGGAAAACAGAACTTGTCCTATCTGGCGTCCAGAACCGGGATCAATGTCCGGACGGCTGAAACTGTCTACATGTTTTTATATTTGAATGCGGTTTTTATCGGCTGCATCGCCAGGCTGGAAACCGTCTGGGAGCTGTCCGACATCTGGAACGGCCTCATGGCTGTGCCCAACGTGGCCGCTCTGTTTTTACTCAGAAAACAGGTATATTTTCCCAAAAAGCATTGACAAATCCTGAGAAAATACATATACTAAGTGGAAATGAGAGGGAGTAGCTTGCAGCGGTATTTATGCCGTTGTTATGCGGTATCGTCATCACGATGGTTATCATCCGGTACGTATAGTAAGAAGCGAGACTTTTGTTGTATCTTCTGGTACAATAAGAGTTCTCGCTTTTTTGATTGCAGTTCGCAGCATGACATTTAGCAGGTATTTGTTGTATCGCAGGATTTAATTGGGAAATAATACAGAGAGAAGAGAGGAAAATGTTATGATGATGTATGTTTGGCTTTTAGCTGGTTTTATCCTTCTTGTGAAGGGGGCGGATTTTTTTGTGGAGGGCAGTTCTTCTGTAGCGAAGCTTTTGAGGGTTCCAAGTATTGTAATCGGTCTGACCATTGTCGCGTTCGGAACGAGTGCGCCAGAGCTGGCGGTCAGCATCACGGCTGCGATTACAGGAAATAACGAGATCGCGGTGGGAAATGTAATCGGCTCCAATATTTTTAACTTATTGGTTGTGGTGGGCGCCTGCGGAGTGATTGCTCCCATGGCCATAGAGAAGAAAATTTTAAACGGAGACTTTTTACTGTCAATCATAGTGACCGCTGTGCTGGCAGCTATGCTTTTGATAGACAGCCGGGTGGGAAGAATGGAAGGAATTGTGCTTCTGGCATTATTTGTTTACTTTTTGGCTAAAACCGTGCGCAGCGCCCTGGCGAACCGGGTATCGGCAGCGGAAGTATTCGAAACCTTGTCTCCGATGCGAAGTATTGTTTATATATTAGGCGGAATTACGGCAATTGTGCTGGGCGGTGATTTTGTTGTGGACAGCGCCAGTGAGATTGCGGCGTCATTTGGGTTGAGCCAGACCCTGATCGGCCTGACCATTGTGGCCATGGGGACTTCCCTTCCCGAGCTGGTCACTTCCATAGTGGCTTCCAGAAAAGGGGAAAATGGCCTGGCACTGGGCAATGTGGTGGGGTCAAACCTGTTTAACATCCTGATGGTCCTGGCAGCCTCGGCGGCCATCAGCCCCATCCAGGTGACTGTATTATCCGCGTTTGACGCGCTGTTTTTGGTGATTTCCAGCGGTATTGTATATTTCCTGGGCAAGAGCGGGTATGAGATCAGCAGACGGGAAGGAACGGTTATGCTGGTGATGTATGCGGCTTATATGGTTTATATAATCGTCAGATAGATGACGATTATATAAGCCATAGGATCAAATTACTTTGTTTCTGCGTGTTACTGCGGCTATAGAATAAAAAAATCTTTTTTATGTACGCAGAAACACGGGGAAATGAGTTCTTCGGCTGCAGCATAAAAAAATTCCTTTCTATGGGGATAGAAAGGAATTTAAAAGGTTAAAGGGAGGAGAGCTGATAATATATATTATCAGCTCGAGTATTATGAAAAAAATCTTATAAGCTTTGTGGCTAAACAACTTGTTCTGTTGTCTATGGTTATAGTATATGGGGAAAAGATGAAGAATTCATGTTAATTGTGTAAAAGGTTTTTGAATGATGTATGAACAAAATATGAATGAGACCCATTTGGTTATTCCTATCCCACCGGTTCTAATCCTTTTGTCCGGCCGAAAATAGAATAAAATAAACATAAGCAGAAGTATCAGGACTTAATAATCCGGGTACTTCTGCTTTTTATTTTCCGGTTTTTCACTCCCAGTTCCATCTGCCGTTTGCCCTTTGTTTACTCTGCTTTTCAAAAGAAGAAAGAGCAAAACGGGAAGAAAAATTAAAAAGAAAAACACCTGGAAATAACGTATTTACAAGCGTCTTATGTTGCAGGATATAAAACATAACAAATCTCACAGAAGATAAAAATAAAATTGAAAAACATATGTTCTTGTGCAAAAAGGGTATTAGGAAAGCACTCACGACAGCATACGAGATTATTTCAATCTTCATAGGGATATTGGCTCTACTAATGTCCTTTGGCAGCTTGATTGTAGCGATTATCGCCTTTCTCGATAAGAGAAATAAGCGTAAATAAAATGCTCACCCTGTCTGATCCACAGAGTGAGCGGTGTCCGTAAGGACATGTAACGAATCATTTTGGGAGCATCCACTTTTGGAGTGGGTGCTTTCTTTTATACTTCTATTATAATCAATCCATTTCCTAAATTCGAGTGATTCTTTGAAATTTCCGTCCAAATCCTCACGCCGGAGAGAGAACTTTATCTATTTTTCACCTTATATCCATCAAAACTGCCTTCATTTCCAGCCGTCGCCCACGAAGCAACCCTTGAATAAATTATCAGCCAATTTCGCACGGTAAGTAGTAAAGTCAGATAGTATGGCGGATTCAAAGCCGGAAAAAGAGCAGAGAATAGGGCAGAAAGCCTTACAACCTCTTTACCGTATGGACTTTTACATGAGCTTTTGGTAAAATAGTTCTATTGGGATCTGATTCCGAGAAAAGAAGATGAATATAAGGAGAAAGAACGATGACAAATCCAGTAGTTACATTTGAGATGGAAGACGGCGGCATTATGAAGGCAGAGCTTTATCCTGAGATTGCCCCAAACACAGTGAATAACTTTATCAGCCTTGTGAATAAAGGTTATTATAACGGATTGATTTTCCACAGAGTAATCAACGGCTTTATGATCCAGGGCGGTTGCCCCGACGGCAACGGCATGGGCGGCCCCGGATACTCAATAAAAGGAGAATTCCGCCAGAATGGTTTTGTGAATGATCTGAAGCACACGGAAGGCGTTTTATCCATGGCAAGAGCGATGCACCCGGATTCAGCCGGATCCCAGTTCTTCATTATGCATAAAAACTCTCCCCATTTGGACGGCGCTTACGCGGCTTTCGGTAAGATTGTGGAAGGAATGGATGTTGTCAATGCAATCGCTGATGTGAGAACCGACTATAATGACAGGCCCATGAAGGAACAGAAATTAAAATCAGTTACAGTGGACACCTTTGGCGAAACCTATCCGGAGCCGGAGAAATGTTAATATGACAGAATATCGGTTTGTAACAATAAAAGGGGTGGAATATCCCGTATTGATTTCAGACGAATATGAGGCCCTTCAGGCTGCTTTGGCAGCAGGAAGGGCCGTTATTGAACTCATAGGAGACGGCCCCATGTCGGGGGCGCCTTTCGGAGCGGAACGATTGGAAGAAATCGACAGCATTTATCTGGAACGGGTTGTCAGGCGGAATTTAAAGCTGCCATGGATCATAGGGGAGACTGAGCGTCTGCTGATCCGGGAATTCTGTTTAGAGGATAGAAAAGATATAATCCGGGAACCGGAAGACGGAGAGGATGACCGGGCGTTCTATACAGAAGACCGGCTGGCCTCGTATATCAGGAACCAGTATACATTTTACCAGTATGGGATATGGGCCCTTGTGGATAAGAAACGGGGGATTCTGGTTGGAATGGCCGGGTTAACGGATAAGACGGAAAATAAACGGAGTAGTGATGGCGGACGGAACCGCGAAAATGAACGGAACTATGAAATTGAATGGAACCGTGAAAATGAATGGAACCGCGAAATCGAAGATGTCCGCCTGGAAATTGGATACCACATTTTTAAACCTTACAGGAGAAAGGGATATGCGAAAGAAGCCTGCCTGGAAATATTGAAATATGCGGATGCATGGATTGGAAGAAATATATGGGCGGAGATAGAACCTGAGAACCAGGCATCTATCTCCCTTATAAAGTCATTGGATTTTGAGTTGGTCAATCGAAGATATAATGGAAAAGGGCAATGCAGTTTTCTGTATTTTCGGAATTCGAAAACAGGGAAATAAGAGGAGGATCCATAACCAGATTCATATCCCCGGCAAACTTGGTGCCCTCCAGGGAAACTGCGCAGGGCTGCTTCTGACCTTCTTCATTATCCGTATAATAAATGCGGTCCTTGACCTTTTCATACAGATCGGCGGGAAGCGCCTCTTCCAGATCAGTCATGCCGCCCAGCTTCGCGTAGTTATCGATGCTGTCTTTATCCGCAATCATGATATCCAGCTCTCTGGAGGCGACCAGGGCAGAGATTTTTGCCATGGTGGCATAACCCAGTTCATTGGTGTTTTCGCCGTAACTGATGAACATGCTGGTATCATAGACGATTTCCCTCACATCCGAAAGATTCAGGTAATCTTTCAGCTCTTCTAAAACCTGATCCTGGTTTCCGGCCTCCGTGGTCCGGTTATTGATAACAACACAGTAAAGAGCCGTATCAAACCGGTTGCTGTAGATCGTGGTTCCCACTGAAATCAGGATTCCCACGGTACAGACGATACCAATGATGAAAAACTTATAGTATTCCCAGATATACCAGATTTTGTCTTTAAATGTCATATTACGGAGTTTTTCCCGCTCTTCGCGGGCTTCATTTTTAAAATCTTCTTTTAGTGACATGATGATAAACCCTCTTTCGTTTCTTTCATGTGTTCCGCAGAGCACAAGCTAAGAAGAGTATATCATAAAACGGAACAGATTTTTATAAATTTTTCGTGAATTGTTTAGGAATGTTTGATTTTTCACAAGAAATTCGCTATAATGTTCTAATACGACAAATGAGAGAGAAGAGGTAGTCGAATGTTTTCAGGTTTTTTTAATTACGATAATCCTGTTTGGCGGTTTATCGGTAAATTCTGGGATGTTATTATATTGAGTTTTTTATGGGGAATCTGCAGTATTCCCGTATTTACCATTGGGGCATCCACTACAGCTATGTACTATGTAACGTTAAAACTGGTGAGAGATGAAGACGGGTATACGTTCCGGTCTTTCTTTAAATCATTTAAAGAAAACTTTAAACAGGCCACCGTTATTTGGCTGATCATGCTTGTGGCAGGTTTGATCCTGGGCGGTGATCTCTGGTTTTTCCTGAAGGTTTACAGCGGAAGCGCTCAGTTCAGGTCCATAATGATTGCCATATTCCTGGCATTTTCATTTGTATATCTGGCTATGTTTACTTATGTTTTTCCACTGCAGTCCAGGTTTTATAACACGGTTAAGAAGACATTGTTCAATGCATTTTTCATGTCCATCCGCCATTTCCTGCATACTCTGGGAATGCTGGCCATCGACGTGGTGCTGATCGTAATCATGCTGTTCTATTTTCCGCCGCTCATGCTGTTCGGCGTGGCATTGCTGGCTTTTGCCAATTCCTATATGCTGTCCGCTGTATTTAAACGCTATATTCCGGAAGATACCAGGAATGATGGGGAAATGAGGCCGCTGTTTGCAGATGAAGAAGAGGCTGAAAATGAAGCGTTAAAGATGGATGTTAAGGATGATGATGGTTCCATGTAATTGGTGAAAGTTACGCAGAAAAGCGGGAGGAGGGGGCGGACAGACAGCCGGATTTTTGGAAGGGGCCAGGCCGGGGGGCATCCGTCAGTGATGAAAACCAGCTTCCAACCGTAAGTGAAACTAAGACTCCAGGGACGGAAAAAGACGGTCCGATGCCCATTCACGGTAAACTCTTTATGGGACTTTACCGTTCAGTGGGCATCTCAGAAACTGATTTGGTTTTCAGTTTCTGCCCGTCTTTTTCCATCCCTGGAGCCTAAGTTTCGCTAACGGTTTCCAGATGGCTTTCATCCCCGACGGATGCCCCCCGGCCTGGCCCCTTCCAAAAATCCGGCCGTCTGTTCGCCCCCTCCTCCCGCTTTTCTGCTGGTTTTCTCTGGCTGTAGTAATTAAAAGCAAATTTAACATAAAGGGCGAAGGCATTTTTGAAAAAGCCTTGACGTTTTACTGTTAATCCCCACGTCAGTTACTTGAAATGTCTATGTCATAATCTGCACTAAATAACGTCTCAACCAAACACATTTTTGCCTTTTCTCCTTCCACTTTCCAAATCTTTATTTTCATTTATTCGAAGCAGTACACAGCCGGGGATCCAGGGAATGTGAAGCCCGAGGCTGGTCAGGCGGACGGGGAAGGGGCACCAGATGAGAGTTTGGGTCCGCAGGAGGCCGGTTCACGGTTCCAGCGATTTGTTCCGGCCGTCGGCAGCTCTTGGGCCGAAAGGAAGGGAAATGCAGGGGAAATCGCTGACCTCAAAGTCAGCGATTTAGAGAACCTGAATCGAAAATTTCTTCAGAAATTCTTCGATGAATGTTCTCGGTACCCTTCATTTCCCTTCCTTTCAGCCCTAGAACTGCCCCGGCTGGAACCATGAGCTGGAACTGTGAACCGTGAACTGGCCTCCTGCGGATCCAAACTTCCATCCGGTGCCTCTTCCCCGTCCGCCTGACCAGCCTCGGGCTTCACATTCCCTGGATCCCCGGCGTTGCTTCCTCAGCTAAATAAAGCTACCCTCTTTGTTTATCCAGGATTTCCATCAGCGCCTCATCGCTGTCCTCAATCCACACATCCTCTTCCTCCGCGTTCAGCCCCAAAAACTGGGCCAGGGTTTGCGGATCATCGCTGTTATTCCACTGGGAAATATAGCGGTCGATTTCTTCAAATTCAATTTCACCTGCAAGGTAACGCTCTTTAAAAGTCATAGGCTATTCCTGCTCCTTTATATTTTTAGAAACGGTGATCTCCTGATTGTCTATATGTTCCCGGATTGCAGCCTTGGCTTCAGCCACATGGCGGCTGCGGACAGCCTTTAAAATGTTCTCGTGTTCGACGAGAAGAACCTGGCGTTTGTCCTCATCTTTAATATATTCCAGGCGGTAGCGGTACATTTGCTCACGAAGGTTATTTAAAATCTGAACCAGGCGGGAATTGCCGGTTCCGAAGTAAATGATATCGTGGTAGTGCTCGTCCGTTTCCGCAATCTTCATGGCATCTTTGCTTTCAATGGCCAGACGGAATTTGGCCTGAGCCTCTTCCAGTTGTTTCACTTCATCATCGCTCATTCTCTGGCAGGCCAGCTCAATGGCCAGCTCTTCTAAAGAACGGCGGACTTCCAGCACGTCCCTAAGGCTTTTTTCTGAAATCTTGGCCACTTCAGCGCCCTTTCTTGGGATCATCAGCACAAGGCCCTCCAATTCCAGTTTGCGGATCGCTTCACGGATCGGCGTTCTGCTGACCCCCAGACGCTCTGCAAGCTGGATTTCCATCAGCCTTTCCCCGGGTGTCAGTTCCCCTTTTAAAATCGCCTGGCGCAGAGTGTTGAACACAACGTCGCGCAGGGGAAGATATTCATTCATATTAACCTTTAAATCATGATCCATAAGACCGGTCCTCCTTAATGTTGTAAAAATTGGTCAAATATACTTGCTTTGCCAGTTCGCTGTACTGTCCGTAGCGCAGGGCCTCATAGGCGGCTTCCGCAGCTTTGGGGCTGGTGAACAGGCCGAATACGGTAGGGCCGCTTCCACTCATGATAGAACCTATGGCCCCGGATTCCCTGATAATGCTTTTTAATTCCTCAATGACCGGATATTCTCTGGCTGTCACGGTTTCCAGCACATTTCCAAACTTGCCGGCGATCCGGTAGAGGTCTCCGGCTTTTATGGCATCGATCATGCCGTCTATGTCAGGATGCTGGTCCGGGCGCAGGTCATTGGCATGAAGGTTTTCATAAACAAATTTTGTGGAAACATTGATGCCCGGTTTTGCGATCAAGACCTGGCACTGGGGAACCGGCGGCAGCGGGGTGAGCACTTCACCGATTCCTTCTGAAAGGGCGGTCCCTCTCATGATACAATAAGGGACATCCGCGCCGATTTTGACGCCCCGTTCCATGAGCTGCTGCATGGTGAGGCCAAGACCGAACATCTTGTTGACCCCAAAAAGAACGGCGGCGGCGTCGCTGCTTCCTCCTGCCATTCCGGCGGATACGGGGATGAATTTTTTCAGCCGTATCTTGATCCCGGACTGTATCCCGAATTCATCCATTAAAAGCTTGGCCGCTTTGTAGACCAGGTTATTTTCATTATTTGGCAGATAGTACAGGTTAGTCTCCACCTCGATGCCGGGAGACGGCTGGTAGTTTAAATCAATGCGGTCATAGATGCCCACTGTCTGCATTATCATACGTACATCATGGTAGCCATCCTCACGTTTTCTGAGTACATCGAGACCAAGGTTAATCTTACCATAGGCCTTTAAGCTAAGGTGTCTGATCATGTAAAAACCCCTTTTATTTTACAATTGTATTTTTGTATTATTTTGTATACAATATATTATATACTCTATACAGCAAAAATACAAGCATTTCATTTTGTCTATATTTCACAAAAGATATCCGCATCTGAGGTTAAAAATATATTTGACAATGCCGGGAATCTCTGTATAATAAACGTATATTGAACGAGGGCGTTCCAGTCTGCTGGAAACGCCCTCTTCGTCGTTGTATGGAACACGTTCCGTACCGCGCAGAAAAATATAAGGAGGATATGCTGTATGAAGAAGTTGGAGATTATTATTAAGCCTGAGAAATTGGAAGATCTTAAAACTATTTTAGAAGGCTGCAGGGCAAATGGCATTATGATCAGCAATGTCATGGGTTATGGTAATCAGAAGGGCTACAAGCAGATGTACCGGGGGACCGAATATACGGTAAATCTGCTGCCCAAGGTCAAGGTAGAAACCGTTGTGGCTGAAGAAACATCGGAAGCGATCATCGAAAAGGTTGTAAAAGAGATTACCACCGGCAATTACGGAGACGGCAAGATATTCATTTACGATGTCCAGGATGCGGTGCGTATCCGTACAGGTGAAAGAGGCGAGCAGGCGCTGTAGACTGGTTCTTTCATACAGAAAATATAGATTATCAAAGGAGATAATTGCTGGAAACGGCAGTTATCTCCTTTTCTATTGCGCAGGCCTGCCATCCCGGCGGATTGGCTTTAGGATTTCAGGATATTTTGAAAAAGGATAGGAGGAAATGATTATGAACTTACTGGATTTAATCAATGGCGGTATGGAGGCTTCCCAGGCGGCGAACCTTCTGATGAATGTCACATGGACCATGCTTGGAGCATTTCTCGTTTACTTTATGCAGGCCGGTTTTGCAATGGTGGAGGCTGGTTTTACCAGGGCAAAAAATGCCGGAAATATTATCATGAAGAACATGATGGATTTTGTACTCGGTTCTTTATTCTTCTTTGTTGTCGGATTTGCGGTTATGTTCGGCGCGGATGCGGGCGGATTTATCGGAACCTCCGGATTTTTCCAGCCATATTCCTTAGCTGATGGTTCAGGGATGATAAATGGCCTTCCAATCGGTGTATTTATGATTTTCCATACGGTATTCTGCGCAACGGCGGCCACAATTGTGTCCGGGGCCATGGCGGAACGTACGAAATTTATGGCGTATTTGATCTACTCCGCGGCCATCAGCATTTTCATCTACCCTGTAACAGGCCACTGGATCTGGGGCGGCGGCTGGTTAGCGGATATGGGATTCCATGATTTTGCCGGCTCTACGGCAGTTCATATGGTAGGCGGCCTCTGCGCCCTGATCGGCGCGAAGATTTTAGGGCCCAGACTTGGAAAGTACAATACAGACGGCACGCCCAATGCATTTCCGGGCCATAATATCACCATCGGTGCTCTGGGCGTGTTCATTCTCTGGTTCTGCTGGTTTGGATTCAACTGCGGTTCCACAACAGCGGCAGCCACCAGCGTAGGAGAAATCGCTATAACCACAAATCTGGCAGCGGCGGCGGCTACTCTGGTGACTTTGGCGTTCACATGGTTAAAATACGGCAAACCTGACGTTTCTATGACCCTCAACGGTTCCCTTGCCGGTTTGGTGGCGATCACAGCAGGCTGTGATGTGGTAACACCTTATGAAGCCATTATTATCGGTGCAACAGCAGGTATTCTGGTAGTCCTTGTAATTGAAGTGGTGGATAAGAAATTTAAGATTGATGATCCTGTTGGCGCAATCGGCGTTCACGGCGCCTGCGGATGCTTTGGCACCATTTTAACCGGAGTGTTCGGTGAAGGATGCAGCTTTGTAACCCAGGTGATCGGTGTAGGTTCCGTTATTCTCTATGTGGCAGTTATGGCATTTGTTATATTCACAATCATTGACAAGACCGTCGGCCTGCGCGTAAGCGATCAGGAACAGATTGACGGGCTGGATATGCATGAGCATGGAATGACGGCTTATGCGGGATTCAGGCTGGATAAATAAATTGGGATTTAGTTGAGGAAGTTACGCAGGAAAGCGGGACGAGGGGACGGTGGCCGGGCCGGGGCTTGAAATCTGCGGGGCGGGCCGTGCTCTGACGGTATGGGAAATCGGCTTCCAACCGTAAGTGGAACTAAAGCCCGCAGGCATCAAAAAAGACGGTCCGATGCCCATTCACGGTGA
>NZ_WQPN01000006.1 GCF_018785315.1 Clostridium sp. MCC353 | reverse complement strand
TCCGGCAGCCCCCGGCTCGCCCTGAGGTCCGGCAATGCCCCGCTCACCCTGAGGCCCGGTTGCGCCCCGCTCACCCTGAGGTCCGGCAGCGCCCGGTTCACCCTGAGGCCCGGTTGCACCCCGCTCACCTTGAGGTCCGGCAGCCCCCGGCTCGCCCTGAGGCCCGGTTGCGCCTCGCTCACCTTGAGGCCCGGCAGCGCCCGGTTCGCCCTGAGGCCCGGTTGCGCCCCGCTCACCTTGAGGCCCGGCAGCGCCCGGTTCACCCTGAGGCCCGGCGGCACCCGGCTCGCCCTGAGGTCCGGCAGGCCCCGGTTCGCCTTGGGCCCCGGCAGGCCCTGGTTCACCCTGAGGCCCGGCAGGCCCCGGTATGCCGGAACAGCAAGGCGGGCAGCAGTTGGGCTGAGGCGGCCGGCAGTTGTTATTACAATTGCGATTTGTCATACATTTATCCGGAATATTATCACAAGGATCGTTATAAAACATAAAATACCTCCTCTTGGGAGATGTATTGTAGACTATTCCCTTTATAATCTATGCGCTAAATGCCGCAGAAGTGACTGTATCATGTCTGACCGGTGAACTGAAAGAGCATACCCGGAAACAAAGGTCCATTCATGCCATTGCAGCCCCGGATGATTGTAATAGACTGTTTGCATGAAATATAGTACACTATATCCAGCAGCAGATAAAAGTTGTGGGAATGATGATTTGCGGGAAAAGAAGTTACTGGGTAAGGAAAAAATCGGAGTTGAGAAAGAATGACAGCAGAAGAAATTTTTAATGATTTAAGTTGTAAATATGGTGATGACTTTAGCTGGATTTTGGTTCCGCTTACAAACAGGAGTTTTGTTACAGAGTTAAAGGAAGAAATAGGCAGCGCGCACTTCTTGTATTATAAACAAATATGGGCAGTAGTAAAATGTGAATCCAATGATGATGTGCTGTATGCAGCAGACAACGGCATGTATTATATTTTTCATTTGACCTATTCTTCACACAATACAGATGGATTCCCAAAATGCAGGGAGTTTACCAGCATTGATGAAGTGAAGGTTTTTCTTGAGAAATCTTTTCTTGAGGAGTAATACAGAATGATAAAACCGGGTAATGTGAATCTGGAAACATTCAATAAAACATATAATGTTTCCAGATTAATTCCCGGCAATCATAACGTTTCCTGGCACTCGCTGCACGCCCTGTCATGAAGAGAAATCACGCCCCCGCATTTGGGACAGGTATATTTTGCTTTCTGTTTTTCCATAAACAGCACCAAACCGTGCTGACGGGCAGACAGGCTGTTATCTATGAGGCTTGTTTGATACCTTTGGCTGTAGCTTTTTTCAAGGTTTTTTATAAGTTTGCAGGGAAAGATGGAACATTCAAAGCAGTAGGACAATCTCTTTTCTTTGATGCAGTCTTTTATTCGGCATTTCCGGCAGTGCTCCGGCTTCCCAAGATCATTGTTTAAGCAGCCTGCGCACGGTTTTTTGTGGCAGCAGTGTTTATAACAGACCAGGCAATTCATTCCGCAGGGAGCGAACATTGCGATATCAATATTTTCTGATGGCATTTTCATAGCTCACGGCTCCCCTCTTAATTTCCCTATGCTGTTTGGTTCGGCTCTCCGATAAAGCGGAATTTTCATACGCTTATTCTCTTTTTGCCAAATAGATTTCTTTATTATTTTTATCTATTTCAAATTCATTTGGCGATATCCGAATCAATTTCGTCCCTGCCGGCATATCAATATATCTGAAAATATCTCTGTCTAATCGCTGCCACACCATTCCTACCACGAGCAGCATCAGGTTTTTACTGTCTGAAAGGTATTCATCATCTTCATTGCCGGACGCAAAAAACCAACCGCTGTCATCTTTGTCACGCGGTTCATTTCTTTCCATATACCCCACCTTCCAGCCTTCTTCTATTATCTTTTTTGAAACGACAGCAGATAAGCTGCAGATATTCATTCGGTTCTTCATCACAGCGTGATCCTTTTCTCTGCCGCAAAATTCCCGGAGTTCGTCATCTGTGATTTCAATGTCCGTATGGATATTGTCAATATTGCCGCCCCATATTTTTTTATCATCTGCTTCGCGGGTCAATACTGCGGCTAATTTAAGCATATCTATTTTGTCGATATCCAAATGCTCTTTTACCATTTTGACGAGTTTCTTCCCTTTTTCATCATAGAGATATATTTGCACTTCTCCGGTATTGCAGAGTACCAGCTTGACCGCGCCCAGATTATCCTTGTCGTTATAAAACACCATAAAAAACGGAAACCGGTCATTGACAAACCAGTCAAATTCTGTACCGTTTTGAGCATTCATATAAAATATCGCGCCGTCATTTTCCAAATCGCCGCTTTTTACATGAGGTAAGTATAAAACCATATTTTCATCAATGATTTTTCGGATTTCATTTAATATTCTCTTCATGTTTCTGCCTCCGTCAATTCCGCTTAAAATTTCGATTTTTCGAACCGTTCAATTACCCGGCGAGCAGGTAATTCCTATGTTATTAATAATTAAAGTATAGCACAAAGCAGTAAGCAAATCTATTTATTCCATCCCTTGACAAAAATCCGATTTCGGACTATAATATAAAAATCCGAAATCGGACTATAGAAGCCACTGCAAACAATCAATAATCAAACAACCGGCAATCGAGCAATCTATAAATTAAAAAGCAGAAAAGAAGGGAGGGCCGCTTATGAAAGAGCAGGTAACCCGCCAGTTAGAGACTTTAAACCAGCAGATAAAAGAACTGGCTGGAATCTATCATCAGGCCGCGGCCAGGCTTGGAATATCGGATAATGAATTTTGGGTTTGGTATACTCTGTTTGTGATGGGAGAAGAATATTCCCAGCAGGACATCTGTGAGATGTGGTCTCTGCCGAAGCAGACGGTCAATTCCGTCGTTGCCAATATGGTGAAGAAAGAATTTGTGAAACTGGAACCGATTCCGGGCACGAGGAACCGGAAGCTTCTGCGCCTGACAGAGAATGGCAGATATTACTGCGATACCGTGATACGGCCTGTATTTGAAGCGGAGTACCGGACCATTGGCCGGTTGACGGAACAAGAACTCGATAACTGTATTTCCTTGCTGGGCAAGTACATCAGTTATCTGAAGGAGGAAGCCGGCATTTGAAAATATCCAGAGGAGGTGAGCGTTATTGAGTGATAAGACAGGGCTGGTTTTGGGAGGCGGAGGTTCCCGCGGCTCCTATGAACTGGGGGTGTGGAAGGCGCTGATTGAGCTTGGAATCGAGATTCATGTGGTAACGGGTACATCAATCGGAGCTGTCAACGGCGGGCTGGTTGCCCAGGGCGATTATCAAAAGGCTGCGGCTCTGTGGGAACAGATTGAGACGGCCCGGGTCATAAATGTGCCGGTCAAAGAGGAATATTCCCTGAAACAAAAGGTTTGGCAGACCTACCAGACCTTTGCCGTCAATTTTGTAAAAAATGGCGGAACGGACACAAAACCGCTGAAAGAAACCCTCGGCGGATTCATTGACGAAGAGAAGGTGCGCTCTTCCGCCATAGATTACGGTCTTGTTACCGTCGAAATGGAGGGAAGCGTTCCCCGTGAATTATTCCGTGAAGATATCCCTCGTGGGGAATTGATAGACTATATGATCGCCAGCGCCTCTATTTATCCGGCATTTAAACCGCATAAGATTGGCGGCGTCAGATATCTGGACGGGGCTTATTATGATAATCTTCCTGTGAAAATGGCTCTTGAAAAGGGGGCTGGGCACATTATCGCCGTGGATTTAGAGGCATTTGGCGTAGTTAAGAAAGAGATGATGATGCTTGCGGACCGCCTCACTTACATCCGCAGTTATTGGAATTTGGGGCCTACCCTGGTATTTGACCAGGCTGTTATAAGGCGTAATACACGGCTTGGTTATCTGGACGGACTAAAGGCTTTCGGTGTTTATGAAGGATGCGCGTTTACATTTACCCCAGGTTTCGGCAGGTGGGAGGCAAAAAGGTTGAGACGGTATCTTCCCCTTACAGGGCTTCTTGAAAAAGGGAGCGGAGGATTTGTGCTGGATCAGTTGTTTTTAAAGCAGATGGATAAGATTTTTCAGGAACATGGGGTGAGGGAACCGGATGAAATGGGAACCGCCCTGGTGTGTGCGGAAACAGCCGGGGAGATTTTTGGCCTTGACAGCGAAACCATTTATTCCTGCGAAGAATGGCAGTCCTGTCTGCGAAAGCGGGTGGAGGAATCCATGAAGCCGGAGAAGGAAGAGAACGGTAAGACAGATTTTACGGATATTTTGTATGAGAGCGCTAAGACGCTGGCCGGCAGGCGCTCCAGAGCGGTGCTGGCAGGGCGGATCATTGGGGATTTAATCAGGAATCAGAAAGAGCAGGTTCCTCCCGCAGGCTTTGCGATTCTGCCGGAGGCATTTCTGGCAGGCGTATACCTGACGGCTTCTGAGTTGGTTTAGGGAGTTCAGGCGCTGATCTTCCTGACCGGAAAGATTGAACTATTTTCCGCTCCATGATATGCTATATCCAGATAAATTATGGAACCAAACACATTGCCAAAGGACGGCGGGAATCGGATGATAACCAGATAGGTCCCTTGCGGTACAAAATGGGTCAGATGGAAGGAACGTGAAAACCTATATGGCGGAGTATTTATTCACAAATGATAACAAATTTCATGATATCACCCTGGACGACATAAAAAGTTTACATAAAGACAACCTGAAGGAAGAACGGGAAGGCAGGGAGATCACCGCGTCCAGCAACAGGGGAGAGAATTATTGGGATCAATATGAGGACTTTAATACGGCCATGTATAAAGAGTACCTGTACAGGGACCCCAAAACAGCGGGCATGAGAATTGAATATCCCCACGGCGTTGTGATCCAGCAGTCCAGACGCCGGAATTTCTACCGTGGAGAGAACCAGATTTATCCTTCCAGCGTGCCCACCCTGCTCCGCCGCCTGCGGGAATATGACAATACAAAGCAGCGGGAGCTTTACCGCATGGCTGCCGATATGCGTGTTTATGAATTCAGGAAACTTTTAAACTGCTTTGACCATGTGAAATATTGGGACAGATCGGATGTATTATATGAACCGCTGGCCCAGCATTACGGGCTGGAAACCTGCTGGCTGGATATCACCAGCGATTTTGACGTGGCCCTGTTTTTTGCCGCCTGCTATTATAAAGACGGAAAATGGCATCCGCTGACAAAGGACCAGACAGAAGAAAATGAACATACAAAGTACGGTATGATTTATCACATGCCCAGCAGCCGTATGAGCCTTAGGTGGAATACGGAGATGGAAAAATTCTCAGACTGCTCCAATGAGGTGGTAGAATATAATGAAGACGGTTCGCCTCACCGCTACAGGCTGTACAAGCACCCCGAGTATTTGGGCGGCGTGGGCAATTTGATCTATCCTCTGGGGTTCCAGCCGTTTATGCGGTGCCATATGCAGGACGGCTACGGCATTTATATGAGGGAAGAAAAGCCCCTTCAGCAGGACCCGTTGTTCGAGAAGCTGCGGTTTAAGCACAGTGAAGAATTGTCAAAGTGGATTTTTGATTACATGCGGGGCGGCGAGCTCATTTATCCCCATGAAGGCCTTTCAAAAATTGACTATTTAATCAAAGAAATCGCCGGATTAACCGTATTTTCCTATGAAGCGTTTTTGTACGCGCTGAAGAGGAATCATCTGTTCGCGTTAAAAGAAGAAGCCTTTTGTCTGCGGGAACTGGAGAATTTTGATCTGAATGGTAAGAAGATTGTCATCCAGGATCATTCCCCATGGAAATTGAGCAGCGGTAAGAGAAAACTGATCAATGGGCATTATGAGTACTTTTCAATCGAAGATACATACGGCATTTTGGTAAAAGAGCGGAAAGTTATCCCCCCGGGCGCCAGGATGTTTGCGCCGTGGATGATTATGGAAAGTGAAAATGAACCGGGAGTGATAGATTTTCGCGCCCGGGATTTAACAGGGTGCACGAATTTGTGGACCATAGACTATATGAATCTCCTTCATATGGCGGAATATGCAGAAATGCCGGATATTTGATGTGAGAAAGCGGCATTCAGGTACGATAAGCGGAGGTAAGATATGGTAACGATCAAGGACATGGCTGAAATGGCCGGGGTAGCGCCGACTACGGTTTCCAATGTTCTGCACGGCAGGACGGAGAAAATGAGCAAGGAAACCCTGAAACGTGTGCAGAAGGTCATTAAAGAATGCAATTACGTGACCAATATGGGAGCCAGGCTGCTGGCCAACTATGGCTCCAGAATCATCGGCGTGATTATGACTTATGGACGAAGAGAAGAACAGAATGCGATCCAGGACCCATTTTTTTCAGAGGTTATCGGCGCTCTTGAAAAGGAAATCCGCCTCAGCGGCTATTTTATGATGTTTTATACTTCCGGGGATGTGGAAGAATCCCTGAAGATTGCTTCCTCCTGGAACTTGGAAGGGCTGGTGGTTTTGGGCTGCCAGCCGGAGGACTGCGCCAAATTTAAAGAGTTGTCCGGCATTCCGGTGGTGTTTATCGATTCCTATTTTACAGAACGGGAAGAGGAATTTGAAAATGTAGGGCTTCAGGATTTTGAGGGAGGCCGGAAGATCGCAGAGTATTTGATCGGGAACGGGCACAGGCGCATGGCATTTCTGGCGGATGCCTCAGTCCCTGTCGGCGTTGACCGGCAGCGGCTGGATGGTGTCAGGGACGCGATTCAAAAAGCAGGGCTGGAATGGAAGGAAGAGGATTATTTTCCGCTGGATTATCAGGAAGAACGGCGTCACGAGTTTTTGAAAGCCTTCTGCCATGAAAAGCTTTTTAATTATACCGCCTTAATATTTGCCTCGGATTTTTATGCCATCGATGCGATCAATGTATTTTTCGGAGAAAATATCCGGGTACCGGAGGATATATCGGTGACCGGATTTGACGATAATATTTTTGCCAGACAGAGCCGCCCCCGTCTGACCACGGTCCATCAGAATCCGTCCCATAAAGCGGAACTTGCGATTCAGATCCTTTTAAAGAGACTGAAAGGGGAGGAGATAGAAGAAAAGAATATCCGCCTTCCTGTTTCCATCGTGGTACGGGAAAGTGTAAGAAAAATTTAGTTAGACAATATATACAAAAACAGCATATGAAAATAAGTAAAAATCAATAGTGTTACAAAACACTATTGATTTTTTTATTCCGCTATGTTATGTTGTTGTTAGTAGGTGTTACGAAACACTAATAAAAGGAGGAAGGCAAATGAAGCGGGCAGTTCTCGTTTTACTTATTCTGGGTCTGGGAACGGCAAACGGGGGCCTTTGTTCTCTGGCAGCGCAGGCAGATGAGAGACAGGAAGCGATGGCAGTGAACACATGGGACTATGAGGAAGAGGAAAATGTGTGGAAATACTATGGAGCGGATCAAGAACCGGTAACGGGCAGGCGGCTCATTGACGGCAGCACTTATTTCTTCGATGAAGAGGGAAAGATGCTGACCGGCTGGGTGGACTGCGGGGAAGGACAGGGAGAAACAGCGGAGAGCTATACCTCGGGCGGAATTGACGACGATATCCACTACTGTACCTCCACGGGAGAAATGGCCGCCCAGATGTGGATACAGGCCTTTGCGCCGGATGAATCAGGACAGAACCTGGAGGAAATGGGGAACTGGTACTATTTCGATGCAAAAGGAAGGGCTTACCGGAATCAGAAAGTCGCCTTCGAAGGTAACGAGTACATTTTCGATGAGGACGGAAGGCGGCTGACCGGCTGGGTATACGAGCGCAACGAGGAAAACGGATGGACAGGAACGGCCTATGTGGCTGTGGACGAGGATACGGAGGAAGCCCAGAGCGGTGATTTGAATGGAGACGGATCTTATGCGGAGCGCCTGTTCGCCCATAACCCCCAGTACTATCTGTACTGTGAAAATGGTTCCGGCATGGTGGTAAAAGACGCCTGGGTCGACGCCATACCGCCCGGAAAAGGGGCAGAAGAAGATGTCCGTTCCTTTTATATGGACAAACGGGGACATTTGGTATCCCAATACAGATACGGTTCCCTGCGGGATGAATCCGACTGGGGACATGATTCGGAGAATTTAAATTCTATGATTGTGGCGGACCGCATATGGCCTTGTAAAATAGAGGACGAAAATATAGGGACTTACAGCTATAAAGGAGCTCCCGGCAGCGGGACGGAAGAGGACGGATTTGAAGGGTTTATTATGAAAGCATCGGATGACCGGTACTACCTCTGCGAAAATAACGGGGCCCGGCTGGACGGATTGTTCCTGATCCGCAAAAAGGAAGAGAGCACCCTCAGCAGATTTCCCAACGGGATTTATGATTTTTCGGATAAGGCCGCTATGGTTGTTGGAAAGGAGACAAAGGAAAATCCGGTGAGCAAAGATGTGGTCCATTATTATTTTGCCGAAGATTCCCAGGGAGATAAGACAAAGGGAAAAGGAGTGACCGGTGTGTTCGGCGGCAGGCTTTATTATCAGGGCATGGCAGTGGGCGCGGATGGAGAAGAACCTTATGAACTGGTTTTCATACCGGAAATTGCCAGCCAAAAGCCGGACGCCACCGGATTGTTTCTGGTAGACCGTGAAGGAAATGTGAAGAGCGGAACAAAGCAGAAACAGAATAAAAAAGGGCTGCTGACAGGAGGGACCAAATACCGTATGGATAATGGATATACCTGCCGCGTATGCAGTCCGGCTCATGGAAAAGAGGACTACGGGTATGACATTTATATCATCGACAGGGATCTGGATATCGATCATGATCCGGGCGTGCGCCTGGGAGCAGAAGACGCTTCGTATATCTATTTAAAGGAAGCGGAAGAGTAGGGGGATGTGTGATATGGGTCTGTGTAAGAAAAAATTGCTGTCCTGGCTTTTAATCGCCGCATTGTCCGGGGCCGCCGTGCTGCCGGCCGGAAATTTACTTCCCGAGGCAGAAGCCTATGGATGGCCTGCGGATATGGAAGACGGGGCGGATGAAATAAGAGACGGACAGGAGAAAAGGAAAGACGGGCTGGAAACAGGTGAAACGGTAAAAACAGCCAGCAGTTCAGATGGGGAACCGGGTATCCCGGGAACCGAAGGCCATCCGTCAGAGGAACCGGGAACCGCCCCGCCTCCGCCAGATGCCGAAGATACGGAAAACTACCCGGCGGAAGATGGGGAAAATAACCAGGGAGGCGCCGGCGGAGAACTCCCGGAGAATCTAACGCCCGCCACCCCGTCCAACGCTGCAGCTGCGGTTTCCAAAACCGCCCCGGCATTGGCGGAGGGCAGTTATACCTTTGAAAACGGGATCTATACCTTTGAGGCAGAGTATTTTTACAGCGCTGCGGAACCAGCGGCAGACGGCCAGGCGGCCAATTTGCAGCCCCATACGGAAATCAGCATACCGCTTTCCGGTATCACTGATTTCAGGCCGGGGCAGTATATGGCGGAGATCATGTACGCCGGGAACGGACAGACGTTAAAAGCTGTATCCGGAAATGATGCCCTAAGCTTAATCTGTCCGGATACCGGTTTTGACTGGGATAAAAAAACCACTGTTTTGGGAAATAACCTCTTTGACCTTTCTCAAACCGGGGAACTGTTGATCAAAGCTGAGACCGACGGCGCTTATGGATGGATCGACTGGATCAGGCTGACGCCGCTCAACGGAGTTCTTCTGGAAGCAACCAGATATGTGGTTCCAGCTGACAAAGTGACAGGAGACGGCGGGAGCTGCGCCAATATGGACCCCGGGGTCTGGCTGGAAATTCCGCTGGACGGACGGTTTACGGGGGCATTTTATGAATTAAGCCTGTGGACCTGCGGAAATGAACGCGGATATGAGATTTTAGTGGACGGGCAAGAGGGAACCTATGAGGTTTCAGGTTCCGATTTTGGCAACGCCGGCCTTCATGAAGACGGCTGGCAGGGCCGTTATCAGTTAAACAGCGGCAGCAGGCTGTTCATTAAAGCGCCTGACGGCAGTTATGGCTGGATTAAGGACATTGTGCTGAGAGAACTCCCGGAAAAGTTTTACAGGCAGGACCCGGATACCGGAATCATTGTGGAATCGGAAGATACCACGCTGCCAAAAGACACCCGGCTCATAGTGAAACAGACATCCAGCCGGGAAAACGACCAGTGGTTTGCGGAAAATGACCTGAGAGCCATATATTATGAGATCCGGCTGAAACTTCCCTCCAGAAGTTCCCATAGAGCGGAAGATGAGGGCGAAGTCTTCTCATTGGAGATCCCGCTTCCGCCCGGATTTGAAAAAGAAAATGAAAATACGGATATCTATTACATAAATGACGGGGAACCGGAATGCCTTCATGGCGTCTGGTCTGACAGCGGCAGGAGCATCCGGGTTTTAATGGAACCTGACGAAGAAGGGAATGGAATCTATGCTCTGACCGCGCCCAAAGGAGTTTACCATTATGAAGGGGAAGAATATTATCCGGCGTCGGCCGACAGCGGAAAATCTGCCAATTTTGAAGCCGGAAATGGTTCTGCGCTGACCTTTACTGTTGAAAAAAAGGCAGGATTTACCCAGGGACTGTACAATCTGCTGGCCGCATATAGCGGAGGCGGAGATCAGCCATTAACCATTTGCGTAAATGGACAGCCTGCCGGTGTTTTAAACGTCCCTTATTCGGACTGGGGAAGTTACCGGATTCAGGTGGCCGGAACAATTCTGAGCTTAAAGCCGGGGGATGAAGTTTCCATTGTGACCGGCGAAGGGCAGTACCATTGGATAGACTATCTGGAACTGAAAGAGGCGGAGCCGTTTTACAGCCAGGCCGGTGACATCACCGCAGAGGCTCCCATAGGAGTTCTGCCTTTCGGCGCACAGATGGCGGTAGAGGATGAAAGCGGCGGGCCGGAAGAAGAACTTTTGTTAAACCGGCTGAAAGGGGCCGGGGATATGCGCCTGTTCCGCTTGTATTTCTATCTGGATAACCCGGAAATGCCGCTGGAACCGGCCGGACCGGTGGAAGTGTTTATGGATTTTCCCGAGAATTTCGATTCCTCAAAATTCTGCCTGTATTATATAAGCGGCCAGGGGCAGGGGATGAAATGCGTAAAGATGCCGTCCGCATTGACGGACGGTGAGCTGAACTTCAGAATCACCAGGGAAACCGGAGTATTTGCCCTGGTAAGCGGAGCTGCTTTAGTACCTGCTGTTTACGATGAAGAGGCGATCTATACCAGGAAAGGCGGAACCAGACAGGATGGGAAAAATACCGGATTTAATATCCAGATGCGCGCCAGAACCGATGGAAACCGCTGTATTTATGAAGGGGAGGCCTATTATAAGGCTGTGGAAGGCGCAGCAGCGGCCGACCTGCAGCCCGGCGAACAGATCAATATCCCCCTGTCCCATAATTCGGATTTAAAAAGCGGGAAGTACCGCCTTCTGGTCCGTTCCAATGGAAACAGGCAGATGCTTAGAATAAAGGTGAACGGCGAAGAGGCGGGAACCATCAGCCGTTTTGGCACAGATTTCAATATGTATTCCATGACCGATGATTTCATGGTTTCCCCTCTGGATCTAAAGCCGTCCGACCTGCTCACCATTGAAGGAGAAAGCGGGCCGAATTACGGATGGGTGGATTATGTGGCTCTGGAATACCTGGATACAAAGACGGGAAAACCTGCGCCTGCCGCAGAAAACGGGAAGGCTGTAAAAGAGGAATACCGTTATGAAGGGGAACAGTATTACAAACCGTCCCTTTACAGCCCGGCAGCGGATCTGCAGGCTGGAGATTCCATTCATATTCCTCTGTCCGATGATCCTGATTTTACCGCAGGCATTTACCGCCTCAGCGTGCTTTCCAATGGAACCCGGGAGAGGTTTGATGTGTTGGTGAACGGCATTCCTGTAGGAGCGATTTATAAAAAGGCGGCGGATTACAGCGATATAGACTACAGCCAGGACTATATGGAAGGCGCGCTTTCCTTATCTCCCGGCGATGTCCTGACGCTTACCGGCCAGGAAGGCGACTATTACGGCTGGGTGAACTATATACTTCTGGAAAAAGAAGAATAAAGGAGCGGGAATCTATGAATAGACGATATGGAGTGCTGTCCTGTATGCTGGCATTTTCCCTGCTGGCAGGCGCCTGGCCTGTGCAGGAAGCGGCGGCAGCCCAGGACGGGGAGAGGGTTAATATAGGAACTCAGATGGAAAAAACAGAAAAAACCGGCAGTTTTATAAACGATTTATATACAGATAAGAGCATGTACAATCCCGGAGAAACCATCCGTGTTACGGTGGATTTAAAGGGAATGGAAGGACTGGGGGAAGGAGTTTTGCGGCTTCAGGCCCGGCATCTTACGGATACGGTCTGGCAGCAGGAGATCGGGGTATCTTCTGCTTCCCCTCTGGTCCAGGTTCATGTCACCCTGCCGGAACATGATTTCACAGGGTATTCCCTGGAAGCTTATCTTTGGGAAGGGGATACACTGAGGGACTATGCCATGTCCGCTGTCGATGTATCCTCAGACTGGAACGTATTTCCCAGATACGGATATATTACAAAACTGGATAACCGCACCGACGAAGAAATCGGGGAGACCCTTGAACGGCTGAAACGTCATCACATCAACGGGCTGTTTTACTATGATGTGTTTGATACCCAGGAACATCCCCTGGCAGGTACGGCCCAGGCTCCAAAAGACAGTTGGAAATCCCTGGCGGGGCAGACCGTGACCCGGCAGTCCCTTTTAAAGACCATTCAGGCAGGCCATGACCTGAATATGAAATCCTTTTTCTATAACCTGATTTTTGGAGCGTATGACGGTTATCAGGAGAAAGGGATCAGCCCCGAGTGGGGGCTTTACCGGGATGCACGTCACACGGATCAGGACGTGCACGACCTGTCCGGAGCGGGATGGGAGACTGAAAAGCTGTGGATGTTCAATCCGGCGGATACAAACTGGCAGAATCATTTTGTAGAATCCCACCGGGAACTTTTGGAGGCTTACCCCTTTGACGGGCTCCAATTGGATTCCCTGGGAAACCGCAATGAATCCCGTTATGACTACAGCGGACGGGAGATACAGCTTGACCAGACCTATGCCTCTTTCCTGAAACGGGTGGATGAGGAACTGGATACCAGGATCCTTTTTAATCCGGTAGGAGGATACGGGCTGACCCAGATGCTGAATTCCGGCTGTTACGACATGGCTTACATGGAAGTATGGCCGGGAGACTGTAAAGATTATCTTTCCCTGAAAAAGTCCCTGGACCAGATATATGCGGCCACAAAGGGAAATAAGGGCAGCGTCATTGCGGCCTACATGAATTACAATGTGATGAAAGGGGAGCCCTTTAATCTGCCCGGTATTTTATATACCAATGCAGTTCTGACCGCGTCCGGCGGCAGCCATTTGGAGCTGGGGGATACGGGAATGCTGTCCAATGAATATTATCCGGGAAATTCCCTGCGGATAAGCAGGGAATTGGCAAAACGGCTTCGTACCGGATATTCTTTTATGACGGCTTATGAAAACTGCCTTCGGGGGCCGGGATTGGAAGAGAAGACGGGAATCAGGACATTTGTGGAGGGCGTACCGGCCTCTTCGGATGCCGCGCCGGGAAGTATTTTCGCATTTACTAAGAAAAAAGGGGATACCAGCATCCTTCATCTCATTAATTTTGAAGGGGCGTCCACATCCGCATGGGTGGATTCCAGGGGAACTCAGACCGCCCCTGTTATAAAGAGAGAGGTAACCGTGGTGCAGCCGGTGGACCGGCAGCCGGAGAAGATATGGTTTGCGTCTCCGGACTACCAGCAGGGAATCCTGAAGGAAGTGGAGTTTGTCTATAAAGACGGAACCGTCACATTTGACCTGCCCTATCTGGAATACTGGGATATGGTTGTGATCGAATAGGGGGATTGTGTCTGATCGGATAAGAAAGGTGTAATTGTATGGAAACTCTGGTAAAAAGAGCGTTGGCAAATATAACGATGGTAAATAAACTACTGACAGTAAAAGAATTACCGGCTGCAAAAAAACTGCCGGCCGCGATACATTTACCGGCAGTGAATAAAACGCCGGCGGTAAAAAAACTGGCCTCAGGCTGTGCGGCCGGACTTCTGGCGCTGGCTCTGGCGGGCTGCGGAGGCCGGACAGGGCTGAAAGAGGGGGAAATCATCTATACCATGGGCCGTCAGACCCAGCAGAACACGAAGATGCCGGAAGGTGACACCTATGAGGACAACGCCTATACCCGGCTGGTACGGGAACGGCTGAATGCGGTCTGCATTGATGATTTTGAGGCCACTGGAGACGCCTATGAACGTCAGGTTTCCCTTTCCCTGGCCGCAGGCGATCTGCCGGATTTCATGAAGGTGGGGAATAAGGACCTGTTAGACGAACTGGTGGAAAATGACCTGGCTGCGGATTTAACCGATGTCTATGAAAACTACGCAAGCGGTTATTTGAAAGAGGTCTATGACAGCTACGGAAGCCGGTGTCTGGATGCGGCTTCCTATAACGGCCGTCTGATGGCTCTTCCAGGCACCAATTTAGACAGTGCGCCCAATATCCTGTGGGTGAGGGCGGACTGGCTGGAAACTCTTGACCTGCCTGTCGATCCGGAAGGCGACGGCCGGATCACTTTGGATGAACTGGAACTGATGGCGGAGGCATTTATGGAGGCGGACCCGGATGGAACGGGAAATCCGGTGGGAATTGCCCTGGCCTATTGGCTGAATGCCAATGATTACGGCAGTTCCACCTACTGTATGACAGGTATCGCGGGCGCGTTGGGGGCATTTCCCAGGCAGTGGATGGAAGATGGTGGGGGGAATATCGTATATGGATCTGTACAGCCTGAAACAAAAGAGGCCCTTTCCATCCTTCACAACTGGTTTGAACAGGGAATTGTAGATCCCCAGTTCGGAACAAGGACCTGGGACGATATAACGGCTTTGCTGACCAATGGGCAGACCGGCATTGCGTTTGGCGTGTGGCATATCCCGGACTGGCTGTTAAACAGCGTTCACGCCATGCATCCCCAGGCCCGTTTGAAGGCATTTGTGCTGGAAGATGAGGAGGGGCGGGTCAATGTGTTCCATAACAACCCGGCCAACGGATATATCGTGGTCCGTAAAGGCTATGAGCACCCGGAACTGGCAGTCCAGATCGCGAACCTGTTTTATGATGAGCTGGTAAATGAAAAGGATTTGGAACATACGTTTCCAGAAGCGGCCGCATACCTTAAAAACGGTGTGGACGGTTCTGTACGCCCCTTTAATATTGAGGTAAACAAATACACCTCTCTGCTGGACGATTATGAGGACATCCGCATGGGCGTGGCCGGACAGATTGCCCCTGAGGAAGCCAAAACAGCGGAATCCCAAAACGTCATAAAGAGCATAAGAAAGTATCTGGAAGATCCTCAAAATGCGGAAACAGGAGACTGGTCAAAATACCATTCCCGCATGGAAGGAATCGAACTGATACGCAGCCTCACAAAAAGCCAGGCATTTTCCTGGACAGAACCGGCTTTCTGGGGAACCACAAAGACCATGGAAACGAAATGGGCCAATCTGCAGAAGCTGGAAGAGGAAACATTTATAAAGCTGATTACCGGAGATCTGCCGATGGAGGCATTTGAGCAGTTTGTGGAAAGCTGGTACAGCCAGGGCGGGGCTGAGATCATTTTGGAAATCGAAGAGCAGAGAAGGGAAGGAGGGGAGAACTAGGATGAACGGACGTGGAGGACATTTGAATAAAAAGAAAAAGCCCCTTACCGGCTCCCAGAAAACCTATCATCTGATGATGCTGCCGGGAATGCTGTTTCTGCTGGTGTTCAGCTATGTACCAATGGCTGGGATTGTGATGGCATTTCAGGATTATGTTCCAAGCAAAGGGATTTTCGGCTCTCCCTTTGCGGGCCTTGAACATTTCCGCTACATGCTGGAACTGCCGGATATTTCCCAGGTTATTAAAAATACCCTGGTCATCGCTTTGGGAAAGATCATTCTGGGAACGCTGGCGGCAATCAGTTTTTCCATTCTATTGAATGAAATCAGGATCAAATACATAAAAAAATGGGTGCAGACCATTGTTTATCTCCCTCATTTCCTGTCCTGGGTTGTGCTGGCCTCTGTGGTGGTAAACCTGTTTAACCTGGACGGCAGCGTGAATCAGTTCCTGGCAGGGATCGGATTGGAACGGATTAATTTTCTCGGGAGCAGCCGGTGGTTCCAGCCTCTGATCATTGGCACCGATGTATGGAAAGAATTCGGCTACAATTCCGTGGTGTATCTGGCAGCCATTACTTCCATTGATCCGGGGCTTCACGAGGCCGCGGCCATGGATGGGGCCACTTGGTGGAAACGGGTGCTCCATATTACGATTCCGGGCATGATGCCTATCATCCTTTTGATGGCAGCCATGAACTTAACCAGCATTCTGAGCGCAGGTTTCGACCAGATTTATAACTTGTATACGCCTTTGGTCTATCAGACAGGAGATATTCTGGATACTTATGTTTACCGCATCGGCTTAATCGGGCGGCAGTACAGCTTTGCCACCGCTGTGGGCCTGTTCAAATCCCTGATCGCCATGATACTGATGGTGGGAGCTAATGAGGCGGCAAAACGGTTTGCGGACCGGAAAATATTTTAAAGGGGGATGGGAAATGATTGAGAATCGAAGTCTGGGATCTAAGATCCGGTGCCGGATGATCTATATTCTGGTAATTCTGCTGGCGCTGTGCTGTCTCCTGCCGCTTTTAAATATACTGGCCATTTCGCTCAGCAGCAGCGCGGCCGTCACCGGCAACCAGGTAGGGCTGGTTCCAAAGGGATTTACCTGGGCGGCTTATACAAAAATAGTTGGAGACAGGCAGTTCTGGCGCTCCTTTGGAATATCAGCCCTGCGGGTGGTTTTGGCACTGGCGCTGAACCTGGTTCTGATCGTGCTGATGGCGTACCCTCTGTCCAGGACAGAGCGGGAATTTAAGGGACGGAATGTGTATATGTACCTGCTGATCTTCGCCATGCTGTTTAACGGCGGAATGATACCCACATTCCTGGTAATTAAAAAGCTTGGGATATTGAATACGGTATGGGCGTTGGTGCTCCCCGGGGCCGTTCCCATTTTCAGCGTGATTTTGGTGATGAATTTTTTCATGGGAATACCAAAATCCCTGGAAGAAGCGGCTCTGTTGGACGGAGCCAATCCTCTTCAGATCCTGACCCGGATTTTTATTCCCTGTTCCAAGCCAAGCCTGGCTACGGTGGCTTTGTTCAGCATTGTGGGAAGCTGGAATGATTTTTACAGCGGCCTGATCTATATAACGAAAATGCGCAATTACCCGCTGATGACCTATATCCAGTCCCTGAGCGTCAATATTGAAGAACTTCTCAGAGCAGGAGCCAGCGCTGGGGCCCTGGAGAATATACTGGAAGTGTCAAACCAGAACCTGAATGCCGCAAAGATCGTGGTGGCGGTGATCCCGCTGCTGCTTATTTATCCCATGCTGCAGAAATACCTGATCACAGGAATCGTCATGGGATCTGTGAAAGAGTAGAAATACGAGGAGGACATAAATTTGAAAACGCAGAATAGTTGTAAATGGTGGAAAAAAACGGTGGTTTACCAGATATATCCCAAGAGTTTTAAGGACAGCAATGGGGATGGGATCGGGGATATAAATGGAATGATAGACCGTCTTGATTATTTGAAGGATCTGGGCATCGGGGCCGTCTGGCTCAGCCCGGTGTGCCGTTCTCCTCAGGATGACAATGGTTATGACATTTCGGATTATCAGGATATTGACCCCATGTTTGGAACTATGGAAGATATGAAGCGGCTGATTGAGGAGGCGGGAAAGCGGGGGATCCGCATCATTCTGGATTTGGTGCTGAACCACACCTCCGATGAACATCCCTGGTTTAAGGAGGCGGTAAAGGGGAAGGACAATCCATACCATGACTATTATGTATGGAGAGACGGAGAAGAAGGCTGCCCGCCCAATGAGATGAGGGCCTGTTTCGGCGGTTCCGCCTGGCAGTGGGTGCCGGAACTGGGGCAGTATTATTTCCACCAGTTTTCCGTAAAACAGCCGGATTTAAACTGGGATAACCCAAAAGTACGGGAAGAGATCATCCGCATGATTAACTGGTGGATGGATCAGGGGGTGGGCGGCTTCCGCCTGGACGTCATTGACCAGATCGCCAAGGAGCCGGATTTGGAAATCACCGGAAACGGCCCCATGCTCCATGCCTACATACGGGAACTGAGCAGGAATACCTTTCAAAAGGGTGATTTGATCACGGTAGGAGAAGCCTGGGGCGCCAATACGGAGAACGCCAGAGTTTACAGCAGCCCGGACGGCAGCGAGTTTTCCATGGTTTTTCAGTTTGAGCACAGCGGCCTGGATCAACAGCCCGGCAAGGCAAAATGGGATTTAGCGCCGTTAGATTTTGTGAAGCTGAAAAAAGTGCTGGCAAAATGGCAGACATCTCTCCATGAAAAAGGCTGGAACAGTTTGTTCTGGAACAACCACGACCTCCCCCGGATCGTATCCCGGTGGGGAAATGACGGTGAATACAGGGTCGAATCAGCCAAAATGCTGGCCACCATCCTGTACGGAATGCAGGGGACGCCCTATCTCTACCAGGGGGAAGAGCTGGCAATGACCAATGTTCGGTTTGACATATCGGAATACCGGGACATTGAAATAATGAACATGTACCGGGAGCGGCTGGAAATGGGGTTCGAAAAAGAAGAAATCATGGAATCCATCTATGCCAAAGGCCGGGACAATGCCAGAACCCCCATGCAGTGGGACGATACGGAACACGCCGGCTTTACCTCAGGAACCCCATGGCTGAAGGTGAATCCCAATTATACGGAGATCAATGCAAAAAAACAGATAAATGATCAGGATTCTGTATTTTCTTATTATAAAAGCCTGATCAGACTGCGCAAAACGTATGATATTTTTGTAGAAGGGGATTTCCGGCTGCTGTACGAAGAAGATGCTGATATATTTGCTTATGTGCGGAGTTTTGGATCGCAGAAAATTCTGGTGGCAGCGAACTTTCATGGTGGGACTGCAGCGTTTAAAATGCCGGAGGAGATGGGGGAGAAGGGAAGGGTTTTGATTGGAAATTATAAGAATAGGGAAGATGGGATTCTGCGGCCTTATGAGGCATTTATGATATTGATGGATGGGGAATAAAAGTAAAGGGTGAAGGCATTTCGCGAAATGCCTTCACCCTTTACTTTAAACGGCTTCGGGGTTTACATTAAATGCCAAATCCCTTTATATTAAAAGGGATTTGGCGAAAGCTAAAATATCACAGCTCCCAAAACACCCGCGATAACAATCAGCGCTATAGGCGAAATCTCCTTTTTCCATCTGTATTTTACGACCCCAGCGCCGCCTGCAAGCAAAATCAAAAGTATAAATGATGTAAAATCGAAATAAAAGTCCCCTCCGCCCCCAAACACCGCCTTTACCGCCATAAATAACCCGGCCGCCAGAATGATCCCCATCAGGCACGGCTTAACTCCTTTCAGCACCGCCTGGACGCTCCTGTTTTTCAGGAAACTGTGGAGCAGGGCAGTGATGATCAGAATGATGATAAATGACGGCAGAACCACTCCCACCGTAGCCGCCGCAGCTCCCAGAACTCCCGCCTGGCTGCTTCCGATATAGGTGGCCGCATTGACCATAATGGGCCCCGGCGTGGATTCGCTTATGGCGATAATATTGGCAAACATGGCTTCGTCCATCCAGCCATGGGCCAGCACGCTTTCCTGAATCAGCGGAATCGCCCCATAGGCCCCGCCAAATGCAAACATCCCGATCTTTAAAAATGCGAAAAATAAAGAAATATAAATCATCCTGCGTCCCCTTTCCGTCCCGGACCAGAATAGATAAAATATCCCAGCAGCCCGGCGGTCAGAATCAGATAGATGGTTGAAAACCGGATTCCTGAAAGATTTAAAAATAACGTGATGCTGAAAAACACAGCCACAAACCCAATGCTCAGCAGTTTATTGGATGATTTTTTCAGCATTTTCCGAATCATTTTTACAGCCGCCTGAATAATCAGCAGAGCCACGGCGATTCTGATCCCCTTAAACGCACGTTCAATGACCGCATACTGCAGCAGGTTTTCCATAAAGGAGGAAATGATTAATATAATAAGAAATGACGGCAGTACGATTCCTAATGTTGCGGCGGCGGCTCCTGCGAATCCTGCTTTTTTGTATCCCGTATAGGTGGCGCAGTTAATCGCAATAGGCCCCGGTGTGGATTCGGCGATCACTGTGATATCCATCAGCTCATCAGAGGAAATCCATTTCTTTTTATCCACGCATTCGTGATCGATCAATGAAATCATGGCATAGCCGCCGCCAAACGTGAACGTCCCTATTTTGGCAAATGTGAGAAAAAGGTCTTGCAGAAGCGTCATTTTATACTTCCCTTTCCATAGTTTTTTACGATTCCAAAGCCGGGCATCATTTCTGCTCAATTTTGGGGCTGAATTCTGTTCCCAGGCTCTGCAGGGGCGCTGAACCGACACCCTGCTCTTAACAGTGTAAAATATCCCCATTTTATTGTCAATTTGTTTTATTTACGGTGCCGGAACCGGCCGCCAGACTGGCTCCGTCTGCATTTTTGCAGAACTTGAGTGGTAAGGTGGATTCAGATATGATAAACTATAGACAGGATCATGATACGGTCCCATGCGCCGGAAAATAGTTTTGACCGGATCACACGGACATTCAACGACAAGGAGGGCCTATGTGGAACTACACAAAATGCACGTCAGCCGACAGGGAAGAGAAGCTGAATAGACTGGCGGACATCTTTTCTCAGGAAAAAAACTGCGTGAAATATTTATCGGAAGTACAAAAATACATCCACAGCACCCAGACATCCATTGTGCTGCTTCAGGATGTAGAAGCCAATGTGCTGATTGAAATGGATTACGTGCCTGTTAACGATTACATTTTCCATGTAACTGCTATTGAAGAAAACGGCCTTAAAAACCAGGGCCCGGACTGCAGCTCAATCGATCAGGCCATCGGCCAGTTTAAAATGTGGACGGAAGCGGTATAACAGACAACAGGAGGCAGCACATGAACATACAGATATTTGGAAGAACAAAATGTTTTGACACCAAAAAGGCACAGCGCTATTTTAAAGAGCGGGGAATCAAATTCCAGTTCATCGATCTCAAAGAAAAGCCCATGAGCAAAGGCGAATTCAGCAGCGTCAGGCAGGCGGTGGGCGGATATGAAAATATGATCGATGAAAACTGCAAAGATAAAGACCTTCTGGCTTTAATTAAATATCTTGCAATGGAAGATAAAGAAGAAAAAATACTGGAAAACCAGCAGGTCTTAAAAACTCCCGTTGTGAGAAATGGAAAAAAGGCGACCATTGGATACCGGCCAGAGGTGTGGGGAGGGTGGGAATAGGTTGCTTATTTAGTCGTTTTTTTAGTAATTCGCGGGAGTAACGCCGTGAGGAAGGGAAATCCGGGGCGGGCGGCCGCGGATGACCGGGATTGGGGGACGGATTCCGACCCTAAGAAATACTAGGCCTTCAAGGGCGGAAAAAGGCAGTGCGGTGCCCATTCACGGTGAACTCTTTATGGACTTCACCGTTCAGTGGGCACCTCAGAAACTGATTCGGTTTTCAGTTTCTGCCTGCCTTTTTCCGCTCTTGAAGACCAAGTATTTCTAAGGGTCTGCATATGCCCCCCAATCCCGGTCATCCGCGGCCGCCCGCCCCGGATTTCCCTTCCTCACGGCTGTGTATCGGGTATTACAGAAATAAAAAGAATAAAAAGAAAAAGATTTTGTATCGCTGGCGGTATTCCTATATTCTAGCTGTTTAACATGATGTAGTCATTTGAAAACGTTTATTTTAGTGAAAAAAAAGAATTTAAACGGCCTTTTATACCTTGAACAGAGAAAAACAGCAGGAAAGCGGGACGAGGGGGCGGAGGGAGGACCGGGGCTCGGAAAGGGGCTGGGCGGTATCCAACGGTGTCGGAAGGCATCTGGAAAACGTTTAGTTAAACTTAGGCGGCAGGGATTAAAAAAGACGGGCAGAAACTGAAAACCAAATCAGTTTCTGAGATGCCCACTGAACGGTAAAGTCCCATAAAGAGTTTACCGTGAATGGGCATCGGACCGTCTTTTTTCGTCCCTGCTGCCTTATTTTAACTTACGGTTGGAAGCCGCCTTCCGACACCGTTGGATACCGCCCAGCCCCTTTCCGAGCCCCGGTCCTCCCTCCGCCCCCTCGTCCCGCTTTCCTGCGTAACGTACTCCAATTAAATCCCCATTTTTAGAGAAATCTCCCCGCGCTTTGATAAATAACTTCAACAACCCCGCAGGAAACCATCACCTTGATGGGATCCGTTTTCCATTTCCGCAGAAGAAATACTGCCCCTGCGAAATAAAGAACAGGCCGGAGCTGGAAATTGCCTCCTGTAAAGCCTACGTGGCCGCTTAAAAAGAAGGCGGGAACCAGGATTGTTATGCCCGCAGTCAGGATCATGGCTACAACGGCGGGGCGGAGGGATTCCAGCACCCCCTGCATTAAAGTCAGATCCCGGTATTTTGTGTAGAGTTTAGCCAGTACGGTTACAAAAATACAGGATGGGAGAATGCAGCCGATGGTGGCGATCAGCCCCCCGGGAATGCCGGCGATCTGGTTGCCCACAAAGGTTGCGGAGTTCACGGCAATGGGGCCCGGGGTCATTTCCGCGATGGTGATCAGGTCTGTGAAATCAGTCATGGTAAGCCAGTGATATTTATCGATAACCTGTGCCTGGATCAGAGGCATTGCCGCATAGCCGCCCCCGAAGCTGAAAGCGCCGATTTGAAGAAATGCTAAAAACAGATTAATATACGTCATGATGAACCCCTTCCTTTTTGTGTTCCCGGCATATGGTGCGGACAGCCCCTAAAAGAGCTACCAGAAGTATGATGAAAATGACATTGATTCTGCCATAATAATTTGCAATAAATGCCGCTACCATAATGACTAACAGAACCGGATCTTTGGTTTTGGTCACACTGCTTCCCATATCGTATACAACTGAAATGATAACCGCCCCCACGCCGGCCCGCATTCCATTTAGCAGAGCCTGAATGAAGAAATTAGACTTAAATGCAGTGTAGAAAAATGACACGACGGTCAGAATAAAAAACGGCGGTATGATTGCCCCCAGGATCGCACAGGCGATACCAGGCAGGCCGGCCAGTTTGTAGCCCACCACAATGGCTCCATTTACGGCAATTGCGCCGGGAGAGGACTGGGCAATGGCGACCAGATCCATCATTTCCTCTTCATCAATCCAGTGCAGGTCATTTACAAAACGGTTTTTCAGCAGCGTGACGATCACATATCCGCCGCCAAATGTAAATGCGCTCAAATACAAAGTCGATAAAAACAGTTTTCTTAAAATATGCTTTTCCATGTTATGTTTACCCTTATTCTTTCTACTAAACAACAACGAATTCATTTTCTTTGTCCAAATACCGGCAGAATACAAACAATCCCATCACAACGGAGGAATCCAGATCTTTGTGAATGATGGTGTTCCAGCCGCCGCCCATATCATTGTGAATGATTTCCATCACACTGCATTTCTGCTGGTCTTCCATAACAAAATTCTGGCTGTTCAGCATTTTCAGCTCGTAATCGGAATCATCCATTTGAATATGAAGACGGTCCACCCTGGGCGCGTGGCATACCGGCCATGGATCCGCGCCTTCTGCATATTCAAGCTCTCCCTCGGCGATGATATGATCTGCGTCATCTTTGAGCAGATATTTCCGGCTTTCCGGCCTGCCGTCTTTCTTTTTCTGTACAATTTCCGCCTTCAGTATGGTGTTGTCCTTGGAAGAAATGATCGTCTTATTAGTGGAATAGAAAGGTCCTTTGATATAGCACAAACACATTTCCTGCTGGTTCTTTATCTTCTGATACAATTTTCCAAAATGAATATAGTAATTCATAACTTCCCTCCTCACGGATCAATATTGATTGATCTCTATTTCCTGATTCCAATATATCACTTGATCGCATATAAAAAAAATAATATAATTATATAGTAATCATAATGAATTTATTATATAGAGGAGATGCGCCATGACCATCCGTCACGTTCATATATTTTTGTCGGTCTGCGAATGCGGATACAATTTGACCAAAGCGGCAGAAAAGCTGTATATGGCCCAGCCTGCCGTCACGCTTGCCATAAAAGAAATTGAAAAATACTACGGCGTCAGCCTGTTTGACCGGATCGGAAAGCGGCTTTACATAACCGAAGCGGGCATACAGTTTCGGGAATATGCCGTCCGCATTTCCACCCTGTTTGACGATATGGAAAAAGGGCTTAAAAATTGGGATTCATTCGGAATCATGAGAATTGGGGCCAGTATCACCATAGGATCACAGTTTATGGCCAATTATGTGGAGGCATTTTCTAAAATGCACCCCAATCTGGATATCAGAGTTTTGATCGATACATCAGACGTGCTGGAACAGAAACTGCTCAATAATGAGCTGGATTTTGCGTTAAATGAAAGTTCCGTCCACCAGGAAAATCTGATGGCGGAACCATATATGGAAGATTCTCTGGCGGTCATATGCCCTGCCCGCCAGCCTTATTATCCCGGCCAGATCATGACAAAAGAAGAGTTCAAAAAGCACCGTTTCCTTCTGCGCGAACACGGAAGCGGGACCCGGGAAGTGTTTGAGCAGGTAATGGCCGCCAATAACATTGTAATAAATCCCGTATGGGAAGCCATGAGCACCACCGCCCTGGTAAATGCGGTGATTCACGGACTGGGCATAGCCGTCGTTCCAAGACGCATGGTGTCCGGCCCGCTGAAAAAGGGGCTGATCTATATCGCGGAAGTGGAAGGGATTGAGTTTAAACGCTGGTTTTATATCGTTTATCACAGGGATAAACTGCTGTCCAAATCAGTGCGGAGTTTTATGGATCTCTGTAAATGCTATGAGCTGGATTATCCGATTCCGAAATATAATGGTTTATTTTAGCTGCGGGCCGGGGATTATCCTTAACGACATCTTAATGGTAAAATTCATAATTTAGCCATAATCCGATAATAGAATTTTCCTATATAAAACAGAAGGAGGATACTGTTATGGGAAATGAAAATTTGGAAATAAGCCGTAAAGAATACGCGGTTGTCGCAGCAATTTTACTGGTGGTATTTGCAGCGATTCTGGCCGGAGCGGCTGTCATGGCATATTTCATTTATTGTTCGCCCCAACTGGCGGGAATGGTTTATGAAAAAGTCACCCTGCCCCCGGCCCTGCATTTCATGATTGGATTAAAGGGACTGTTTCAGGCTTTTGTAGGGCTGATCTGCTGCGTCCCGGTGGCTGCCGTTTATTATATAATGCTGCGTGCTTTATCAAAATATAGCAGACGTTGCAATGAATGATGAATACATATTTTATGTACCAGCCTGGGCAGATAATGCCGGAAAAATTTATTTCACATTAAAGTAAACCTTCCCCGCCTCCATCTCAATCCCCTTTGCGGCGTACATTTCACTGACGGTGACCAGTTGGAATCCCTGGGCGGTCAGCAGGGGAACCGCCTCTTCGAATGCCTCTGCGGTACTGGGATAGAGATCGTGCATCAGGATGATATTGCCGTCTTTTGCATGGGAGAGAATGGAATCCAGCGCGGAGGCTTTATCCTTGTTTTTCCAGTCCTCAGTGTCCACGTTCCACTGGATGAGAGGATAATTAACCAGTCCTGTCACCTGGCCCTGATAGGCGCCGTAGGGAACACGAACCAGTTTCGGGCGGAAACCGGTCACGGCTGCCACCGCATCATTCGTCATTTCAACCTGGGAAACCACTTCTTCCGGAGTGATTTTTTCCAGGTTTTTGTGATTGAATGTATGGTTCCCGATTTCAGAACCAGAGTTATAAATCCGCTTTAAAGTCTCTTTATAATCCTCAACCCGGCTGCCAACAATGAAAAATGTTGCCCGTCCCCCATGGGCTTCAAGCACATCCAATATTTTCTTATCCACTTTTGTATAAGGGCCGTCGTCGAAGGTAAATGCAATCATAGGCTTAGAAGGATCGACAAAGCCGGGAGATGGTATGCTTTGAAGGGCCGGAGCCTGTTCGGCAATCTCTGTTGTCTGTGCCTGCGGGGCGCCGTTTAGCACCTGGGGAAGGCCGTTCTGAGTTTGGGAGGCGCCGCTCTGTGCCTGCGGATTTCCGCTCTGAGCCTGGGAGATACCGCTCTGGTTCTGCGGATTTCCACCCTGATTTTGAGGATTTTCCGTCACGACCGCCGGAACAGTTGGGACTTCAGGATCGATCTCAACATCAGGTAAAATATGAACTTCCGTGGATAAAGGCTCTGTTTCAGACCCTAACGCGTCTACCTTGACAGGCACAGTTTCAGAGGAAGCGGGTTCCTGCGCCATCTCAGAGGCGGAACCGCTGTCCCCATTTTTTTCGGAATTTTTACCGGAAGTTCCCTCAGATGATCCGTGCCCGTTCTTCCCGTCCGAACCATTGGAAGAATCAGTCTGCCCGGTATTTTCACCGGTTGGCATTTTATAATTTCCTTCATCTTCAGGGAGCGTGCTTTCCGGTGAGAAATCACCGGTGGCATTTGCGGCCATCTCTTTATTCTGATTATTGTCATAGATCCCTTTTCCATATAAATAAGCATGTGATACACCAGCCACCAGCGCCAGCACAATCACCAGTTTCACGCCAAAAAGCAGGGTGCCTTTCATGCGGTCTTCCCGTTCTTGTTTCTTTCTTGCCCTGCCGGGAGCTCTGGAAGAAGTTTTGGGTTTGGTACCCGGCTTTTTGCCTGGCGCTTTTTTCTTTTTTGTATTTTCAGCCATTTTTAATCTCCTGTTATGTAAATGCTGCCGTATCCGGTGTCTTCTATATAAATTAGACGCGCCAGCTCTCAATTTGGTTTCATCGCATTTAAAAATCCTGTTGCGATTGATAAAATCCTATTTAGTTTACCATAAAAGAAGAAAAAGTTACAGAACATTAGGCCTGAGAAATTTAGGAAATGTAACGGTTTGAACCTGTATGAACTGGTTAGCGCAGTACAAAAAATTGTTAAAGGTTTTGAGAAAGGTGCTGTACAACTGAAAGCAGTTACGATAGACTTAAATCATAGGGAATGAGGACGCAGGATCTGTATGAGAAATGGATCCGGATCCTTTTTAAAAATCACAGGAGGAACATTTTATGGGACTTAATAAAGAAGAACTGATAAAAGCAATCCGGCAGGGGCAAACTTCCCTGGGAATCGAGCTGGGTTCCACACGCATCAAGGCAGTGCTGACCGGGCCGGATCACACTCCAATCGCGTCAGGCAGCCATGACTGGGAAAACAGGTTTGAAAACCATATCTGGACCTACACATTGGAAGATATCTGGACTGGGATTCAGGACAGTTACAGCGCTATGGCCCGGGAAGTGACGGAGAAGTATGGAATTACCCTTACCACCATCGGTTCCATTGGTTTCAGCGCTATGATGCATGGATATATGGCATTTGATAAGGATGGCAGTCTGCTGGCCCCATTCCGCACATGGAGGAATACCATAACGGAGGAAGCGTCTGTTAAGCTGACAGAGCTGTTTGGCTACCCGGTTCCCCAAAGATGGAGCATTGCCCATCTGTACCAGGCCATGTTAAACGGGGAAACGCACGTGGCTGACATTCATTTTCAGACCACCCTTGCAGGCTATGTCCACTGGAAACTGACAGGAGAGAAGGTGCTGGGAGTGGGAGAGGCATCCGGCATGTTTCCGATTGATCCCTCCACCAAAACCTACCATTCACGGATGGTAAAACAGTTTGATGAACTGGCCGCTTCTTATGGATATTCCTGGCGGCTGGAAGATATTTTCCCCAAAGTGCTTACTGCGGGCGAGCAGGCGGGGACGCTGACAAAAGAAGGAGCCGCGCTTCTGGACATTTCCTGCAGCCTTCAGGCTGGAATCCCGTTCTGCCCTCCGGAAGGGGATGCGGGAACAGGGATGGCGGCCACCAACAGCGTAGCCGTGAGGACGGGAAATGTATCTGCCGGGACCTCTGTTTTCGCGATGATCGTTCTGGAAAAAGAGCTGTCAAAGGTGCATCCTGAGATTGACCTTGTGACAACTCCGTCGGGTGATCCAGTAGCGATGGTACACTGCAATAACTGCACTTCAGATTTAAATGCGTGGATTTCGCTGTTCCAGGAGGTTACGGAGGCATTTGGCGTAAAAATGGATAAGGATCAGCTTTTCTCCGTCCTCTATCAAAAGGCTTTGGAAGGGGATTCCGACTGCGGCGGACTTCTGGCTTATAATTATTTTTCCGGCGAGCACATTACCGGGTTTGAAGAGGGACGGCCGCTATTTGTGAGAACGCCGGAAAGCCGGTTTAATCTTGCAAACTTTATGAGGGTGCATTTGTTTACCGCTTTGGGAGCGCTGAAAACCGGCCTGGATATCCTGTTAAAAGAAGAGGGGATTAAGGTGGACAAAGTATACGGGCATGGCGGCCTGTTTAAGACAAAGGGCGTGGGGCAGAAAATTATGGCTGCGGCCATGAATGCGCCTGTTGCTGTAATGGAGACGGCCGGAGAAGGCGGAGCATGGGGCATCGCTCTGCTGGCCGCTTATATGAAGGACAAAAAAGAAGGCCAGAGCCTGGAATGTTATCTTTCGGAGGAGGTATTTGCACAGGAGGACGGTATTAGTATGGAGCCCGATCCTTTGGATGCGGAAGGCTTTGACCGGTTTATTGCCCGGTACGCGGATGGCCTGGCAATCGAGCGGGCGGCTGTGGATCATCTCAAATAAAATGTATGAAAAGAGGCGTTGGTTATGTTAGAAGAATTAAAAAGACAGGTTTATGAGGCTAATATGGAACTTCCAAAAAGAGGCCTTATCACCTATACATGGGGAAATGTCAGCGGAATTGACAGGGAAAGCGGTCTGTTTGTAATAAAGCCCAGCGGTGTGGATTACGGTGTTCTGAAGGCGGAAGATATGGTGGTAATGGATTTGAACGGCAATAAAGTGGAGGGCGCTTTGAACCCCTCTTCCGATACGGCCACCCATTTGGAGCTTTATAAGGCATTTGCAGAAATCGGGGGAATTGTACATACCCATTCTCCTTCGGCCACAGCCTGGGCTCAGGCCGGACGGGGACTGCCCTGCTATGGAACCACCCACGCGGATTATTTCTATGGAGAAATACCCTGTGCCAGGAACTTGACGGAAGAAGAGATCGAGGCAGGGTATGAGAAGAATACCGGGCTTGTGATTATTGAGACATTTAAGGGGAAGAACCCCGTTCATGTGCCTGCGGTACTGTGCAAGAATCACGGGCCGTTTACGTGGGGAAAAGACGCGGCTGAAGCGGTGCATAATGCGGTGGTTCTGGAGGAAGTGGCTAAGATGAATTTTATGACCGAGATGCTGAATCCTCAGGTGAAACCGGCGCCGGAGTGCCTGCAGGACAAGCATTTCCTGAGAAAACACGGGCCGGGAGCCTATTATGGGCAGAAAAAAATGGGGTAGTATTTTTACTTTTGGCGTTACATTAGGCGTGAAGGCATTTTCGAAAATGGCTTCACCCTTTACTTTAATTTGGAGGTTTACGGATGGATCTGGAAAATAATTACCGCGTAGAACTTTATGAAGCCCAAGTGCCGGTAAAAGAATATGTAGAAACCTGCGTCAATGTAGACGAATTTCTGGAATTCTGCAAGGAATGCCGGAATTATGGCGTCATCTGGTCCTGCCCGCCCTTTGATTTCTCGCCGGAGGATTATTGGAACTCTTATGACACCCTGTATCTTAGGGCAAGAAAAATTATATTTTCTCCCCAAATGGTACAGGCGGATTATACGGCAGAACAGCTTCAGGAAATCACTGGAACGGTGATGCGCATTGAAAAACAGAAAATGAGCGCAGAACTGGCCCAAATGGAAGCCGAACACCCCCAGAGTACAGCCCTTTCGGCCGGTCACTGTATGGAATGTGATGAAATAGGATGTACCAGGCCCCATGGAGCGCCGTGCAGGGAACCGGAAAAAATGCGGTATTCCATTGAGGCTTTAGGCGGCAATGTGGGCCTGACTATTACAAAATATATGAAACTGCAGCTTCTGTGGATGGAGGAAGGAAGACTGCCCGAGTATTTCATCCTGGTGGGCGGATTATTGATGCGGGATGAGCCGTCTGACCTGTTACGAACGATTGTATAATTTGAAAGGGATCGCGGAACGGGGCTTGCGAAAATGATAATTCGTGTTATACTGTTAAAAAAGTAGTAAGGAGGCAGACCAATGGCAGCATTGATGAAATCTGTTTTATATTATACTCCCGAACAAACACCAAAGGTGAATACATTAAAAGGTATTTTCGTCCGTCTGGGCATCCGCATTAAAAATATCGCTCCCGAACAGGTGACCCAGCAGGTGGGCTATCTGGCCGGACTGCCCGGATTTGAAGAACAGAAAACAGCCGGTGAACTTCCGGTCATTAAAGAGGAAGTGCTGGTTCTTAAAAATTTTACCGGCCAGGACATTGATGTGCTTCTCCAGCATATCAAAAAAGCCGGCCTCACCAGGATCGCGTTGAAAGCGGTTTTGACGGAAAGCAACAGCAAGTGGACATTTTACCAGCTTTACCAGGAGATTAAAGAAGAACACGAAGTGATGTCCGGCAAGCCGGTTTCCCCTGGAAATGACGAACCATAAAGATGAAAACAGGCAGGCTATGAAAACGGATATCGGGCAAGCGGATATTGGACAAGCGGATATTGGACAAGCGAACATCGGATAAACGAACATCAGACAAACGAATATCGGACAAGCGAACATCGAATAAACGAACATCAGACAAATGAACATCAGACAAACGAACATTGGACAAACGAACATCAGACAAATGAACATCGGACAGGCGAACATTGGACAAACGAACATTGGACAAACGAACATCGAATAAATGAACATCAGACAAACGTACATCGTACAAACGAATATCAGACAAATATACATCGAATAAGCGGAGGGCAGCAATAATACTGCGCTCCGCATTTTTTCCCACCCCTGATATAGACAAACAGAATATAGAAAACGTTACCGTAAACTCATTTATGCAATCTATACAAAACAAACCATGATTTCTATCAAAAAATCACAAAAACAACAAACTATATTGACAACAGCAAGAAATAATAGTATTCTAAAACAAGAAAAATAGAAAACGATTTCTAAGAGGATAAACAATGAAAGAGATAACGATCAAAGACATAGCCAGTGAAGCAGGCGTTTCCATATCAACCGTATCAAGGGTGATTAACGGCAACTATCCTGTAAGGCAGGAAGTGCGGGAGAAAGTGGAGGCTGTTATGAAGCAGCTGGAATACCATCCCAATGCGGTGGCCCGCAGTCTGCGGATCAATAAAACCAATTTAATTGCGCTGGTGGTTGCGGATTTGTCCAACCATTTTTTCATGGAAATTGCCAAAGGGCTGGAGATCGAGGTTTCCAAGATGGGATACCATCTGGTAATTGCCAGTTCGGGGGGAAATATTGAGAAAGAGCGGGAATTAATCGACACCCTGGTTGGGAAGAGGATCGATGGACTGGTGATTGCCAGTTCGGATTCTGACGGAGACAAGATCCAGAAGTGTCTAAGCCTTGGCATACCGGTAGTTTTAGTGGACCGTACCATTAAAAATATAACCACAAACCAGATTTTGTGGAAGGACTTTGAATGTTCCTACAAACTGACCAGGCTTTTGACCGATAACGGGCACAAAAGGATCGGCATCGTCAATGTCACTCTGACCAATCCCAACGGAAGCAGCCGTCTGGAAGGGTTTAAGCAGGCCATAACTGATGCGGGAATCCCTGTTTCGGAGGCATTTATCAGCCCCTCCAATTTCAGCCAGCGCCAGGCCTATGATTATGTGATGGAGATTATGCAGAAGGAAAACAGGCCGACGGCCATTTACTGTGCCAACAATATCATGCTGGAAGGGACGCTCCAGGCGTTAAGGGAACTGGAACTGAAGGTGTATGACGATGTTTCTTTGGTGGCTTTCGGCCGCCTGGAATGCAACAAATATATCACCCCCCAGATAACCAGCGCGGATCAGGACAGCCTTGAGATGGGGCATCGGGCAGGAGAGATTCTGTCTGGGCTTCTGGCCGGTAAAAATACATACAGTACACAGATTATTTTGGATTCAAAGATCAAAGAGAGGGGGTCGGTGAAAAAGATAAGATAATTCTTATCTTTGCACTTATAGAAAACGATTTCTATAAAACGAATTCGGATGTCCGTCCGCCACCCCGGCGGCAGGGAACGATGAAACCAGATTAAGCGAGGAGGTTTATATGAACAAATTAAAATTGCGTCACAAGGGGGTGTATAACACGGTCTGTCTGCTCATATCGGCGGCGGCCGCGGTTATTGTATGGTGTATTATTTCATCCATGCCGGATATTAAAAGCGTGATCGTATCTCCGCCGAAAGTGATGAAGGCTTTGGCGTCCAATCTTCAGTCAGGATATCTGATCATACAGATCCGGGACAGCCTGATCCGGGTGATCGGAGGCTTTATGCTGGGGTTTGTCTTCTCCATACCGGTGGCATTTTTGCTGGGATGGTACGAGGGGTTCCGGGTCATTGTGGAGCCGTGGATCCAGTTTCTGAGGACGATCCCTCCCATTGCCCTGATCCCCATTGTGATTGCTACGTTCGGAATCGGAACCAGCGCCAAAATCATGATTATATTTTTCGCTGTGTTCCTGACCATGGTTGTGACCATCTATCAGGGAGTTAAAAATGTGGACCCTACCCTGATTAAGGCTGCGAAGGTATTTGATGCCAACGACGCTCAGATATTCATCCATGTGGTGGTCCCGGCGGCTGTGCCCTATATCCTGACCGGCGTCCGCCTGGGACTGGCATCGGCCCTGACCACTTTGGTTGCCGCCGAGCTGACCGGCGCGGCCAGCGGCCTGGGCACCATGATCCAGCAGGCCGGCATGTATTTTAAAATGGATGTGGTGCTGCTGGGCATCATCATAATCGGAATTATCGGCTTCTTATTCGATAAGCTGGTTCTTTTTTTGGAAAAGCGCCTGACATCCTGGCAGGAGGTGAAATAAAATGACATCTGAAAATAGGGGGAAGTTTGAGATCGAAATCTCCGGGGTGACCAAGTCATTTGAAAAGAGAGACGGCCAGTTTTTAGCCCTGGATGAAGTGAATTTAACCGTTGATAAAAATGAATTCATCTGTGTGGTAGGGCCCTCCGGCTGCGGTAAAACCACGCTTATGAACATCATTGCCGGCCTGTATCCGCCTTCCACAGGAACCGTCCGGGTCAGAGGGGAGCTGGTGACCGGTCCGGGAAAGGGAAAAGGCGTGGTATTCCAGCAGTACGCGCTGTATCCCTGGCTCACTGTGGAGAAAAATGTGGAGTTCGGCCTGAAAATGAAAGGCGTGCCCAAGGCAGAACGCCGGGAAACCGCCAGAAAATACATTAAGATTGTGGGGCTTGAAAAGTTTGCATCGTCATTTCCAAAAGAGTTGTCAGGCGGCATGAAACAGCGGGTGGCCATTGCCCGGGCCTATGCCACCAACCCGGAAGTGCTTTTGATGGATGAGCCTTTTGGCGCGCTGGATGCCCAGACCAGGGCCCAGCTTCAGGAAAATCTGCTCAACACCTGGCAGCAGGAGAGAAAAACCTGTTTCTTCATCACCCATGATGTGGAGGAAGCGGTTCTGCTGTCCACTAAAATTATCATCATGAGCGCCGGTCCGGGGCGCATCCGGGAGATCGTGGACGTTCACCTCCCCTATCCCAGAAATCAGGAGACAAAGCTGACCCCGGAATTCAACGAGATGAAAAACAGCATATGGAATAAGGTTTATAAAGAATATCTGCAAAATGCAAAATAAATGTAACAGTTGTAACAGTTCAAATAAATGAAAAGGAGAAGTTATTTATGAAAAAACAGTTAGCAGCAGTATTGGCAGTTGGTCTTTTGGCAGGCATGGCCTTTGGGATTACAGGCTGCGGTTCCGGCAAAAAAGCAGACGCAGCGGCAGTGGGAGATTCCACGACAGCGGGAAATTCCGCGGCAGCGAAAACAGAGGCGCAGGCTCCAGGCGCATCGTCTCCGGCGGACGAAAAAAAGACGGAGGCAGCGTCCCAAACGGATGAGAAAAAGGCAGAGGCGGCCTCTTCGCCGTCGGCGGAAAACGCCTCCAAACCGGAACGGGCCAAGATAAAAATCGCCTTTCATCCCCACATCACAGGCGTGGGCGGCATTTTGAACGCAATTGACAACGGCTATTTTGAAGAAGAGAACCTGGAAGTGGAGCTGGTACAGTTCACCTCAGGGGCAACGGAACTGGCGGCCATGGCTTCAGGCGATATCGATATCGGTTATCTGGGAGTGGGAGCCCATGTATTCGCCCCTCAGGGCCAGTGCGCCATCCTGACCCTGGACAGCACTGATCTGAGCGGGGAAATCATGGTGAAGGCGGACGGAGACATCCAGTCGGTGGCTGATCTTAAAGGGAAAAATGTGGCCATTTCCGCAGGAACCACATCAGAATTGGTGCTCTCCATGGCATTGAAGCTGAACGGCATGGAAAAAACAGATGTGAACATGATCAATATGGACGCATCGGGTAAAGTGACGGCGTTTATGACCGGCCAGATCCACGCCATTTCCATTGAAGCCCCTTATACGGACCAGATCAGGAAAGAGATGGGAGAAGACAAGGTGCTGACCATCAGCGGTTCCAAGGATTTTCTCCCCGACGCGGTGTTCACCAACAGCTGGGTCACCACCAACAAGTTTTTAGATAAAAATGAAGACGTTGTGGTACGTTTCCTGAAAGCCTGGCTGAAAGGTACCGAAGACCGCTATAACAACATGGAAGATACGGTTCAGAAAGTGGCTGATTACATAAATACGGATTACGATACCGCCTATCTGGTGGTGGAGAAGACGAACTGGCTGAATAACAAGGAAATAAAAGAATTGGCGGAAGACGGAACCATGCTGAAATGGTATGACACCATCAAAAACATGTTTTTAGACGCCGGTCTTTTGGATCCCCAGTATGATGTGCCGCCGGAGGACTATGTAAAACTCCAGTACCTGGAACAGGCGATGCAGGAAATAGGAGTGGAATAATAGTGGATGACATGACGTTGGCATCCCGGCCATTTATGAGGGATTATAGAATTGCCGGACTGGATGGAAATGAAGTGGTCTGCGACATTTTCAATAACCGGATTGGAGACGGGAAACGTCCGGCCCTGGTGTTTGTCCACGGAGGGGGATTTGTGGGCGGCGACAAAGATCAGTTTTTCGCCGCCGCCTCCTGGCTTTCCATGGCCACAGGAGCTCTTTGCGTCACCATGCAGTACCGGACAGCTCCCCAACACGTATATCCCGCCCCGGTGATCGACTGCCTGAGCGTGCTCAGATGGATCTGGGATCACAGGGAATCCTGCGGGATCTGCCCGGAATGGGTCTGCCTGGCGGGCGGCTCTCCCGGCGCCAACATCGGGGCAATGGCTATGATGGCTGAGAAATGGCTTCTGAAACAGTATGGCTTGGAACCGGAACTATGTTTCCAGCCCAGGAACGGTATATTTTTAAACGGTATTTATGACCTGGAAGACTTTTATAAACGGAATCAGGAAGAGCAAAACCATGTGGAGGCCTATTTAAACAGCGGATATGACAGGGATTTATGGCGGGAATCGTCACCTGTATGCCGCAGAAAAGAAGGGCTGAACCTGCTTTTGCTCCACGGAAGTGAAGATTCCATTGTGCCGCTTCAGCAATGCGAGGCCATGAAACGGGCGGCAGAACAGGAACAAGGCCGTGTGAAAATCCGCCTGTTTGAAGGCAGGGGCCATGCCTGGTTTAACGAACCGGGGAATCTGTACGAAGTGTTGAAGGAAATCAAAAATTATATAGAAGAAATCAAAGAGGTGGTTAATTAAATGGGACTGAAAGCGCCAAAAGAATTATATCAGGATGCGGTCCGGCATAATTACGGGCTGGGGGCATTTAACACATTTTCCATAGAGGGGATTCTGGCGGTTCTGGAAGCCTGCAAAGAACAGCGCTCACCGGCCATTATCCAGATATCCATGGGAGCCAGAAACTATGTGAAACATTTAAAATCCTACGTGGATGTGATCAAATGCATGGCCGGAAACTACGACATTCCCGTATTCATCCAGCATGACCATTGTTCCACCGTTGAAGCCTGCAAGGAGGCCATAGACGCGGGAGTGCAGGCGGTGATGTTCGACGGCTCCCACCTTCCCTTTGAAGAAAATGCAGCAAAAACAAGGGAAGTTGTGGCATATGCCCACGAGAGGGATGTGTGGGTGGAGGCCGAACTGGGATGTCTTCCGGGATTTGAGGATCTGGTTTTTGCGGAAAAAGCGGTGTTTACCGATCCGGAAATGGCCCGGCGGTTCATATCGGAAACCGGATGTGACGCCCTGGCGGTTGCCGTAGGGACTTCCCACGGAGGGGTGGCAGGAGATGATTATCTGCCTCTGGATTTCGACCTGCTGGAACGGATCATTTCACAGAAACCGGATTATCCCTATGTGCTTCACGGGGCCGCATCCCTGCCTCCGGAACTGATTGCCGCCTGCAACGACCAGGGCGGAAAGGTGGAATATCTGCGGAACTGCTGTGAAGAGAGCATTGCCAAAGCGGTGAAAATGGGGGTGCGGAAGGTGAATATGGACGTGGACAATTTTCTGGTATTCACCACTGCGGTCAGAAAGTTCCTGAACGAGAAACCGGATATTTATGATCCGCGGAAATATCTGGGGCCGGGGACAAAAGCGTTTCAAAAAGAGGTGGAACATAAAATAAAAGAAGTGCTGGACAGCGCCAACCGATACTGACTGCTGTGAGGAGGAAAAGCATGATACGGGTAATTTGTTTAAATCCAGTGATTGACCGCATGTATTACATCGATGACTTCCGCGCAGCAACCAAGTTTTATGAAGTTCCGCCTAAGGTTTATGTGGGGGGAAAGGGCATTAACATCGCCAGGGTTATGAGCTTGATGGGGGAACACTGCGTCCTCTATGGATTTATAGGCGGAGGCAACGGGCGGCTGGTCTCAGAGGACATGAAGCGGTATGATGTGGAATTTAAAGCATTTCAGACCTCAGGGGAAACCAGGACGACCATCAATATTATCGACAACAGAAACCGGAAGGAAACGGAGATCACGGAACCCGGCCCGGAAGTGGGGGAAAATGAGGAGCGGCAGTTTCTGAATGCCCTGGAAGGGGATTTAAGCGGGGGAGACATGGTGATCTGCTCAGGAATTCCCATGAAGGGGATGAGCGAGGACATTTACCGGAAAGTCAGCGGGATCTGTGAAATGCATGGAAGCAAATGCATCCTGGATGCCACCGGAGTTTATCTGGAAAAATCCTTTCCAGGCAGATATTATTTTTCTAAGCCGAATTTCAGCGAATTGTCGGAACTGTTTTCCATAACCCAGGAGGAAAATGCAAAGAATATCATTAAATCAGGGAAACGGATGCTGGAACTGGGCGTGGAAAATCTTCTGATCTCCACCGGAGAATCCGGCGGGATATTTTTGAATGAAAAAGGGATATTTCAGGCGGTGATTCCCAAAGAAGAGGTGGTTTCAACCATTGGCAGCGGCGACGCCTCGGTGGCTGGATTCTGCATCGGGGTGAAGCGGGGGTATTCCGCCGAGGACTGCGTGAGGCTGGCTATGGCCTGCGGAATCTGCAATGCGAAGTTCAGTAAGGTGGGGTATGTGGAGCCGGAGATGGTTAAGGAATTGTTCGGCGGGGTGAAGATCAGGCTGGTTTGATGAAACATTTGTAACAGGAGGCGGGAAAGAGGCGCTGGAAAGCGGCGGGCGGTGAAGGAACGATTATTGGCGGTAAACGGCATAGCTTCGGCTATGCCGTTTACCGTACCATCCGGCTTTTTTTATGTAGTTCACTCCTTCTCTTTGGCGTCTATTGACAAAATGGAAATTTTAAGGTCAACTATAGCATCGGAATTTCCGTAAAGCCAATGAAACGGAAATAAAACCCAAAAATCGACATAGAAATTTCCGTTAAGACAGACTTTCGGAGTTTTCTAACAACAAAAAACAAAGAAATTTCCTTTTAACCGAAACTTTATATACCAATAGCAGAAAAACCAGGTATAAAAGTATAGATCAAATACCCTATGACAATAGTCACAGCCAAACATAACGGAATGGTTTTCAGCCCCCATTTGATCATAGTTTTAAGATCAACGCCATATCCCGCCACCATAGCAGGCCCTGCGCCTGAGGACGGCAGGCAGATGGAGATATTAAATGCCGCATAGCAGATGAACAGATACGGCAGCGGATTCTGGCCCAGTTTTAACATGGTGTCTATGATAATCGGGCCCAGCAGGGCAGTACATCCGGTAACCATCATGATGTTGGAGAAGAAACAGCCCATAATGGAGAAAACCACAATGGCGATAAATGGGCTGATACCGGCGATTGGAACCAGCGCATCGGAAATGATGCCGCCAACGCCGCTTTGGGTGATGATGTTGCCGAGGGAAGTCCCGCCTGCGATTAAGAAGAGAACGCCCCATTTGATCTTGGGCTGGGCGTATCCCCAGGTTAACATGGGAGCGCCGTCTTCGCCCGGGATCACGAAGGTCAGCAGCGCGCCCAGCATGAATATGTAGTTAGGTGTAAATGTGGGAAGCAGGGAGGAGAAGAGCGGGCGGGCCATCGACAGTCCGAATGATACAAAAAACAGCAATGCGCCGATGAGTTCGCTTCTCTTCATGGGGCCAAGTTTATCCAGTTCTTTTTGGAAAATCTCTTTGGTGCCGGGAAGTGATTTGTATTCGATGTGAGTAGTCTTTAAGATCATGAAAAGCATGGGTGCGGCGACACAGATGGTCAGCGGGATACACCGCACAACCCAGTCGGAGTACATGAATTCCGTTCCGGTGTACTTCTGGATGAGGTCCACGACAACCAGATTCATGGCGCCGCCAAGAGGCGTGCCGAAGCCGATGTTGGAACCCCATGCCACCGCAAACAGAGCCGCCATGGCGTAGTTTGAATTTTTTATCTGATCATCTTCAATTCCGATTGCTTTGATGGTTGTTAAAACGATGGGGAGAAATGCGGCGGCAATGGCTGCATTTGCAATCATGGAAGAAAGGGCGACGGAGAGTATGAACCACATGGTAACGAGCACCTTGGGGTTGTTGCCCACTCTCAGCATGATGTTCAGCGCAAGCCGCCTGTCGAACCCGGACTTGGTCCAGCAGATGGTGATAATATTGGCGCTCATGATGAGAACGATGGTCGCGCTGAAATAATTGCCCAAAATGGAAGCTGTGGGTGTTAACTTAAAAAACTGGACGATTAAAATAGGAAGAAGTGATGTGACGGACGGCCCCACCGGCTGTGTGATCCACCAGTAGAGCATCCATAAAAGGAGGCCCACTGCGCCGTGCATCTCATAGGAAAGGCCCGGAAATGGAATTGCCAGCATGGCGAAGAAAAGAAACGGCCCGATTAATATATTGATCATACGCTTACTCATAAAAATCCCTCCTGTTAACGAACGCAAAACGGTCAGGGCATTTAGAAAAATGCCCCCGGGTTTCATAAAATCATCAGGCGCCCAGCATATTAAGCCTTAACGGCTGGGCTTTTTTATACGGGTGCTCTTTCAACAGATTCAGGTCCAGATTTACGCCCAGACCAGGGCCTTCAGGAATGGAAAATTTACCGTCCTTCACATCCCAGTAGGTATCAGAGAAATCACGGAGCCAGGGCGCTTCCGCCGGATGGTATTCCAAATGCATAAAATTCTTCATAACAGCGGACACATGCAGGCTGGAAGCGCAGGTAATCACGCTGCACATATTATGGGGGGAAACCAAAACATCGTATGCCTCCAGCAGGGAATTCATCTTCATCATTCCGGTGATTCCGCCTACGTAGCGGATATCCGGCATATACACATCCAGAGCCTGGTTTTTGAGCAGAGGTAAAATGGCGTCGCCGCCAGCCTGCATCTCTGCGCCTGCCACCAGAACGCCGCATTTCATGCGGAATTCCCGTAACAATTCAGGTTTTTTCTCCGGTATCGGCGTCTCGATCCAGAATGGATGATAGGGCCGTAAACGGTCGGCCACATACATGGCGGTTTTCATGTCAAATCTCCAATGGGCGTCCACGCCGACGGCAATCTCGTCCCCCACGGCTTCCCGCATGGCGATGAAGCGTTCGCAGCCGGTATCTACCAGTTTCTTCTGGTTTTCAAGAGGCGTTTTCCAGGATACGCCGTCAAATGGATGGCATTTTAACGCCCGGTTTCCGCGGCTGACCAGCTCTTTGGCAAATTCGCCAAAGCCTTGCGGCGTCCGGTCTTTGATGGCCCTGTTAAAGGAGGCGTACACCGGAATTTCTTTGCGCCTGGCGCCTCCAAGAAGCTGGTATACCGGAACATTTAAGGCTTTGCCTTTTAAATCCCACATGGCGATATCGATTCCCGATGCCGCCGCTGCCGTTATCAGGCCGCCGCCGTCGCCTGATACTTCTAAATTGTCATGTAACACATCTTTTCCGATTAATTTGCTGCCCATATTACGTACTGCGGCAACGACCTCAAATTCAAGTCCGTCTAAAGTGGCGTCGCCAAAGCCCGTTACCCCTTCGTCGGTTTTTGCGATGACGAAAACATAGTTGGAGTAAATCGAAGCGTTGACAACTTCAGCGTAAATTTCCGTGATTCTCATAACTGCCCCTCCTTATTAGAATGATATTTTATAGGTTAAACAGTTAACTATTCTCTGGTCTAAAAACATATAGTTATCTTTTATAAAATAGTTAACTATTTAATTTCAGATTAACATACTGAAAGGGCACAGTCAAGATAAAATGTATAATAAAATCAATATATTTTGACGAAAAATGTGTAAAATTACTAAAAAACAGTTATGTATGATATGCTCTATGGATTTGAAACTGCTGATTAACTGCCGGTGCTCTTTGAATGACTTTGTATGAGGGAGAATCCTCCCTTGTGCGCGGGAGAACCCTCCCTTTGGTTGACAAGGGCCAGGCCATGATATACTATTAATAAGATAAAAAGACACTCGGGGAGAACTTCTTTATGACTGATTTTATCTATCAGGATTTGCGCAGACAAATTATTAATAATACACTTCATCGTGACCAGCGGCTGGTTGAGACACAGTTGGCAAATAAATATAATGTGAACAAATTTCATGTAAATAAAGCTTTGCAGATGCTGGAACGGGATCATTTGGTTAAGCATGTGGATATGAAAGGCTATTTTGTGGTGGGCATCGATAAAAACGATATGTATGAGATCGCCAAAATCCGGGAAATGTTGGAAAATGCGATCATCAGCGATTTCCTGATCAATGCGTCCCAGGAAGAGATTGAAGAGGTTAAACTTTTTACCCAGCGTAAAATCGCATTTTTAAAGGCGGGCCTGAAAGGGGAGGCGTTTAAGGAAACCAGCGCCACATTTGACGTGATCTATTCCTGCAGCCCTTATCACCGCATGGTGGAAATGCTGACTAAGTATAAGGAATATATTGATGTGATGATCACAAAGGCATTTGACGGGCCGGATGATGTGAATAAAACTATTGAAAATTCTACTCTTTTATATCATGTCTTTGATAAAAGGGATTGTGAATTGCTGCAAAAATGGATTCATATCCGGTATCTCAACGCGGTCAATAAGATCGACCAGCAGGTTCATGAGAAAAATACAAACAACAGTTTTTAAGGGACGGAGGAAAAATGTCAAAAACTATTGACATTTTATCCTCCGTCCGTTACACTTAAAATGTCAAAAGTATTTGACATATGATATGGTGAAATATTTGGAAAGGAGCAGTTATTATGACAGGTCTTATTTTATTCGGTATCTTTTTGGCAGCAGTAATCATTATGGATCTGGTTATGCTCATTTCACTGATAAAACAGGGAGATGAGAGAAGAAGGATGATCGTTGGGAAAACCAGCACCTATACCTTGCTGGGGATGGTGGGATATTTTGTCGTCTGCATCGTTGAAAGCTTTTTCCGCGGCTATAAAGGGATAAATCCATTCATCATTCTGGCATCCACTGCCATAATCTACTGTGTCCTGCTGTTTGGATTTAAGAAAAAGTACGGAGATTAGAAGCGCAGTATTCGCGCAAGAAATGCTCCGGCATGGAGGCGTGACGGAGGAGTGACATGAAAAACAATATTCGGGAAAAAAGGAAGCAGCAGGGATTGTCGCAGGAAGATCTGGCTAAGAAATGCGGAGTATCCCGGCAGACAGTCAATGCCATTGAGAATAACAAGTACGATCCGACGCTGGCGCTGGCGTTTGGCCTGGCCCGGGAACTGGATATGACAGTTGATGAACTCTTTTTTCCGGAACATCCTTGATTTTTAGAAATAGATGACGGAAATACAAGAGGAAAATAAGAGGTGAAGATGAAAATAGCAGTATTAAAAATCAGGCTGTACGCCCCCTGGGTCCACTCCCTGAAAGAAAAGAGGATGATTATAAAAAGCCTTCTTGCGAAGATACGGAATAAATTCCAGGTATCCGCCGCTGAAGTAGAAGAGCAGGATGTCCATCAGATCCTGGTGATCGGCGTGGCTGCCATTGTACCCCACAGCGCCCAGGCCGACAGTGTGATGGATGAAATCGTTGATTTCGTGGAGCAGAATACGGAAGCTGAGATTGTGGCGGAAGAACGGGAGATCAGATGAGGGGCAATGGAATGAGGACAATAAATAGAAAGAAGACAATAAAAACAGCAGTATTCTTCGGAATACTGCTGTTTTTATCTGCCGCTCTTCCTATTCCGCCCCGGATTGGATATCCTCTTCCTGCCCGTCAATCCCCGCATTCAGGCCGCTTTCCAAAAGGTGCCGGGCCATTTTCTGCTTTGCGGTTTCATAATCATGTTGGCAAATGGCCTGGACGATTTCCCGTTCCAACGGAATTGCGGAATTTTCCGCGATTTCCAGGGTGCAGTACCGCGGGTAGACTTTTTCCAGCGCTGACGTGATGTTCTTTATGAGGATTTGCAGCCCGGAATTGCCGCTGGCCTGGGCCACCGCCATATGGAATTTTACGTCCAGGCCGATAAATTCTTCCAGCGTGATATCCGGTTTCTGCATCATCCAGACGATGTTCTCCAATTGGCGGATATCTTCTTCTGTGGCCCGTCTGGCAGCCAGACCGGCTGTTTCCGTCTCTAAAATCCGTCTTATCTCCAACAGGTCTCCGGCCTCTGTCAGATTGAGCTGCAGCATGGCCATGAGCGGGCTGATCAGACATTCGTCAAAGGTGTCTGTGACATAGGTGCCGCCGCCCTTTTTTTCCAGTATCCCGGAAGATCTCAATGCCTGCAGCGCCTCCCGGACAGATGTGCGGCTGGCGTTGAACCGGATGCAAAGTTCCGACTCCGTGGGAAGTTTGTCCCCCGGCTTCATATTTTTAAGAATCATATCCTGCATTTCTTTTTTCAATTTATCTGCCACTTTAACTTTCGATGCCATAATTACCTCCAATTTCCACTCTGTTATGAGAAAGGGCTTAAATGAAAAGGGCCGTCGGCGCAGAATCAAATGATGGTCCGCTGCGGCTTCCATTTTTTGCCAATCAAATGTTTTATGATATTGCGGTAGGATAAAAATAGTTAATCAGATTTGCGTTTCGATCTTAATTCATTATAGTATATGATTTTTATGATATCAATAGTATTTTTGTATCAATTAAATAGAAAATCCGAACACTATTATAATACAATTATTAAATGTACATAATAAAAATAGTATTTATGTTGGAAAAATGCCCATAATATGTTGACATTATCAGCGCGATGTTGTAATATACGCATATAAAGTATTATAATTATATAATTAAAATATAAATTGTAATACAAAAAGAAAGCAAAAAGAGCAGCTGTATTAGAAAACCTGTTACAAGGCCCCGGAACATTTAAGAGGCCGGGAGACAATTAAGTTCTAATGTAACTGTTCAGTACCCTCACAGTTACATGCAAAAATCCATTTGAAATCGCCTTTGGCGATGGGATTTTTGCTCGCAATTCCACATTTTTGTACGATCAGCGCAGTAAATGCGCAGACCTACTGAACAGTTACGTTCTAACAATATTATCAATAGTATTCAGGAGGAAGAGAGATGGCAAACAAATTAAAAGAAAAGATTCAGAGGGGAGAACCCGTAGTAGGAACCGTGGCGCAGCTGGGGGGAGGAACATCCATTGAATGTCTTGGCCTGGCCGGTCTGGACTTTGTAGTGATCGATACGGAGCACGGGCCTTTCAGCATTCAGGATACCATGGATTATATCCGGGCGGCGGAAACTGGGGGCATCACTCCGGTTGTCCGGGTGCCGGATTATACCCGGCCTTCCTTACATAGAATGATCAACTGCGGAGCAAAAGGCATCATTGTTCCTTGTATGGAGAACATGGACGAAATCCGGCTTCTGGTAGAGCAGGGGCGGCTGTCGCCCAAAGGAAAGCATTGTTTCCCTTACGCCAGAAATTCAGGATGGGCGTTAAAGAGCGCAGGCCGGCTGAATGAGTTTTACGAAGAGGTGAATGAAGACGTGCTGATCATTCCCCAGTGTGAGACGGTAGGGCTGCTGAACCATATTGAGGAAGTTATGCAGGTTCCCGATATCGACGGCATTTTCCTGGGGCCTTATGATCTCTCCACGGATATGGGCATTTCAGGACAGTTTAACCACCCTGACTTTTTAGAGGCCCGTTCCCGGATTCTGAAAGCATGCAGAGATGCGGGGAAACCGGCCATCAGCTTTTCACCGGATGTGGCGGCGGCTAAGAAAAACCTGGCGGACGGATTCGCGGGGGTGGCGCTGAGCATTGATGCGGTGGAATTTATAAAGACATTTAAAGCTCTTGTAAAAGAAGTGAAGGGAAATTAATATTGTGGGTTTACCGGGTAAAATGAAGGTTTCCGAAAAGGTGAAAGACGCCATAGAAGAGATGATCTTTTCTAAAATGCATGCCGGAGATAAACTTCCGGCAGAAGGGGAGCTGGCGGAAATGCTGGCCGTCAGCAGAACCACGGTGAGGGAGGCCTTAAAAGGGCTGGAAGCGTCGAAAATTGTCGAAAAACGCAACGGCGGCACATTTATCGTGGAAAAGGTACGGGGATGTTTTGTGGATCCGCTCTGTATTATGATCCAGTTGAATACGATCAAGCAGACTGAGATCATGGAAGTCAGAATCCTGTTGGAAACAGAAGCGGCAGGACAGGCGGCGGTCAACGCAGAACCGGATCAGGTGAAAGAGCTGGAGAATATTGTCTGGCTGATGCAAAAACCGGGTATCCAGATTGAAGAGTATATCGATCTGGATGTGAAATTCCACTTTCTGATCGCCAAGGCGTCTTCCAACCAGATGCTGTACCAGTTGATCCGGGATATCAGCACAGTAATGGTCAAATTTTACCACAGGTGCTGTACCCTGGAAATTGCGGAAAATACAGCCATCCCCCAACTGGCGAAGGTGGTAAACGCTGTTAAGAAGAAAGACGCCGATGCCGCAAGAGCCAGCATGAGGCAGCACCTTCAGGAATGCGATGAGATAATCAGGAATTAGACGAGGAGGGACAGATGGATAAAAAAGAAGCCATAACGGATATCCGCGATGTCATTTTTGAACAAATAACGGACCTGGCAGTCACTTCCGCAGTATCCAATACCAGGGAGGGCGTCATATATGGGGTTGAAGCGGCGGAAGATATGGCCCGGGAACTGGGTATGGAGGCGGTGTCCAATATCAGGGACGGAATGTTCGTTCATGCCAATGAGACGATCATGATGCTTCGCGGGACGCCCAAACAGACCGCCATGGCGGAGGACCGGATCATCGGCCTGATCTCCAAAGCTTCCGGGGTTTCAACCGCGGCGAAACGCGCCGTGGACCTGGCCCGGGGCAGGGCTGAAATTGTCTGCGGTTCCTTTAAAAAGATGCCGGTGGAGCTGAGACATTCCCTGAGGCATGCGATCGGTCAGGCGGGGGTTAAAACCAGGATTGCCGAACTGCCTTTTGTGTACCTGGACAAAAATTATATCAGGATGTTTGGATCCATAGAAGCCGCGCTGGATGCCGCAAAAAAACTGGAAGGCCACACCATAGCCGTCCAGTTGAGGAATGAACAGGGAATGCTGGAACAGGAAACGGCCGACGCCTGCGCTCATGGGGCGTCGGTGCTGATGATCGATACAGGCGAGAAAGAAGATATCGGGGTGGTTTTGAAAACGCTGGACCGCCTTAATATGAGGGGGAAAGTGAAGACTGCATTTGCGGGAAATGTAAAAATTGAGCAGATTCCCGCCCTCTCTGAATCCGGCGTTGATATGATCTGCATTGGCCGGGATATTGTGGACGCGCCTGTGCTGGATTTGAAATTTGATGTGATCCACATCCAGAAAAAAGCAGAAGAAACCGGCCTTACCATGAATCTGCTGGAGAAAAAGGAGCTTTGGATTGAGAATATCGTGATCGATCATGTGGACCTGGGCGAGGTGGCCCGGAAAGTGGCGCAGGTTCTGGACATGGAGACGGAAAATGTCCTGGTGGTCGATGTGCGCCCGGATCATATAACGCTGGATATCCTGAAAGAAACGGTGGATGCCAGACAGATCGCGGGAAAGGAGAAGGCGGTGCTGGAGGCCTTAAAAGAAGTGGACGGTTTTACGCTGACCGGCCGGTCCGTCATCCATTCCAACGGGGTTCTCGGGCTGATTGCCCTGGAGCCGGAAGATGTGGACGAAGTGCTGGATCATACATATGAGCTGGGCAATACGGTGCGGGAAGCATTTGAGAAGAGGGTGTGCATATTTCCTACGGGGTTTGAGGTTCAAAACGGCATGATAAAGGATACAAATTCCCCTTATATAGCCCGCGTGCTGGAAGAAAAAGGATATGACACGGTGATTAGGCCGCCGATATCAGATAACTGTGATGAGATATGCAAAGCGGTTCAGGAGGCCATGGACGACGGATATTCCCTGATCATTACCACCGGAGGAGTGGGGGCGGAAGATAAGGACTTTACAGTTGAGGCGGTTACCCGGTTAGATCCCTATGCGGCCACCCCATGGCTGGTGAAATATCAGAAAGGGACGGGACGGCATGTAAAAGAAGGGATACGAATCGCGGCCGGGGAATGCGGGAACGCCAGGATTATATCCCTGCCGGGCCCAAACGATGAGGTGAGAATGGCCATGGACGTTCTGGTGTCCAATCTGGACAGGGGATTTAATAAATACAGAACCGCTCAGGAAATCGCCAATGTGCTCCGGCAGAAAATAAAGGGCGGATGGAAACACGAATATGAAATCTGAATATGAAAAGAGAGGTGGAGGACATGAAAGTAATTAAGGCAAAAGCTGTATTTGATGAAGATAAATGCATCGGGTGCACCCTGTGTTCCAAAGTGTGCCCGGCAGATGCCATATGTTTTGTGCACAGAAAACCTGTTTTAGAAGAAGAATACTGTGTGGGCTGTTCTTCCTGTGTGGAACACTGTCCAAAAGATGCCGTGACGATGGAGGCGCTGGAACATCCAAGGACCATTTTCTGTGATCCTTCGGAGTTTGACGCGGGGGAGATAGAAGCGCTCTGCCTGAAGGCCCATTTTTATCCCAAGATGGAAATCTGTGTCTGCACCAGGACGAAGGCCGAAGAAGTTGCGGCCGCTATACTGGCAGGAGCCAAAACTCCCATTGACCTGGCAAGAATGACGGGAATACGCACAGGCTGCAAATGCTGCTGTGCGGAAACACCGCTCCGTATGCTGAACGCCGCAGGAATTGACCCGGGCGAAGCGCCGGGATACCAGTGGTATGGCCTGACATCCACATTGTGGACCATGGATGAAGGCGTCAAAGAAAAATATGATTCAAAATATCATTTTAAAGATGATATAGAATTCTGCGAAAAATGTGTGGAAAAAGGGCTGGAAAGGGGGAAGGGACATGAATAACCGTACAATCACTCCGGCGGCGCCGATCAGGTCTCCTTATTCGATCGCTCCGGAAGAAATCGCCATGAGAGCTGTAGACCTGCCGGATATGACATCCGTTCAAATGAAGGAGCTGTTTCCGGAATTGGAAGACGCAATTCCCCTCACAAGGGAATCGGTCAGAGCCGCCGCTGAAACCGCTTTGGCCGGAGTTGATTTTTCAAAGGTGAAACCAGGGGACAGCGTCAATATCCTGGCCTCCCACCATGGCTTCACTCTGGCAGGAGGGGAACCCTATGCGGAACTTCTGCGCACAATCAGGGACGAGGTGGAAAAACGGACCGGAACGTCGGATATCCGCCTGAGGGCCGGAAATGGGCTGCGCTACAGGGAAAGCGAGCTGTTTATTAAAAAATTCGGACTGGATACATATTTTAACGGCAAAGCCAAGAATGTTACGCCTCTGATGAAGGGGGTGCCCATAGAAACCAAGATCGGAACGCTTTACGGCCTGAGCGATGTTTACGACGCGGACTGGATTATCCACGTACACAACACGGATGTGAGGGAACTGCATTTCCACCGGGTGATCGACCGGATTATGAAGCCCTTCGGCATGTCCTATGCCAGGATAGAAACCCGTTCCACCTATCATTACAACCTGGGGCCAAGGGGAGGCAATTTCGTGGCCCGTTCCATCTACGAATCGGATTTTGTCCAGAAAAAGATGCTGTTTTCCGTCATGTTAAAGGTATCGCCCAACGGAATTATGGGTGTGGATGCGGACAATGACCTGATTCTGTTAAATGAAAGATCCACCAAAAAGATGCTGGAAGAATACGGAAAACTGATCACCCTTCTCAATGAGCTGGAGGAGGTGGGATGCATTGCCGTTCTGGACTGCCATGCGCCCCTGTCCTATGTCTCCGCCGGCGGATTGATTTTCGCGGCATTTTTACAGATCGGCATTGACCCCTTTGACCTGGATCAGCCGGTAACGCCTTATTCTTTCTATACGGAACAGTGCTACGACGAGGATGGAAAGACGAATATGGAAGAGGTGCCTAAGGTGAGCAGCGCCCTGAAAGCGATGATCAACAACTATTCCTGTAAAGGATACCCGGGAGGGTTCTTTTCCGCCCAGATTCCATCCATCATTGTGGGGGGAAAACTGAAGGCAGTCTTTGATATGGATGAGCAGAACGCGGGATATACGAAGGATTCCCTGATAGCGCCTGACCTGCCCACCGCAGTGAATCTGACCATGAAAATGAGCGGATGCCGGAACCTGGTGGCATTTGACGGAGCTGTGGGAGGGATCAATGTGAGCAGGGAACTGAAAGCTTATCTGCTGGAGCGTGTGCCCGCTGTCAGGAAAAAGGTGGATGAAGAGCTGATGCCCAAATGGCTGGCGCAGAGAAATATGAGCTGATGAGAGGAGAACGTATTGATGGAGATCGCAAACTGGAAGAGTATTGAAAAGAAACCATTTCATGAAACCGCAGTCCGGCAGGTATTTTCCGGAGAAAATGTCATGCTGGTGCTGAACACAATTGAGCCGGGATTCCCCCCATTTCCCCATTCCCACCCCCACGAACAGCTTCTGTGCATCCTGGAAGGGGAGTGCGAGGTGACGTTGGGAGAGGAAAAGATGGTGATGAGGCCAGGGGATATGGTCAGGATTCCGCCCAATGCCCATCATGATCTGGCGGTAATTGGGAATCAAAAGGTAGTGAACATGGATGTATTTTCACCGGTCAGAGAAGATTATCTTTGATTTGAGAGAGGAGGGGTTACATTGGGAAGCAGAAAAATGAATATGATAGAGCCGGGGCCGGGATTTAAATCCGGGATCAGGGATTTTAAAAAGGCGGTCAATGCCGGGACGGTCAGCGGGGCGCTGGTGGCTTTGGCCTTCGCTTATACCGGGCCTGCGATTCTGGCATTCCAGGCCGGGCAGAACGCAGGTTTTACCCAGGCCCAGACCTTGTCCTGGGTATCCACCGTGTATATCGCTGGCGGGTTATTGAGCTTTTTCCTGGGATTGTATTATAAGATGCCGATAGTGGGCGCCTGGTCGATTCCGGGCGTTGCAATGGTGGGAATGGCCATTTCCGGCTACAGTTTTAATGAGGCGGCGGGGGCGTTTCTGGTGGCCGGAATCCTGGTATTTCTGCTGGGAATCACAGGCTGGGTGAAGAAAATCATGGATTGGATTCCCCTGCCCATCGTGATGGGAATGATTGCAGGCGTGTTTATGAAATACGGCACGGGAATCGTGCTGAATGCGAAGGCCGATATTGTGGTTGGCGCAGTTTGTATCTGTGCATTTTTGATCACCCCGATGATTACGAAAAAGATTCCGCCTGTGCTGGGATCGCTGGTTTTTGGAATCCTGGCGGCGGTTGTACGGGGACAGTTTCATTTTGAGCTGTCGGATTACGGTCTGGCAGGACCTTCATTTGTGGTTCCCGTTCTCAATCCCGGAACGGTCATGTCGGTGTCCATCCCTTTGGCCGTGCTGGTGATCGGGGCTGAAAATGCCCAGGCCATAGGCGTTTTAAAAGGGGCTGGTTATCAGGTCCCCATCAACGGCATGACAATCGCTTCGGGAATCGGCGGCATCGTGACCTCATTTTTCGGCGGCCACAACGCCAATATCGCAGGCCCCATGACGGCAATGATAGCGGCCGACGGCAACGGACCCAAAGAATACCGTTACGGCGGTGCGGTTTTAAATGGAATCGGGCTGATTGTATTTGGGGTTCTGGCAGGTTATGCCCTGGGCATCGTGGCCGGACTGCCAAGCGCGTTGGTATCCCTTCTGGCCGGATTGGCTATGATCAATATCCTCATCAATGCGCTGAAAGACGCGTTTGGTACAGGCCTTTATAAAACCGGAGCGTTTGCGGCTTTTATCATCGGAATGAGCGGAATTACGATTTTGGGGATCGGTTCCGCGTTCTGGGCGCTGGTAGGCGGCGTGGCAGTCGGTATGCTGGCGGATGGAAGAGGGGCGAAAGCGCCGGAGGCTGTTAGGGAATGAAATACAGATAACGAGGTTTTAACCAATCGTGGTTAAAACCTCGTTTTTTTGCCAGGATTTTTCTTTTTATTCCGTTCCCATATTTCAGAATCATTTCTGGAAGCGCTATCCATTGTGAGGATTGCGAAATGAAATGGAAAAACAGGGGGAAGTGTGGTAGGATAAAAGACAGAAAGCGATGGCGCTATTTTTATATAATCTGACCGGAGCTGCACTGGGGGCTATTAGCGAAATCGGGATTTGGAGGACTAATACGATGAGAATTATTGAAGTAACAGACAGAAATTCATCATTAATAGAACAGTTATTAGAAGTGTGGGAAAGTTCTGTAAAGGCAACCCATCTATTTTTATCAGAGGGTGAAATAGAGGACATTAAGAAGTATGTACCACAAGCATTAAAAGAAATACCGCATTTGATTATTGTAGAAAACGAGAATCAAGTTCCTGTGGGATTTATGGGAATCGTAGAACAACACCTTGAAATGCTGTTTATCTCCCATGAAGAAAGGGGAAAAGGATTAGGCAAAAAATTATTCAAATACGGAATAGAAAAATATATGATTAACGATTTAGCGGTGAATGAACAAAATCCCCTTGCCAAAGGTTTCTATGAGCATATGGGGTTCAATGTTTACAAAAGAACTGCAAATGACGAACAGGGAAATCCCTATCCTCTTTTATATATGAGCAGACCATAATAACTGGAGAATTAGAATTTGGAGGAACAATCACATGGCAAATAAGTATAAAGTAATTGATGAAAAAACATGGAATAGAGCAATGCACTGTATGATTTTTAGAAATAGTGTAGAACCAGCGTTTTGTGTAACCTTTGAAGCGGATATTACAAGGTTCAAACGTGTGGTTAAAGAAATGGGGGTTTCTTTTACATTGGCGATGGTATACGCAGTTTGTAAATGTGCAAATGAGATAGACGCATTTCGTTATCGGTTTGTTGATGGACAGATTGTTTTGTTTGACAAGATAGATACCGCGTTTACCTATCTGAATCAAGACACCGAATTGTTTAAGGTGGTTAATGTTCCCATGATAGATGATTTAAAAGAATACTGTGAGTTGGCAGAAACGATAGCAAAGGAGCAGAAAGAGTATTTTACAGGTCCATTAGGAAATGATGTTTTTCAGTGTTCTCCTATGCCGTGGGTCACTTACACCCATATTTCCCATACCAATTCCGGGAAGAAGGATAATGCAACTCCCCTGTTTGATTGGGGAAAGTTTTATGAGAACAATGGGAAAATCCTCATTCCAATATCAGTTCAGGTACATCATTCTTTTGTTGACGGCATACATATTGGACAATTTGTAGATAAGCTCCAAAGCTTTTTCGATAGATGTTAAGTTCCGGCTTGTGGGAAAATTGGATATGGCGTTAAAAATCGTGAGTTGCAGAGGAGATCAGGGATATGAAAAGGTATGCTGCCTTATTACGAGGTATCAATATAAGCGGAAAAAATAAGATACCAATGGCAGAATTGAAGAAAAGTTTTGAAAACCTTGGATTTGGTGAAGTTAAGACATATCTGAACAGCGGAAATGTAACCTTTTCCAGTGATGAAGATAATATAAAAAAGTTTACAAAACAAATTGAGGAAATGATTAAAACACAGTTTGCTGTAGATATTCCTATTTTTGTCATATCCAGAGAAGAACTTGAGGATATTTTGCAAAATGCCCCCGACTGGTGGGGGAATGAAAATAAAGAAATTTATGACAATTTAATTTTTATTATGCCGCCTGCCACATTCTCAGAGGTGTATTGTGAGATTGGGGAACCTAAAGAGGATTTAGAAAAAATAAAGGGATATAAAGAAGTAATATTTTGGTCCTTCAGCCGGAAAGATTATCAAAAAACAAATTGGTGGTCTAAGACGGCAAGTACAAATGTCAGCAGCAAACTAACCATAAGAACAGCGAATACTGTTAGGAAGATAGTGAGAATGTAGCTGTATAAAAAACAAAAATTTAAGGGGGTACATAATCATGAGAAATATGATTGCATACTGCGGACTGGATTGTGAGAAATGTGAAGCATATCTTGCGACGATCAATGACGATCAGGCATTGCGTGAAAAAACTGCGAAGCTATGGGCTGAGTTAAATAATGCGCCCATTCTGCCTGAACACATCAACTGTCAGGGCTGTCGTGTCCATGGGGTTAAAACTGTATTTTGTGATAGTCTTTGCGGTATTCGTCAATGCGCAATTAAAAAAGGTGTGACGACATGTGGTGAATGTCCAGATATGGAAAAATGTCAGACTGTTGGAGTGATTATCTCAAATAATCCTGAAGCTCTGGAAAATTTGAAGGAATAAATTGGCCGCTTTTTCCAAAAGAGCAAAACGCAAATCAGAATTAGCAATGAAGTAAAGACAAATTTGTCAAACTTATATTGTATCAAGTGTAAAGGAATCGGGATATTTTAACTTCCAGTTTATCAAACTGGAAATCGGAATTTGTGAGGATGTGAATATGCTTAAACTGGAGAAGATAAATGGTAAAAATGTATGGGATATTTTGAAACTTAGTGTATCTGAAAAGCAGAAAAATTTTGTGGCAAGCAATGACATCAGTATCATCGAAGCCTATACCGCCATAACTGGAAATGGATATGCTTTCCCTTTTGGAATATATGAGGATGACACGCCGGTTGGCTTTTTAATGATTGGTTTTGATACAGACGATTACTGGGACAATGCCCCGATAATAGCAAAAGGCAATTATAATCTCTGGCGGTTGATGATAGATAAAAGTTATCAGAATAAGGGGTACGGGAAGGAAGCAGTCAGGCTTGCATTGGAATTCATAAAAACATTTCCGTGTGGTAAAGCGGAATACTGCTGGTTGTCATATGAACCTGAGAACGAAATTGCCAGTCGATTATACCGTTCGTTTGGATTTGTTGAAACCGGAGAAATGGACCAAGAAGAGCTGATCGCTATTCTGAAGTTATGAAGACAGCTTCCGATTTATTAGCCAGTTGAGCAGAGCAGCAAATCGGGATTTGTACCCTTTTGGCAAAGATTATGTAATAAAACAGACTTGTCAAGGAGAAAAACATATGGGAATGATAGGCATTTATATAAATGGAAAGCCGCCTATGGGCTGCGTTGTTCCAATAAGGGACGATAACGAGTTAGATTGCGAATTAGAATTTGGAGCATTTTATATTTCAGTTAAGTATGAGTGTGTACTAACGGAATTAATTAAGCCTGTTTTTCCCTGCTGTTGGAGTAATCAAGGGGCGAAAGCAACCATTGCTTTCGCCCCTCTGCATATCATAGGGAAACGTTAGTAACAGTTCAGACCTGTCTGAACTGTTACTAACGTTACACTGCCAGAATCCCTTATTTAATCAGCCCAGCCATGGTTGGCAGCGCCATGCTGACCGCCGGAATATAAGTTACCAAAATCAAACCAACTAAAATGGATACATAGAACATCAGCATATAAGGCATCACCTTAGCCAGCGTTGTCTTTCCGACTTTAATCGCCACAAACAGGGTATTCCCCACAGGCGGAGTGATGTTGCCGATGCAGAGGTTGTATACCAGGATCAGGCCGAAATGGACCGGGTGCATTCCGAAGGTCTTTACAATCGGTAAAAACAATGGGGTGAAGATCAGGATTGCCGGGGTTACGTCCATAAATGTGCCTGCGATCAGCAGGATTACGTTCATAATCAGCAGGATGATCACCGGGCTGTTTGTGAGCCCTAAAAGTCCGGCTGAGATGGCCTGGGGGATCTGGGTAAATGCCATGACCCAGCCCAGGATATTGGATACGCCGATCAAAAATACGATCATGCCGCTCATCTTGGCGCTGTCCACCAGGATTTTCCAGAAGCTCTTGAGGGTGATATTCCGGTAGCAGATGCCAAGGACCAGCGCATATACGACGGCAATTGCAGAACCTTCCGTAGCGGTAAATACGCCTGCGATGATGCCGCCGATTACCACAACAATCAAGGACAGGGCCGGAATCGCCTTCAATGTGGCGGTTCCCAGGGTTTTCCAGTCAAATTTTCCAGGTGTTCCTTTGTAGCCTTTTTTCCGGGCAATGATGACGGCCACCACAACACAGCAGATTGCCCATAAGATGCCGGGGATATAACCTGCCAGGAACAGGGCGGCTACCGATGTGCCGCCGGAAACCAGGGAATAGGTGATGAGGGCATTGGACGGAGGGATCAGAAGGCCGGATGGGGCGGAAGCTCCGTTGGTGGCAGCGCAGACGGCCCGTTCGTAACCCTGTTTGTCTTCCCCTTCCTGCACCATGCTGCCCACTGCGGCCGCCGCTGCGGAAGCAGAACCGGAAATCGCGCCGAATAAGGCGTTGGCGCCTACATTTGTCACCAAAAGGGCTCCGGGGAGTTTGCCAAGGATGGCCAGCACGAAATCCACCAGCCGTTTGGCAATTCCGCCCTGGTTCATCAGGTTTCCTGCAAGGACGAAGAATGGGATCGCTGTCAGGCTGAATTTGCTCATGCCCACAAAAGTCCTTTGGGCTGCGGTTAATACGGATACATCCAGGGTCACCATCTGGAGAATGGCGGCCAGGGCAGAGATGCCGATTGCATAGGAGATGGGGACTCCGGCGATCAGGAACACTGCAAGAACGAGAATGATGATTGCTAATGACTGCATTGCCATAATTTATGCTTCCTCCTTTTCAAGGTTCTCCACCAGGGCGTCTTCTTCGCTGGTTGGTAATACAGGTATATTTCCTTTTACGATGTCATAGATATTCATGGCTGTATAGACCATGTTCAAAATACCGCTGAGAGGGAGTACGATGTAGAAAACGCCGATCGCTACGCCTAAGGAAGAGGTCATTTGTCCCATAGCCAGACTGGTAATCTGAACGCCTCCATACAGGAGGATGACTGCGGAAAATACAAATGCAACCAGTTCTGCGAAAATGGAGAATCCTTTTTTCAGATTTTCAGGCATTTTTTCCACTACAACAGGTATGTTCATATGGCCCCGTTCACTGGTGATCAGGCTGGCCCCCAGCAGGGACATCCATGCAAATAAGTAGGAAACCAGTTCTTCGGACCAGGACGATGGATTCTGCAGTACGTATCTGGTGAGCACCTGCCAGCAGGTCAGAATGACCATGGCTAAGAAACTGATTCCGGCAAGACCGTTTAATATATGAGTTAATGTTTTTCTTAACTGCTTCATTTCCTTTCCCCCTATTCCGCTTCAGCAGGATATTCTGCGTTATATTTCTGGATTGCATCGTAGATTGGCTGCAGCCCCGGATTGTTTCCAAGCACCGTGGCGTGGAGCGGCTTACAGGCATCCACAAATGGTTTCTGATCCGGGTAGACGAAATTCACGTTCTGATCGTTTGCGGCCCGTTCTTTGGCGCTGTCCACAGCTTTCACCCATTCTTCCCGTTCTACCTGGTTGATGAGGCGGAAGCCTTCTTCAAATATGGCCAGGTCCTCATCGGATAACCCCTCCATAAATGCGTTGTTGCCAATTAAAATGTCAGGCACCATCTGATGCATGTCGTAAGAGTAATATTTACAGATATCACCGTGGCCGTTGTCGGTCAGCGCCATTTCGTTGTTCTCCGCCCCGTCGATAATTCCCGACTGGAGCGCTGTATACACATCTCCGAATCCCATGGGGGTGGCGGAACCGCCTAACAGTTTCATCATCTCAATATTGGTGGGGGACTGCTGGACGCGGATTTTAAGCCCCTTTAAATCCGCCGGAGTTTCAATGGGCTTGTTGATGGTATAAAAATTCCTGGTGCCCGCATCCAGCCAGGTAACGGCCGTAAATCCGGCTTTTTTGGTGGAATCGAAGATCGGCCCTGTCACTTCCGGGTCGTCCATAACGTGGTGATAGGCCTCCGGACTTGCAAACAGATAAGGCAGATTAAAAATCTCGTAGTTTTTACTGAATGTTTCCAAAATGGCGTTGCTGGCGACGCAGAAATCAATGGCTCCGGTCTGGGTTAACTGAACCATGTCGGTCTGGGAACCTAACAGCTCGCTTGGATACACTTCGACCACATATTTGTCCCCCAGTTTTTCATTGATAAAGTCCTGAAAAGCGGTGAGAGCGATATGGGTCGGATGGTTGGTGGATTGGTTATGGCCAATCCGGATCGTTCTTTTTTCCTGGGTATTCGCACACCCGCTGACCGACAGGCATGTGAGCGCAGCGCAGCATGCCAGGGCCAGTGCTTTTGTTATCCTTCTCCTCATGAATAAATCCCTCCTGTTTATAACACTGTCTGTTGCAATTTCTTTTACAAAACCGATGGTAGCACAGGAAAAAAGGCTTGAAAACAGTTTCAAATGATGCTTAACGATATCCTAACTAAAAAGAGAAAATCTTGTTCCAGGGCCCTTTTTTATGTCAAAATATTCCACCTTTTGGGCGGCGTAACGATTCCTGAACGCTGAGACATTATATGCGTTGAGAGATCTTGATATTAGGGATAATGTTGGGTATTATGGATTTGTTAGAACAGGAGGATACAAAGCTGTGGCATTTTAGTCCACGGACTTTATTTCATATGTTCGATGAAGAAAGACAGACGGGAGATTTCCAACTTCCGGAGGAGGCATGACTATGAGCAAAGAAGGGAAGTTCTTGATTTACTGTACTGAAATTTATAAAAATGAGAAAAGCTTGACAGGAAAACAGTTAGCGGAACTTTTCACCCGATACCGGGTATGGGAATATATCTATTCCTATTATGAAGCTTTACACACGACCGGTGCAAAATACATTGTAGAAGATATAGATTTGTATATTGAAGCGGGAAAGTCTGGGACTGCTTAGGAAAAGCAGCTATGCGTAACAGTTCAGACGGGTCTGAACTGTTACAGTTATCTACAGCCCTATCGGCGAATCAGGTCGGTCAGCCTCACAGCCTAGAGAGGTTGACCGATCATTTTCGTTTATTAAACATAGTTTTGCGGTTATAACCATAAAAACTATTGGTATTTTCCGCGAAATGCGGTATAATACTATAAATAGGAGGTGGTATCTATGATTTACAGACCAACTTATGTTAATAAAATTATGGCCTTTGTGGATACGCCGTTTGTGAAAATTCTGACAGGAATACGCCGCTGCGGAAAATCAACTATATTGAAGATGCTGATAGGTGAACTAAAGAGAAGGGGTATTTGTGAAGAACAGATTTTACACTATAGTTTTGATTCTTTGGAATATGAAGATATCAAGACGGCAAAAGCTTTGTTTAGCCATTTGACCCAGCATTTATTTCCGGGGGGAAAAACCTATCTTTTCCTCGATGAGATTCAGGAGGTAAGGTCGTGGGAAAAAGTTGTAAACTCTCTTATGACAGATTATGATGTGGACATTTATGTGACCGGTTCAAATTCCCGGATGATGTCATCTGAAATATCTACCCATTTGACCGGACGCTATGTTTCGTTTTGTATCTATCCGCTGTCCTTTTCCGAGTATATGATGTTCCGGAAGGAATATACGGAAGTCCTGGATACTCGTACAGAGCTTGCAAATTATCTGCGGCTTGGCGGGTTTCCTGCGGTTCATCTGCAAAATTATGCGCCTGATGAGGTTTACACGATTGTCAAAGATATTTATAATTCTACGATATTCACTGATATTGTGAGGCGCAATCAAATTCGTAAAGTGGATCAATTGGAACGTATTGTGAAATTTGTCTTTGACAATATTGGGCGGACATTTTCGGCCGCTTCTATTTGCAAGTATCTGAAAAGTGAAAACCGTTCCATTGATAATGAAACGGTTTACAACTATCTCAGTAAACTGGAAAGCGCCTATATCCTCTATCGGTGCACTCGTTTTGACGTGCAGGGTAAAGAAATCCTGAAAACGCAGGAAAAATTTTACCTTGCCGATCCCGCGCTTCGGTACAGCGTATTAGGATATTCGCCGGACAGCGTGGCTGCTATGCTGGAAAATATCATTTATCTGGAATTACGGCGGCGCGGATATGATGTTTTTGTAGGAAAGCTGGACAATGCAGAGATTGATTTCATTGCTTCAAAGCAGGAAAATAAACTTTATATTCAAGTGTCTCAGGAGATTGGCTCTCCTGAAACTGAAAAACGAGAATATGGCAGACTGCTGGATATTCGGGATAACTACCCCAAATATGTATTGCGGACAGATGTTTTTGCAGGTGGTAATTACGAAGGAATCAAGACCATGCACATTGCAGATTTTCTGCTGAGTGATGAGTATTAGGGAAAAAAGGCTCCGGCATGGAGGATCAAAACGGAAAGAAGTTCCATCCCCTGTTATGAAATCCACCATTCCGGAGTGAGTTCCCCAAGGGTGATAACTTTTTCTGTCTCATAATCCAGAAGTATTTCGATGGACTGATAACTCCCGGGCATGAGCTGAACCATTAATTCCCGGCAGGCGCCGCATGGAGCGCCCGTTTTTCCATCAGGCATGACGGCAAGAACTTTTGTGATTTCCTGCTCTCCATTGGTTATCATGTTAAAAATGGCGTTTCTTTCCGCGCAGATTCCTAAGGCAGAACAGGTGTCTACGCAGACGCCGGTATAAATTTTCCCGGAAGAAGATAATATGGCTGCGGCAACGCCGCCTGCTTCGACATAATCCGATATTTTTCTTTCATTCTGCACGCTTTTTGCCATTTGATACATCTCATTCCATATTTGTTTCAATCTTATTCCTCCTGTACCATTCTGTTTAATAAACAACTTTGATTGATGAAGCCTATGCGCTCACCAATAACCGGGTATCTGTTATAAAATCATTTCGTAATCGAGAAAATCGCCTGAAAATGAAGATTCCGTTTGATTTTTTCTTCTTTGGCAAAGCTTAAAACCGACACTTTCATAATTATACGGGGCGGTTAAAGCGCTGTTGGTAGTAACAATTATCTTTTTGAGCCCATCATACTGCCGGATTCTGCCGACCGCCTCCTGAAGCTGTTTTTTTCCATATCCCATTCCCTTATATTCGGGTATTATGCAGTTGTGGCCGACGGCTGTATATCCGGGTGCATTTCTCGGATCCCATGAAATATGTCCAATCGGCAGGCCGTCCAATACCGTAACAAATCCGCATTTATCCGCGATGGATAAGTTGTCAAAGAAAAAGTCATCGTATTCAATCCAGTCCTTTTCAAAAAGCGCTCTCCATCGGTTATCAAAGGAATATCCCTCAACCAATTGCCTGTGTAAGATTCCTTTGTCAAATGTGCTTATTTTTTCAAATGTTAAACTCATATCTGCCTCCCCTGCAAAGTCCCGTATCCACCCCGTAACCTGTTGTTCATCATTAAAAATCACCCCGGGAAAGGTTTTTTGCGCAGCTCTCCCGTTCCACCATATGATGGGGCACGATAATCTTAGTTGCCATCAAATCCGGGTTTTCAATATGGCTGATCATCTGCGAAGCCGCCTCAATTCCCAACTGGCAGGAATTAATATCCATGGAAGTCAGCGGCGGTGAAGAGAGCCGTGCGAACAGGGAATTGTTAAAGGAAATGATGGACAAATCTTCCGGTATAGCCAGGCCCAGCCGGATGCATACTTTTTCCAGGGCCATTGCCAGAATATCGTCACTGACTAAAACCGCGGTTGGCCGGTCTTTCCGGGTCAGCAGCTCGTTCAAAGTCTGGTTCTGCGCTTCCGGAACTTCCGGCACCTCGACGCAGAAATCCGGGAGAAATGGAATCTGTTTTTCCGTCAGCGCCAGAATATAACCGGCCTTTCTGTCGCTGTTAAACAAAAGGGAGTGATCCCCGGACAGATAGGCGATTTTTTTATGTCCCAGGCCGAGAAGATAAGCGGCGGCCTCCCGCCCTGCCAGCACGTTGTCATTGTCCACATAGATGGTTTGGTTTACATTGCGGTAGGCTTTGCCGATCAATACGTATAAGAGCCCTTCTTCATAGAGGTAATCCAGAACAGGGTCCTGTTCCTTGGAGTATAACACGATATATCCTTCAGCCAGGCCGGTTTTCGACATGGTTTTAATGGCCTGTAAAATCTCTTCCTCATTCTGCCCTGTAATGATCGTATTGATATATTGTTTCTGATTGCAGAACTGGCTGATCCCCCGGAGCACTTCCAGATAAAATGCATTCTGATAGGCCTCTTTTTCCGAGGGAGGCAGGATGATTCCGATGGTGCGGGAGTTCTGCGTCGCTAAACTGCTGGCCTGGAAATTAGGCTCATAACCCAGTTTTGCCATGGCTGAACGGACTTTTTCTTTTGTCTGTTTGCTGATGGAAGGGTGATCTTTACATGTTCGTGATACGGTAGAGGGGGAAACGCCCGCAAGGGCGGCAACATCTTTAATTGTAACAGGCATGGTAATCTCCTTATATGATTTCCTTATTGATAGTAAGTGGATTGTGTATCCGTGACCGGGCATTTTACCCAACGCCCGCCATTTCTTTTTATTTTATATTTTTATGCAAACTTTGTCAAATGGATTTGCATTGAAATGCGCAAAAATAATGCGGAATTGCATTTAAAATTGCACAAAAACAGGACGCATAATTTGTGTAAAACGTAGAAAACGATAAAAATCAAAAATAACAGTTGAAATCACAGTGCAACTATTTTATATTTAATGCAAGCGGTTGCACAAACTAATGCAACGATGTTTTCAGAGACATTTTCAGAGAATTAGGATGGAGAGGAAAAAGATGAAAGAGAAAAACTATGGGGTGAATGGAACCGGAATTTCATTAACCAATATTTTGTCACCGTTGACGGGAAAAGCGGTTCCCATGGAAGAAGTACCGGACCCGGTGTTTTCGCAGAAGATCATAGGAGACGGGATTGCGGTTATTCCTGAGGACGGAAAACTGGTCAGCCCGGTGGACGGGGAAGTGGTTTCGGTTGCGGAAACACTACATGCCTATGGATTCCGCACTGAGGACGGAATTGAAGTATTGGTTCATTTTGGGTTGGAGACGGTTTCTTTAAAAGGGGAGTTTTTCACCTGCCATGTAAAAGTGGGCGACAAGGTGAAGGCCGGAGACTTGATTGCTGAGGCGGATTTAAAAGGCCTGCTGGAAAAGCAGGTGAATCCCATAACCCCGGTCATCATCTGCGGCGGACTTGAAAACCGGACCATGGAGAGCAGAACCGGTGAGGTGAAGGCCGGGAAAGATCCGGTGATTTCCATTATGGAGGCGGATAAGAAAGCCGGTGCGGATGAGAAAGCCGGTGCGGATAAGAAAACGGGCGAGAATGAGTTAGCGGATAAAGACATTAAGCCTGCGAAGAAAAAATCCATCATCAACTTCGATTTCCTTCAAAAATTGGGCAAAGTCCTGATGACGGTAATTGCAGTAATGCCTGCGGCCGGTCTCATGATAAGCGTGGGAAAACTGGTGCAGATGTCCGGTGGGGATTTGAACCTGGTGCTTACCATTGGCAGCACCATGGAAAATATCGGCTGGGCCATCATCAACAACCTGCACATTCTGTTTGCTGTGGCAATCGGCGGTTCCTGGGCCAAGGAAAAGGCTGGCGGTGCCTTTGCGGCGGTGATCGCGTTTATTTTAATCAATGTGATTACGGGCGCGATTTTCGGGGTGAGCAGTGCGGATATTACCAATCCCCAGGCGGTGACCCATACGCTGTTTGGACAGGAAATACTGGTAAACGGTTATTTCACTTCGGTTCTCGGCGCTCCGGCGTTAAATATGGGTGTATTTGTGGGGATTATCGCTGGTTTTGCAGGCGGTGTTATTTATAATAAATACTATAATTACAGAAAACTTCCCGATGCGCTGGCTTTTTTCAATGGTAAACGGTTTGTTCCCATGGTGGTGATTCTCTGGTCCGTAATCATTTCCTTTGTGCTGGCGGTTGTATGGCCTATGGTTCAGACGGGGATCAATGATTTCGGCGTTTGGATTGCCAACTCATCCGATACCTCCCCGGTTATGGCTCCATTTATCTACGGAACCCTGGAACGGCTTCTGCTTCCATTCGGCCTTCATCATATGCTGACCATACCCATGAACTATACGTCTTTCGGCGGAACTTATACGGTTTTAAGCGGGGTGAACGCGGGATCACAGGTGTTCGGACAGGACCCGCTGTGGCTGGCATGGGCTACGGATTTGATTAACTTGAAAGACGCGGGCGATATGGCGGGATACCAGCAGCTGCTCACCACCATCACTCCGGCCAGATTTAAAGTGGGCCAGATGATCGGAGCTACCGGGCTGCTTCTGGGAATCGCTCTGGCTATGTACCGGAGAGTGGATGCTGATAAGAGGCATAATTACCGTTCCATGTTCATTTCAACGGTGCTGGCGGTATTTTTGACAGGCGTGACGGAGCCGCTGGAATTCATGTTCATGTTCTGCGCGCTGCCGCTGTATCTGGTCTATGCGGTTTTGCAGGGATGTGCGTTTGCATTGTCTGGAATCATCGATCTGAGGCTGCATTCCTTCGGTAACCTGGAGTTTTTAACCAGGATTCCTATGTCGGTGAAAGCGGGGCTGACCGGGGATATTATAAACTTTGTGATCTGTGTGCTGGTGTTTTTTGCCGTGGGTTATGGAATCGCCTATTTTATGATCGGAAAGTTTCATTTTGCCACCCCGGGGCGTTTGGGCAATTATACCGATGACGGCGGAGCGGATGAAAATGGCTCCAAATCCGGAGGAAACGGTGCAAATGCCCAGTCAGGCGGAAACGGCAGTCAGGCGGAGCGGATTATCGGCCTGCTGGGCGGAAGAGAGAACATTGTGCTGGTGGACGCCTGTATGACACGGCTCAGAGTGACGGTTAAGGATGTTTCCAAGGTGGCGGATACGGCGGCATGGAAGTCGGAAGGGGCCATGGGGCTGATTAAAAAGGATCAGGGAATCCAGGCGGTTTACGGGCCCAAGGCGGATGTGCTGAAATCGGATATCAATGACATTTTATAGGAGCGGAAATGAAAATTATAACTTTGAACACCCACAGCCTGGAAGAAGAAAACTATGAGGAGAAATTACACCAGTTTGTGGAAGGGATTTTTCAGGAAAAGCCGGATGTGATCGCTCTCCAGGAGGTGAACCAGACACGGACGGCTGACCCGGTTCCGGCCGGACTTCTGGAACAGTGCGGTTTTATCAGGTGCGAGCCCGGAATGGGCGGCGCGGACTGTGAAGAGGCGGTAATACGGGTGGATAATCACAGTTACCGGGCCGCACGGATGCTGCGGGAGAGGGGGATTTGTTATACCTGGACCTGGACAGCGGCAAAGGTTGGCTATGACAAATACGACGAAGGGCTGGCGGTTTTCAGCCGGTTTCCCGTTTTGGATACAAGGCAGTTTTTCATCACGGGAACCCATGACTACAACAACTGGAAGACCCGGAAGATTTTGGGAATCCAGGCGGAAACCGGGCAGGGGCCCATGGAATTTTACAGCGTTCATATGGGATGGTGGGAGGATGAAGAAGAGCCTTTTGAAACCCAGTGGAAGCGGATCAATTCCCTGTTAAAGAACGGAAAATGCATGACAACATGGCTGATGGGGGATTTTAATTCTCCTGCCAGTGTATCCGGCCAGGGATATGATCTGGTTAAACGTTCCGGCTGGCTGGATACCTACGAGCTGGCGGCCGAAAAGGATGATGGAATCACAGTGGATCATTCCATCGACGGATGGAAGGAACGGAAAAATGATCCGGGTATGAGAATCGACTATATCTGGACCGGCAAGAAGCAGCAGGTAATGTGTTCCCGGGTTTTGTTTAATGGGAAAAATTATCCAGTGGTGTCGGATCATTATGGGGTATTAGCGGTGATAGGAGCGGCCGCAGATGGCAGAGAGGGCTGAGATAGTAGAAAGGGCTGAGATATCAGAGAGAGCTAATATAGCAGAGAGGCTCCCGATGTTGAAAGACTTCCGATGTCCGAGGCCAAAGCGGCCGCAGCTCCTCCGGCGAAAAAATATATATGGAGATGAAAAATAACATGAAACGAGAGAGCGGAATTTTATTATCGGTTTCCAGCCTGCCTTCTAAATACGGGATCGGCTGTTTTTCGAAAGAAGCCTATGAGTTTGTGGATCAGTTGAAGGCGGCCGGCCAGTCCTACTGGCAGATTCTGCCACTGGGACCGACCAGCTATGGGGATTCGCCTTACCAGTCGTTTTCCACATTTGCAGGAAATCCTTATTATATCAGCCTGGAAGAGCTGATGGAAGAGGGGGTTTTGAGCAGGGAGGAATGCGAAGAAGCCGATTTTGGCAGAACGCCCAAAAGCGTGAATTATAAAAAGATTTATGAGGCCCGATATCCGCTTCTGAGAAAGGCTTATGAGCGGAGCGGTATCAGCAAGAATCCGGAATTCCTTCAGTTTAAGGAGGAAAATAAATGGTGGCTTCAGGACTATGCCCTGTTTCGGGCGGTAAAGACCAGGTTTGAAGAAAAAGCCTGGACCCAATGGGCGGAAGATATCCGGCTCAGGTGGCAGAACGCCCTGGATTATTACAGGGAAGAACTTTATTTTGATATCGAGTTCCACGAATATCTGCAGTTCACATTTATGAAGCAGTGGAAAAAGCTGAAATCATATGCCAACAGCCAGGGAATCCGCATCATCGGCGATATTCCCATCTATGTGGCAATGGACAGCGCCGATACCTGGGCTCATCCGGAACTGTTCCAGTTAGACGGCGAAAATGCGCCGTTTGCAGTTGCAGGATGCCCGCCCGACGGTTTTTCAGCCATCGGCCAGCTTTGGGGAAATCCTCTGTACCGCTGGGATTATCACAGGAATACCGGATACCGGTGGTGGCTGGAACGGCTGTCTTACTGCTACCGTCTGTACGATGTGGTGCGGATCGATCATTTCCGCGGGTTCGACCAATATTTTTCCGTTCCGGCCGGGGCCGAAACAGCGGTGGAGGGCCATTGGGAACAGGGGCCGGGGATTGAGCTGTTCAACACGGTCAGGTCTGCGCTGGGGGAAAAGGAGATCATCGCCGAGGATTTGGGATATGTGACCGATTCAGTGAGACAACTGGTGAAAGACAGCGGTTATCCGGGCATGAAGGTGCTGGAATTCGCATTTGATTCCAGAGATTCGGGGTGCGCCAGCGACTATCTGCCCCATAACTATCCTGAAAACTGCGTGGTGTATACAGGAACCCATGATAACGAGACCATTTCCGGCTGGTATCAGTCCATAACGCCGGAAGAACGGAAACTGGCCCGGGATTACCTGGACGATCACTATACTCCGGAAAAGGAACTGCACCGGTCATTTATCAGTCTGGTGATGCGCAGCCAGGCCAGAATGTGCATCATTCCTCTCCAGGATTATCTGGGCCTGGACAATAAAGCCAGGATCAACACGCCTTCCACCGTGGGAACCAACTGGAAATGGCGTCTGACGCCGGGACAGTTTTCGGAAAAAGTGGTTAAAAATATCGGCGCCGTCACGCTGCGCTACGGACGGTGGAACTGGCAGACTTAAAAATGGAGGGAAATATGGAACAAAAATGGTGGCATAATAAGACCGCATATCAGGTGTACCCCAAAAGTTTTTACGATTCCAACGGGGATGGAACCGGGGATATACGGGGGATTATTGAAAAACTGGATTATTTGAAGGAATTGGGAATAGAAATTCTGTGGCTTTCTCCCGTCTATCTGTCCCCCTGTGCGGATCAGGGATATGATATCGCGGATTATTACCAGATTGATCCCCAGTTTGGAACCATGGAGGATATGGATACTCTGCTTTTGGAGGCGGAGAAAAGGCAGATCCATGTGCTGATGGATTTGGTGGTGAATCATTGTTCGGATGAACACGAGTGGTTTAAAAAAGCATGTGAAGACCCGGAAGGGGAGTACGGCCGGTTTTTCTATATGGAAAAGGCAGAGGATGGGAAAATGCCCTGCAACTGGAGGTCATACTTTGGAGGCCCGGTTTGGGAGCGGGTTCCCGGGACGGATTACTATTACCTGCATCTGTTTCACAAAAAGCAGCCGGATCTCAATTGGGAGAATCCGAAACTGAGGGAATCCATTTACCGTATGGTGAACTGGTGGCTGGAAAAAGGGCTGGCCGGTTTCAGGATCGACGCGATCATCAACATTAAAAAGCCTCTGCCATTTAAGGATTATCCGGCGGACCGGGAAGACGGGCTCTGTGATATGGGTCAGGTTTTAGCGGATGCGGAGGGAATCGGTACATTTTTAGGCGAACTGAGGGACCGGACATTTAAACCCCATGACGCATTCACCGTTGGTGAAGTGTTCAATGAAAAAGAGGAGGAACTACCTGAGTTCATAGGGGAGAACGGATATTTTTCGTCCATGTTTGATTTCAGGGAGACGGTGGAAGGCAAATCGCCTTCAGGCTGGTATGACTGCAAAAAGCCGACGCCGGAAGACTATAAACGGTGCTGTTTTGAAAGCCAGCGGCGGAGCGAAGGCGTGGGATATCTGGCAAATGTGATCGAAAACCACGATGAACCCAGGGGCGTCAGCCATTACCTGCCAAAGTACGCCCAGAATGAGAGGGGTAAAAAGCTTCTGGCCATCCTGTATTTCATGCTGAAAGGGATTCCTTTCATCTATCAGGGACAGGAACTGGGGATGGAGAACACGGTGTTTCACTCCATAGATGAAGTGGATGATATCGGTTCCAAGGACGAATACCGCCGATGCCTGGAGGTGGGGTACAGCGAAAGTGAAGCGCTGAAAATCATCAGCCATTACAGCCGCGACAACGCCAGAACCCCATTTCAGTGGACGGACGGGGAAAATGCCGGGTTTACCAAAGGCAGGCCGTGGATTACTGTCAATCCTGATTACATAGAAATCAACGCCAAAGAACAGATGGATCGCCGGGACAGCGTTTATTCCCTTTATCGGGAGCTGATTGCGCTCAGAAAGAACCCTCTTTATGAGGAAACGATTGTCTATGGAAGGACAGAGCCGGTTCTTACAGAGGAGACGGACATCATGGCTTATTTCAGACGGGGAGAGGCCCAGGAGATACTGGTTCTGGGGAACTTCGACAGCCGGGAGAGAACGGTGGTTTTGGAAGAAACCGGGGACAGAGAAGATCAGATGGAGGTGCTCATCAATAACTGTCCGGCTTTGAGGACGGAGATGGGACGGTTTACGCTGGAACCCTGTCAGGCGGTTGTGATCGCGTATAGGAAACATGGATAAGAAGCACGGAAATGACAGGCAGATATAATCTGCGGTGAGGGAAGTTTTAAATATTATTGATAGTTTTATGCTGTTTTCGGTAACGTTTCCGGAAACGATTCTAAATATCGGAATCAAGTGAATTCCAATAAAAATAAAATCCGGGAGGAGAAAATTATGAGAAAGAATGCAGTAAAAGGAATGCTTTGCGCAGCCATGGCGGCCGCGGTTTTAAGCGGCTGTGCGTCAGGAAACAAAAAGGACGACAGTGTGGGAAAGGTTTATTACCTGAACTTTAAGCCGGAAGTTACGGATGTATGGGAAGAGCTGGCAAAGGTCTATACCCAGGAAACGGGAGTTGAGGTGAAAGTCGTGACAGCGGCCGGAGGAAATTATGAATCCACCTTGAAATCCGAGATTGCCAAGACAGACGCCCCCACGCTGTTCCAGATTAACGGGCCGATTGGATATCAGTCCTGGAAAGATTACTGCCTGGACTTAAAGGACAGCGATTTTTACAAGGCCCTGATTGACAAATCCGTGGCAATTACAGGGGAAGACGGCGGCGTTTATGGAATTCCGTTCGCCATAGAAGGATATGGAATCATTTATAACAATGCCATTATGGAGAAATATTTCGCTATGGATGGAGCGGTGGTCACATCCGCAGACGAGATTAATAACTTCGATACGTTAAAAGCGGTGGTGGAAGATATGCAGTCTAAGAAAGAAGGACTGGGCATAAAAGGCGTGTTCGCATCCACCTCCCTGCTTCCGGGCGAAGAGTGGAGATGGCAGACACACACGGCTAATCTCCCCATCTATCAGGAATATCAGGATAAAGATGTGGATGATCTGGATGAAATCGAATTTACATACAGCGATAACTTCAAAAATATCTTTGATCTCTACATCAACAATTCCACCACAGACCCTAAAATGCTGGGAAGCAAAGGCGTCAATGATTCCATGGCGGAATTCGCTTTAGGCCAGGCTGCCATGGTGCAGAACGGAAACTGGGCCTGGGGCCAGATCGCCGATGTGTCCGGCAATGTGGTGAAGGCGGAAGATATCGGGGTTCTGCCGGTCTATATGGGACTTCCGGGAGAAGAAAACCAGGGGCTCTGCGCCGGTACGGAAAACTATTTCTGCATCAATAAACAGGTATCCGAAGCCAGCCAGAAGGCATCTTTAGATTTCGTTTACTGGCTGGTCAACTCTGAAACAGGCAAAGATTATATGACAAATAAACTGGGAAATATCGCGCCGTTTTCTACATTTGGCGACGAGGAAAAACCAACCGATCCGCTGGCGCAGCTTTTGTTAGCGTCTATGGACAGCGGAAAAACCAATATTCCATGGGTATTTACCACATTCCCGAGCCAGACATTCAAGGATAATTTCGGAAGTGCACTTCTGGAATATGCGCAGGGGACCATGAGCTGGGATGAGGTGAAGGCCGTTGTGGTTGAACAGTGGAAGGTTGAAAAGGCTGCGGGGAAGTAAATGGGATTTAACTAATCCCGGCCAAAAGGAGGCAAAATTATGGGTAAAACTATGAAACGCTATTTCGCAATTTTTGTCCTGCCCACATTAACTGCATTTTTCATCGCGTTTATCATACCGTTTGTTATGGGGCTGTATCTGTCATTTTGTGATTTCACAACGGTCACAAATGCCACATTTGTTGGCTTTTCCAACTATATCAAAGCGTTTACCAACCAGGATTTCTTAAATGCCCTGTGGTTTACCGTGAAATTCGCGGTGGTTGCGGTCATTACCATTAACGTATGCGGGTTTATCCTGGCGCTGATGCTGACACAGAAAATCAGAGGGACCAATATTTTCAGAACCGTATTTTTTATGCCGAACCTGATCGGTGGGATTGTCCTGGGTTATATCTGGCAGTCCATGATAAACGGGGTGTTATCCCAGATTGGCGTTACCATGCTGATGGACCCGGCTTATGGATATTGGGGAATGGTCATTCTCATGAACTGGCAGTTAATCGGCTATATTATGATTATCTATATCGCAGGCCTTCAGAATGTGTCGACGGACATTTTAGAGGCGGCTAAAATTGACGGGGCCAGCGGGCTGCAGACACTCACCAGGGTAACGATCCCCATGGTCATGCCGTCCATCACCATCTGCCTGTTTTTGAGCATTGCCAACTCGTTTAAGATGTTTGACCAGAACCTGGCTTTGACAGGAGGCGGACCGTCCAATAAGACGGCCATGCTGGCCCTTGATATTTACAACACGTTTTATGGAAAAGTAGGATTTGAAGGCGTGGGCCAGGCGAAAGCGGTGGTATTTTTCATCATTGTGGCGGGAATCGCCATGACACAACTGGCATTTACCAGAAAGAAGGAGGTTGAGAGCTGATGAATACGAGTAAAAGAAAAATGGAGCACCCGATTATTTTCATCGTGCTGTGCGCGTTGGTTGCGGTATTTCTGGTTCCGGTTTTCTTTATCCTGATGAATTCCTTTAAAGGAAAGCTGTATATCAGCGATAACCCCTTCGCATGGCCGTCCGGTGAAATGTTTGCGGGGATGGAGAATTATACGGAGGGAATCAGAAAAACAGGATTTTTCGCGGCTTTTGGGTGGTCGGCGTTTATAACGGTATTTTCTGTGGCAGCGATTATTCTATTCACTTCCATGACGGCCTGGTATATTACCAGGGTGAAATCCAGGTTAACCAGCGCCCTCTATTATATATTCGTGTTTTCCATGGTAGTTCCGTTCCAGATGATCATGTTCACCATGTCAAAGCTGGCGGATATGCTGCGATTGAACAATCCTCTGGGCATGGTGGTTTTGTACCTGGGATTCGGGGCGGGGCTTTCCGTGTTCATGTTCTGTGGATTCGTCAAGGCCATCCCCTACGAGATCGAAGAGGCGGCCATGATTGACGGGTGCAATCCGCTGGAGACATTTTTTATGATCGTCATGCCGATTTTAAAGCCTACGGCCATTACGGTGGCGATTTTAAATGCCATGTGGATCTGGAATGACTACCTGCTGCCTTATCTGGTCATTGGCGTTTCCACGCCGTATAAGACGATCCCGGTAGCGGTGCAGTATCTGATGGGGTCTTACGGGGCGAAGGATTATGGTTCCCTGATGGCGCTCTTGGTGCTGGCAATCATTCCGATCATTGTTTTTTACCTGTTCTGCCAGAAATATATTATTGAAGGGGTTGTGGCCGGGGCGGTGAAAGGTTAAGCCTTGTAATTCATTGAGGAAAAAGTTATAATTTCTATATATTTATTCAGGACGGCAGGCAACACCCAAATTTGTGCCGGAGCCACAGATTTGAATCGCGCTGGGAATCTGAAATTCTCAGCGCTTGCCTGCATAACGCAGTATTTGCGCAAAAAATGCTTCGGCATGGAGGAATTAACATGGCTTTTAAACCGCTGCCTATTGGTGTAGATGATTTTGAAAAATTGAGAATGAGCGGCTATTACTATGTGGATAAAACGTTGTTAATAAAAGAACTGCTCGATAAGAAGGGGGAAGTGAACCTGTTTACCCGGCCCCGCAGGTTTGGAAAAAGCCTGAATATGAGTATGCTCAAATGCTTCTTCGAAATGACAGGTGCAGTTAATAACGAACTCTTTGCAGGTCTGAAGATCATGGAGGCAGGAGAGGGGTATCTGGCGCATATGAGAGCTTATCCGGTGATTTCGTTTTCGCTTAAATCGGCCGGGCAGGAAGATTTTGAAACATCTTACGCAAAGATTGTTGAAGCGGTAACCGGTGAATACCGAAGGCACAAGTTTGTGCTTGACAGTGCCAGGCTGGATGAGGCGCAGAAGGACCGGTTTATACAAATTATGGGAGGCCAGGCAAAGCGCAGCGATTATACGGCCGCGCTGAGATTTCTCAGTGAAGTCCTGAATCAGTATTACGGGAAAAAAGCTATCATTCTGATTGATGAATATGATGTTCCTCTGGAACAGGCGTATTTTACAGGCTATTATGATAAAATGTCCATTTTCATCCGTTCATTTTTCGAAGAAGGGCTGAAATCCAATCCATTTATGGAATTTGCGGTCATTACCGGATGTTTGAGAATTACTAGGGAATCCATTTTCACCGGGCTTAATAATTTGAAAATGAACTCGATTCTCAGCGCGAATTACGATGAATATTTCGGATTTCTGCAGACAGAAGTGGACCAAATGGCAGAGTTTTATGGAATTGACGATGAGAAAGGGATTGCAGTTTTCAAAGAATGGTATGACGGTTATACATTTGGAACCAAACAGGTTTATAATCCCTGGAGCGTCATAAATCATATGGAAGCGATGTACGTTGACCCGGCTCATGCATGGCCGTCGCCACATTGGGCCAACACCAGTTCCAACCGGATTATCAGGAATTTGGTGGAACATGCGGATTTATCAACAAAAGAAGAGCTGGAACTGCTCATCGGCGGGGGAACGATCGAAAAGCCAATTCATGAAGATATAACCTACGATGATATTGAAAAGTCAGAAGATAATTTGTGGAACTTCCTGTTCTTTACCGGATATCTGACGATGTGCGGCCGCAAGGCGGTGGGTGGTACGCCCTATGTGACTATGGCAATTCCCAATGCTGAGGTTCTTTATATATACAAGACAAAAATTCTGGATTGGTTCAGACATCAATTAAAAGAGAAAAATATGAAGAGGCTTTATGACAGCATTGCATCTGCCGATATTGGTGTATTTCAGGAGGAGCTGACATTGATCCTCAGAGAATCCATCAGTTTTTATGATAATAAAGAAGCCTTTTACCACGGTTTTCTTCTTGGCCTTTTGGATCGGATCGAAGGTTACGCTGTCTCGTCCAATCAGGAATCGGGAGACGGACGGTATGATATCATGCTGAAAAGCCCGGATATCAGGAAGACGGTAATGATTTTTGAATTGAAAACTGCGGATTCTTACTATGATATGGAAATGGCAGCTCAAACGGCCATGAAGCAGATGAAGGAAAAGCATTACGGAAACGAATTGAGCCGGGACGGCTATTCGGCTCTTAGGTATTATGGCATTGCTTTTTATAAGAAGAACTGCTGTATTATGGCAGAAGAGTGCAAGATTTAATATATTGTCATTTAAAATAGATGCTGCTCAAGGCTTACTGCGGGGCGGCATCTTTTTTGATGCCGCCAATCCTCCCATTGCCTGCACAAATCCCATCCGTAAAAAAACAAGATATTCCATATTTACAACAGGATTATACAGGATAACTCCATCCGTGAAATGATATTATCAAAGCAGAAAGCGATGCCGGCACCACACTCTGGTTCTATCCGGCTTTGCCAAACTGAAGGAGAAGGAGTATCAAAATGAAATCAATCGATGTATTCTGCCACTTGATGCCGCAGAAATATGCCAAACTGGCCATGAACGAATCCCCGAACAAGTCCCATATGTTCATCCGGGCGTTACAAATGCAGGCGATGTCCGACATGGACTACCGACTGGAAGTGCTGAAACAGTTCCCGGGGTATAAGCAGATCCCCAATATTGTTTCCCCGCCCGTTGAGCTGTTCGCGGGCCCGGACAAATCTCCGAAAATCGCGGCGGTTGGAAATGACGAGATTAAGAAAATAACAGAGAAATACCCGGAGTATTACGAGGGATTTATCGCCGGAATCCCGTTCAATAATGTGTCCGCCTCTGTAGAAGAGATCAAAAGGTGCAAATCCATGGGAGCAAAAGGCGTTCAGATCTACGCCCACATGAACGGCCAGGCCATTGACCAGGAAAAATACTGGCCGATCTACGAGATTTGTGAAAAACTGGAACTTCCCATTCTGATCCATCCGGTGGGAGGCCAGTCCACCCCGGAATTTCCGGCGGAAGAGTGTTCCAAGTATGAGCTGTGGTTTTTAATCGGATGGCCGTACCAGACTACGATTGCCATGTGCAGGCTGGCTTTTGCAGGTGTTTTTGAAGATTTCCCGGATTTGAAGATTGTGACCCACCATGTGGGCGCCATGATCCCCATGCTGGAAGGCCGGATTGAAAATGGGCTTAAAATGTACGGGGGAAGGACGGCGCCTGAATTAAAGGATAAACTGACAAAGACAAGGATGAAGGGCGAACCCATTGATACGTTCAGAAAATTCTATGCAGATACCGCCTCTTTTGGTTCGGCTTCAGCGATCCGGTGCGGGATCGATTTCTTCGGAGAAGACCATATCATGTTCGCTTCCGACATGCCTTTCGATCCTGAAAAGGGGCCAGGATATATCGACCGGACATTAAAGGCGGTTGAGAGCCTGAATCTATCAGAAGAAACGGAACAGAAGATTCTTTACGGCAACGCAGAGCGGGTTTTTCATGTATAATCAGATCAGGGGGATAACAAATGCTGAAATTTATCAATACTATTTTCACAAACCAGTTTTTCTTAATGTTTTTAGCCATCGCAACAGGGCTTATGATTGGAAAGATTAAAATAAAGAGTTTTTCACTGGGGGTGTCCGGCGGCATTTTTACCGGGATTCTCATAGGGTATTTCGTTACAAAGTGGGCGCACACCGCTCAGGAAGGCGGCATAGGATATGCCAATGCGAAAAGAATCCTGTCCACAGGAGTGGTGGCGCAGGCGTTTTTTACCTTCTTTCTGCTGCTGTTTTTGGTTTCCATCGGATTGAAGGTGGGAAACAGTATCGGAACCATTTTCAAGAAATACGGCATAAAATTCGTTGTCATAGGGGTGTCCATACCAGTTGTATCCATGATTACCGCCTGTGTGCTCTACAGCACCGTGCTTTCTTCCAACGCGGCCATCACGCCGTTTGAAACCATCGGCATGTACGCTGGGGCTATGACCACCACCCCGGGCTACGGAACCGCTCTGGATGCGGCGGGAAATGTGGATTACGGGAAGCTGTATAAAGAAGCTTCGCCGGAGGAAAAGGACCGGATGCTTCAAAAGATTGACCCGGCCGGGGCTCTGACAAAGGAGAATACAGCAGAACTCAGCGAGGAGCAGACTGCTGTCTATAAGGAAGAGGCGTCGTCTGCCGTCAGCCTGGGGTATACGGTGGCATTTCCCATGGGAGTTCTGGTGATCGTGGTGATGATTTCCCTTTTGCCAAAGCTGTTCCGGATTGATATGGAGAAAGAGAAAGAGGCATACAGAAATGAAATCGGAGCAGTTGAGGAAGGGTCCCGGAACGGAAAAGAACAGCCCCTTAATTTTATGGTCATATCCCTGGTGGCTGTAATCGGCATCATTGTGGGAAGCATTACGATTCCCCTGGGCAGGTTCGGCAGTTTTTCTTTGGGAGCGGCTGGAGGAGTGCTTCTTGCGGCCCTGATTTTAAGCTATATCGGAAAGATCGGGCCTGTGAATTTCAGAATGGATTCCAAGTCCCTGGGCATCATGTACCAGATGGGGCTGACCTTTTTTATGGCGGTGGTAGGGCTGCGCTATGGATATGAGGTGGTGACTTCCCTGATGGGTTCCGGGCTTGCCATTGCGGTATCGGCAATCGCCGTTGAGGCTGTGGCTGTTCTGGCCAGCTTTTTCATCGGGCATAAGGTATTCGGCTTAAACTGGATCATTTTAAGCGGGGCCATTGCCGGAGGGTGTACTTCTGCGCCAGGGCTTGGAGCAGCCATCAGTTCCACCGGGTCGGAAGAACCGACAACTGGTTATGGAGCCGCGCAGCCCTTTGCTATACTGGCAAATGTACTGCTGGCGACCATATTTTTCAACATCATGCTGTAAGAAAATGGGGGGAATCTGTGTTACAATAGTTTGAAACAGGTTTTGCGGAGGAAAGGCTATGGAAGATTTCTGGATCGAACATCGGTACAGTTCATGTAATTATCAGCTCAGGCATCATTATGAATATACATATCAGATTCTGTTTCTGCTTTCCGGGAGAATTTCTTATCAGGTTGGAGAAAAGAAATATGAGGTGTCCCGGGGCGGCATGATCGTGCTGAACACGTTGGAGGAACACACCCTTGAAGTGCTGGAATACCCATATGAGCGCTATATCATCCAAATCGCTCCGACATTTTTCCGGAATGAGGTGAAATATCCGGAAATCATATCCATTTTCATCCGCCGTCCCGCAGATTTTTCCCACCTGCTGACATTCAAGGAGCCGGTTTGGAACGATATTTACGGTCTGGTTCAGGAAATGGAGAGGGAATATCTGGGAAGACGCCCTTATTGGGACATGTATGTGGGAGCGGATCTCAGGAAAATGTTCATCACCATTTTCCGGGAGTGCGAAAAGGCCCTGTCGGTGAAGAAAATGAACTCGTCCACGGAGATTGCTTACCGGGTGATGAACTATCTGGAACACCATTATACGGAGGACATTTCCCTGGACAGCGTGGCGGCGGCCCTGTATTTAAACAAGAATTATATCGCCCATGTATTCAAAGATGAGACGGGTTACAGCCCTATGGATTATACGATTTCTCTGAGAATGAGCCATGCGAAGGCCCTCCTGATGGAGACGAACCAGAGCATTTCCGATATCGCGGAGAAATGCGGTTATACGGATTTTGCCTATTTTTCCAAACAGTTTAAGAAAAATACGGGATTTTCTCCCACCGTGTTCAGAAAATCGGAGATTAACAGGATGGAGGACAGAAAATAACATGAAAAGGACTGCAATCGTAACAGGCGGAAGCCGGGGAATCGGATACGCCATAGCAAAACAGCTTGGATTAGACGGCTGCCAGGTGGTGGTCATGGCTACAGGGGAACAGAAAAACTACCGGGAAGCCTTAGAGCATCTGACCAGTCTGGGAATTGACTGGCATTATGTGAGAGGGTCCGTCGATGACAGGGAAAGCCGGGAAAGGGTTGTAAAAGAGACGGTGGAACATTTCGGCAGAATCGACATATTGGTCAACAACGCAGGGGTGGCCCCCAGGGAGAGAGCTGATCTGTTGGAGATGACGGAAGAGAGCTTTGACCGGGTGATGGGAATTAACGCCAAAGGAACCCTGTTTTTAACCCAGCTTGCGGCAAAGCAGATGATCGGCCAGGAGCAGGTGTTTGCCAATAAAGGCCATATCGTAAATGTGGGTTCCTGCTCGGCGGAAGTTTCATCCATATCCCGGGGCGAATACTGCATTTCAAAGGCAGCGGTATCCATGATGACCACACTGTTCGCCGACCGCCTGGCCTCCGAGGGAATTGTGGTAAATGAAGTGCGCCCCGGTGTGATCGCAACAGACATGACCAGCGTAGTCACGGAAAAATACGACCGGATGATTGAGGACGGAGTATTTCCCATCGCCCGTTGGGGACGGCCGGAAGACGTGGCGGACATGGTCAGCCTGTTTTGCTCGGACAGGGTTCTCTACACCACCGGCAATCATGTGGATGTGGACGGAGGATTCCATATTAAACGGCTGTAAGATCCATAAAACGGAGGAAATATGAGAGTACATGAACTTAGAATCGAACATGTGGTAATAGGATCCGGGGCAGCAGGATTTCAGGCAGCTCTCCGCCTGCACCAATTCGGGGAAACGGACCTGGCGGTGATCACGGAACACATCAATGCCGGAACGTCCAGAAACACGGGATCGGATAAACAGACCTACTATAAACTGTCCCTGGCAGGCCGGGACTTCGATTCGGTCCGCTCCATGGCTGAAGATCTGTTTGCCGGCGGGTGCGTCGACGGCGACCAGGCTCTGTGTGAGGCGTCCTTGTCTCCCCGGTGTTTTTTCAGCCTGGTGGAATCCGGGGTTCCCTTTCCCTGTACGGAATATGATGAGTTTATGGGATATAAAACAGATCACGACCGGGGACGGCGTGCGGCCAGCGCCGGGCCATACACGTCCAGGATCATGACGGAATGCCTGGAAAAACAGGTAAAAGAAAAGGACATTCGGATTCTGGATCAGATGCAGGCAGTCCGCCTGCTGGTGAAAGACGGGATTTTGTATGGCGTATTGTGTCTGGATAAAAGTTCTTCAAAAGAGGCGTCTTACGTTCTGGTCTGGTGTAAAAACCTGATTCTGGCAACCGGCGGTCCGGCGGGCATGTACCATGACAGCGTCTATCCCGTTTCCCAGCTGGGGGCGGGAGGCCTTGCTTTTGAAGCGGGGGTGAAAGGGAAAAACCTGACGGAATGGCAGTTTGGAATGGCCTCTTTAAATCCCAGGTGGAATGTCAGCGGAACCTATATGCAGGTGCTTCCCACATTTCTGTCCACGGATCAGGAGGGAAATGATGAGAGGGAATTTTTAACGGATTATTTTGAAAAACCAGAGGAAATGCTTTCCCTGGTCTTCCTGAAAGGTTATCAGTGGCCGTTTGATGTGAACAAGATTTACGGCGGTTCGTCAGTGATTGACTTATTGGTATATCAGGAAACCATACTGAAAGGCAGAAGGGTATTCCTGGATTTCACACGGAATACGAAAGATCAGGAAATCCCTTTCGAAAAGCTGCTGCCAGAAGCCTATGATTATCTGAAACAGGCCGGGGCCTTGTTCGGAACGCCGGTTGAGAGGCTGAGACAGATGAATGAGACTGCAATCGGGTTTTACCGGGATCATCATGTGGATTTATACCGGGATAAGCTGGAAATCGCTGTATGCGCCCAGCACAATAACGGTGGAATCGCCACGGACGCTTTCTGGGAGACGGACATTCTGGGCCTGTTTGCCGTGGGGGAAGCCTGCGGAAGCCATGGGGTGACCCGGCCGGGAGGCACTGCTTTAAATGCGGGACAGGTTGGGGCGCTGCGGGCTGCCGGGCGCATCCATTACAGGAAACTTCATGGAGAACAGCGGGGAAGCTGCCCGGAAATGGGGGAAGCAGAGCTTAGAAAAGAGGCGGAGCTTGGAATGGAAGCGGAATTGAGAAAAGAAGCGGCCCGTTTTATGGAACTGCCGGAACGGGCATCCGGGACCTGCACTCTCTCAGAACTGTGGAACAGGGGAACCAGACGGATGAGCGCGTCCGGCGGGATGATCAGGAGCAAAGAAGGGCTTAACGAGGCTTTGGAGGCCGCAGACAGGGAGTTTGGGGACTTTCTAAAACTGGCCGGGAAACCGGATGTCCGTCAGCTTCCCATGTTTTACCGGCTTCGTGACATGCTTTTATCCCAAAAAGTTTATCTCAGCGCCATGCTGGATTATGCCAAAAGCGGGGCCGGCAGCAGAGGGTCCGCGCTGTATACGGACAGCAGAGGGGAGAAACCGGATGAACGGTTTCCTGATCTGTACCGGTGCAGGCCGGATCATGGGGCCCATGACGGCATCATCCAGGAAATAGTCTGTCAGGACGGCGTATGCAGCGCCGGATGGCGGCCCGTCCGGCCCCTCCCGGAAGCTGATTATTTCTTTGAAAACCAGTGGAAATTATACCGTGAGAGGAATCTGCTCACCGGTCCTTAATTGGTCTTGCGGTATGAACTGTCTGCCTGTTATAATTTGAGGTAGCCGCATAAGACGGCGGTTTCAAATGAAAAACAGGGAAGGCGGTTCAACATGGATCAGATTACAATCAAAGAAGTGGCAAAACTCTGCGGAGTGGGAATCAGCACCGTGTCCCGGGCCATCAACAATCACCCGGATATCAATGCGGAAACCAAGAAAAAGATCATGCGGGTGATCGAAGAACAGAATTACATCCCCAATAACAGCGCCAGGAATTTAAAGCGTGTGGAATCGAAAATGATTGTTGTTTTGATGAAGGGGATTACGAATCCATTTTTTAACCGGATGATTAAAATTTTTGAAAACAGGATCGTGAGATATAAATACAGCATTCTGATCCATCATGTGGATGAGGAGGAAGACGAGGTGACAGCGGCTCTCCGGCTGGAAAAGGAGAAAAAGCCCGGCGGCATGATCTTTTTAGGCGGGAAAGCGGATCATGAAGAAGAAAAGCTGAAAAGTCTGAAAGCCCCGTTTGTCATGTGCGCCTGCCGCCTGAACCCGGATATCGATAAAACTTTGTATTCCTCTGTTTCCATTGATGATGTAAACGCGTCGTATGAGATGGTTTCCCACTTAATCAGCCAGGGCCACCGCCGGATCGCCATAGCTGCCGCCAGAAAAGAAGATACTGCTGTCGGCAAAATGAGGCTGGCCGGGTATAAAAAAGCTTTGGCGGATCACAATATTCCATACCGCGAAGAGCTGGTGATCCATCAGGATGCGGAAACGGACGCGTATTCCATGTCCGGCGGATACAGCGCCGCCAAGCGCTTTTTGGAATCAGGAGCTGGTGCCACTGCGATTTTTGCCATTTCTGACGTCACCGCTTTCGGCGTCTGCCGGGCCCTGGCTGATGCGGGAAAAATGATCCCCGGAGACATTTCCGTAGCCGGATTTGACGGGATCGAGATGGCAGAATATTACTGCCCGTCCCTCACTACCATGAAACAGCCTTGCGACCAAATGGCGCTGGAATCTGTGGAACTGCTGTTTGACCTGATGGACGGACGGTGTGTAAATAAGCAGATCGTATTTGAAGCCCAACTGGTAACAGGAGAATCCACAGCAGCAGTTATGACAGGAGGTAAGAGATGAGACTAAAAGGTAAAATAGCAGCCTGGTTCTGGCTGATCTTTATCGGAGGCAATCTGTTAATGCTCTACGAACTTCTATTTTCCCGTGACAGCATCATTGCTTTAATGATCGGAGCCCTGGTTTTTAACGTGGTTTTTCTCCCGATTATTGTCCGGAATTATGTAGAAATCAACGACGGCGTACTTACTCTTGCCTTTGGTTTTGGCAAAGATTCAATCAAAATCAGAGATATTACAGAAGTCAGCCAAACCCACAACCCAATCGCCTCCAGCGCCGCATCCCTGGACCGTATTGTAATTAAAGGGAATGGAAAAGAAATGATCTGTTCCGTATACGACAAAGACTGCCTGTTCCAGGAAATTAAAAAACAAAATCCATTGGTAATACTTCGTGGGTAGCGGGAAAAAGTGCAGCGGAGGGCGGCAGAAGGACTTGCCCGGGCTTTGTTCCAGGCCCTGTCCCCTCATATAGCCTCCCATATGACTATGCAGGACATTAGAAACTGTTAGCGCGTAGGATTTTTCGTTCTGAGGGAAAGAGCCGCTTGTTTGAACGAAGTGAGTTGCGGTCTTTCCCGAAGGCTTTTAGAAAAATTCTGCACGCTTACAATTTCTTATGTCCGAATCCGGAATATGGGAGGCTATATGAGGGGACAGGGCCTGGAACAAAGCCCGGGCAAGTCCTTCTGCCGCCCTCCGCTGCATTTTTTCTACCTCCCCCCATTATTTTTACGGTATTTCCCCGGCGCCGTCTGATATTTCTGCCGGAACAGCCTGTTAAAATAAGAGATATTATCAAATCCGCATTTCTGCGCTACCGCCGTCACCGGTTCTTCCGATGCCAAAAGCAGGCGTCCGGCCTGGATCATACGGTAGTCATTTAGATATTCTGTGAAAGGCATCCCCATATACTGTTTAAAGTATTTCATGAAATGAGAATTGCTGTAATAGCACATGGCCGCCGCGTCTTCTATGGTGATCTTTTCTCCGTAATGGTCTTCGATATATCCCAAAAGCTGTTTCATACGTTCCCGGGATTTCTTAGGTTTTTCCGCCGGTTTCCAATAATTTCCCCTGAATATCAGATATAAAAACTGGAACAAAAGCCCTTTTACAGCCAGTTGGTATCCAAAAGGCCGGTCCCTGCCCAGATCGTCCAATTGGCTGATGAATTCTGAAAATTTCTTATATCCGGTCAAATCCCTTTTTATATGGAGAGGGCGGCAGGCTGTTTCTTCCATCAGCGGCATCAGAAATTCCTGTGTGCAGAGGTCCTGGTTTCCCGATTCAAGCATGTGGGGGAGAAATATAATATTTTCATACTCCACCGTTTGAGCGTTCTTTTGTCCGATTCCATGGAGCTGGCCCGGAAATACCACAATGGCCTCCCCCTCCCAAACCTCATAGAACACCGTATCCACGGTGATTGCGGCGCATCCCTTTTTCACCGCAATGATTTCCAGTTCCTCATGCCAGTGCACCCCCACCTGGGGAAAGTCCAGGGGAATGGAGCAGGGATAGATATTAAAAGGAAACTCTTTCCCAGCGTGTTCCTTTACCTCATGATAGTCTCTGTAATGTTCCCGTTCCGGTATCTTCATGTCCATTCCTGCCTTTCTATTAATTGATAGTATTGTACAATAATAAAACATGATTATGCAAGAAAAAATGGAGTGATTATTTTAAAATACAGATAAAAGTACAAAATGTAATCTATAATAACAGCCAAGGCCGTTGTCTGACAGACAGCCACAAACCGCTCCAATCATGAAAGGAAGATCACACTATGAATAGAAATGAATTAGAAAAGATGCTCAAAGACATTTGCGGCAAAGAACTGGAATCCTGCACCAATGAAGAACTGTACACAGGACTTCTCACCATCGTACAGAATATGGCAGGAAAAAAAGAAACCAATGCGGGTAAGAAAAAGCTTTACTACATTTCTGCCGAATTCCTCATCGGAAAACTGCTTTCCAACAACATGATCAATCTTGGAATTTACGATGATGTGAAATCACTTCTGGCCGCCCATGGAAAATCCCTGAGCGCCGTAGAGGAAGTGGAGCCGGAGCCGTCCCTTGGAAACGGGGGCCTGGGCCGTCTGGCCGCCTGCTTTCTGGATTCCATCGCGACTTTGGGCCTCAATGGGGACGGTGTGGGCCTGAATTACCATTTCGGCCTGTTCAAACAGTATTTTAAGGACAACAAGCAGGATGAACAGCCCAATCCATGGATCACCAATACATCCTGGCTGACGAAAACAGATGTTGCCTATCGGATTCCATATAAAAATTTCACCCTCACATCCAGAATGTACGACATCGAAGTGACCGGCTATAACAACCGCACCAACAAGCTCCATTTGTTCGATGTGGAGACAGTGGATGAATCCCTGGTGGAAAATGGCATCGAATTCGACAAAACGGATATCGAAAAGAATCTGACCCTGTTCCTCTATCCCGACGACAGCGACAGGGCCGGTCAGGTCCTCCGCATTTACCAGCAGTATTTCATGGTCAGCAATGGAGCCAGGCTGATTCTCGACGAAGCCCGGGCCAAGGGATCTGATCTTTACGACCTGCCGGATTATGCCGTGATCCAGATCAACGACACCCATCCAACCATGATCATTCCGGAATTGATCCGCCTCCTCACCACTGAACACGGAATGGAGATGGACGACGCCATTGAGATCGTCAGCAAGACCTGCGCATATACCAACCACACCATTCTGGCGGAGGCACTGGAAAAATGGCCCATGGATTATTTCAAAGAAACCGTGCCCCAGCTGATTCCCATCATGGAAGTACTGGACGATAAAGTCCGCAGGAAATTCGATGATCCGTCCGTATATATCATTGATAAAAGCGAGCGGGTTCACATGGCCCATATTGATATCCACTACGGTTTCAGCGTAAATGGAGTTGCCGCCCTTCATACGGATATATTAAAAGAGACGGAACTGAATAATTTCTATGCCATTTATCCTGAGAAATTCAATAATAAAACCAATGGAATCACCTTCCGAAGATGGCTGATGCACTGCAACCCGGAATTAACGGAACTGATCACCTCCCTGATCGGGGACGGATATAAAAAGGATGCTTTAGAGCTGGAAAAATTGGGCAGCGAAGAACTGAAGGAAAACAAACAGGTTCTCACCAGGCTTCTGGAGATAAAAGACGGAAAGAAAGCGGAACTGGCAGAATATCTGAAACAGACCCAAAACCTGGAACTCAACCCTGCCTCCATTTTTGACATCCAGATCAAACGCCTTCATGAATACAAGAGACAGCAGATGAACGCTCTGTATCTGGTGCACAAATATCTGGAGATCAAGGCGGGGAAAAAGCCGAAAACACCGATTACCGCCATATTTGGCGCTAAGGCGGCGCCTGCTTATACGGTTGCCAAAGACATTATCCATATGATTCTCTGCTTACAGCAGATCATCGACCAGGACCCGGAAGTGAAACCATATCTGAATGTGGTTATGGTCAGCAATTACAATGTCACCCTGGCGGAAAAACTGATTCCGGCCTGTGATATCTCGGAGCAGATTTCCCTGGCCTCCAAAGAAGCCAGCGGCACAGGCAATATGAAATTCATGCTGAACGGCGCGGTGACGCTGGGAACGGAAGATGGAGCCAATATGGAAATCCATCGTTTGGTGGGAGATGATAATATCTACATTTTCGGAGATTCCAGCGAGACGGTAATTGAACGGTATAAAGCGGAAACTTACTGCTCCAAGGATTATTATGACAAGAATCCGGCGATTAAAGAAGCTGTGGACTTCATCGTAGGAGAGGAAATGATGGCCGTTGGCTGCAAGGAGAATCTGGAAAATCTCTATCATGAACTGCTCACAAAAGACTGGTTTATGACATTCCCGGATTTCGACGCCTACTGTGAAGCCAAGGAAACTGCTTTCCGGGATTATGAAAACCGGATGGAGTGGGCTGGGAAAATGATGGTTAATATCAGCAAGGCGGGATTCTTCTCTTCCGACAGGACGATTGAGGAGTATAACAGGGATGTTTGGAAATTGGAGAAATGATTGTGTGGATTGATAGAACTGATTCCTGAGGTAAATTACATGAAATGCATATAAAAGTTGTCGATGCAGGAAATGCGGGCACATTTAAAATGTGTTCACATTAAAAATGTGTTCGCATTTCCTGCATTTATGGGAAGATGAATTATTTTAAAGATCAAGTTTCTTATACGTAAGCTGACACTTTTTCTTATCATGGGCCAGGCCGACGCAGATTGTTGTTCCTTTCAATCCACAGTAGTATTTCTGCTCAATAATCTGCTCTAAAGCCTGTTCTGCCAAATTTTCAATATCCGGACCCTGTTTAAATTCAACGATTATATTCGGCTTTTTCGGAATTAATGCACGCAGAGTGATATCGCTGCGGCCATACCCGGCTTCAAGGTTACTGGTCACTTCGTAATTACCACGGAGTGTTATACACATTCCCAAAAACAGCATATGATAAGCGTTCTCTCTGGCATCCATATAACTGGTGCAGGAAATAACGATATCTTTATACAAAGAAAAGAATGTGTCCATCTTTCCCTGCAGCAGGCAGGACAGCATCTGTCTCAAGTCCTGCCCATCAATTCCTGCTATCTCTGTAACCAACATCTGAAATTCTGCCATTACCTCTTCATTCGGTATGCGTACAACTGCTGAATTAAAATCAATCCGTTTAACGATGGTAATATATCCGGCATTAGCCAAAAGCCCCCACAGGCTGTAGTTGCTCTCACGCTCCACAAAAGAAGTATCCAATGTCAGCCAGACTGTAGTTGACTTCCCCGCGGCCAGTTCGTCAAACCGGTCCCAAAAGTTTTTATCTGCATGTGACAGAGCTTTGCGCACAAGAAAGTTCGAAGATGTCCTTACCCAATAGTTTCCCAGGCAGCCCCTTTTTGCATAATTCAGAATGGACCATGGATTGTACATTTCAAATCCGCCAATCTGATAGCCATTATACATCTTCTGTACTTCATCGGTTAGCTCCAATCCATATTCTTGTAAGAGCTGATCCACCTCCAATGGCGTCATTCCAAAATATGGTGCATACTCACGATCAATTACAGTATAAATCTGTGGATTGTTCAACTGAGAAAAAATACTCTCTTTTGCCACTCGCTGAATACCTGTGAGCAGTGCCTGCTTCAAGAATGGGTTTCCCTTCATAGCTGCACCGTAAAAAGTAGAGAAAAATGCCCCCAGTTCATCGTGATAGCCGTATTCGTAACTGCTCATGATTGGCTGGTCATATTCGTCAATGAGGAGGATTGGTTTTTCTCTAAAACAGGCTTCTACCGTGCGCGTTAAATCAACCAGGCAGTTTGTCAGATAAATATAGGAAGATTTCTTATCTTTTAATGTATCTAAAATATCAAAAAAATTCTCTCTGTCAAATGATTCTGCAGGCAGCTTTGCCACAACATCAGCATATCGTAAATACTCCCGCAGCAGCTCCCGCTTTAAAGTAAAAATCAGCTCCTCCACGGTTGCGCCCCTGCAGTTTTTAAAAGTAAAATATATGACTGGCAGGGAATTAATCCGCGCTGCATAGGGGGTTTCCATAATAGCAAGACCTTCAAACAGCCGCCGGCTGTCAGCCATAATATCAAAAAATTCTTTCAGCATCGTTATATTAAGGGACTTTCCAAACCGGCGCGGACGGGCAATCAAAGCCACCTTGTCACCCATTTCCAGGAAATCCTTAATCATCAGGGATTTATCTACATAGTAATAATCCAGTTCCCGGACCTCACGGAACTCATCATTACCAATTGGCAATTTTTTCTTCTGAATCACGTAATCGCCTCCTCTCAAATAACAGATACTCACTATTTGTATCATACCACAAAAAGGATTAGATTAACAGTTTAATTGCAGTATCCAAACCTGTACCATGCTCCGTCGTCCATCTTTTGTCCTTCCGATTAACAGTTGCTTAACCGTTAAAATTTCGTTAAAATAAACCCTAAAGGGGGTAAGGTGAAATGAGGATTCGTTTTGCTGTTTGTGAAGATGAAAAGGATGCCGCAGAAGTCCTGAACGGCTATATAGATACACTCTGCGCCTCATTAGGGGAAGAGGCGCAGATTTTCGTTTTTAACAGCGGGGAGGAGCTTTTGGAAAACTATCCTGAAAAGCTGGATATCCTGCTGTTAGACATAAAGATGGGAGAGTTAGACGGGATTGAGACGGCGAAGAAAATCCGGGAGCAGAAAAAGGATGTATGCATTATTTTTATCACTTCCATGGCCCAGTACGCCATAGAAGGATACCGGGTGCGGGCCTTCAGCTTTCTGACCAAGCCGGTTCAGTATGAGGATTTCAGAATTGAAGTGACCGCTGCCATAAAGAAACTGAAAGAAGCCAGGGGGAAGGAGCTTCTCATCAGGGAAGGGCAGAAGGTGTACCGGGTCAGATCCGCGTCCATTTATTATATAGAAGTTCAGAACCATAAAGTGATTTTACATCTGAAAGACCGCGCGTTAAGTTTTCATGGAAAGATTTCCGGCCTGGAAGAAGAACTGAAGGGCTGGGGATTTGGACGGTGCCATGTGGCGTTTTTAGTTTCTTTCAGATATGTGGCCTCCGTATCGGCCGAAAGTTTAACACTTCATAATGGGGAACAGATCCCTGTCAGCAGGAACCGGAAAAAGGAGTTTTTGAAGGGAATGGCGGAATATCTGGGGGGGACTGTATAGATGGCTCATGATGTAGTTAAGATTGTGCTCAGAATGTTTAACGATATGTTTTCCGTGGTCTATTTTTTCTGGCCTATGAAAGACCAAAAGACCGGAGCTATCCAAAAATGCGCCGGTTTTTTTGTGCTGCTGGGGATGATAGTCACCGTTTGGCCGGAACATATGTGGCCTTATCTCCAGGTCGAAACCGTGGCTGCCAGATTCGCGATCCGGTGTGTCATCACCTTTTTGTATTTAGTACTGCTGAAGGAGGGAAAGATCGCAAAGAAACTGTATCTGGTTCTGCTGCTCACCATTATTTATACCAATTTCACCAATATTTTTATGGCGTCACCTTTTATTGAATTCAGGACGGAAGAGACGCCGGTTTTTTCAAATTCCGTTGTTAACGTGATTTTTGTCCATCTGGTTCAATTTATAGTTCTTTACCTGATGCTGCGCCTTGTGCGGAAGGAATGTGAGTTCAATTCGGAGAGAAAGAACAATACATTTTTTATCGGCATCTACCTGTTCATTTCCCTGGTGATCATCTATATGAAACAGTCCATGAAGTTCCGGTATGATTACCAGAACACGTTCCATGCCCTGTCGGAAATGAGCATTTATTACTATGCCCTGGTGGTGCTGGTGCTGGCAGCGGTGGTTGTGATGGAGCGTTTTTCCAAGACCGAGGGAAAGCGGCGGGAGCTGGAGGTGATGCTGTCCCTCCAGAATTACCGCTATCAGGCCCTGATGGAACGGGAAAAAATAGAAACAAAACTCCGCTGTCTGCAGCATGACATGAAGAACCATTTGCTGGCCATTCAAAAAATGGCGGATGACAACACACAGGTAAAATCCTATATCAAACAGATGCAGAAGGAGTTAGAAGAGACCACTCTGGCCGCGGAAACCGGAAATAGGGTGATTGACGGCCTGATGGCTGAAAAGCTGCAATGGGCTCAGGAACAGGGAATCCGCATGAATGTGAACATGGATTTGAGACAGTCCGGTTTTATCAAAGAAATTGATCTCTGCGCCATTGTGTCCAATGCCGTGGACAATGCCATTGAAGCGTCCATTCAGGTAAGGGACGAGGACAAAAGAAGGATCTATATCAAGGCCGGGACCGTCCAGGGATATCTGGTATTCCGTTTTATGAATTATTTTGAAAATGATCTGGTCATGGACGGGGAGAGGCTGGTTTCAAGCAAAATAGACGATAAACTCCATGGAATCGGGATACTCAGCATTGGATATGCGCTGGATAAATACCACGGGAGTTATTCAGCGGAGGTGGATGACAACCACTATTTTGTGCTGAAAATTGTGATGCCTGTGCCATAGAATCAGATATTATCCTTACCGGGAATCAGGCTTTGTTCAGCCATTCGTACATTAGCCTGATTCCCGGTTTCAACTGCTCTGTGTTTTCTGCTGATTAAATGGGGGCCGGCGCTTGATTTTAGCTGTGCAATTCCATTTTATCTTTTACATCTGCACTTGTCTGCAAATTCACACGGATATCCCATTTCCTGGTATTCCATTTCCCGGCAAGCTGGATAGGAAGCCAGAAGATTATTCACCCTCCACTCAGCCAACTACGTCTGAAAAAAGACCAACTGCGTCAAAGTGATTGAAAAAAGCTGGTAAATATAATACATTTTGTACAAAACAACGGTACTGTTATAAAAATTTAAAAAATAGCAGTAAAAATTACCAACTAAAAAAGGAGGAACCATGTCTAAACTATCAATTCGCTGGATCTATGAAGCCTGTTATGAAATGATCCTGCCGGGAGGGGAACACATCATTACCGATCCGGATATCACCGTTCACAAATTCCCTGAATTTTCGGCGGAACAGTTTGAAAGGGCGGATTACATACTCTGCACCCACACTCATTTTGACCACACGTCGGACATTGGATATCTGTCTGAAAAATTTCAGCCCAAATTGATGATCGGAGAACAGTCAGCTATGCCGCTGGCCCGTTTTTTCAATCTTTCCTTTGCCAATCTCTACCCGGTGGGCAATGGGGAAAACTATGATTTCGGCAATGTGAAGTTTCAGTTTTACAGGGCGAAGCATACCCGCCTATTGGACCCGGTAAGAGGCAGGCCGGAGAGCACTCTTGGCACGACGATGCGGAATTTCGGAATCGATGGACATGGAGTACCGGATCAGTTTGGATGGCTGGAAAGCTATCACATTTTAATGACTTTGTCCAACAATTTGAGGATCATGATGGTCAGCGGATACGCGGTGAACCGGGAAATTTACAGGATTGGCAGGGAATTTTGCCCTAACATTCTGATCCGCCAGACCGCGTTTAACAGCCCTGAGGAATATGCGCGGGAATGCGCTGAATTCGGCGCAGCCATTGTGCTGCCCCACCATCATGAAAAGGTGGAAAACAAATGGAAAATGAGTTTTCAGGAAGCGGAGCAGAAAGTCCGGCAGGAACTGGACAAAGTGGGGGCTGACAGCAGATTTTGTTTCCCGGAACAGTATAAGTGGTATGAGATTGAATTGGGGATTCAGTTAAAATAAGTTACATAAAAATACATAAAGGAGTACAAAAACTATGAAAAAGAGATTGGCAGTAATTGTGGGGACAGTTATGGTTATGGGGCTGGCGCTGGCGGGATGCAGCGCTGAGGCGGCTAATTCGGCGGCAAAGGAACCGGCGTCAACGACTGCTGCGGCAGCGGAGAAAAAGGAAGAAACTGCCGCTTCTAAAGATCAGGGAGCAGAAGCGAAAGAGAGCCAGACAGAGGGAACCGGCCCTGAGATCAAATGGCCGGAAGAGAATATAACCCTTCATGTGCCGGGAAGCGCCGGAGGAGCCACGGATACGGCAGCCAGGATCGTGGGGGATTATCTGGAAAAGGCCGCCGGCGGCACTGTGGTGATCCAGAACGAGCCCACCGGCAGCGGGGCGGTTATGCTGGAAAGCATAAGAACATCCGATAATCCGGATTATCATATCGCAATGGTGGGAAGTCAGGGCGTGAACCTGTATCAGAACGGACAATATGAATACGATGTGAGGGACGAGGGGCAGTTTACAATCGTAAACCGGGTGATAACCGGGGCCCATTCCAACGCCATTGTGTGTTCTAAAGACGCGCCGTTTAAAACATTTGATGAATTTGTGAATTACGCCCATGAAAATCCAGGTAAAGTGAGGGTCGTTATATCATCCGGTTCCCTCAGCGAAGCTTATACGGCGATTCTCTGTAAAGGGCTGGATTTGGATGTAAAACTTTTGCAGGCATCCAGCAGTGAACAGGTGACCAATGTTTTGGGCGGCATGGCGGACATTTTCATCGCCTCTTACAATACGCTGGACGGCTATAAAGGAACCGGTGACCTGATACCGCTGGCATTTATTTCTAAGGAACGGGAAGCGGATTATCCCGATGTCCCGTCTTTTACGGATATCGGGCTGGGAGATAAAATTGTTACGGGAGGCCAGTTTATCATCGCATCCAAGGGAATGAGCCCGGATGTGGTTCAAAAATTAAATGACCTTTTACTCAAACTGCCGGAAGACCAGGAATTTGCGGACCGGGCAGAAACTACCAATAACCAGTTGGAAGTGCTGAACCATGAGGACAGCATTAAGATGTATGACGAAGTATTTGATATGTATGATGCGGTCAGATAAAGGCCGGAGAAATGGGGGAAATGATGCAGAAAGAAGTGAATAAAGACAGAATCCTGGGATTTATCATGCTGGCGCTCTCTCTGGTTTTCGCATACTATACCACCGGGATTAAACAGACCAACATTGTGGGAGATCCGGGCCCCCGGCTGTTCCCCTATGTGTCCTGTTTTATTATCGGTATTTTCAGCCTGGTGCTGATCGTGCGCAAGAACAGGACGCCTTATAAAGCCTATTTATCTCTGGAGCAGTGGAAACGTTTTTGGCTATTGTTCGGGATTTACCTGTTGAATTACGGAGCGCTGTATTGGCTGGGATATAAGGTTGCGGTTCCGATGACCGTATTTCTGACCTGTTTCCTGTTTTCTAAGGGAAGCGGAGTGGCCGTTTGGAAGAAAGTGCTCTATGTGGCGGCCGTGGCTGTCATCATGTATCTGCTGTATGTGAAACTGCTGGAAGTGAATCTGCCGGCAGGAAAATTCAGGCTGTAGAGGATGAAAGGAGGAAACAATGGCTGAAACAATGATCAGCGCCTTTAAAAATGTGGCGTCGCCCGTCGGACTGGTTTACATATTGCTGGGCGGAGTGGCTGGAATGGTGTTGGGAGCGATTCCGGGCCTTGGAGGCGGAATGCTGACCGTGGTTCTGCTTCCGCTGACCTATAAAATGGATCCCGGCCTGGCTCTGGGACTTTTGATGGCAATTTATATCGGCAGCACCTCGGGAAGCTGCATCGGTTCCATTTTGCTTGGAATCCCGGGAACCAGTTCGTCCATTCCCACCTGCTGGGACGGATACGAGTTTACGAAAAGAGGGGATCCGGTCCGCGCCCTCAGCGCGGCGGTAGTCAGCAATTTTATCGGCACCATGCCGTCCTTAATCCTGGCCATGTTTTTATGTCCGGTGATTGCCAAATGGGCGGTTAAACTGGGGCCGTGGGAATATTTTTCCCTTTGCTTCTGCGCCATTACCCTGGTCATCGCCTTATCTAAGGACGATTTGGTAAAGGGATTTATCTCCATGGGGCTGGCCCTTCTGCTGGGATGTGTGGGAACTGACCCGGTAGGGGGAGTAACACGGTTCACATTTGGAAATATGTATCTGCTGAACGGAATGAACATGGTCAATCTGCTGATGGGACTTTTCGCGGCCAGGATCATTTTAATGGAATATGCCAGGGATACTAAGAAAAAAGAGGCGGTCAATATTAAAGTGGACCGGTTTAGGTGGCCTGCCAAAGATATTAAGGAACATCTGCCTCTCATCGGGCGCTGCTTTGGCCTGGGGGCTGTGATCGGTTTTATGCCCGGGCTGGGAGCCGCAACGGCCAGCGTGCTGGCCTACGCCAATGAAAAAAATGCGGCGAAAGACAAGGAACAGTGGGGAAAGGGCGCAATCGGAGGTGTTATGGCCCCGGAAGTTGCCAATAATGCGGTGATCGGCGGGGCCATGACCCCTATGATCGCGTTGGGAATTCCGGGAAATGGCGCTATGGCCTATTTTATTACGGCGATGAGCATCCATGGAATCAACGCAGGCCCTCAGCTCCTTCTGCAGAATACAAAGGTAGTTTATACTCTTTATATCGCAGCCATGCTGGCGACTGTGGTCGTGCTGATCGCACAGATGGCGGGAATGCCGTTATTTCCAAAAATGCTGACCACGCCCTATCATTTCCTCTATCCGATCATCATTGTGGTGGCATTTCTGGGCGCTTATCTGACGTCGAACAATGTATTTTCCGTATTAGTGGCCCTGTTTGCATGTCTGCTGGGGGTATTTATGGGATATTTCAAGATTCCGGTCATGCCGTTTATGATGACATATATATTGGGAAGTCTGCTGGAGACGAATCTGCGCCGGGCATTTAACTATGGTGAACATGGGCTGCTGGATTTCTTTACAAGACCTGTCTCCTGTGTACTTTTGATTGCGGCCATGATCAGTATTGTATGGAATTTGTTTGGTGACAGGATAAAAGAGAGACTGAAGAATGGGAAAAGCTGATTTTGCATGGGCAGAGGGTGTGTGCGGGAAATATTGGAGATGCAGTGAGTAAGGAGGTTTGAAATGGAAGAGAAAATATCCGCGCCAGGCCGATATTCCGGTTATTCCGCCCCGGAGTATGACGGGGCAGAACGGTTCAGCCAATATGTGGCCATGAGAGACGGCACCAGGATCGCCGTGGACTATTACAGGCCGGTTAAAAATGGCGTTGTGGAGGAAAAACCTCTGCCGGTGGTCTGGCGGCTGACGCCTTATGGCCGCGCCCTCTATGAAAACGGCCGTCTGATTCCGGGAAGGACTTTAAAAGAGGATCCGGCTGGGGATGATTTGGAGAATATACAATGGGATATTATGGTGGATGTGCTCACGTCACATGGCTATATCGTAGGATACGCCGACTGCCGCGGCACAAAAGCTTCTGAAGGAGTGCGCTGGGCTGCAAACAGTGTGGAGGAAGCCATGGACGGCTATGAGATCAACGAGTGGTTCGCCTCTCAGCACTTCTGCGACGGCAGCACGGGAATGTTCGGCTCTTCCTATACCGGACAGACCCAGCTTGAGGTGCTGAGAACCTGTCCGCCCCATTTGAAAGCTGCCTGTGTCTGCATGACGGATTTCAACAAATACGATGGCTGGGTACGGGGCGGAATCGCCAGGGCCTTCGGCAGCCAGCCGGATCAGGACTGGAGGCAGGATATGGAGACAGCCGTTCCCGTGGATGGGGACGAGGGACGCACTCTGCTTCAAAAAGCCGCAGAACAGCATATTTATAACGACAGACAGATTCCGTTGTTTCAAAACCTGAAAAACCGGGATGACTGGTGTGAGGACAGTGACAGCCGGTACTGGAACCAGGTCAGCGCCAGCACCTATAAAGACCGGATCAACAGCGGAAGCGCGGCTGTCTACCTGATGGGCGGATGGTTTGACGTATTCCGCCGGGATACGGTTATCATGTACCGGAATCTGACCCTGCCGAAAAAGATGATCATCGGGCCATGGTTCCATACCCGGCCAAAACGGGAAGTGAGCCTGGTCATAGAACATCTTAGATTTTATGATTACTGGCTGAAAGGGATCGATAACAAGATCATGGAGGAAGATCCCATTTACATAAAAACTATTAATGGAGAACCGGGAAAGGACTGGACGTTTGTAAAAGACTGGCCTGTTTTCGGGGAAAAACCGATCCGTTTTTATCTCAGCGGGAAGCCGTCGGGGACTATTGAATCAGCTTTGGACGGAACCCTGACCGGCATGCCTTATGAAGAGATGGAAGGCAGCAGCAGTTATAAAGCGGTTTTCGATATCGGGGACGGGGTGGAGACGCCCTGTCCGGCAGATTTGGAAAAGAAGGCGGTTACCTATACCACAGAAGCCTTTGATAAGCCGGTTCATATCACCGGCCATGGCCTGGCTTCGGTATGGATCGCCGCTTCGGCGGAGGACACCGACCTGTTTGTGACGGTGACGGACGTTTCCCCGGACGGCGGTTCCAGACAGATGACAGACGGGCATTTAAGGGCGTCCAAGCGGCAGACCCATGTGCCGCCTTATGACTTTTTAAACCTGCCATGGCACAGGGGAAACCAACTGGATGAACAGAAGCTGCTGCCAGGGCGGCCTTACCGGCTGGAAATTGACCTGATGCCGGTTCATTATGTGGTGAAAGCGGGCCACAGGCTCCGGGTTTCCCTTACGTGTGCGGAAAAAGGATTTTATTTCCTGCAGCCGGAAGGGGATGTGGAGCTGACGGTTTTTCATAATAAGATTTATCCTTCTTATATGGAGTTTAGATTAGTGTGAAAAATAATCCTGATGGCTTATTTTTCACACCCCAATTTGTGCCGGAGCCACAAGTTTGAACCGCAGCTGAGAATCTGAAATTCTCAGCGCGCGCCTACGCAACGCAAAAATTTGCGTTAGCAAAACTTGCGTTAGCAATATTTGCGCATGAACTGCTCCGGCATGGAGGAATTAAAATGATCGATTGATTAAAGCGCCCCCTTTATGGCGCCGGTTTCGAGTTAGGCTTGAACCGGCGCTTTTTTAAATATCTGCGAAAATATTGCCGTAAAAAATCGATTGCTAGACTAAGAAAAAACGCATATAATATAGTTAAGAGGAGGTGACGCCATGGCTGGAATGAATTTAAAGATTGAACCAAGTATTTTAAATTGGATGATACAGAAAGTACAGTTTTATGATGTAAACAATTCTGTAGTGGAATTGCTCTTGAAGTGGCAGTCTGGTGAAAAAGTGCCTACTTTTAACCAAATTGAAGATGTAAGCAAGAAAATTAATATTCCATTTGGCTATTTCTTTTTAAAAACCCCTCCTGAAGATGAATGTAAAATTATTGAATTTCGTACTGTTGAAAGTATGGGACTGCAAGAACCGAGCCGAAATTTGCTTGATACAGTTGATGCGATGTCGGACGCGCAGGAATGGATGAAAGGATTTTTAAGAGATAATGGGGCAGAAGAGCTGTCCTTTGTGGGAAAATATAATAAAGAAGCAAATAAAGATGATATTGTGGACGATATTAGAAGAGTTTTGAATCTGGAAGAGGATTGGTTTAATCAGACTGATTCAATTACCGGATCTTTTAAATATCTAAGAGAAAGATGTGAAAATGCGGGCATTCTGGTGATGATGAGTGGTATAGTAGGTCAGAACACTCGTAGAAAATTGTCGATAAGTGAATTTAGAGCATTTACGCTAATAGACAGATATGCGCCTCTGGTTTTTATTAATACATGCGATACGGAGGGGGGAAAGATATTCTCTCTTTTGCATGAGCTGGCACATATATGGACAGGCACAGAGAGTTTATATAATGACCAGTTTGGAAATACTGAGAATGTAAGTTCTTTGGAGAAAGTCTGCAATGAAACAGCAGCAGAAATACTTGTACCTCAAAAACTGTTTTACAAAAAGTGGAAAGAACAAACCTTAGATATGCGTGATAAGGTAGCTGATTTAGCTAAATACTTTAAATGCAGCCAGTATGTGATTGTTCGTAAAGCATTGGACAGCTCTTTTATTTCTAAAAAAAGCTATGCAGATTTGGTAGATCAATTAACTTTAGATTATAAAAAGTGGCAGGAGCAGAGGAATAAAAAGAGTTCCGGCGGTGACTATTATAAAAATATGGGGGCTAAGCTGGATCACAGATTTATTAGGGCATTAGCGGGCAGTGCGAAAGAAGGAAGAACTCAGTACACGGACGCTTATAGGCTGACGAATACTAATAGGAAGACATTTTCCAGACTTGCTGATGAGATTGGAGGTGTTAGATGGTAGAGGAAAAATTTTTACTGGATGCTAATTCACTAATCACACCGTATGAAAACTTCTATCCGTTTGATTTGGCACCAGGATTTTGGCGCCAGCTAGTTCCGTTATTATCTACTGAGAGCGTGGCAATATTAGATTCCGTTAAAGCTGAAATCCTGAAAGGAGATGATGAATTAACAGCTTGGTTAAAATCAATTGAGGAATTGAATGTATGTAGCAGGAAGAGTTCTGATGTATTGCGAGTTTATGCAAATATATTGAATTATATTCAAACTAGTGAGAAGTATACAGAGAGAGCGTTAAGAGAGTGGTCTAAAGAGACGGTTGCTGATCCGTGGCTTATAGCAGCAGCATCTACATATGGGTATACGATTATTACCTTTGAGAAACCATTGGGAATCATATCAAATGCAACAAATAGACCTAAAATACCTGATATTGCCAAAATGTTTAATGTTAAATGTGAGGATTTATATTATTTTATGAGAAGTGCGGGAGTTCGGTTATGAGTAATTTGTTAAGGCCTGGTTTTCCTTAAATACGCAAGGAGATCCGGGCTTTTTGTATCAGAATGTTAAGTACTGAAATAATAATTATAAATTGGTAATAGTTCAGACGGCTCATCTTCTTGACTGAAAAGGCCGGTCAAGAAGCATCGGATGTCCATCCGATGTGAAAAGTGATAAAGAAAACTGTTACACAAATTGAGGATGGAAATAGAAGTATTATCGACTTATGTTCCTCCCTATGTTATAATTTACAGGATTATAAACAAGAGAAAGGGGTATTTTCGATGCCAGATACTCACGAAAATAAACCAGACAATCAATATAAAACACATATCTGTGCCGGCATCCTCGCCCACGTGGACGCAGGGAAAACTACGCTGGCGGAGAGCATTTTATATACATGCGGGAATATCCGCAAAATGGGCCGGGTGGATCATAAAGACGCGTTTTTGGACACCTATGAGCTGGAGCGTTCCAGGGGGATCACCATTTTTGCAAAGCAGGCCCAGGTAACCGTGGGGCAGAAGCAGGTCACGCTTTTGGATACGCCGGGCCATGTGGATTTTTCGGCGGAGATGGAACGGACTTTGCAGGTGCTGGATTACGCGGTGCTGGTAATCAGCGGCGCGGACGGGGTTCAGGGCCATGTCCAGACGCTTTGGAGACTGTTAAAGCGGTATGAAATCCCCGTTTTTCTATTCATCAATAAAATGGATCAGGAAGGAACGGACCGTCAGGCTTTGATGGATGAATTAAAAAAGCGGCTGGATGAAAAATGTGTGGATTTCGGCCGGGATCAGGACCGGGAACTGTTCCTGGAGAATCTGGCCATGTGCGAAGAAGGGCTGATGGAACAGTATCTGGAAACCGGAACACTGGAAACGCCTGAAATTGCCTATGGGATCGCGACCAGGATGATTTTCCCCTGCTTTTTCGGTTCCGCCCTTAAACTCACTGGCGTGGAAGAATTTTTACAGGGGTTTGAGGAATATACCCTCTATCCCCAATATCCAAAAGAGTTTGGAGCCAGGGTGTTTAAAATAGCCAGAGACGGACAGGGAAACCGCCTGACCTATATGAAAATCACAGGCGGGAGCCTGAAAGTTAAAATGCCCATAAAGGGCAGCGATAAAAATGGGGAGCCATGGGAAGAAAAGGCGGATCAGATCAGGATTTATTCCGGTTCCGGGTTTCAGGCTGTGGAGGAAGCAGGCCCCGGAACGGTCTGTGCGGTTCTGGGCCTGGGTAAAACATTCAGCGGGCAGGGGCTGGGCTGTGAGGAAGAGGCGCAGGTGCCGCTTTTGGAGCCGGTTCTCACCTATCAGATACAGCTTCCCGAAGGCTGTGATGTGCACAGCATGCTTGGCAAGCTCAGACAGCTGGAGGAAGAAGAGCCGGAACTCCACATCGTATGGAAAGAATCCGTAGATGAAATCCACGCCCAGGTGATGGGGGAAGTCCAGATCGAGATTTTAAAAAGCCTGATCCTGGAACGGTTTGGCGTCAGCGTGGAATTTGGAACGGGAAGCATTGTATATAAAGAAACCATCGGGGAACCGGTGGAGGGGATCGGACATTTTGAACCTCTCCGGCATTACGCGGAAGTCCATCTGCTTCTGGAACCGGGGGAAGAGGGCAGCGGGCTGCAGTTTGCCAGCGCCTGCAGCGAGGACATGCTGGACCGGAACTGGCAGAGGCTGGTTCTGACCCATTTGGAAGAACGGATTCATCCGGGAGTTCTGACCGGTTCGGAAATTACGGATATGAAGATCACCCTTGTGGCAGGAAGGGCCCATCAGAAGCATACGGAGGGCGGGGATTTCCGCCAGGCCACCTATAGGGCTGTCCGCCACGGGCTGAAACGGGCCAGGAGCATTTTGCTGGAGCCGGTCTATGAATTTAACCTGGAGATTCCCACGGAGCAGGTGGGGCGGGCGATGACGGATATCCAGAAGATGTACGGCACATTTCAGGACCCGGTGACAGACGGGGATATGACGGTGCTGAAGGGCACTGCTCCCGTAGTGGCCATGCGGGATTATCAGACGGAAGTGACGTCTTATTCAAGGGGAAGAGGCCGCCTGTTCTGCTCGCTGCGGGGCTATGAACCCTGCCATAATGCCCAGGAGGTGATCGCAGCCATCGGTTATGATTCGGAAAAGGACGCGGAAAATCCCACCGGCTCCGTGTTCTGCTCCCATGGGGCGGGATTTGTGGTGAGCTGGGATCAGGTGGAAGAATATGCCCATCTGGACAGCGGGCTGAATCTGGGCCGGGGGCGGCAGAAGCCGGAAATGAGGCAGGAACCCGCTTACCGTTCCGTAGAAGCCGGATGGGCGGACCCGGAAGAGCTGGACGCCATATTTGAACGGACTTACGGACCGATAAAACGGGAGAGGAACCGTTTTAACCGCCCGGAAAGCCCGCCCAGGGTACGCAATTACCAGTACAAACCCAGTAAACCGGTAAATGCCGAAGAATACCTGCTGGTGGACGGCTACAATATAATCTTCGCCTGGCCGGAACTGAAGGAGCTGGCAAAAGACAATATTGAAGGCGCCAGGGGCCGCCTGATGGACATTCTCTGCAATTACCAGGGGTATGTAAAGAATACGGTGATTCTGGTATTCGACGCCTATAAGGTAAAGGGCAATCCAGGGGAAGTCCAGCCGTACCATAATATCTTCGTGGTCTATACGAAAGAGGCGGAGACGGCGGATCAGTATATTGAAAAAACGGTCCATCAGATCGGGAAGAAATATCACGTGACTGTTGCCACATCGGATGCCCTGGAACAGCTTATCATATGGGGCCAGGGCGCCAAACGGATGTCGGCGCAGGAGCTTTTTGGTGAAATTGAACTGGTGGGGAAGACGATAAAAGAGCAGTTTTTAGGGCAGAAGACGGGTGATAAGAATTATCCGTTTAAGGGGCTGGAAACGGAATTTGGTGAGTAGAATATCGTAAAGAAGAGGACTGCTGCATGACGCGAATGTGACATGCAGCAGTCCTCTTCTTTATTTTATAGCAACAGTTCAGACGGCGGGAAAAATGATAAAGAAAACTGCGTCAAGCCCGCTTGTAAGCAGTTTTCTTTATCATTTTTCGCATCGGATGGGCATCCGATGCTTCCTGACCGGCCTTTTCGGTCAAGAAGATGAGCCGTCTGAACTATTACATTTCATGTCCTAAAACCCCTCTCAATCAAAGGATAAACCGGTTGCCATCCTGATGCAGCGATGATACATAATCACGGGGCCGTTCTTCCTGTTCTTCTGCCGCTCCGGTATAAAAGGACAGATTTCCAATGAGGATGCAGTCAGAAACCGGCTCTCCGTCAGGCCCCTTTTTATAAGGGCTGGGCCGGAACAGGAAATTATACTGGCCGTTATCATATGCGGTATTGTGTTCCACAAGCAGTTGGCCGGGATTGAAATTATCGCTGAACCCATTTAACCCGTTCTCAAAAGAAATGCAGTTATGGACGGTGTGGGCGGCCTCCCGGCCTTCTCCGCCCAGCTTAAACCCATTGCAGTGGTTTCGGTAGGCAATGCAGTTTTCCAGCAGAACCGGGCCGTTAGGGCCGTCGTTTATGTTGTTGTAAAGGTCAAAGCCATCGTCAGAATTATCGTGGGACAGGCAGCTTATAAAACAATTCCCGTCCCCCGCCCCGGTCCTGCATGCGAAGCCGTCCGCGTTCTGATTCGTTTTATCGCGGTTTTCGTAGGATTCACAGCGGATCAGACGGTTATAGGAGGGCCAGAATGCTTTCTGGGGCCGGATGGTGCTGACCATGAAACCAGCGTCCCTGGCCGGGGTCATGGTATGGTGCACCCGGCAGTCTGAAATCACATTATGGCTCCCGTGAATAAAAAAGCCGGATATGCCAAACTGGCTTTTTCCGTCCAGTTCCAGGCCGCTTATATCCCAATAATTGGAATCCAGGGAGAACAGTACATCATGGCTGGAAGAAGGCCGGATGATGACCGGCCCCTCCGTTCTGATCTTTTTGGGGTCTGTGGGAGTGCCGGATGCGGTCATGGGGATTCTGACAGGAGGGTAAACGCCCGGAAGCATATGGAGAGTGCCGCCGGGAACCAGCCTCTGTACGGCCTCGTCCATGGATAACGGATCGTCAGGGCAGCCGCTTCCCAGATCAGAGCCATTGGGGGATACATATAAGTCATGGCTGAAATGTCCGCGTGTGACGGTCATTTCTTCACACAGGGACGCACCGTCCTCTGTTGTAAAAATAACGGAAACCATGGTATGGGCGCTGATGACCGGGATCATGTGCTGTGTCTGGATGCCGGGAGTTACAGGCATGAAACTGCATTCTGTTCTGCCTCCTGCCTTTATGGTGAGACGTCCAGAGACGCTGGCCATGACGGACACGCAGTAACTGCCGTTATTGCACCAGTCCGGGGAGGTGCGGATCAGAGCCGGGACCGCCGGGGCCTGAAACCGCTTCGGAGGCGTGAGGGCTGCCGATGTACACGGGAGAAACGTGAGGGAAATATTCCGAACCTCCATCCGGGCATTCCGGGCGGCGAAAAATCCGGCATACATCCGTCCGGAATCGATGGCTGTCATGATGTTAGGGGCAATTTGGGGGTCATCAAAGGAAAAGGTTTTGATTTCCTCCTGATCCGGACCTTGGTAAGAAAGAAGGAAACCGGTATCATTCCGTTCCAGGCACAGGCGGGCCGCCGCCTGGTATTGTCCGCTACCATCCGGAGAGGCAGGGCGGGCAAAATCCGGCTCCAGCGTCCGGGTGAGAAAACTGACGCCGCTGTTGCCGGATGGATCAAACACCCCGTACCGGGCCGCTGCCTGCAGGGATGCCGGAGAATTGGATGTCCGTCCGGAGGCGACAAAATCCAGCATGACCATATTGCTGGCAGCCGGATATTCTTCATAGCCGGGAATGAACGGGTCCTGCCTTTGGGGCCCGTTTACATCGCGGATCATGATTCCGCAGGCCTCCTGACCGTTGGGGGCCGTATGATCCTCGGGGCCGAGCTGGAGCAGGGTAATGTCAGCGCTCAGGATGAAGTTTTGTGTAGCCGGTATTTCCGTATAGTAAAAAGTGAGCCCGTCGTGGACCGGCTGGATCTTCCCGCCCCTTGATTCGATGATGATATCCTGAGCGGGAGCCGGCGCTTCAGGAACCAGAGGAACCGTCTGCCCGAACGGCCGCACGTCATTTACGCCTGTTTTCCCAGGCAGGACTCCGGTATGAAAATTTAAGTCTGTGGACTGCCCGAAGGTGGTTGATTTCCACAGGGGCAGGGAACGTTTGGATGGCCGCATGTATATCCCTTTCCTTTCTGTATTGTGTTGAACAAAAATATAACAGCAGGAAAGACGCGGTGTCAAGCCTTTTGCAGGAACTTAAAAAGGAGGTAAAAATAACGAACAAAATGTAAAAAATGTGATGTTTCTGCCCGCTTGAAACTATTGTACAATGATTGTGTCGACAGAAAAAGTGAAGAGGAGACAAGAAATGAAAGAGAAGAAAAGTATATGGAAAACCATGTATGCCCAGAGGTATCTGCTGCTCATGATGCTTCCCGGAATCCTGTGGTTCCTGATTTTTAAATATGCTACCTATACCGGCCTGGCCCTCGCGTTCACAAACTATGGCTTCAAAAAGACGGTGGATTTTGTGGGAATACGGAATTTCAGCCGGCTGTTCCGGTCGACCGTATTCTGGAATTCATTTAAAAATACGATCATCATCAGCCTGTGCAATATCATTTTTTATTTTCCGTTTCCGCTGCTGGTCGCTCTGATGATTAATGAATTGAAATCATTGTTTATGAAACGGTCTGTGCAGTTTATGATTTACATACCTTATTTTTTTTCCTGGGTCGTGGTGGGATGCGTGTTTGTAACCCTGCTTTCGCCGTCAGGAGGGGCCGTAAACCAGCTTTTACAGTATTTCGGCCATGATCCCATTTATTTTATGGCAGATCCCCATTGGTTCCGGCTGGTGCTGATCGTTTCCTATATCTGGAGGCAGATGGGGTATGGAGCGGTGATCTATGTAGCCACTTTATCCACAGTGGATCCCCAGCTCTATGAGGCGGCCGCCATTGACGGCTGCGACAGATTCCGCCAGGTGTGGTATATTACCATTCCCAGCATAAAGGGTACCATAGTGACCATGCTGCTTTTAAACCTGTCCCATGTGCTCCTGATCTTTGAACAGGTTCTGGTTATGTATAACGCTTCCGTGTATTCTGCCAGCGATGTGCTCCAGACTTATGCGTACAGGGAGGGAATCCTTTCAGGAAATATCGGTTATGGAACTGCCATCAGCCTGTTTACGGGAATCGTCAGCCTGTGCCTGGTGCTGGGGACTAACTGGTTCAGCAAGCGTTTTCTGGATGATTCAATTCTTTAGGAGGGAAAGCGGGAGATGAAACAAGCAGTGAGTAAAAGAAGAATCAAAGAATCTAAATGGAGGATTGGATACCGGATTTTCAACGGCATGTTCCTGGCGGCGGTCTGTACGATTGTGGTGCTTCCCATCTGGAACATCGTCATCACATCCCTGGCGGAAGATAAGGATGTGATGGGGGGCGTCTATCTGATGATGCCGAGAACCATTACATTTAAAAACTATGCAAAAGTGCTGTCCAGCGGCTATATGAAGGGATTTTATAATTCGCTTCTGGTGGCGGTGGGAGGCACGGCGGCGGCCATGGCGGTCACGGTTCCGCTGGGATTTGCCCTGGCCCAGAAAAAGCTGGTGTTCCGCCGGTTTTTTATGAGGGCGGTATCCATTACGCTGGTATTTGAAGCAGGGATCATGCCGTTTTATGTGCTGATTAAGAATCTGGGGCTGATCGATTCCTATCTTTCCCTGATTCTGCCGTTCGTGGTTTCTACATTTAATTTGATAATTGTGAAAAACTATATGTCATCCATCCCGGAGAGCCTGATGGAATCAGCCAGGCTGGACGGGTGCAATGATATCGCGGTGCTGTTGAAAATCGTCCTGCCGGTTTCCGTTCCCATTCTGGCGGCGGTCACCCTGTTCTACTTCGTATCCTTCTGGAACCGGTATACGGAGGCGGTGATGTTCATCAACAGCAGTGAAAAATATACGCTGCAGGTCATGCTGCGGGCGCTGGTCTTCCAGGGAGACGGTTCCCTCGGGGAAAATAACGTGGTTTACGATAACACCAAAATGGCGGTCATGGTTTTGGGGATGCTTCCTGTGCTCATCATTTATCCGTTTGTACAGAGATATTTTGTTACGGGATTGATGCTGGGTTCAGTTAAAGAATAAAAAGGAAAAGGGGAAATGATATGAGAGTAATCAGAAAAATGACAGCAGCAGCACTGGCGGTTACATTGTCCGCGGCCGCTTTGGGCGGATGTGCAAAAGGCGGGGCAGAGCCGCCAAAAGGGACTTCGGGAGCGTCTGCCGGACAGACCTCTGGGGCGGTTTCGGAGAAGGAGCAAAAGCCGGTTTCTCTGACCCTGTGCTCATCGGACAACACATTTGGACTGAGCACGGATCCGGAGCTGCAGCAGGCGGTGATCGATATGCTGGAGGAAAAGACGGGAACCGAGATCAAAGCGATCATCCCGCCCAGTTCCAGCTACAATGACAAGCTGGAAACCATGATATCAGGCGGCGATGTGCCGGATATCTTCTACGTGTCACAGGCTATGACCCGTCTTCCCAACTATGCGGCCAGGGGAAAAGTCCTCTGCCTGAATGATTATATCAAAAATTCGGAAAAGCTGTCCACCATCAGCCAGGATTTATATGATGCCCTGGCCATTGACGGCCAGATTTACCATGTGCCCTATGTGAATCCAAAGATGAAGGTCCTGTTTCTGAGAAAGGATATCATGGAACAGTACGGAATTGAGCTTTCCAACACGCCTACCACAGAAGAATTTATGACGGAAATGCAGAAACTGAAAGGCACGGGCATCATCCCATTCAGTTTTCCTAAATTTATAGATAACTTCCAATTTTTTATGAACTCCTTTGGTGCCTATGCGGGAGTGTATAAAAATGAGGCCGGTGAATACGTGGACGGATTCCAGGAACCCCAGATGGCAGAAGCCCTTAATTATCTGAAGGAACTCTATGATTCCGGCGTACTGGATCAGGAATTTATCACCACGGAAATGGCTACCATGCGGGAATACATGTACATTGGAAAGGCCGCCTGCGATATCGATTATACGACCAACTATACAACTTATATCAGAGAGAGCGCCAAAGCGGGCAAGGAGAGCGATGTGTTCCCGATTTACTGTCTCTACGGGCCAAACGGCGACGGCGGATGCCTAAATGAATCCGTGCAGATTGCGTTCAGCATATCCGCGGACTGCAAGGACCCTCAGAAAGCATTTGACGTAATCGAAACCATGGTCATGGACCCGGAAATGTATCCGGCGTTCTTTAATATCGGCGTGGAAGGAAAACATTACAGCATTAATGGAGACGGTTATCTGGAAGCAACGGAGAAGGCTGCTAATTCCGGTTACTCCCCCAAATACTCCTTCCTGTACGATTCCTTCATCGGGGATTTCGACCTGAAGTTTAAACTCAGCGCGGATTTGGAATCCTCTCTTCCTGCCCAGCAGGAAATGATCGAAAAGTCGCTGGAAGTAAAAGGGCCGAAATATATGATCCCTTCCGGTAAATCCGATTTGTATGATGAGTGCTCCGCATCCATCACCAGCACATGGAAAGAGATTGTGTCACAAATCGTGCTGGGAAGCGTTACGGTTGAAGAGGGAATGGACAATTATAAGAATTTCTGGAACAGCATTGACGGAGACGCCATGCTGAAAGAACTGAATCAGTAGACAGACTGGACGCCTGGCAGATATCTGCCAGGCGTCAGGGCATTTCCCGGGGGCATTTACATAAATTGGAAATCCCCTGCGGGTGAAATCATACGGTTCATTTGATATAATGAAACGATGAGAGGGGGCGGGGGTATGGGAGGAAAGAAAAAAACATCATATATGCGGGTGATTTACTTGCAGTTTTTGACGGTTCTGGTGATTGCGGCAGTCTGCATCAATGTGATTCTGATCGGCTATTATACTTACCGGGAGAGGAAGCTGATCCGGGACGAGAAGGAGAGCCAGTTGAGCCAAAGCCTGTTTTATACGGAGAGGATCATGGCGGAGGCGGATACCATAGCGTCCAGCATATGGACCAGCTCTGAGGTACAGAACCTGATGAAGAACTATAAGAGCAAGCCGGATTATCTCCTTTACCGGGACTGCGTGGACTATCTGGCCAATATGGCGCTCAATGTCAGCGCTGTTTCCTGGGCGGATATCTATTTGTCGGGGCCGGGAAACCTGGTTACGTCCAACGAAGGGGTGTTTTACGGGCTGGAAGAAGAGTTCAGGATGTATTATGACAGGATCACCGGGGAGACGGACGGGAGCGGCTGGGTCATGGATTATCAGGACCATTTCCTCCCCTATTTTCACAGGAATAAAAATGTGGTGACGCTGATGCGCCCGGTATATTCCACCTTGACAGGCCGGAAAGAAGGGATTCTCTGTGTGGGCATTCCGGTGAACGAGCTGTATAACTACCTGGCGCCGGGAGACGGCTCCCAGGGCACCATGATCTCTTTTAACGGAGAATATCTGCCGCCCTTACATATGGAACAGGAACATTTTAACCTCTGGCAGGGGGCGGAGGGGATCGGCAGGCAGATGGAACATGCGTCCGGCCGCCTGTACCGTTATCAGTACAACGGCACGAAATACGCGGCCCTCAAAAAGGGGCAGGAAGAAACCGGGCTATCGGTTTACTGTTTTTACAAAGAACACGACCTGCGCCCCAATCTGCTGCCGGTTGCTGCCTGTACGGCGGCGGTCATCCTTTTGTTTGCGGCGGCCTATGGAGTGATCATCCGTATTTCCGATAAAAAAATGTCCCAGCCCGTGGCTGTGCTGATGAACGCCATGAAGGAGATGGAAAAGGGAACCTTCGGGGTGAACATAGAGGAGCAGAGGGACGATGTGTTCGGCGAGATTTTCCAGGGATTCAACCACATGGCCGCGAATCTCCAGCGGCTGGTGCGGGAGGTGCTGGAAGAGCGGCTGAGAAAAGAGGATTTCAAATACCGGCTGCTCCAGTCGCAGATCAACCCCCATTTCCTCTACAATATATTCAACAACATGATCTGGATGATAGAACAGAAGGATTATGAGGGCATGGAGCGGATGGTGTGCGCCACAGCAGGCTATTACAAGACGGCGCTGAACTACGGGAACCAGGATATCTGCCTTGCGGACAATTTAAAGCAGTTGGAGTATTATGTGTGGATTCAGCAGGTGAGATTTGCCGACCAGTTCCAATGCCATATTTGCTTCGATGAAGAGATTCTGCCTCTCTGCATACCAAATCTGATTTTGCAGCCATTGGTTGAAAATGCCATCGGGCATGGGGCCAGGTATAAGGAAGGTATGACTGAGATCGAAGTGTCGGGCACTCTGTATAACGGCCGCCTGCGCTTCGAAATATGGGATAATGGGCAGGGGATTGAAGAACATGTGCTTTTGGAAATACGGGAGGCGTTAAAGGACGGGACGGCTGATGGCAAAAAGTATTTTGCCCTGGTCAACATTGCCAGACGGCTGGAGCTGCGTTACCATGGAAACGCTTCGATTACCATTGACAGCGTCTGGAACGAGTGGACGAGAGTAGTATTAGAGATGCCGGGGGAGGAAAATGTATAAGATTATAATTGCTGATGATGAGAAGATCGTACTACAGGGAATTTCCAATACGATTCCCTGGGAAGAGTGCGGCGTCAAGCTGGCGGCCACCGCTTTAAACGGAAGGGAATTGGTGGAGCTGGCGCTGAAATACCAGCCCGATATCATTTTGACCGATATCAGGATGCCGGAATTTGACGGCCTGCAGGCGGTGGAACAGTTGAAAAAGCTGCTGCCGGACTGTGAATTCCTGATCATAACCGCATACGAGGAGTTTGAGTATGCCAAAAAGGCCATTGAGCTGGGAGTGGCCGGATATATCGTGAAGCCGGTCCTGAAAAGCGAAGTGATGGAACAGGTGGCCCGGGTCAGGCGAAGGCTGGATAAGATCAGGGGAAAGGAGCAGGATTTAAGCCAGGAGGACGACTTGTCCAAAAGCGAAGGCCGGAGCGCCATAGACCGCGCCCTGAGATATATGAGAAGCCATGTGGAACAGGAACTGTCCCTTCTGGAGGTGGCAGAGTACCTGCATATGAACCCTTCGTATTTCAGCAGGTATTTTAAGGAAAAGACAGGGATGCCATTTTCCGATTCCGTCAAGCAGATCAAGGTCGAACGGGCCATGGAGCTGCTGGATATGACCAATTTGAAAACTTATGAAATCGCCTCCAGGCTGGGATATCAGAGCGTGCAGTATTTCTCCACGCTGTTTAAAAACAGGACGGGGGTGACGCCTCAGGAATATAAAAAAAGGAAGAAAGAAGAACGTGGAGAAGGTTAGCCCGATGGCTAACCTTCTCCACGTTTTCCTTTACCGGGATTCTATTCTTGAATAATAAACAACTCCTCCGATGATAATGACTCCGCCGAGTATTTGCATCGGCTTTGGTATCTCTTGAAAAAGCACAACGGCAAACAATGCGGCTACCACAGGCTCACACAGCTTGGATGCGGATACAAATGCCGGTGATAGGAACTTGAGGCACCAACTGAAAATGCTGTGCCCCAAAATCGTGGAAAAGATGCTGAGCAAAAGTCCCACGATGATCCCGCTGCTCCCATACCCGGTCAGCGGAAGCCCCTGCATAACCGCAATGAGCACCAGGGTTATGGCTGAGAATATGTATACAATGTACGTATATATGGTGGTGGATGTGGTAGTTCTGGCCACCCGCCCAATCAGCGTGTAAACGGCCACGGATACGGCAGCCGCAAAGGCCAGCACATCCCCGTACAGGTGCCCGCCCCCGGTGGAAGAATCGGAAAGGGCGATTAAAATGCTTCCGGCAATGGTTATGAGAATCGCCAGCACCGCCGCTTTTGATATTTTCCCTTTCATAAACAGACAAAATCCCAGCGCAACCCAGATCACTTCCGTACATACGATGGTGGTGGAACTGGCCACAGAGGTATGGTTTAAAGATTCAAACCAGATGGCAAAATGGAGGGCCAGAAAAATCCCGCTGACCGCACATAATGCCACTGTTTTAGGATTAGTGGCTATCAGTTCTTCCCTCCTGTTTTTTTTACACAGAACCACCGGCGACATGAGCAGCACCGTCCAGAGAAGGCGGTAGGCGGCTGTAATCACTGAGGGGGCTTGGGAATACTTCACAAAAATTGCGGACAACGAGATTCCGATTATACCGATCACAATCATGATCATGGGGTGTTTTTCAAAATAGTTCATAGTTAAAAAGTTCCATTCATTTTATTTTCCGAACAACTGATTCATTTGTTCAAAGAGCTCCAGATCATCCGCGGATAACTTCAGGTTTGACTGAAATGACCTGCCTTCAGGGGTGGTGACCGTGATCTCGATAATGCTGCCCTCCTTGAGGGCGTTTTCCGATACGGCTTTCATAAATAAGGGGAACTTGGGATGATGATTCTTAAAGCGCTCCCAAGCCCCCTGAAACTGCAGTAATATCATTGGGTTCATAACGTGTCCTCCACACAGTCAGTAACATGCCGCCTTAATACAAGAAGATATTTAGCCATGACCGGTATATAGGTGATGAGGAAAATAACGAGCGCGGCGATAAATACAGGTTTTTTCTTCTTCTTTGAAACACCTAATCCGATTAAAACTCCCATGGCACACAGGCAGAATTTTAAAAGCGCAAGATCTGTCCATTGGCATTGTTTGATAAATTCGTTGGCAGAGCTGGTCAATGTTTTCATAAATACAGCCTCCTTTGCAGTTGAGGGATTCAATTGGGCTTCCTATCTTTATTTTAACAAGTTTTTAGGGAATAGGCAATGGAAAACATTTTTATCCCAAAATGTCAAATATTCACGTAAATTATAAAATTCTACGGGTTGAAGACAGAAAGCCGGCCCGGATACAATGAAAGAGCAAGAAAATATCAGGAGGAGACGGGGGAGATTATGAACCAATTCATTCAAGGCAATACTTATTACCATTACGCCTATCCCAGAGAAGAATTCAGCCGCAATTTCCAATTGATGCGCGGACTGGGGATCAATTACGTGCGGACAGCGGAAATCTGGCCGGGCTGGTCGGTCATTGAACATCAGGAAGGCCGGTATGATTTTGAAGAGCTGGACGAATTTGTCAGGCTGGCCGGAGAAAACGGCATGAAGGTATGCATGGGAATCGGAATCAACGATACGCCGTTCTGGCTGTATTACAAATATCCGGATTTAAAGATGAGGGATACCGACGGCAGGGCCAGCAAAAGACGCGTGCAGAGCGCATGTTTCGACCACATGGAATACAGGACGCACATGGAGGCATTTATCGCTGAAATCGTAAAACACTATGACCAGAATCCGGCGGTCTGCAGTTTCCAGATCGGAAATGAGATGCGGTACAATGTTCCGGTCTGCGACTGCGATTCAACCAGAAAACGGTTCAGGCAATGGCTGAAGGCGCGCTATCATGATAAACTGGAAGATTTGAACGCACAGTGGGGCGTCTTCTACCAGTCATTTGAAGAAATATATCCTTATAATTCCAGCGAGGGCGCTCCTACAAAGGGAATCACTCCCCACTATCTCATGAGCCGGGCGTATCAGAACTGGTCGATTGAGGAGCTGGTGGAAAGCTCCGTGAAAATCGTAAAAAAATATACCCGGAAACCTGTGTTCCATAATAGTTACGGAACGCCGAATATGATGGGTTCCCATTACCGGATCGCTAAGCCCTGTGACCTGGCGGTGATTGACATCTATTCCTCTACCTATCAGGAACCCGGATATTACCAGAACCTCATCCTCGATTATTCCAGAACAATCGCAGGAATCCAGAACAAAGATCTATGGATCGGGGAGACGCCTGCGGGGCAGTACGGCACTTACAGCCGCATCTCTGTTGATCCTAAAATGATGGAACTGTGCGTCATGGATTTGATAAGCGCGGGGGCGAAAGGCATTTTTTATTTCCGGCATAAAGCTCCAAAATTCGAACAGCCCCATAAATTTACAGGTTCCCAGACATTTTTACGCGTGGATGAGAGCGAACTGGTCTATTCGGAAATTCCCAAAAAGGTGGAGCGGCTGATGAACCGGTATGAGAACCGGATTTTAAGCGCCGCGCCGGGCAGAGCGCCGGTTCTTCTTTATTATCCGACGGAAAATATCTGGCTTGGGAAAGAAGCGGGTTATGAAAAAGAGAGCATTTTGGCCGTACATGGGACCAAGGCCATATTATCCAGCGCCGGTTATATGGCCGATGTGATGGATGAAGAGATGATGCTGGACCAGAATCTCAACGCCTATCAGGTGATTGTCATTCCAATGACATATCTGATATCCAGAAAGCTGGGAAACCGGCTGGCGGAATTTGTAAAAAACGGCGGCGTCCTGATCTGTGAAGGCCGTCCGGCTTATGTGGATGAACAGGGATGGCTGTATGACGTCCAGCCGGGCGCCGGTTTAGACCAGGTTTTTGGAGCCAGAGAAGACATGTTTTTCAATATGCCGGCAGATTTTCCCGTGACAATAAAGAATGGGAAAGAGGAACTGCACGGTTATGGGACTTATCTGAAACAGACTTACCGTTTAGAAGGCGGCGACCCGCTGATGGAGGATGAGGAAGGCGGTGTATGCGGGGTTTCCCATGACTACGGCGAAGGAAGGGCATATTTGATCGGGACGGTTCCCGGCCTGTTCTTTTCCATGGGAGCCGGGAAATATGATAAAATGCCTGACCCGGAAAAAGAATTGGAAGCCAGTGAAAGAAGAAGCGCTTATATCAGCTTGTATCAGTCGCTCATCCGTGGCGCGGGTGTGAACCCGTCCGTAGAAATCAGTAAAAACAGCAATAATCTTTCCATAAGGACTTTGGAGAATGAGACGGAAGAAATTGTTTTTGTGAGCAATTTCAGCCGGAATTACAGCGCAGAATTAAAGTTGGACGGAACGTGGGAAGAGCTGACCGATCAAGGGGAACGGGAATGCGGGGCCATAAAAGAGGTCGGTCCTTTACACAGTCTGATAATTTCAAGGAGAAAAACAGATGAAAGATCATAATACATATAATCATGCGGGCCTTGTGGATCCCTTTATGGGAGTGGACAAAAAAGGGAATTTTTTCAGCGGCCCTTATCTGCCTTATGGCGTGGTGCGGATGGGCGCGGATATGATATACCCTCAGGATACCGGAGGATATACCACGGGCCGCCCGGTAAAATGCTTCAGCCATACCCACATAGGAGGCAGCGGCGGAGGCAGCAGATACGGCAATGTGGGGATTACGCCGTATCTGGGCGAACCCGTGGCCCATGCTCCATATATGGAGCTGGAATTAGAAGAAGCCCATGCAGGATATTACCATGCGGTGACCCGTAATAACATAGAGATCGAATTGACTGCCTCACATCATGTGGGATGCCACCGCTACCGGTTTCCCGAAAACGTCAGTCATAACGTGATGATTGATGCCGGGGCAGTGATCCAGACAGCCGGAAAACTGCCCGGCGAATCAAAGCCCGGCCGGGGACATATTGGAATAGACGGCACAGGGGCCAGCGTTGGCGGTTTTGTGGAACATTTCTCAGACACGGAGATCATCGGCAGAGGGGACTTTGTGGGGGGATGGGGCCATCAGTTTCCCTATTCCGTATATTTTGCCGTTCAGTTCGATGCTCCCATGAAGGGCTGCATGCTGGGGAATAACCGCGGTTTCTACCCGATGAGGTCCGCATTCGGTGAAAACTGTTTCGCGACGGTTTCGTTTGACCGTGAGGATGTGGGCTTTTCGGTAGGAATCTCATTCGTCAGCATAGCCAATGCCAGGAAGTATATCGAAGAGGAAGCGTCCCAGCCCTTTGACGCCGTTCATGAGGCAGCGCTCAGCACCTGGGAAAAGTATTTGGAAAGAATCCATGTAGAGGGCGGTACGGAGGAACAGAAAGGATTATTCTATTCCCTGTTTGCCAGGCTGCTCGCAGGGCCGTCGGATCTGGGGACGGATCAGGAATTTTCAGGATGGAAGAGCGGAGTCAGACATTTTAATGACTACTACTGCCTGTGGGACAGCGTGAGAAACGCCAATTCCCTGGTCACCCTGTTTGATCCGGAACTGGAGCGGGATATGCTGAACTGTCTGCTGGATATTGCGGATAAAACCGGCTGGCTGCCGGACGCCTGGATCGCCGGGCACAGCGCCATGATACAGGGCGGAAGTTCGGCGGACGTATTGTTTTCCGAAGCCAGGAGAAAAGGGATCGAGGGGATCGATTATGAAAAAGCGCTTCAATTTATGAGAAAAAACCATGAAGAAGCGTCGCCGGATACGTGGCTGTACGGAAGATTTACGGAGGACTATGACCGGTTAGGCTATCTTTCTACCGATGTGCCCAGAAACTGCGTATCGAGGCATTTAGAATATACCTATCAGGACTGGTGTATTGGAAAGCTTGCCGAAGCGCTGGGACATGAGGAGCTGGCAGTAAAATATCAGAAAGAATCCGAAAAAATCTGGAATTTATGGAGAGATGATTTAAAATGTTTTGCTCCTAAGAACCCGGACGGGAGCTGGGTGGAGCCCTTTGACCCGGCGCGGTATTACCATTCCCACCATTCTTTTGATCCTTATTTTTACGAAGCCTACAGCCTTTGCTGGTCATTTCATGCCTGGCAGGATTTTCCGGAACTGGTGAGACGGCATGGAGGAAACGACGCGTTTGTAAAACATCTGGACCGCTTTTTTGACGAGGGGCATTACCGTTCCAAGGAGATTATGCTGCACGTTCCCTGGCTGTATCTGTTCGCGGGAAGACCGGATAAAGCCTGCGAGAGAGTGCGGGAATGCATGGAAACTTATTTTACACCAGGCAGGAAGGGACTTTCAGATAACGAGGATATGGGCTGCCAGAGCGCGTTTTATATGTGCTCGGCCATGGGGCTCTATCCGTTAATGGGGCAGACGAAATATTTATTATGCGCCCCTGTTTTTGACCTGACCGTGCTGCGGCTGGGAAACACGGGCAAAGAACTCAGAATTGAAGTGAAAAATAAAGCGGCCGGTAAGAAATACATCAAAAGGGCCTGGATAGACGGAAAGGAATTAGAACGGCCTTATGTGGAACACGCGGAAATATCCGGCGGCGCCGTAATAAGCTTCGAACTGTCTGACCGGCCTGAGGATTTCGGGAGGAACGGGTATGAATTCTAAAGAACGGGTGAGGGAGACGGTCATGCACAGGGAACCGGACCGGGTTCCCATAGGAGAATGGGGAATTGACCATGATCATGTGAGGGAGATAATCGGAAGGGAAACGTATTTCAGAAACAGAAGAGCATCCACATTAGCCTATTGGGAAGGCCGCAGAGATGAAGTTGTGGACAGCATTAAGAGCGATTATTCGGAATTGATAGAGAAATTGGATTATGATCTGGTGACTGTGGAATTAGTCCCGCCGAAAGGATACCGGGTGGAAGATCCCCCTGTTTTATCGGGAGACGGCTGCTGGAGGGACCGGAAGGGAAGAGTATACCGCTATGCGGCCAGCAACGATTCCATCCAATGCGTACAGCGGGAGGAAGGGAAGGAAGAGATTTCGGAAGAGGACATTGAAAAGCTGTACTACAGGGCGGATCATCTGGAAGAATCACAATTTGAACTGATCGACTATTTTGGGCAGAAATACGGCGGGGAGAGAGCCGTATTATGCAGGAGCATCGATATCTATAAATGCCTCATGGATCCGTTCCTGGGGGATTATACCCACCAGATGATGATTCTGGCGTCTGAGGAAGAGGAGATCATGAAGCTCTTAGACGCGGCGGCCTATTATAACCGGAAAATCATTGAACGATGTGCCAAGAGCAATGTGTTAATCGGCATGCAGGGACATGATTTCGGGATGAACAGCGGATGCATGGTGTCGCCGGATACCCTCAGAAGAATCTTTTTCCCTTTGATGAAACGGGTAAATGACACCATGAAGGAACATGGAATGATTCCCTTCTTCCATTGCTGCGGAAGAATCTGGGATATTCTGGAGGATTATATCGGAGCCGGTTATGAAGGCTACCAGTCCATTCAGGAATCTGCTGGCATGGATAACCGCAGGGTAAAGGAACTCTATGGAGACAGGCTCACGCTTTGGACAGGCGTGCAGTGCGAAACGTTAGTGCAGGGAACGCCGGATGAAGTGGAACAGGAAGTCAGAAGAAACCTGGATATCCTGATGCCGGCCGGAGGGTTTCTGTTCGGCTCCACAAATTCGGTGCAGTACGGAGCGAAAACCGGAAATTACTTAAAAGCCCTGGAAACAGTTAGAAAGTATGGGAAATACTGACAAAAAACTACAGAAATGTAAAAAAATAACGGTTAATAACAACAAATACAGATTGTTTATACCAGGATGAACGAGTAAAATGTAAACAAATGTGAGGGCCCGCACAGAATAAAAAGGAGAAGAAACGTATGAAAAAGAGAAGTTTGAAACATATAACGGCAGCAGCGCTGGCAGCAGTGCTGGCGGTAAGCGGATTATCAGGCTGCGGTAAGAGCGAGAAAAAAGAAAGCGGGAACCAGGGAACTGTCCAGGAGACGGCGAGCCAGGGAAGTTCAGAACAGGGGAAAGAGGAAGGCCAGACAGAAACCGAAGGCCAGAGAGAAGTGGTAACGATCCGTTATATGACGAAAAACGGGCTGTCGGATACTGCCGTCGAAGCCATTAAGAGAAAAGTCATGGAAGAACTCCAGATCGATTTGGTTTGGGAAGATGTGGATAAAAATGTTTATGATGAAAAGGTCAATTTAGGCTTTGCCGGCGGCAACATTGCGGATATCGTATTTATCAGCACATCGGAACGACTGGCTGAGGCTGTGGAAAACAATGCGATCCTGCCGATGGACGAGGCTGTCGCAAAGGATCCGAATTACAGCAAACTTCCGCCGGAATATTTTGAAAGCTGTAAATACGACGGTAAGATTTACACGATTCCGACGGTTAACAAGGTGCCGGTTACGATGCTGTACCGCACCGACTGGGCGGAAAAAGTAGGGTATCAGACGCCGCCGTCTAATACGGATGAATTATATGATATGTTATATAAATTTACCTATGAGGATCCGGATGGAAACGGCAAGGATGATACGGTGGGATTCACAATGATCGGAGCGTTTACCACCACAAATCCGATCTGGCAGCTTTTTGTGGATGCCAGGCCTACCCTGGAAATGGGGCTGTATTACGATGAAAATGAAAAGATGTTTAAATCTTCTATTTTAGATGAAGAAGGTATGACAGAGGCCTTAACCTGGCTGAATAAAGCCTATCAGGATGGCGTTCTGGACAAAGAATGGATCGTGGATTCCAAGTCCACGGATGAAGAGAAATTTGTAACAGGTAAGACGGGAATGGCGTTTAAGGAACCTTTCCAGGCCAAGAGCAGACAGGAAAAACTGCGCAAGCTCCAGCCAGATGCAGAAATCGGCGTACTTCCCAATTTCCAGGCAAGAACAGGTATGATGTACCGAGTAGCGGATAACAGGGCTCAGAAGGAATATGTGACGGCAAGCTGCAAATATCCGGAACGGGCGATGGAATTGCTGATGTATATGTACGGGCCGGAAGGAATCTTTGTCCGCGCTTATGGATTTGAAGGTGAGACATATACGATCGAGGATGGTAAAATGGTGTTTACAAATCCGGATGATGTTCAGATGCTGTTAGAAGAATATCTGGTCTATACGAGCGTTTTTGATTTAAAACCGCCGGTTGTAGATGTGCAGATGAACGGATATCAAAAAGCGTTTGAGGGAACGACGATTGTGAAGGATCCGGTGCGTTATATGGAAGCCAGCCCCAAGACAATGGAGATCAGCAGCGACGTGAATAAGGCGGCTACAGAATTCCTGGCAAAAGTGATAATCGGAGAAAAACCGGTATCCTCCTACCCGGAACTGATCGCAACAGTGGAAAAGCTGGGCCTTAGAGACGCTCTGGAAGAATTAAACGCGAATGTAAATATGGAATAAAATTTAAATCAGTGAAAAGGACGGTGCGGCGCTTATGAAACAGAAGAAGGGCAGTTATTTTATCAGGGTATTTATTACACTGGTGGCTGTTATACTGGTGCCGCTGACCGCCTTCACTGCGATCTCAAGACGGGTCTTTGTATCAAATATGAATCAGGAAATCGGTAAGACCAATCTGGAAATGCTGGAGCAGTCGAAAAAGGTGATCGATAAATCGTTAGATGATGTGCAGAACCTTTCCGATATGCTGATCAGCGATCCGGCCGTTATCGAGTTCGTCAACAGAAAGGTGGATCTGTCCGTTTATAAAAGCGCTGAGACGATCAACCGAATTATCAATACAATCTATGTTGTAAAAGAAGGAAACGGCTATTTAAAGGATATCTACATCTACAGCAGGGATAACGACCTCCTTCTGTCACAGGAGAAAGGGATCCTTCATAAGCTTTCAATGGAAAACAAGGAACAACTGGAAAAAAGATATGAAGCCGGAGACCGCGGATTTTTTGTAGTCTCTGAGAACGGGAGCGGACAAAAATCAATCCAGATGGTAAGGCTTCTGGAAAAAAGCATCGGGCAGTACAGCGGAGCCGTTATGATCGATTTGGAGCTGTCGGAATTTCTGCACAATATCGAGCAGGTCTGCCTTAGGAAGACCGGATATCTGCTGGTTTTCGGGCCGGAAGACGCATTGATGACTTCTAAAGGTAAGGATATCTACCACATTGCCCAGGCGGAACGGCGGCCGTGGCTGAAACCGGAACCGGGCAGCTATAACTGTGTGGCCAATGGGGAAAAACTGCTGGTTTCCAGCGTGGTCTCCGAAGCGTTTGGCTGGCGTTATATGTCGGTGATCCCGGTGGCGGAAATCGACTATTCCATTAAGAATATAACGAATACCCTGCTTCTGGTATTTGTAGTCATCATTTCATCCATGGTATTTATTACATACCTTCTGGCCCGTGAGATGAACACCCCGATCCAGGTGATCAGGGATCTGCTGCTCGGGGAAAAGAATGGGGAAAAATCATATGGCCGCGGTTATATTTACGGAAAAACGCCGGATGTTCAGGCTGTACAGGCTGCGGTCCAGGATATGGTCGGAAAGATGGACGTCCATAAATCTGTGGTCAGTGAGAATGAGGTATTGAAGTCAGTGGTAGAAGACAACCGGCAGAGGCTGAAGAACTATTTCTTAATCCGCCTGGTAAACCAGGATATCACCGATTTGACAGAAATCAGCCAGGCTGCGGAGAATTACAAAATACCTATGAATGGTTATTTTGCGGCCGTTTCCATCTCGTTTGCAAAGGGTTATACAAAAGCCACCTATTGTATGGAGAAAGAAGAAAAAAGAGATTTAAAACGTGATATTTTAGCCTTTGTAAAACAGCAGTTCCAGGATATGTGCTTTCAGGAAGCTTTTTACGAGGATTCGAAGCAGATCCTTGTGCTGACCGGTTTAAAAGAGGCGGAATACGGGACGGATAAGGAGCGGGAAATCGAAAGAAAATGTGAAATCATCCAGGACTTTATTAAAGAAAACTATCATTTCCCGCCCACGGTCCTGATCGGAGAATATTACAGGGGGCTGGAAAATATATACCGCTCCTATCATGATGTGAATAATGCCAGAAAGTACAGCTATGTGCTCGGAGCCGATTCCATGATATTGAGCAGTGAGCTCAAGCGTTTAACGGAAGATTATCATACCCCGGAATACCCCTATCAGACATTTTTAAAGAACAACCTTCAGGCGGGGAAGTTCCAGAATGTAAAACAGGTTATTGTGGAACTTAGGGAATATCTGCGCAATGACGTGGTTTTTGCGGTGCAGTACGGCTATTTTTACAAGGATATCATATCAATTCTGATCGGATATCTTACTCAGGAAAATATGCAGGGGCTTGCCAACGAACTGGCCTATACTCTTGTTAATTTTGAAAAAGTATTTGAAGATTCCGATGAAATTGTGGATTATCTGTGCGATATGATCGATAAAATCCAGAGAGAGAACATGAGCGCCAAGAGAATCGATCCCAACATAGAGCGGGTGATCGACATAATACATAATGAATATGAAAAACCGCTCAGTTTAGACGAAATGTCCATGCGTCTGGATTTAACCAGCAGCTATATCAGCCGCCTGTTTAAAAAAGAGACAGGACAGAATTTTAAAGAGTATCTGACCCGGTTCCGCATGATGAAGGCCAAGGAGCTGCTGTTTGAGAGCAATTTTAATATCAATGAGATTGCGTTAAAAACAGGGTATCAAAATGGCGACCAGTTCGGGCGGGCGTTCAAACAATTAGAAGGGATGACTCCCTATGAATACAGAAAAAAGGTGAAGGAATAGAATATGGGTATCAGGATAAAAAAGTTATACCGTCAGGTGGTCCGGCACCGTTTTGCCTATCTTTTGATGGCTCCGGGAATTTTGTTTTTTTTGGTATTTAACATCTATCCATTGTATTTCCTGCAGATCGCGTTTAAAAAATACAGCGTATTCGGCGGTCTGGAAAATGCAAAATGGGTAGGGCTTGACAATTTCAGGCGTCTGTTCGCCACGAAATATTTCGGACAGGCCCTGGGCAATACATTGATTCTGAGTTTCTGCAATATTCTGGTGGGCATGGTGGTTCCTGTGGCCATAGCGCTGTTTATTAACGAGCTGCGAAACAGGCGTTTTGCCAGATTTGTGCAGACCTCCGTTTATCTTCCCCATTTTTTATCCTGGGTGATTGCCGGGGGAATATGGCTGTCGCTTTTATCTCCCCAGGGCGGGCTTGTGAATGAATTTCTGGGACTGTTTGGAATAGAACCGATTTTCTTTGCGGCAAGACCGGATCTTTTCCGGGGAGTGCTGGTATTTACTTATGCCTGGAAATCCGCGGGATGGCAGAGCATCATCTATCTGGCTGCCGTAACCGGTATCGATTCCAGCCTTTACGAAGCGGCCAGGATAGACGGGGCGGACCGGATGCAGTGTATGAAAAGTATTACGATTCCGCTGATCCTGCCTACGATCTCTGTGGTGACCATTCTGCAGGTGGGCAAGGTGCTGGAATTATTTAATCAGGTGTTCGTTATGTACAATCCTGTGGTGGCGGAAGTTTCGGAAACGTTGGGAACGTATGTATACAACATGGGAATTGTAAAGGGAGACATGTCTTTTGCAACAACTCTTGGCCTGTTTAAATCACTGGTGTCAGTGACCCTTGTTCTGGTCACCAACAAAATATCCAAAAAGCTTAGCGGCAATTCTGTAGTGTGAGGAGAGGTCCTATGATGAGTAAAAGAAATAAAAGGATATGCGGCTCCAAAGCGTGCGTATTTGATTTTATCAATGTCAGCGTATTTTCAGCAATTTGTATTTTAATGATTTTCCCCTTCGTCAATGTCCTCTGTCTGTCGCTGGAGCCGGAATGGATTGCCTCACAGACCGGAGTGATTCATCTGATTCCCCGTCAAATAACATTGGAAGCCTATCAGGCGGTGTTCCAGAATCCGGATATCAGCAACGCCTTTGTAAACTCCGTGTTCGTAACCGCTGTGGGCAGCATTTTGTCTCTGCTGGTGACCGCGATGATGGCCTATGCGCTGTCCGTTAAGGTGCCGGGGGCCAGGCTGGTGGGCTACCTTCTGGTTTTTGTTATGACATTTAAAATAGACATCATACCCCAGTATATTCTGGTGAAACAACTGGGACTTATGGACAGCCTTTGGTCCCTGATTGTATCCACGCTGGCGACTACGAGAAATATCATACTGATGCGCGTCTTTTTTGAACAGCTTCCGGACAGCTTGAGGGAATCGGCAGCATTAGACGGCTGCAATGAGACTACATACTTTTTTAAAATCGCCCTGCCTCTGTCCAAACCGATCATGGCTACCATCGCCTTATTCTATGCGGAGGCCCATTGGAATGAATTTTTAAAGGCTACCATGTTCATCCAGAGCGAATCAAAGAAGGTGCTTCAGGTGCTCCTTCGTGAAATTTTAATTGACAACGTGGCCAATGACGCGGCCATTTCAGTGACCATGGGGAAAAATCTGAAAATGGCCACAGTGATCGTCACGATTGTGCCTATTTTATGTGTTTATCCGTTTTTACAGAAATATTTTACAAAAGGGATTATGATAGGAGCGGTGAAGGGATGATGACAGAGTTAGAAACATTTAAACCGGGGCATGAGTTTTTTGTCGGAGTGGATTCCGACGGCTGTGTGTTTAATACCATGGAAATGAAGCATAAGAAGGTATTTATCCCGTTAGCCATAGAGGTATGGGGGCTGAAGGGGATCGAAAAGCAGTTTACGGAAACGGCTGAATTTGTCAATCTCTACTCCTGCCTGCGGGGGACGAACCGTTTTCCCGCCCTGCTTGAGACCTTCCGGCTGATGGAGAACCGGAAGGATATGAAAGATCATTTCCATGAGCTGCCCGCTTACGAGGGGCTTAAAGATTTCTGCCGGTCTGCCAAATCCTACTCCAATCAGGAACTGCGCCGTTATATGGAAACGCAGAAGGGCACATTCTTAGAGGAACTGCTTTATTGGAGCGAGGAAGGCGACAGGAGAATGAAAAAGGAATCGGAAGGGAACCAGCCGTTTCCTCATGTGAAACGGGCCTTGGAGCGGATGTCCGGGCTTTGTGATACCATGATCGTATCCGCCGCCGCCTCTTCTGCGCTGGAATTCGAATGGGGCCAGTGCGGGATTTTGGAATATATGGATTTATGCGCAGGACAGGAACACGGATCAAAGATCAAACAGCTTTCAGCGGCAGGAAAAAAGGGATATCCACAGGGACATGCCCTGATGATCGGGGATTCCCCGGGCGATCTGAAAGCGGCCAAAGAAAACGGAATGCTGTTCTACCCGATTGTTCCGCGCGATGAGGCATTATCATGGAAAGAGTTTTCAGAGAAAGTCTTTGACGCCTTTTTAGACGGAAGATATGAAGGAGAATGGGAACGAAAACTGATCGGCGAATTTATGGAAGCGCAGCCGGCCTGTGTTTTATGGGAAACGCTGGATGGAGAGGTTAGTATACAATATGAGATATGATGGAAAAAAAGCTTATGATATAAAAATAGCCTATATAGGAGGCGGTTCCAGGGGATGGGCGTGGAAGTTAATGGCCGATCTGGCTTTGGAACCGGATCTGCATGGGACGGTGGCCCTCTACGACATCGATTATGAGCGGGCGCTGAGGAATGAACGGATCGGAAACCGGGTATCCAAACGGGAGGATGCGGTTGGAAAGTGGAAGTATCAGGCGGTGGACTGCATGGAGAAAGCTCTGAACGGAGCTGATTTTGTGATCGCCTCCATATTGCCTGGGACATTTGATGAGATGGAATCGGACGTGCATGAGCCGGAAAAATACGGAATTTACCAGTCGGTAGGCGACACGGTTGGGCCGGGAGGGCTGATCCGGGCGCTGCGGACCTTCCCGATCTATGAGGAGCTGGCTCTGAAAATCCGTGAAATTTGTCCGGACGCATGGCTGATTAATTATACCAATCCCATGACCTTATGCACCAGGTTCTTATATGAGGTATATCCTCAAATCAAGGCATTTGGCTGCTGCCATGAGATTTTCGGGACCCAGAGGGTTTTGGCCAATGTCTATAAAATGATGACAGGGGAAACGGATGTTGACCAGAAGGATATCAGAATCAATGTGCTGGGCATCAATCATTTTACCTGGATTGACAGGGCATTTTACAAAAATCAGGATATTATGCCCTATTACAGACAGTTTGTTGAGGAACACTATAAAGAGGGCGTGGCGGGAATTGAAAAGGGCCACTGGCTCAATCAATATTTCCAGTCCATGCAGAGGGTGAAATTTGACCTGTTCCGCAAATTCGGCCTGATCGCGGCCGCAGGCGACAGGCATCTGGCGGAGTTTGTGCCGCAGTGGTATCTGGACAGCCCCAAATTGGCAGAGGAATGGAAATTTTCGCTCACCCCGGTGTCCTGGAGAAAAGAGCGGGCCGTAACACTGTATGAAAAGAGCCTTGCGCTGGAGAAAGGAGAAGAGGAGATCGGGTTAAAGCCGTCCGGAGAGGAAGGCGTGGCCCAGATGAAAGCGCTTTTAGGCCTGGCGCCGATTGTAACCAATGTGAATCTTCCCAATACAGGCCAGATGAAGGATCTGCCTATGGGCTGCGTGGTCGAAACCAACGCCAGCTTTGACAGCCAGGATGTCCGCCCGGTGATAGCCGGCTCCCTACCGGAGGAAGTGCGGGTATTGGTGCTCCGCCATGTGATGAACCAGGAAACCATAGTCCGGGGGTACAGGAATGAGGATAAAGAGTTGATCTTCAAGGCGTTTATCAATGATCCGTCCATGAAAATACGGCCTGATGAGGCGGGAAAGTTATTCGATGCTATGATAGAGAATACAAAGAAATATCTGCCGGAATGGCTTTGCTGAGAGAAGGTTTTTAGGGGGAAGAAATGGGACTGAATTTAACGAGGGATGATAATGCCCTGTTGTCGCCGGAGCACATGGAAACTTCGCTGAGAGCCGCGTGCCGCTGGCTGACCGACAGAGCGCAGATGAAGACAGAGCGGCTGACAGAGGAGAAAAACAGTAAGAACCATATCTACCAGAACTGGAAAGGTGCAATGAAAGGGGAATATTCTGCATCGTTCCGGCAATGGGATTTTTACTGTCCCATGTGGCATACCGGACAGGCCGTCAAAGCGCTGGTACGGGCATACCGCCTCACAGGCGATGAGACATATTTAAACGCAGCCCGGGAAGGCAGCCATTTCATATACAGGTATCAGATATGGGAACAAAAAATCCGCTTAACGGATTGATCTTAGCGTATGAAAACAGAAATGATATGGTGAATACCTCCGCCGTGCTTGAATGCATGGACGGTTTGATGGATTTGGCAGAACTGGAACAGGACGAAGAAGCCTGGGAACGGCTGATAGAAGCCGCTGAGTTTCTGATCCGTTTTACCTACCAGCAGAACGGGCTGTTTTGGGATTCGTTTTCTACGGTCAGGAATGAGACGGTCGTACCGAATTTTTTTAGGGTAAAGGCAGGCTGTGACGGCAGGCCTCTGCTGGACGACGGGATTTTCTGCAGGCTGTTTAAGAAGACCGGGAATTTAAGATACAAACAGATCGCCCTGGAAACGGCGGACCGCCTGATAAAAGAGCAGAATCCGCCGGGCAATTGGATCGATTTTGCGCCATGCAAGCCGGAAAAGGGGCTGTTTCATCCCCGGCAGACCTACTGGTGGGGAATGCCGCTTCTGGACGTATATGAGCTTACGGGCGATTCCGTTTACTTTGAAAATGCGCTCATAAGCGGAGAATTTACCCGCAGAATGCTGAGACTTGACGGCGGAATGATGCGGGGGACAAACCGTGAATTCAATACGGAATCCTTCGGACATGCTGCCAGCGGTTCCGCATGCGCGGCAATTTTTATGATGCGTTTATATGAGGAGCAAAAAGATGTGAAGTGGCTTAAAGCGGCAAAAAACGCGCTGTGTTTCTGTATGGAAATGCAGCTGTATGAAACCGGGGACCCTAATCTGCTGGGGGTGATTGTGGAGAAGGTGCTTCCGCCCGGTGGAAGTGATAAACTGCCGTATCAGATCAGAGATCTGGGGACTATTTTTTATGTACAGGCGGCGGTACGATATATGGAGATGTTTCATCTGGATGAAAAGGTGGAAAAATGAAAAACCCAAATGTTCTCTTTTTAATGTGTGACCAGCTTTCGGCGTATGCTTTATATAACCCTGCTTGTTTAACTCCGAATATTGATAAACTCCGCAGACGAAGTGTGACCTTTGATAAAGCGCATACAGTGAATGCGGTCTGCTCTCCATCCCGGGCAAGTCTTATGACAGGGCTTCTGCCTCATAATCATGGCGTTTTGTGGGTAACTCATAACATGGATGAGGATCAGGGATGTCTGCGTGAGGAACATCCTCATTTCGCTCAGATCTTGAGGGATCAGGGGTATACGACAGGGTATTTTGGAAAATGGCACGTGGAACATACAAATCAGCCCAAACGTTTTGGATGGCAGTATACAAATGAAGATTTTTCAAAAAGAGATTTCTGTACATCCAAAGACAGTCCTGAGGGAGACTACATCATAAAAAAGACGCTGGACAGACCGGAAGGGTATGATGAAAAACGGTTGTTTTATGGTGTGAGAAACTGTGGGGATGAAGGAATGAGGATGTTTCAGCCGGTGTCCTGCGGAATTCGTTTTATAGAGAGCCGCCGGGACAAAGAGGCGCCATGGGTCTGTATGGTCAGCACCCGGGAGCCTCATGATCCGTTCATCTGTACAAAAGAATACTATGACATGTATGATGTGAGTGAGATAAAGCTCCACCCAAGCTGTTTTGACAGCCTGGAGAACCAGCCGTATTTGTATAAAAAAGCCGGAAGGGCATGGGCTGGTCTGTCGGTTTGGGAGAAAAAAGAAGCCGCGGCCTGTTACTATGCGTCGATAACCCAAATCGACAAGCTTTTCGGAAGTCTGATAGATAAACTGGATGAAACCGGCCAGAGCGAAAATACGATTATAGTACTCACGGCGGATCACGGCGAGCTGCTGGGGGCAAAAGGGCTTTACAGTAAGAATATATCCGCTTCGGAACTGATCTATAACATACCGCTCATTCTGTCCGCTCCGGGGTGTGGAAGAAATGCTGTTTCTCATGCTAAACTGACACTGGCTGACGTCTGCCAGACCGTACTGGATTTATGCGGCGCTCCTCTCATTGAAACCAGAGATTCCAGGTCTGGTAAGCTGGTGCTTGAAAATCCGCAGGAATATGACCGGGAATTTGACTGCTGCTATGCGGTATATTTTGGAGGAAGAATTATGCTCACACAGCGCATTGTATGGGACGGCAGCTATAAATATGTTTTCAATGGCTTTGATAAAGATGAACTGTATGATCTGGAAGAAGATCCCTATGAGTTGAAAAACCTTATAGACAATCCCTCTTATAGGGAAATCCTTAAATATATGGTCGGAATTTTATGGACTAAACTGCGTGAAACCGGAGATAAAAGTTTGTTGGAGTCAGACTATCCAATTCTCCGGCTGGCTCCATACGGGCCGGAAATTTAGTGATAGAAGGTTAAATGAAACGGGGGGATTCTGCTTGAAAGAAATGAACAAATTAGGGACAGACTTCACTCAAGGAGATGTAACCGGTATTCTGTTTAAGTTTGTGACGCCGTTTTTACTTGCCAGCGTATTGAACAGCATTTATAATACGGTGGATATGATCATAATTGGTAAATATGTGGGGAGTGTGGGTACAGTTGCCGTTGCTCAGGGCGGTAAGATGCTGAACCTATTTACCGTAGTGAGCACAGGGCTGGCGTCCGGAGGGCAGGTGCTCATCTCTCAACAGGTTGGGGCGAAACAGAAAGATGAAATAAACGCAACGATTGGAACCATGTTTTGTATGCTTGCGCTTTTTTCTGTTACAATCAGCATTCTGTGCATGTTATTTTCCCGAACTATATTGGATTGGCTGAATGTGCCGGAAGAATCCTATTCTGCTGCATTGGGTTATTTTCTCATCACCAGCGCGGGGCTGCCGTTGGTATTCGGATATAACGCGGTGTGTTCGGTGCTGCGGGGGATGGGAGATTCCATAAATCCTTTGAAATTTATTGCCGTAGCGGCCGCGTCCAATTTGGTGCTGGATCTGGTGTTTATCATCGGTTTTGACATGGGAGCCGTGGGAACGGCTCTGGCCACGATCATTGGACAGAGCGTGGCGTTTTTTGTCTCTCTGGTAATGCTTTACCGGAAACGGGAACAATTCGGTTTTGACTTTAAGCGGTCCAGCTTTCGCATTGACAGAAAAAAGATGAAGACCATGCTGGCGGTGGGAGGGCCTTCGGCGGCTCAGAGCGCAATTATCAATATAACCCAGCTGTACATGATGAGCTATGTGAATTCGTTCGGGCTGGTTCAGTCAGCCGCTTACAGCATTGGAGACAGGATCATTACGCTGTGTAATGTTGTGACGCAGAGCATTAAGCAGGCCGGAGGGGCTGTAGCAGGACAAAATCTGGGAGCAAGGCTTGCGGACCGGGCAAGGGATGTGGTCCGGTCCTCTGTAAAAATAACCATGCCGGTTGCGGCCGTTTTGGCTGTGCTGTCACTGCTGTTTCCTATGGCATTTTTCCGCCTGTTCACGAATGATGCCGGCGTACTCGCTTACAGCCGCCCGTTCATGCAGATAGCGGCTGTTACTTACTTTTTGGCGGTCTTTTCCTGTTCCTATTCCATTATTACCATCGGGTCCGGCAATGCTAAACTGGGATTTTTGAGCGGTTTTCTGGATGGGGTGGTGTTTCGGATCGGATTGTGCTTTTTCTTCGGCTTTTTCCTGGATATGGGGGTCACAGGCTTTTTCCTGGGCAGTAATATGGCAAGACTTGCAGTGGTGCTTGTAAATGGGATTTATTATTACAGCGGCGCCTGGAGGAAGAGAAAGCTGTTGGTAGAGGGATGAAAACTGTATGGATGAACGCTTCCTATATTGGTACGGCCTTTATGAATCAGCAGTAATAGTGACAGTATTTTAAAGCAAACACTTTACATTGCCGCAAAAGAAGGTTAAACTAGAAAGAAATGAGGGAAAGAGGCAGTGGAAAGGAATCAGACACATGGGAGATATATTCGCGGAGGAATTCGGAAAACATACATTTGTCAGAAGCCAGGAAAAGATAGCCAGGTACTGTGTGGAACGGCAGTACATGATCTGTCAGGAAAGCCTGCATGAATTTGCAGAGGGGGCGGGCGTCAGCGAGGTGTCCGTTCTTAATTTTGTGCGGAAACTTGGTTATGAGGGATTCGCAGAATTTAAAAATAAAACTTATCAGCGTATGGTTCAGGAAGTAGGGAGACAGCAGGAGGAGAACCGGAATCTTCAGGAACGGATGGAGAACAATCAGAAGAAAAGAAGGCCGGGATCTCTGCGGGACAGCTATTTACAGACTGCTGTTGATGTGATTGAGGGCTCTTTATCCCAGAACTCTGAGAAGCTTTATGAACGGGTGATCGGGCAGATTCTCAATTCCAAGAAGGTATTTGTTGTTGGAACCAGGAATTTAAACGGAGAGGCGGAACGTTTTTTCTTAGGGTTGAGCTATTTGGTGGATTACGCATACCATATCGCAGGGGATTATAATAACATCCTTCAGCAGTTGAGCAGCGCACGAAAGGGGGACACTTTGATCTTTATGTGCCAGTCCCGTTTTTTCAAAATGGATGTTGCAATCTGCGATATGGCGAAAAAAAATGGACTCCACATAATTTTGATGTCAGACCGTAAAATATCACCTATTTCAGTATTTGCGGATGAAATTCTCACTTTTATAACAGACAGTACCAGCTTTTTCAGTTCAATCGTTGGTCTGGCTGCGGTATATGAATATTTATTTACAGAACTTGCAGAGCGGCTGGGAGGGAAAACGGAAAAACGGTGGAATCAAATTGACCAGTATACGGAAGAATTCCGCTGTTAAAGCAGGAGCTAAATGTTTACAATTTAATATGGAAAGCGGCATTTTGATTCAGATTGCCCCGTGACTCTGTGTATTCCCGGATTTCATCCGGTGATATAGGGTCATGGGGCATTTTTTAAAGTTTATACTATAAAAATAGTAAAGTAAATAGTTTAAAATACTATTGACAAAAGTAAAGCAACTGCTATAATTAAATAAAATACTTTAATCCGGATAAAGAAAAAACAAGTAACTGCTTTAGAATGAGAAAAGGGGTAGAATCAATGAATATTTATTTGAGTGAATTTATTCATCCGGAGGCGGTAAAGCATCTGGAATCGGCTGCAAATGTCATCAGGGATTTTGAACATCCAGAGGAACTGGATGGAATGATTGTCCGCGGCGTGAAGGTGACCAGGGAGATGATGGAAAAAGCGCCGAATCTGAAGGTAATTGCCAGACATGGAGCTGGATTTGACACCATTGATGTAAATGCCGCAAAGGAATTGGGGATTCGGGTACTGAATGCCCCGGGTGCGAATACGGCTTCTGTTGCCGAGATGATTGTTGCAAGGTTCCTGGAGATGAGCCGGGATCTTTACAAAGCAAATGCGAAGCTGCGGAGGGGAGAATTTACCAGAATTGCGCCTCCGGATATGTTGGGAACTGAAGTGAGCGGGAAAATTCTGGGGCTGATCGGCATGGGAAGAATCCATCAGTGTGCCGCCGACATGATGAGAGCCGCATTTCATGTGGAGGTTGTGGGATATGATCCTTTCGTATCGTCCGAAGAGGCCAAAAAGCGTGGAATGAAGAAGCTGGATACCATTGAAGAGGTTCTGGAATGCGCGGATCTGGTGAGCATCAGCGTTCTGTTGAACGCGGAAACAGAGAATATGATTCACGGAGAACTGTTTAACCATTTTAAGAAAAATGCGGTCTTTGTCAATACGGCCCGCGGAAAAATCGTAAATGAGGACGATCTTTACGAGGCGCTGAAAAACGGAAAACTCCGTGGAGCGGCATTTGATGTATTCGCATCGGAACCGCTTTCCAAAGACAGTAAACTGCTGACACTGGATAACTTCTCCGCAACACCGCATATCGGCGGTAATACGGAAGAGGCGCTGTACAGAACTGGAATGGCGGTTGTGGAAAATGCCATCAGGGTGATTGAAGGAAAAGAAGCAGCCGGACTGGTTGTTTAAAACACAGGAGGGGTGAACATGTTTGGTACTGTATTTAATGATTTGGGGATCTTGTTTTGCTTTTTAATGATTGGCTATTTGCTGAGAGAGATAATAAAGCCGATTCAGAAACTGTTTATTCCGGCTTCGGTTCTCGGAGGCCTGATTGCCCTGATCGCAGGGCCCCAGGTGTTGGGACTGATTGAGATGCCGGAGTCATTTGCATCAATGGCAAGTCCTATGATTGTGCTGGTTATGACGGCCATGTTCATGGGCAATACCATTTCAAAAAGCAGTCTGTGCAATTACGCGGCTGCCATTGATATCTGCGTGGTTCTCTATTTTGCTCAGGTGGCAGTGGGAGTTTTGGCAGGGGTATTGTTCTCCGGAATATGGAAGGGAATGCCTGAGCATTGGGGAATCCTGGGCGTGTTTGCATTTTACGGCGGCCATGGTACGGCGGCCAGCGTGGGCGCTATTTTTGAGGAATATGGAATTGAAGGCACCTTGGGGTTAGGAATTGTATTTGCCACAGCCGGTCTGATGCTGGCTATGATCGTAGGAGTTTTTATCATTAATTTCGGCGTTCGTAAGGGCTGGGCCTCTTCCAAAGGAAGCATGGACTTCGGCAGCTTCGGCGGCGTCATCCCAAAAGAGAAGCAAAGTCCCATCGGTCTGGAAAATGTATCCGGCAGCGGAATAAACTCGTTGGCCCTTCAGTTAGGACTGCTGTTTGTTTCCATCTGGTTTGGAGGTAAGATATTTGGGATTCTGGGCGGAATCACACCATTTTTTAATAAATTTCCCAGTTTCCTCCATGGAATGGTTGGAGCGGCAATTCTGTGGTTTGTCATGAGAAAATGTCATTTAGACGGATATGTGGATAAAAAGTCCATCAGCACAATTTCCAGCGTGGCCCTTGATATCTGTGTTACATCGGCAGTCGCAACCCTGAATCTGAAAATTGTATCTACATATTGGCTGCCGATTGTGGTTTATACTGCCATTATTATTGTGCTGAACATCGTGATATGCTTTGTTTTAGGAAGACATTGGATCAAAAAAGATTGGTTTGAAACCATGCTGATCATTTTCGGCCAGGCCCTTGGCTCATCCACAACAGGGCTTGCGCTGGGGCGCTGCGTCGATCCGGAAACCAAAACATCCGCCTATGATTCGTTCGGCGTATCGGCCGGCGTTATGGGGCCGGTAGCTTCCCTGATGGTTGCAGTGCTTCCAATGCTGGCCATGCAGAGCGATCTGCTCGTGATCGGAATTGGAACGGCTGTGGTGGTTGTGGGATTTTTAATTGGAGAATTTGCATTACGAAAAAAATAATTATGATAAATAGGAGGAAGATATTATGTCAACACCAGGATTACGAATTTATGAGGATTTTAAAAGGCCGGACCCGGAATTAGTAGAAGCGTTCCGCAATATTCCCGTTGCCAATATTTCAGACTGTATGGGAAGGCTGTTCTGCCTGCACTCTTCCATAAAACCACAGGGCAAATGCAGAAAAATCTGCGGGCCGGCCCTGACCGTAAAGTCTGCCATGGCGGATAACTTATTGTTTAACAAAGCCATCGCACTGGCCAAGCCGGGCGATGTGATCGTTGTAAATGACAGCGGAGACTTAACACACAGCGTATGCGGCGACATCATGTATCAGTTCGCAGAATATAAGAAAATAGGCGGTTTCATTGTGGACGGCTGTGTACGTGACATCCAGTATCTGGAAGAACATGATTTCCCGGTCTACTCCCGCGGAGTAACTCCAAGAGGTCCGTATAAAAATGGCTTCGGTGAAATCAACACAGACATTGCCTGTGCCGATCAGGTGATCCATCCGGGAGATATCATCGTCGGAGACGAAGACGGCGTTGTAGTGATCCGTCCGGAGGATGCAAAAGAACTCCTTGAAAAGGCAAAGGCTGTTGTGGAGCGCGAGGCTAAATTTGACCAACTCATCCGGGAAGGAAAGTGGGAGAGCAGCCCCGGCTTTAAAATGATCGATAATAATATCGAAAAATGCGGTTTTGAAGTGTATGGAAAGCAGGAATAGGTTATGGCTGTAAAAATATGTGCATTTGGCGTCCGTGACGATGAACTGGACGTGCTGCAGCAGGTCTGCAGTGAGACGGGCGTTGACGTGACCATTATCCGGGAGGAACCCGGCCTTGAATACGCCGGTCATGCGAAAGGGTGCATGGGCGTTACGGTATCCGGGCAGACCTGGATCGGCAAGGAACTTTTGGACCGTTATTACGAACTCGGAGTGCGGTACTTAACGACCCGAACCAGAGGATATAATCATATCGATGTGGATTATGCCAGGAAAATCGGCATCCGCTGTGCTTTCGCAACATATCCCCCTAACAGTGTGGCAGAATTCACGGTTATGATGATGCTGATGTGCCTGAGACAGTATAAGCAGAGCATTTGGAGGGGGCAGGTCAATGATTTCGCCCTCAGCGGCCTTTTAGGAACGGATCTGGGCTCCCTGACGGTAGGCGTGATGGGAACCGGCCAGATCGGATTCCAGGTCATCCGTTGCCTCCAGGGCTTCGGATGTAAAATCCTGGCATATGATCCCTATGAAAATGATGCTGTAAAACCATATGCAGAATATGTATCCATGGATGAGCTGTTCCAAAGAAGCGATCTGCTTACGCTTCATCTCCCTTATCTGCCGGACACTTATCATATGATAAATGAAGAAAGCCTGAAAAAGATGCGCGACGGAGTTGTCATTATAAACTGCGCAAGAGGCGAACTGGCCGACACGGAAAGCCTGATCCAGGGAGTCGAAAGCGGCAAAATAGGCGCTCTCGGGCTGGATACGGTGGAAGGGGAAAATGGGATCGTACACGGAGACCATAGAATTGACATCCTTGCAAACCGGAATATTTTTTATCTAAGACAATTCCGCAACGTGGTCATGACACCTCATATGGCATTCTTTACGCAGACATCGGTTGATTCTATGGTGAAGTGTGGGATTCGGGATATATTGGCGATGGAAGCAGGGGAGAAGTGTTGGGATGAGATTTGAGAGGTGATGGGGGAGAGAATAATTGCTGTTTAAACCATGAGTAGAAGGTACGTAAAAAGATAAGTGATAAGTGAAAAACATAGAGGGGACTGTCAAGGCGCAGAGGTGGATGATACCGCATACCTTTTTAACAATTGATTTGGAGATTGTTAGAAAGGTATGCGGTTTTTTGTATGGGGTATCTGATTAAATCAATAGTACATATGTGTTATTAGCTCTGACTAATTAGCAACTATTATTATGAGTTTTATTGTTTTTCTCATAATTTTGCGATATGATAGTGCTATAGTTTGAAATTTTAGTTAATTTTCCGAAAGCATGCATATGAAAAAGTTGAAGAGAAGCGTAAAAGTGAATGGAGGAACGGTATGTATTGTATGAAATGCGGAACAGAACTCAGATCGTCTGATTTGCATTGTCCGGAATGCGGTGCTGTGAATGGGAATTATAGTTCGCAAAAAGAAAAGGCAAAATTATCCGTTGTGTTTAGAAAAAAGCAAAGAACGGTTGATTTATCTAAAGAAACAGTTAAAATGGAGGGGAAGAAGAAAGGTAAAATTATTGTAGCTGTTATGATAGTCGTTTTAACTGTTTGTATTGCAGCCGGTATTTTTTGGGCCTTTTTACAAAATAAAAACTATTCGAATACAAAACATCAATCCAGAAGCGTCTCTGCAATTACTAGTAATGACGGAACAGCCTATTTTTTCATGGATGAACAGATCATATCATTTGATGGTAATTACTCTAGTGGAAAGAGTACACCAGACCATAGTAAATTTGTTTTGCTCAGTTTTGATGGATCATTACAATATGTTGCATCCGTAGATAGTGAACCAATATTAATTTCTTCTGAAGTTGACCGAATAATTAATATCACTGACGATTGGTGTATGTATTCCGTTGCTGATAAAGTTTCAACAGAAAATATACTAAAAGATATGAGTGAAAGCTATAGAATTAAAAGATCACTTAGTGAATTAAAAAAAGAATTTTCCAGCTCTTATAATGATACCATTGCAGATGCAAAAAAATTTTATAAAGAACAGGTAGGATATGCATATAGCAGTGATAAAGGCATGGACAAAGTACATGTTTATAATTTTAAAACTGGTGCTCGGGTTGAACTTGGAATCAGTTCAGATGGTATAAAATTTGCGGATAATTCATTAACTTTTGCAAGAATAGATGATGAAAAAAAGTTGTCGGTGTACATTGAAGGAGAGGATACGGTTAAAGAATTATGCAGTATTAGAGGAAATGGACATATATCTGGAATCAGTGCTGATGGTAAAACTATAATCTGGTCAGAAGAAAGAGAATATGAATTATTGATTTATATGATGAAAGATAATGTTCCGGAACGAATAGCAAGATGGAAGAGAAAACCAGAATCCAGTTCTAACACGCAAGTTGTTTTCTTCGACAAGGGTTTTATTGTCACATGCAGAGGTTTTAATAAGTTACTTTTTTCTAAGGATAACGAGGTGAAAGAATTATCATTGAGTGGATCAATGGACGTAAATGATATATTAGATGATAATGGCAACAGGATGCAAAACAACTTAGGCAGTACTGATTTCTTCTATTTAGAGGCAAGAAGAATTAAAGATTATTTTGCCTCTAAATTATATAAATTAGATATGAATGGTGATGTTGAATGGACGGGATTTGATACACAGTCACGGTATTTTATAAAGGGAAATAGGATTTTCTATAAAGACGAGGATAATGATTTTTGCGTGTCGGATTTTGAACAAGATGGTATATCAGATTCTATTTGCATTACAACTGAGATTGATTATTTTATGGTTTCAGAAGATGGTTCAACGGCATACATTGTTAAGGCAGAAGGGCTATATTATTGGGATACAAATGATGATACTTACCGGTTACATAAAATATATAATGATTTTGGGGGACATTCCAGAATTTATATGACAGAGGATGCAGATACTATATTTTATTTGACAGACATGCAGGACATAACGGATAGATATAGCATGATCGGTACTTTGTATTACTATAAAAAAGGTCTCGAAGAACCTCAAAAGATTGCTGCAAATGTATATACTTTGAAACAGAATGATTATGGCATGTGTTCAAGTACAAACCCAATTATAGTTCAGTATTCGAAGGAAAATGATTATGGAAATATACTATATAATATCGGTTCGATGAAGAACAACCAAATGGAGGTCATGATCCAAGATACTATAAGTTATTAGCTTTTTAGATGGTCGGAAGGTACATGAACGAAGACGAAAATAAGAACATAGAACAACATTATCAATCGACAGAGATTACCGTACAAAAGGGGATTGTGTTCAGTATGGCGCGGAACTTACTTCCGATCAGGCCTTTTACCCTAAGTGCGGCCATAAAAAGGGGGAAGGCATTGAAGTCTCATGGACTTATCATCAGGATTATGGTTTGGAAGTATTGTATTCCCTGATATATTAAGTGTTAAAGGCAGCAATATTTTTTGTTATGCTGATGTATCGATCCTCTGTGGAGGTTATCCCAAAGATGATCTGAATAGAATGCCGTAATAACTAACAGGCCGAATATATGTAAATGTATTTGGTCTGTATTCTTTTAGTAAAGGTTAAATTAAATGCAAAAAATTATATTGGATGTTTTAAGAGAATCAGGGAAATTATTGTTTCTTAAATATTGTCGAATATTGTATAATTAGGGCAGCTATAATCCATTTTTAAAAAGAATGACAAAGGGATTGAACGGAATAATTTGTCAGAACAAGGAGACAGGGATGAGGGAAGATATCATTCAGGCATTGCAATCAGAAGTAAAAACGAGATGTGAAAGTCCGGACAATTTTTTCGGCGAGGGGATTTATTATCATATTGAGGCGGTTGTAAAGAACAGCGTCTTTCTTGCCGAAAAATATGGTGGAGACATAGAGATTGTGACAATAGCGGCATGGCTTCATGACATTGCTTCAATTACCGATTATAAGTACTATGAAGAACACCATATATACGGCGCGCAACTGGCGGAAGAGATTCTGCCAATTCTAATGAAGGTGTAAAGGCAGTGGGACAATCTGTTGATTAGATAAAAAGTGTTAAATTAATAGGAGGAGAATTGGTATGGAAGAAAGTAAGAACGGGGATTTGAATGTTTCCCAGAATGATATTATGAATATGGTTAAGGAGACAAGTGAGCTTGCCGCCGGAAAAAAAGCCTTACAGTTGGGGGAGGCCGCCATAGCCGCTCAAACCAGTAATGCGCTGACAAATAATGTTGAATTTTGGAAGTGGATGAATCGAAATTATAGTGGATCTGGGATATTCAATAGTGCGGAAACAATGAATCAATATATTGCTCAAGGAGCCGGAAAAGAGGAGTGGTTAATTAAGCAGCTCCAGGGAAAAGGGTATGAGTGGGATTGGATGACTGCTCAGAGAGGAGATATCAAGAATATATTCAAAACATATAATGCAGGCGATGTTGCAAACCGAGCAGCCAGTGATGTTACTGAAAAGAACATATTTACCGGAAAAAGCACGGAATATCAGATGAAGGCATACACAAGCAAAAGTAATCCTGATTTAAAAAATACACCAAAAGACATGACGGTTGTGACAAATGCGGAGAAAGTGGATGTGGTAAAAGGAAATGGATACGAAAACGTTCAACAATTCCAGGATAGTCAGACCATTAAAAAGAATACAAATGACAGGTTGGAACAGATAAAAAGTGGAAAGGCATATACAACATATAATATTAAAAATGTATCGGTTACAATGGCAAAAGCCGGCGTTGTCGGCTGTGTGATTGGTTTAGGAACGGAAGCCATTGTTTCTTATAAATCATGGAAATCTGGTCAGCTTTCAGATGATGAGTATCTGAAAGAAATTTTAAAAGCAGGTGGAGATGCCGGATTGACGGCTGGGACAACAGCCGGGTTGATGGTTCCGGTATCGGCGGCTATTACAGCAGCCGGTGCCTCATCTCTGATTACCATACCTGTAGCTTTCATAGTTGGAGGAGTGGTTAACAAAGTAATTGCCCCATGTTTTGGACGCGGGCAATATAAACAGATACTTTCAAATGTAAAATATTATCAAAGCCTTGAGAATGTTTATGATGATCTTACCGATAGTATGCAGAGGGCGTCAGAAGAGTATTACGATTTTGTTTTGGGAATCAGCAGACAAAATATGGTTCATCAGGAATTGAAGAAACAAAGCATGATGATGAATGACGATTTAAAACATTTATATGATTCAATATAGGGAGAAAGAAAAATGAATGTAGTTACAATGGAAGACATTAATTATCTGGCGCAGCAATCATCCGGGCGGATTAATATGATTTTATCAGGTATGACTGCGCTTATGAATGATACGGATCATAAAGCTTCTGCCATGGAATCACAAAACTGGTTTCAAAGAATGGTAAGGACAGTTTCTGGTAAAAATAAAATGACCAAAATAGAAATACAACAAAATCATGATAAATTAAATGCATATATGTCGGAGGCCATTGCAGAATTATATAATAGAAATTGTATTGATCATGAAGTCATGATGAGTTTAGGAACACAGTTAAATGAATTATATGCGGATCATTTGCAGCTTAAACAGATGTTAGGCGCATTTGTAGGCAAATTAAATGAAAAAATTGACAGTGTAGACAATTTCCATATGCTTGTAACCGAGATTAACCAGGGTGTTTATTCCGGCAAAGCGGCTATTGTTTCTATCTGTAATGTTTTATCACAGTTCGATCACAGAATTATAGAGGATGGACGAAAACTTGATATTATTAAGAGAAGCCTTTTAGAGCAGAACATCATAAATGACGATGAAATATTGCTGGCCGATTATTTGTTAAGCATTACAGAAATCCCGATGGAAGAAGCCGGAAAAATTTACCTGGAGTTAGGTACAATACGTGGAAATTTCATGGCTGATATCATTCTCGGGATGATGGAGTCATACCATTTTTTACCTGATATGGCTCGCAAAATGAAGAACAAAAAAGTGCTAATTGAAGAAGTTATAAAAAATGAAGGTCTTGATGATACCATTACTTTATCAATTAATGAAATTTACGATGATTTTATAAATAGTAAAATCGATGTCAAGAATGGTTTGATTCCAATTGCGGGGATACAGGCGGATTCAGAATTGGATGAAGCAGAACAATTATATTTTAATTGTAAGCTGGATGAGGCATTTAAACGGTTTCAAACACTGGCTGAAAAAGGAAATGCACGTGCAATGTATTTTTTAGGAGAGTTTTATGTCCAGCCATATGGCCATGTTGTCAAAGATAACGAGGAAGGAACAAAATGGCGTAAAAGGGGATATGAATCGGGTGATACACTGGCATCTCTAAATGTGGCTTACTGTTTACCACGCGATTCGGAGGAAAGAAAAAATATATTTGACACTATGTTTGCACCAACATTGCGGCTGGCAGAAAGCGGTGACGTTTATGCCCAAAATGAGCTTTCTGATTTATATTTTAGCGGATATGGTGCTGCGCAGAATGAGGAAGAAGGATTCAAATGGCTGAAGAAATCTGCTGAAGCTGGATTTTGGCGTTCCATAGATAAAATTGGGGACCTATATTATAATGGAACATATGTTAATCAGGACTATAACGAAGCAATGAGATGGTATAAGAAAGGCGCTGAAATTGGGTACGCTAAATCATATCTGAACCTGGCGTACTGCTATTACTACGGTAACGGTACGGATGAGAATAACGATAAAGCATTGGAATTATTTAAAAAAGCGTACAGCTTAGGAAACGCGGAAGCGGCAAACATGATTGGGATCATGTATAATAAGGGGTACGGAGTTCCAATTGATGAGGCTCAGGAATTTCTCTGGCTTAAAAGATCAGCGGATCTTGGATATACTCGGGGGCAGTCAAATCTGGGAAACTGTTATTATTGTGGACGAGGAACAGATCAAAATTATGAGCTGGCAAAGGAATATTATAAAAAAGCTTCTGATGGCGGATATAATTATGCAACAACCCAATTAGGTATTATTGCAATGGAAGATAATGATTATATCGAAGCGGTAAAATGGTTTAGAATGGCTGCGGAAAATGGTTATGATGATGCGCAAAACCGCTTGGGCTGCAGATATGATAATGGACAAGGTGTTTCGCAAGATAAGGAAGAAGCATTTAAGTGGTTTATGAAATCAGCGGAACAAGGCAATATGAAAGCGCAGGCAAATGTTGGAAAGTATTATCATGAAGGAATTGTTGTTGAACAGAATGATGAACTGGCAAAAGAATGGCTGAGAAAATCTTCGGAACAGGGATGGGAAACGGCAGATATATGGCTGAATGAATTCTATGGAGAAGGTTCTAAGTCACGGAAAAACTCTTCAAAAATCATAAACAGTTTTACATATGAAACAATCAAGTCATCCTGTGAACTGTTTAAATTGATGCATAATGAAGCCAGATTTGATCCCACATATAAATTAAAAGATACGCTGGGAATTCTTTATGAGGACGTCTATTTAGCACATGATGATACAATTTTTAATACTGGAAAAAATGGTTTCGCTATAACTGAAAATGGAATTTACTGTAGGGGATTATTTGAATCATATACGAGTTATGTTTCATTTGAGGAACTTTCTAAAGCTGATAGTATCGATGTACGTGATGGTTATGTGTATGCAGATGGAAAAAAACTGGCATACATAACTGGTTCGGATGAGGAAAAAAAGGACTTAAAAGAGTTATTTGAACAGATAGCATTGGCTGTCAAAATTGATTTATGGTGAGGAAAGATAGTAATTATGGCAGTGATGGCCTGCCAGACATCAGCAAGTTTGTGTTTATCTATAGATACCAGAATTGCGGCAATCAACATTGCCACGTTTATAATGACTATAAGTTCATTAAATGCAGACATTATAGCCCATCCCTTTATGGAGATGGGAGCCACCCGGCGGTACACTGCGAAGCACTCTGATTGGATTGAATGGAGATGAAAAGGAGTTACAGCTCACTCCAGTGAGCGGCTTCCAAAGAATTTTAACTCAAAAAATAGTCACCATTGCTTTGGACGGCGGGTGACTATTTTTTGTACTTATAATCATAACAACAAGTACCCCAAACGCAATCATTAAAGAAAGTATTTCATATGTACTCATGTTAAACCACCCCCTTTCGGAGTTGGAAGTCACCCAGCAGTAAGAACTGCCTGCTTCAATTAAACAAGATAGGAAAACGGTTGTAAATGGAGGAATAAAAAGAAACACTTGTTCAAAATATGAACTTATAGTAGACTTTAGCTATTAAAACATAACGGAGATAGAGTATATGACCAAACAATTTCAGAATAACATTAAAATCCTTTTCTTCTGCCACTGTAATATACTCCGGGGCATTCCAATAGGATTGCATGTGTATGAAAGGAAAAATGTGGGAAAAACACTGAAAAATCATAATTGACAGACGAGCCGAAAATGGCTTATAATAAAGGTACAAAAAAGGCAGTTCACTCCAGCGAGTGGCTTCCAAAAAGTTAAGTTTCTAAAAATAGTCACATAGCTTTGGACGGCGGGTGACTATTTTTTTGTACCTATAATCATAACAACAAGTACCCCAAACGCAATCATCAAAGAAAGTGTTTCATATGTACTCATGTTAAACCACCCCCTTTCGGAGATGGAAGTCACCCGGCAGTAGGAACTGCCTGCTTTCATTATACAAGACAGTAAACAGGCTGTAAATAGAAGGATGGAAAAGAAATACTTGCCTGAAATACTTGTTGGAAGACTTGTTCAAAGCCTGAATTTATAGCAGACTTTAGCTATCAAAAAGATATGGAGAAATAGAGCATGAATAAGCAATTTCAGAATAGCATCAAGATCCTTTTCGTCTGCCACGGCAATATGCTCCGGGGCATTCCAATAGGATTGAATGTATATGAAAAGAAAAAGTGCAAGTGGGGCACTGAAAAATCATGATTGACAGATAAACCAAAATTGGTTTATAATAAAGGTACAAAAAAGGCAGTTCACTCCAGCGAGTGGCTTCCAAAGAATAACCGTTATAAAAATAGTCGTTAAACTTGGTAGGTTGGGCGACTATTTTTTTGTACCTATAATCATAACAACAAGTACCCCAAACGCAATCATCAAAGAAAGTGTCTCATATGTACTCATGTCATACCACCCCCTTTCGGAGATGGAAGTCACCCAGCAGTAGGAACCGCCTATTCACATTTTACTAAAGGATTAACTGCCTGTAAAGGATACAAATGGAAACCAGCTCTTGTTTATTGGACAAATTTATAGTAGACTTTAGCTATCAAAAAGTAACGGAGATTTCGCGTATGACCAAACAATTTCAGAATAACATTAACATCCTTTTTGTCTGCCACGGCAACATCTGCCGCTCCCCCATGGCTGAATACGTTCTAAAAGACATGGTAAACACCCACAAAACCGCCCACCTCTTCCACATCGATTCCGCCGCCACCAGTACCGAAGAAATCGGCAACCCCGTCCACTACGGAACCAGAGATAAACTGCGCAGAGAAGGCATCCCTGTAGGCGGCCACCGGGCGGTTCAGTTAAAGAAGAAGGATTATGAAGACTACGACTACCTGATCGGTATGGAGCAGAGAAATATCACCAACATGCTCCGAATCTTAGGAGGCGATCCGGATCATAAAGTGTACCGACTGCTGGATTTTTCCGACCGGCCAAGAGACATTGCGGACCCCTGGTATACCGGTAATTTCGATGTGACTTATGAAGATATCTGCGAAGGATGCCGGGCATTCCTGAAGATGCTTCAGGAAAAAGAGAAATAGGGTAAAAACGGAAAACAATAAAAACGGAAAACAACAAAAACGGAAAACAACAAAAGCAGAAAACAACAAAAGCGGAAAACAACCAAATAAAATTTCAGCAAAAGAGGAAATTAAACATGAAACTTAACTTCATCATCATAGGTTCCGGCTGGCGCTCCCTTTTTTACGCCAGAATTGCGTCCAATTACCCGGAACTCTTTCATTTGCAGGCAGTTTTATGCCGGACGGAAGAAAAGGTTCAGAAACTGAACCGGGAATACGGTCTTTACGCCACCACATCCGAGGAAGAATGCGAAGCCCTGAAACCTGATTTTGTTGTGGTGGCGGTCAGCAAGCCGTCCATCTGCCAGGTCACTTTAAAATGGGCGCAGAAGGGGTATCCGGTGCTGTGCGAAACACCCGCCGCCCTCACCCTCGACGAGCTTAACCAGATATGGGAAATGGCTCAGAACGGCGCCAAAATACAGGTGGCAGAACAATATTTTAAATACCCAATGATAGCGGCCGCTTTAGAGGCGGTAAAACGGGGATACCTTGGAGACCCCTATGCGGTGAATATCTCCCTGGCCCATGATTACCATGGGGCCAGCCTGATCAGGAAGTTTTTAAATACAGACGTAAGTGTTCCTATGAAACTCTGCGGAAAACGCTTCACATTTCCGGTAATGGAAACCAGCTCAAGAGCCGGTGATGTGACGGACGGCAGCATAAAGGACAGGGACCGGATCAGGATAACATTTGAATTTGAAAATGGGAAAGCGGCTTTCTATGATTTTTCAGGAGTGCAGTACCACTCCTATATCAGAAGCCGCCATTTGAATGTCCAGGGGGTGAAAGGGGAACTGGATGACCTGACACTTCGCTATACGGATGAAACTTTCAGGCCGGTAACGCAGCAGCTTGCGGTAAAACGGGCTGCGGACAGTTCCGGAATCTGTTCTGTTGCCTTAGAAAATGAAACGCTCTATGAAAATCCTTTCATAAGCCCAGTCATGCCCCAGGATGAGACTGCCATTGCCGCTTTCATGCTGGGCATGAAAGCATTTATTGAAGACGGCATACAGGTCTATCCATTAGCCGACGCGCTTCAGGATGCCTATACGCTGATCCTTATGAATCAGGCTTTGGAAAATCCGGGGATGACCGTGGAGTCCGCTCCCCAGATCTGGCAGTGAGCGATCGCGTGAAAAATAATCCTGAGGGCTTATTTTTTCACGCCCAAATTTGTGCCGGAGCCGACAATTTGAATCGCAGCTGAGAATCTGAAATTCCCAGCGCGTGCCAACGCAAAATTGCGTTTAACAAAATTTGTGTTTAGTAAAATTTGCGCATAAAAATGCTCCGGCATGGAGGATTAAATAATACGAAAGAGGATCTATATGGATAAGTACGATATCTTAGTCAGAATTTTAGATGAACTCCGCAATGAGGCGCCGACGAATTACAGACGGTATTATCCGGCGGAAGATGATAAAGAACTGATGAACCAGGCCAGATCCCGGTCATTTATCCATCTGTTTTTCAAGGTGAGATATGGTCTGGATTCTTTTACCGACCGGGAAAATTTTATCACAGATGACCCCTATGACGGGGGGATTGACGCTTATTATATCGATAAGGAAAGAAAAGAGATTATCCTGATCCAGTCCAAATTCCGGGACAGCAAGGATAATTTTGAAAAGAAGGAAATCGATATGACGGAAATTCTGAAAATGGACATTTTCAGAATTACAAAAGGGGAAAAACAAGACCGGAACGGCCATGAATATAATAAAAAAATCCGGGCCATGCAGAAAAATATCAGCGAAATCGGTGATATAGGACGGTATAATTACCGGGTCGTTATCCTTGCCAATTTAAAACGGGTGGATGAAGAAGATCTGTTCCGTCTCACCGGCGGTATACCTGCGGAAGTGTTCGATTATGAAAAATGTTATACGAATCTGGTATTTCCCATTGTGACCGGCTGCTGCTTCAATGCGGATGAGATCAGGATCAACCTGTCTTTGAGCAATAAAGAAGGAAATGACGGAAGAATTGTGTATTTTGTGCAGACAGAATACAGCAAATGCAAGATTATGGTGTTATTTGTTCCTGTATTAGAGATCGCCAAACTCATGGATAAATTTAAGAATTCCATTTTAAAATACAACCCGCGCTGTTATCTGAGCCTGAAAGAAAATAACATTAATACGAAGATAGAAAAGACCATCGTAAATAAGACGACCAATGAATTTGCGCTGTACAACAACGGAATCACCATCCTTTCCGACGGCACTGAAATCAACTCCCAGATCGGAATCAAGGACCAGGCCCAGATGCTGATCACCAATCCTCAGATCATCAATGGAGGGCAGACCGCATATACTTTGTCCTGTATTTACCGAAATCATAAAGACGACCTTTCCGTATTTGAGGAAAAAGAGGTCATGGTAAAGGTGATCACCTTCTTAGACGATAACATAGAAGAAGATAAGCGCCGGGCCCTGATTGAAGAGCTGTCAAAGGCGACAAATGAACAGTCCCCGGTGAACGAGGCTGACCGCCGGGCCAATGACAGCATGCAGATCCAATATCAGGATCGGATCTATAAGGAATTTGGCTATTTTTATGACAGGAAACGCGGGGAATTTTATGATGGGGAGGAAAAGAATTATATTGATTCCGGCAACATTGTGAACCGGTCCATTTTCATCAGGATCGCGGCCAGTGTCAAAGGCGATGCAGCCAAAGCCAGAAGAAACGGGGATGACACTCTGTTCAGAAAGGAAAGTTTCGAGGAGCTGTTCAAAGAAAAAGACGGTTACCGGATTTATATGTTTGGATTTTTCTGCCACCAGTATTTGAATGAAATTGAGAAGAAATATGAAAAAAGTGCGAATAATAAATTTGGTATCAATACATACGGCAATTCGCTCCGCTATGGAAAATATGCGGTGGTAAATGTAGTCTGCCGGAGATACGATCCCGCCCTTTCCCCCACTCAGTACCAGGAACATGCACGGAGCCTGACGGATGCGGTATTAAAAAAATGGCTGTCTTTCGAAGGGTATATTACTTCTAAGACATCCAACTGGGACTATTTCAATTATACGGTGGAAGAGGATGGAAGAACCAGCTATTACTACAATTTCGACGGTTATTATAAAGGCCGGACCGTAAATGAAGATATTAAAAATTACTCCTTCTGGGAAACAGATTTGGCCGGACAGCAGGCGGCGGTGACTGTGGAGCAGGGACAGAGGTAATGGAGACAGGGGTAATAGAGACAGAGATAATAGAGACAGAGGTAATAGAAACAGAGGTAAGAGAAACAGGGTATCAAAAATAGAGCTGACAGGAATATAACAAACTATGAACAAGATCAACTTGAACAAAAAATATAAAGGAATCATCTATATCATTTTATCCGCATTTTCATTTGCGGTAATGAACGTATTTGTGCGGATGGCGGGGGATCTGCCCTCGGTACAGAAAAGCTTTTTCAGGAATCTGGTGGCATTTTTCTTCGCGATTGCGGTGATGAAACGGCAGCGTATATGGATCAGCGATCCGAAAGCCAATTTACCCAGGCTGATCCTGCGCTCCACCTTTGGGACAATCGGGATTCTGTGCAATTTTTACGCGGTTGACCATCTGGTGCTGGCCGACGCATCCATGCTGAGTAAAATGTCTCCGTTTTTTGCCATCATATTCAGCTTTTTAATATTGGGAGAAAAGGTAAAACTGGCCCAGGGGCTTTGCGTGGCAGGGGCATTTATCGGCAGCCTTTTCATCATTAAGCCGACCTTTGTGAATATGGATCTGGTGCCGTCGCTGATCGGGCTGGCAGGCGGCCTCTGTTCCGGCGCTGCCTATACACTGGTGCGTTCCCTGGGGGAGAGAGGGGAAAAAGGGCCGTTTATCGTCTTTTTCTTCTCCGGCTTCTCCTGCCTGGTGACGCTGCCGTACCTGATCTTCAGCTATCATCCCATGTCCGGCTTTCAATTGGGAATGCTTATGCTGGCAGGCCTGGCGGCTTCAGGGGGACAGTTTTCCATCACTGCGGCTTACTGCAACGCGCCCGCCCGGGAAATCTCCGTTTACGATTATTCTCAGATTATTTTTTCAGCGCTGTTGGGGCTTTTTATATTCGGGCAGGTTCCGGACTGGTTAAGCTGGTGCGGCTATGTTATAATCTGTAGTATGGCGGTGATCATGTTCCTGTATAATAATGGCCGCCTGGAAGTGAAAAAGTATAAAGAAATCACGAGGTAGGGAGTGTGAAAAATAATCCTGATGGCTTATTTTTCACACCCAAATTTGGCCGGAGCCACAAATTTGAATCGCAGCTGAGAATCTGAAATTCTCAGCGCGCGCCTTTGCAAAAAACGCTCCGGCATGGAGGAATTAGAATGGAAAAATTAAAACTTGGAATTTTAGGATGCGGTTATCTGTCCAACATCGTTGTGGACGCATACAACAACGGCCTGCTGGCAGAATATGAGATTGTGGGCGTGTTGGGAAGAAGCCGTGCGGCAGCGGAAGAGATGGCTGCAAAAGCTGGATGTAAAGCCTGTGACACCATAGAAGAACTGCTGGAGCTGAAACCGGACTACATTGCCGAAGCGGCGTCCGGTCAGGCGGTCAGGGATTACGCGGAAAAGATTTTGTCAAATGGGTGCAGTTTTGCAGTGCTGTCCATAGGCGCATTTGCGGATCAGGAGTTTTATGAGAGGGTCATTGAAACCGCCCGAAAACATGGCGCCAAAGTACATATTGCTTCGGGAGCCATTGGAGGCTTTGACGTGCTGAGAACTGTTTCGCTGATGGGAACCGTGACATCGGGTATTGAGACGAGAAAAGGGCCGGCTTCTTTAAAAGGAACGCCTTTGTTTGAAGAACATTTGATGAGTGACAGTGAAACTTCTCACGTGTTTGAAGGAAACGCGAAAAAGGCCATCAGCCTGCTTCCTACAAAAGTGAATGTAGCTGTGGCGACCGCACTGGCAACCGCCGGAGCGGAGAAGACAAGCGTGAACATTTACAGCGTGCCGGGGATGGCAGGGGATGACCACAAGATAACAGCGGAAATTGACGGAATAAAAGCGGTTGTGGATATCTATTCCAGAACCAGTGAAATTGCGGGATGGAGCATTGTGGCCCTGCTTCGCAATCTGGTTTCACCGATTATGTTTTAACCAACCATGTTTTAACCGGAATGTATCTGAAAATTACTTCATGTCAGATGTGGATCGTAGAATTTTCAGACATATTCTGAATCAGGACCTGTTTGAACATGCCGGAATGGCAGAGAAAAAGGAGAGACGAATATGGAACGTTTTAAAAAATTAGTGGCAATCGAGCCTGTAAGCCTTGTACCATGGGGAGAAGAAGAATTAAAACAGTATGCGGACGAAATCGTCATGTTTGATGATGTGCCGGCCGGTGATGATGAGATCGTGCGCCGGATCGGAGATGCGGACGGGGTGCTTCTCAGCTATACTTCCAAGATCAACCAATACATATTTGAACATTGCCCCAACATCCGGTATGTGGGCATGTGCTGCAGCCTTTATTCGGAAGAGAGCGCCAATGTGGATATCGCCTATGCGAGGACAAAAGGGATAACCGTGCTGGGCATCCGGGACTACGGGGACCGGGGTGTGGTGGAATATGTGCTGTATCAGCTTGTGCGCATGCTTCACGGCTATGATTTTCCAATGTGGAGCGACCAGCCCATTGAACTGACTGATTTAAAGGTGGGCATCCTGGGCATGGGAGTGACCGGAGGTATGATCGCTGACGCCCTTCAGTTCATGGGATCGGAAGTATCTTACTACAGCAGAACCAGAAAACCGGAAAAGGAAAATCAGGGCATCGGATACAAACCGCTGCATGATCTGTTGAAAGACAGTCAGGTGGTGTTTGCCTGTCTGAATAAAAATGTGATCTTACTTCACGAAGAGGAGTTTAACCTGCTTGGAAACCGGAAAATCCTGTTTAATACCTCAATTGGCCCGGCTTTTGATCTGGACGCTTTGAAAAAATGGCTGGAATCGCCGGATAACTATTTCTGCTGTGATACGGAAGGAGCGATCGGCGACCCAGAGGGCATTTTAGTCAGCCAGCCCAATGTTGTGTGTGTAAAAATGTCCGCTGGACGGACGAAACAGGCCTTCGAACTGCTGTCCAGGAAGGTTCTGGATAATATTCGTTCATATTTAGTTAATAAATTGTAATATTTGTTAATAATAAAGAAATTGATTGATACCAGCTCTTATACTACAATATAAATAGATAATTTGTAAGAAATGGCAGCAATACATTTTATTACCATGAGATTAAAAGGATATTTAGATGGAGGAGGCAGTGATATGAGGAAGAGTTGGAAAAATTGGATGTGTGTTGCGTTGGCAGCGGCTATGACAATCGGTATGAGCATGTCGGTATTGGCCGTCGAGAAGATCGACAAAGTTACGATTACATTTTCTTATGATGAAGAGCCAAAATCGGGAGAATCGGTGGGCAGTGTGAAGGCCAACACATCCAGCAATCAGTTCTATATTGACAATGTGGAATATATCAATGATGTGGACACATGGAGTGTGGGAGACCTGCCTGTAGTAAGAGTGGATCTGACGGCAAGAGACGGATATAAGTTTTCGTATACCTCTAAAAGCCATTTTTCATTATCCGGCTGCAATGCAGAGTTTGACAGAGCCAAGATTTATGATGACGGCGTTACCATGGAATTGAAAGTGGAGCTGAAACGAGTTGGCGGTAAACTGAGTGAAGTGGAAAATTATGAATGGGTTGGAACCACAGCGGTTTGGGACAGCCTGGAAGGCGCTAAGAGCTATGAAGTGCGTCTGTATAAGGATGAGAGATCTGTAACTACTGTTACAACAAACAATACTTCTTATGATTTTGGAAGCTATATCAGCCGGGAAGGCAGCTATGCATTTAAGGTTCGGGCCATTTCTGATTATAACAACAGAGCTGGGGAATGGACAGATTTCTCTGATGATTACTATGTAGACGAAGACAATGTGAGTTATCACGGCGGAGGCGGAACCTGGCAGCAGAACCAGCGGGGCTGGTGGTATGCATATGCCGGCGGCGGCTATCCAAAGAATGAATGGAAACAGATCAACAATGTATGGTATTATTTCAACTGGGAAGGCTATATGCTGACGGGCTGGCAGAATATCAGCGGAAACTGGTATTATCTGGACGGCAGCGGCGCTATGACCACAGGATGGCAGTACATCAATGGAAACTGGTATTACCTGAACGGCAGCGGCGTGATGCAGACAGGATGGCAGTACATCAATGGAAACTGGTATTACATGGACCGCAGCGGCGCGATGTATGCAAACAGGCAGACGCCTGACGGCTATTATGTAAATGCATCAGGAGCCAGAGTAAACTAATTAATGATATACAGTAAAATCAAATAGAATATAAAACAGCAGGAGCAATAGTGTTACCGGTAAACTTTAAATAGCTTCCGGCCCGGCGGCGAGTCGCCGCCGGGTTCATGTTATTCAGAGCAAAGTCTGTATATGCTGCGAAGTACAACCGCACACCTGCGGCGCTTTTGGCGCCTCTGGTGTGCTTACGCCTGCGGCTTGTACATCTCCGCATATACAGTATCTTCTTTTTTAGTATTGCGCCTGCTGTTTTTATGTTACAGGAGGCATTGAAAAAAGATGTCGGATTTATGGAAATATTGTACAGCAGAACAGTGCAGGGAGTTTCTTTTGTCACTGGAGCTCGTTGGAGACAGCGGGTGGCCGGATGACAAGAAACTTGCCTGCCTTTATGCTGTCAGCAATCATGTGGAAAAGCATTACCATACGGCAGTCATTAAAAAACGGAGCGGGAACGAACGCCGTCTGCTGGTGCCTGATCCGCTTTTAAAAGGAATCCAGCAAAAGATTCTGCATAATGTCCTGGAAGACTATGCCGTTTCCAGATATGCCACGGCATATCATAAAGGGGCAAAGCTGAAAGATAACGCGGCGCCTCATGTGGGGAAAGAGAAGATTCTGAAACTGGATATTGAAAACTTTTTTGAGAATATATTATTTAAGCAGGTTTTGCAGAGTTCATTTCCGAAGAAGTATTTCCCTCCGGCTGTAGGCACGATGCTGGCTTATCTGTGCTGTTATTATGATTATCTGCCCCAGGGAGCGCCCACTTCTCCAGCCATTTCCAATCTGGTTATGAAGCCGTTTGATGAATCCATGGGGGCTTGGTGTGAGGAGCGGGGGATCAGTTACAGCAGGTACTGCGATGATCTGACATTTTCCGGGGATTTCGATGCTGAGATGGTGAAGCGAAAGGCCGGGGCATTTTTAGGAGAGATGGGATTCCAGTTAAACCGGAAAAAGACGCGGGTTATCAGCAGAGGGCAGCAGCAGAATGTGACCGGCGTGGTGGTGAACTGTAAACCCCAGGTTTCAAAAGAATACCGGAGAAAATTGAGACAGGAGATTTATTTTTGCAGGAAATATGGGATCCGGGGGCATTTGGAGAGAATCGGGGATAGGAAATACCTGGATTTGGGAGAGGCCGGGATTGAGAGATACCGGCTGCGGCTGATTGGGAAGGTGAATTATGTACTGCAGGTGAATCAGGATGATAGGGATTTTATTGGATGCCTTGGGGATTTAACATCAGGCGTGAAGGGATTTTCGAAAAAGCCTTGAGGGTTTACTTTAAACCCTCAAGGCTTTTTCGAAAATCCCTTC
>NZ_WQPN01000058.1 GCF_018785315.1 Clostridium sp. MCC353 | reverse complement strand
GCTCCTGCCCTTTGAGCTTTCTCTCTATTCTGAACAGACGGTCGCACTGATCCCTTGCTTCTGATCCTTTGCTCCCCTGGAGTTCTCTGCCTGACGAATCCAGCGGGATACTTTCCACATAATACCGCCGCAGATGCGACCAGCACAGCGAACGCGTGATCCCTTCCACTTTCTCATATCCCGTATAGCCGTCTGTCACCAGGTAACCCTGGAATCCCGCATACAATTCCCTGGCCTCATCTCCTGAACGGGTCCGGGCATAATGGAACAGCACCCCTTTCAACGGTTCAAAACTTCCCGTCCGCATCACCCACATGAAGGATTCACTTTCCGCCTTTTTCCCTGGTTCCCGGTTGCACTGAATCCGGGTTTCATCCCCCTGCAGCACCCCGCAGCCCAGCATCACCTGATGCATCCTCTTCCATACGGGTTCCAGCCATTCCTGGCTGCAGCGGATCACCCAGTGGGACATTGTGGAACGGTGGATCTCCAGACCCAGACGGTACCAGTCCCTCTCCTGTCTTGCCAGCGGGATCCCCATGTCATATTTCTGGTACAGGATTCCCGAAATAAGGGACGGCCCTGCTATGGAATGAGGCAGCAGCGCACCTGGAAGTCTGGCACCCACAAAGGTCGGCGTCTCTTTTGTACTTTCCGCCGTTCCGCA
>NZ_WQPN01000057.1 GCF_018785315.1 Clostridium sp. MCC353 | reverse complement strand
CTTAGTTTCACTTACGGTTGGAAGCCGGTTTTCATCGCCAACGGATTCCGCTCCGCCCGGCGTCAAACCTCCAAGCAGGCCTCCGCCCCCGTCCGTCCCCATTTCCAGGATTCATGGCGTTACTTTCGCGAATATGTTAAATAAAGATTACTCAAATCTTTCTTGCCCTCCCGCCATATTTGCAGTATGATAATCCCATATCTTAAAGTTAACTCTAACTCACTACATATAAGGAGGTCCCTATGACATACTCAATCGGAGATATTGCCCGCAAAATCGGTCTTACCCCTTCCACCCTGCGCTATTACGACAAAGAAGGCCTGCTGCCGTTCGTAGACCGCACCGAAACCGGCATCCGCCGTTTCAAAGATTCAGATATGGAATGGTTTTCTATTATTGAATGCCTGAAAAACACCGGCATGTCCATTAAAGAGATCAAAACATTTATCGACTGGTGCATGGAAGGCGATGCCAGTCTGGACAAACGGTATCAGATGTTTTTGGAGCGAAAAAAAGAGACGGAAAAGCAGATCAAACTTCTTCAGAACTCCCTGGACGTCATCAATTACAAATGCTGGTATTACAAAACCGCACTGGATGCAGGAACAGAAAAAGTCCACCAGACCATTCCGCCAGAAATGCGGAAAAAATGTTCATTTACCTCGCCGGTTCAGCCAGAGGAGGGACTAAACTGATGAATATACCCATCAAAAAAATGACCGCCGCGCCCAAATACTGTCAAAATCAGGGAAGTTTCCAGGTTACCGGCCTTCAAGTCCCCGTATTGGCTTATGACCATACCTCTATCACTCTTGTATGGCAGAAACCCGAAAATTACCAGTCCATTGCCGATTATGCGGTTACCATAAACGGCCAGGCGGCGGGTACAGCCAGGGAGAATTTCAAAAAACATGCAGACTGGGCACACACGTATATGGACGCATTTTACCAATATTATAAGAAACGAAATATCGATATGGTAAATGTGGACATTCATTCCTTTAAAGCTGCCGGACTGGCTCCCGATACCTCCTATCATTTTGAAGTGACCGCTTTAGATTCGAAGGGAGGCAGGTTAGGCGAACCAGCTTCCATCAACTGGAAAACAACTCCGGTTCCAGACACTTTCAATATTGTGGATTACGGTGCAAAACCGGTCTTTGGCGGATTTACTTCCTATGATGAAGAGACCAGCCGTTTCATTGAATCCAACACAAAGTCCATTCAATCCGCCATTGACCACTGCACAGCCGGCGGCCGGGTGGTGATCCCAAATGGAATCTGGATGAGCGGGGCTTTGTATCTTCACAGCAGCATGACCCTGGAGCTGGAAGAAGGCGCTGTTTTGCTCGGTTCCCCCAATGCAGATCACTACGACCGGAACTATCTGCTGTATCCCTATTCCACCGACACCCGCTCCTGGGCATTGATCAACGCCTACAGCAGTGATGAAAAAATGCCCCTGTCCAACATCCGAATTGTAGGCAAAGGAACCATATCCGGCAACGGCTGGAAATACGGAGCCGGAGACGAAATCGCAGGCAGCGGCTTTTCTCCCGCTTATCAGTCTCTCCTGCCAGGAGACCCCGAAGACCCCCGTTACCTCCTGAAACAATGGGTATGCGGCACCAACGCGAAAGTATATTCCGCCTCTTCGCCGGAATCCTCTTACGGAATCCTGGCCGCCGACGCTTCCATGAAAAGCCAGAAAAACGGCCTGGATGCTGCCCGCGCTTATTCCACCCGCCCCAATCTGATCGTAATCCGCGGCGCGGAAAATATCTACATTGAAGGCATTACCGCTGAAAACCCCGCCTTCCACACCATCGCCATCCTGGACAGCAAAAATGCCGCCGCTGAAAATGTAAAATACATCACCTACGACGCCAACAACGCCGATGGAATCGAGCTGGGCAACACGTCCGACGCCCTGGTTTACAACTGCTTTTTCGATACCGGAGACGATTCCATTAATTTCGCAACCGGTTTGGGAAAAGGCGTTTCGGACGCCGGTCAGCAGCCGTCCCGGAATATCTGGGCATTTAATAACTTTTTACGGCACGGCCATGGCGGCGCCATAGCCGCAGGGAGCCACACCGGAGCCGGAATCTGCGATATGCTGGTGGAGGACAATGTGTTAAATCACAGCAACATTCCCTTCCGCTTCAAAAGCGCCCCCGTCAATGGAGGCGGCGTCTGGAACGTGCTGATCCGTGACTGCGCGGTGGGAAATGTCATGCAGCTCTTCGTTATGAGCACCATTTACAACGACAACAACCAGACCCTGACCGTGGAGCCCGCCGACAAACCGGCTGAATTTCATGATATTCATGCCTATAACATCACGGCCGACGGCATTTCCCAAAATACCTTTTGTCTGACCGCTGATGTCAGGTATGAAGAACCCTGGAGGCCGTGGCATACCCACCACGATCTGTATTTCCAGGATATCACTGTGACAGGAATTTCGCCAGACCTTGACAAAAAAGCAGAAACCATAACAGGTGTTGAAAATGCCGTCTTTTACAATGTTAAAGTTGATAAAAATTTACATCCGTGGAGCCAGATTGCCTGCAGCAAAAATCTGTCATTTTATAACTGTGATCCCTCCCCGGCTGCCGATGACGCCATAAATCCGCCAAAATGGGATGAAAAACTTTCATTTCTAAAAGCCATCCCTCAAAACAGCACAGGAACCGACGCAGTTATTTCCCTGACCTGGAACGGCGCGGACGATAAAGCGACCGGCTACATCATAGAAACCTATTTATCCGGACATGAAAAATTCCCCGTAGATATCACTCCGCCTGTCAAAGGTGTAAAAAACCATATTCTATCGGGACTTTGCCATAATACGGATTACATTTTTAAAATTTACGCTGTCAGCGCCACAGGATATAAAACAGAAGGGCCATCCTGCCGTATAAGAATTGAGACAAAGAACGAAAACAGCGGTTTTGTACCCCTCAATCCGCCCGCAGATCTGAATGTAACTTATCAAAAAGCCGGCTATACCTGGGCTGTGGCCTCCTTTGAAAATGCAGTAAAATCCGATCCCAGAATCCGGGGCTACCGGTGCTTTGTCAGTGGCATTCCGGTTAAAACCGTATACAATTACCAGTTATCCGGTTCCCGTACCGATGATAGTCTGAAACTTTTAGTCGGACGCATGACTAACAGTGAACAAACCGTCCGGCTGACTGCATTTTCAGATGACGGGCAAACCCTGTCCTATAGCACAGAAGTTTTAGAGTTCCCGCAAAAGTACTATTTTAAATCACCGGTCTGGACTTCGGGCCTGGACGTGATCCGGGATCATAATTCCCTTGTTCTGAGCTGGAACGAGCCGGAAGATGAATCGGGCATTTACGCTTACAGAGTCTATATGGATGGAAAACCCATATACCGGAATCCTACCGATTACTTTAATCCGGTTAACGGTAAATACACCACAAAATCCACTACCTTAACCTTAGATAACATGGATGTCTATACAGACCATACCTTTAAAGTGGAAGCCGCCGGGGCCTGGCGGAAATCCCTTGCCGGGGAAGCGCCTTTCCATTGGACCTATAGCGGGCCGGAGACATTTTATCATGGATTGGCCATGAAATAAGAGATTTCATCGCCTGCATGACCTCGTTTCCTTATTTTTTATGTAAAGCAGATAAAATATTACATAAAATGATAAAATCTTTCCATGGAAAACCGTCCTCAAATCTCCTATACTGAATATAACAATAAACCTTAATGATTTTTTATCAGCCCATTTACAAAGGAGTGGAACGGTTATGACATGTATGTCGGTAAAATTTGAAAGACCCAACCAGGTGGTGGATTTCGTAAACACAATCAGCAGGTATGAATATGATGCGGATATCAAATATGGCAGCTGCGTCGTGGACGCTAAGTCCATAATGGGTGTGATGTCTCTGGCTGCAGCACGCACTGTGGAACTGGTTCTCCATGCAGAAAAAAATGAAAATCCGGATATCTTTAATGAACTTGCACGATTTACTGCTTAAAATAATTGGGATTTAATTGAGTAAGTTACTTTAATTGTGAATGTTACGCAGGAAAGCGGGACGAGGGAGCGGAGGCGGGATTGGATGTTTGGAGGCGGCCCTGGGGAGCGGAATCCGTCGGG
>NZ_WQPN01000056.1 GCF_018785315.1 Clostridium sp. MCC353 | reverse complement strand
ATCCGCAGCAGTGATTTTCCAATCACTGCTGCGGATGCCCCTTTATAAACTATTTCTTCGGTTTTACTCTTATTCCCTTCTATTATGCGATCTGCCCATTTACAAATGGAAATTCATATAATGTATCCGGATCAATATCCAAGCACATAGTACAATCTCGATTCCTGTAAATATCCCATGCAAGGGTGTCATTCATAACTGTACAGGTATCCATAAAAACATCAATATCCCTCAATGGATGAAATTCCTCTTTCTCAAGCATTTTGGACATATCATAACATACAATTTTTCCATCTTCAAAATACACATAAACAGAATAATCTTTCATTGGCATCACTTGTACCACCTTCGGAAACATATTATCACCTCCCAGGCTAAAGGATTAATTCGATTCATCGGCCTCCCATCTTTTGATAATTCCCAATTCTGCATCAATTCATCCTGATGCAGAACTCACCATGCTAAAATTAACTTTAATTGCCCAGACGGCAGGGAACCTTTTATTACTCTTACTCCATCTATTTCAACAATTGCTTTATTCCCATTGCACTCTGCATGAAAATGCGGCGGATTATGATCATCATAATACATTGTCACTCTGATCCCATAAAATAGTGATATTTCTGGCAATATATCGTTCACACTATAAATATATCACAATTTTCATGTAAAAAAACCCACAAACTGAATGTCTGTGGGTTTCTCATCATTACATCTATGCAATTGATTATCTCTTGGAGAACTGTGGTGCACGACGAGCAGCCTTCAAGCCGTATTTCTTTCTTTCTTTCATTCTTGGATCTCTGGTTAAATAACCGGCTTTTTTTAGGATCGGACGGAAATCTGCGTCTGCCTGTAATAAAGCTCTTGAAATACCATGTCTGATTGCTCCGGCCTGTCCGGTGAAACCGCCGCCATGAACGTTAACCAATACATCGAATTTATCAGTTGTTTCCGTAGCAACGAGCGGCTGACGAACTACAACTTTTAATGTTTCAAGACCAAGATACTCATCAATATCTCTCTTGTTGATTGTGATCTTACCAGTACCTGGTACTAAATATACTCTAGCGATAGATTTTTTTCTTCTGCCTGTTCCGTAAAATTTTGAATTTGCCATGATTACTTCCTCCTTTCAGCGCCTTTAATTAAAATTTGATTTCTAAAACTTCTGGTTTCTGAGCAGCCTGTTCATGCTCTGGTCCTGCATATACATGAAGTTTTGTCATCATACTTCTTCCTAAAGGTCCCTTTGGAAGCATACCCTTAACTGCTAATTCCATAACTTTTTCAGGCTTTTTAGCCATCAGTTCACGTAATGTGGTTTCTTTCATACCGCCAACGTAATCTGAGTGGTTGTAATAGATCTTCTGATCTAACTTCTTACCTGTTACTTTGATCTGGTCTGCATTAACGATGATTACATAATCGCCGCAATCCATGTGTGGTGTAAAGATCGGTTTATTCTTTCCTCTTAATACCTTAGCTACTTCTGATGCCAAACGTCCTAATGTATGTCCGGTAGCGTCAACTACGTACCATTTTCTTTCAATTGTTGCTGGACTAGCCATAAAACTCTTCATTGGTTAACCTCCTATAAAAAATCAACTATTGTCTGCTAACTTTATATCTGAAAATGTCTCTACCGGGGCTTTGGCTATCGACACTTCAATCTAACGTCACAGTTTTATATTATATTACACTCTGCCCCGTGTGTCAACCCATTTCTGCCTTATTTTACGTACTTTTTTAGGTATTTGGGCATATTGGGGACACCTTTTTATTTTTTGCAAGATACCACTTACCGGATACTTCCCTTCCACCGGCAGCCGCACCCGCCATTTCCCGTATGCGCTCCCTTTCTTCCTCATCCAGCAGAGATAACGCTATCCGTTCCCCCTCCGGCTCTTCCATCTCATAGAATCCGTAGATATCCCCAGCCTTCAGCCTGTCCTTCTCCAAATCCGCCACGTATACGAAATCGGCCCCGTTTCGGACGATCTGATGGATCATTCTCCGCAGAACTCCCGCCCATTCCTCATCCGCACACCTCTTAATCAGTAAATACCCGGTTTTCTCTTCTTTAATATGGGTCTGCAGAGCCCCATAGCTCCAGTATTTATTCTCCCCTTCCAGCCATTTTGGAAGTTCCGTTTCGTATTCCAGGCTGACCAGGGTCAGCCCTTTTGCCGGCACCTTCGGTCCGGCTTTCTGCCTGTCTCTGGCATCAATGATCTCTTCCACATGTTCCGGCAGATAGACGCCCATGCCCACCTTCATCAGCGTTCCCGCAATAATCCTGACCATATTGTAGAGGAATCCGCTCCCGCTGATCCTTATGGTGATCATATCATCCCTGCGGTCAATATCCAGGCTGTAAATGGTTCTGACCGTCTCTTCCGCCTGGGAACGGACCGTGCAGAAGCTCTTAAAATCATGTTCTCCCACGATAAACCCGGCCGCTGCCTTCATCTTTTCCACATCCAGTGGAAAATAACAAAAATGAGAATACAGGCGGCTGACCGGCATATCGATCTTGCGGTTTAATATCCTGTATTCATAGGTTTTTGTGCAGTTGCATTTTCTGGGATGCCAGTCCAAGGGGACTTCTTCCGATTTTTGGATGCGGATATCTTCCGGCAGGCGCTGGTTCAGCGCAAAACAGATCTTGTCAGCCGGCATCCGGTTTTCCGTATCGAAAATCGCCACATTTCCTAAAGCGTGTACGCCCGAATCCGTCCGGCTGGCTCCGATCACCGTTATTTCTTCCTTTAAAAGCGCGGAGAGATGCTGATTCAGCACCTCTTCGATCGTTATTCCATTGGGCTGTACCTGCCAGCCGCAGTAATTGGTCCCGTCATAGGAGACAATCAGTCTCACACGTTTCATAAAATTCCTCCATACCCAAGCGTTACTGCGCAAATACTGCAAATGCAACAGTTACGTTTCGCAGGCCGATGAGCGCCGCCAGATACGCCGCATAAATCACATACGCAACGCGGTCGGCCCGCTTATAATGCAAAGGCTTCATCTTAGTCCGTCCCTCTCCTCCGCGGTAACATCTGGCCTCCATGGCCATCGCCAGATCCGTTGCCCGGCGAAATGCGGATATGAACAAGGGCACCAGAAGAGGCACCATATTTTTTGCCTTTTGAATCAGGTTCCCGCTCTCAAAATCCGCTCCTCTCGCCATCTGGGCCTTCATGATCTTATCCGTTTCCTCAATCAGAATTGGAATAAACCGGAGGGCTATGGACATCATCATGGACACTTCATGAACCGGAACCTTGACTTTGTTGAGAAATCCCAGGCTTTTTTCCAGCCCGTCCGTCAGCTCATTGGGCGTTGTAGTCAGCGTCATCACAGAAGATCCGATCACCAGAAAGATCAGCCTCAGCCCCATAAATGACGCCGTCCTGATCCCTTCCCAGGATATCTTAAATATCCAGAACCGGACAATCGGCTCTCCCGGCGTCAAAAACAGGTTAAAACTGACGCTTATGAGCAGAAGAAAGATCACTGCCTTTAAGCCCCGCACCATGAATTTAAACGGAACATTGGACATTTTTATTGCAGCCGCCATAAAAGCCGCTGCCGCAATATAAGTGAATATATTATTAGCCAGAAAAAGGGATATGATAAATACCATCGTCCCAAACAGCTTGGTCCTGGGATCCAGCCTGTGAAGCACCGAATCCACCGGATAGTATTGTCCTAACGTAATATCTCTGATCATCGTTTTCTCCTATTTACCAAGCAGGCTTAAAATCGCCGCTTTCGCTTCTTCCACCGTGGTGATGTCCTCATCAATCGGCACGCCATGGTCCTTTAACTCATGAACGATATAGGTGATCTGCGGCGCCGCCAAACCTATGGTTTCCAGCTCCTTGTAATGTTCAAAAACCTCTTTCGGCGCACCGTCAAAAACCTTTTCCCCCTGGTTCATCACCATAAGGCGGTCCGCATACCTGGCTATATCCTCCATGCTGTGGGATACCAGGATAATGGTCATGCCCTTTTCGTCATGAAGCTCCAGGATCTGATCCAGAATCTCATCCCGTCCCTTGGGGTCCAGGCCTGCCGTAGGTTCATCCAGAATCAGAACCTCCGGTTTCATGGCCATCACTCCGGCAATTGCCACACGCCGCTTCTGGCCGCCCGAAAGCTCAAATGGAGACTGTTTCCACAGGTTTTCATCCAGCTTCACCAGCGTCAGCGCCTCCCTGGCCCGTTCTTCAATCTCTTCCTGTGACAGCCCCAGATTCTTGGGCCCATAGCAGACATCAGAAAATACATCAACCTCAAAAAGCTGATGTTCCGGATACTGGAATACCAATCCTACCTTGCTCCTAAGCAGTTTTAAGCTGTAACCCTCCTGATAAATATCCTCACCATTATAATAAATATGACCGGAAGTGGGCTTTATTAAACCGTTCAAATGCTGGATCAGGGTGGATTTTCCCGATCCCGTATGGCCGATGATGCCCACAAACTGGCCGTCCGGTATCTCAAAATTAACATCTTTCAGCGCATACTGTTCAAATGCCGTTCCCTGTCCATATATATAATTCAGATTCTCAACCTTTATTGCCATCGTTCTTCCCCTCATCTTCCAGATGTACCAGGTCCGGATACCTCTCCTTCATAATCGGCAGAAGGTACTTCATAAGTTCCCTGCGGCCTAATATGCCATCCGGCAGGTCAACTCCCGCCTCCTTCAGCTCATATGCCAGCTCCGTCACCTGAGGTACATCCAGCCGGTAAGACTTCAGTTCCCTCACGCGGGAAAATATCTCCTTGGGCGTTCCATCCATCACAATATGTCCTTCATCCATTACGATCACCCGGTCCGCATGAACCACTTCTTCCATATAATGGGTGATCAGAAGGACTGTGATCTTCTCCCTTTTATTCAGTTCCCGTATCGTGCGGATCACTTCTTTCCTGCCGTTAGGATCCAGCATGGCCGTAGGCTCATCCAGCACAATGCATTTGGGCTTCATGGCCATGACGCCAGCAATGGCAACGCGCTGCTTCTGCCCTCCCGACAGCTTATTGGGGGATTTTAAACGGTATGCAGTCATTCCAACGGCTTCCAGGCTCTCATCCACCCGCTTCCATATCTCCTCCGTAGGCACGCCGATGTTCTCCGGCCCGAATCCCACATCTTCCTCTACAATATTCCCGATAATCTGGTTGTCCGGGTTTTGAAATACCATTCCCGCCGTCTTCCTCACATCCCAGATATAGTTCTCATCGGAAGTATCCATTCCCGAAACCCAGACCGTCCCGTCCGTTGGCATGAGGATTCCGTTGATCTGCTTTGCCAATGTGGATTTTCCGGAACCATTATGGCCCAGAATTGCCACGAAAGTGCCTTCTTCGATCTCCATGTTCAACTGGTCAATGGCCCGGTTCACTTCCTCTATATTCTCTTCTTCGTCTCTTCTGACATAGTCAAATATCAATTTACTGGCTTTTATGATTCCCATATTTCGTTCTCTTTTCTTAACATGCTGATGACCACCATTATGTTTCTCAATTTTAGTTGAAATTAACACAACAGTCAAGCAAAAGAGAACGACTTTCGCCGTTCTCCGCTTAAATTTATTATTCTCAGTTCTATTTGTTCCCAGTATAAACGTATATCGCCATTCTGCTTCCAATAAATTTCCGAACACACTGCTGATGCTAAGCAGTTCTCAAATACGCTTTAGGATGGAATCCACATACCCGATGAATCCAGCCGGTATCCATCCACCGTTGTATCAAAAGCCATGACTCCGTTCTCCTGCATATAGTACCATTTTCCCGGTTCCGGCTGAATCCAGCCTGAAGCCATGGCTCCGTCCTTCTGGAAATAATACCAGAAGCCCCCGATCTCCGTCCAGCCTTTCGCCATCCTTCCCTCTTCATCCAGGAAATAACGGCTGCCGTTATCTTCCAGCCATCCTGTTATCGCATACCCGTAATCATCAAAGTGATACCAGGTTCCTGAAATCAGCTTCCAGCCGCTGACTGCCATGGTGCCGTCTTCCATCTGGTACTTATTGCCATCCGCATAATTCCTCCACCTTCCGGCGGTGTCTCCCCTGTTCGACAATTCAACCGTTTTCGAAGTAACCCACGGGCCATCCTCCACATAGCTCTGTTCTGAATTCCTGGCTACGGCCCGGACTTCAAAATAATACTGGTATCCATCCTGCATATAATCGTTGAAATCCGCCCGGTTAGTATTCACCGTAAGTTTGGCGACTGACACTTCATTTTCATACAGCCTCACCTGATACTGCTTTGCTTTTTTTACGGAAGTCCATGCCGCGGTGGTGTCATCTTCCCACCATGTATTCTCCGCAGCCTCTAACCGGACCGTCTCCGCCCCAAACGCAGGATAGGCAGCCGTCAACAGCATCAACACACTCAGTACAGCCCCCCGAAGAAACTTGTGTACTCTCTGTCCCATGCTTTTAATCTCCTATTATGCTATCTTACCCAGACACCGTTGGCGTCCACATAGAAGGTGTCAATTGTGGTATTCACCGCCTTGCTGCCGTCGCCCGGATAGAAGTAATACCACTGTCCCGCTATCTCATACCAGCCTTCCGCCATCACGCCATCGCTGTTCATATAGTAGGTTTTGCCGTTCTGGTTTACCCAGCTGTTTTTCACCATAGCGCCTTCAAAATCGCCAGGATTCTGATTCATATAATACCACTTATTGCCGTCTTTCAGCCATCCGGTGAACATATCGCCATTGCTGTTCAAGAAATAAGTCTGGTTATTCCGATTCTGCCATCCGGTGAGCATCCGGCCGCTGCTGTCAAACAGATACCACTTGTCATTCACTTTCAGCCAGGAATTCTTCTGGTAAGATCCGTCCGGATACTTATAATACCATGTGCCGCTCTGATAAACCCATCCAACCTGGGATGTTCCCGCGTTGGTGGCTCCCTGTCCTCTTCCGTCAGATACATGTTCTTTATTAATGTACATATCGTCAGATTCGGTCCACTCGCTTCTCTTCGCGTATTTTTTATCGCTGCTTGAACTGGGCACCGCCCTCACTTTAAAGGAATAGGTGCCTTCCTTTGTCATATACGGATAAAAATCATAAGAAGTGGCTTTTAAGGATTCCACCTTAGTCACAATGCTGCTTCCACGGTACAAATACACATCATAGGTGTTTGAGCTGACCTCTCCTGCTTTCCATCTGGCTTTTCCATATCCACTGTCTCTCCAGTAAGCGTCCTCTGGCGGATCATAAGTGCCTTCCACGGCTGAAACCTTTAAAGTAACTACCAGATCATCCCCACTCTTTCTCGCCCTCACATAAGTGCCGTTTTTAATGGAAATGTTGCTGGAAGAATAACTTCCCTTAAAATAATGGTCATCGTCGTTGGTCGGTGAAATATAAACCTTCATCTCCGGCTGGTCGCCTACATCCACATCCCTGTTGCGGGACGACGTCCACTCCGCATCCCGGACATAGTACTTGGAATTGGATGTGCTCACCACAATATCGCCGCTGTCGGATGAACCGCTGTTTCCGCCCGATCTGTCCTCCACCGTAATGTCCGGCAGCCGGTCGCCCGGCTCAATGTTGTTATCTATCCGGATAGAAACGGAGGTTATGGCAGAGCTGGCAAATGTGCTGACAGGCATCGCTGCCGCAAGCATCGCTGCTGAAATGGTAATGCTGATAATCTTCTTTAATCCCTTCATGATATCACTCCCCCTGCAAACTATATTATATGTGGAACATACAGTTTTATCTTTCTACTAATATTATAGCCTCTGCATACAGTAAGCGTCAACTTACGATATTCTTTCAACTTTCTAACCGTATAGAAACAACAAAAAAGGCAGAGAATTTCTTCTCCACCTTTTAAATCTTATACTAATTCCAGTAAAACTTCCATAGCGCCATCGCCCTTACGCTGTCCGATTTTAACGATTCTGGTATAACCACCGTTACGGGAAACGTATTTAGGAGCGATCTCGTCAAATAATTTTGCCGGGATATCAACTGATTTTGTGTTTTTCTTCTTTCCAGCAGCTGTTGTAGGTACTTCTGTTACATCGTAAAGAACCTTTAACATCTGTCTTCTGGCATGAAGTCTGGAAGGATTGTCTTTTTTGATCTCTTTTTCAACTTCATCATAAACAGTAACTTTTTTACCGTTAACAACTTCTTTCACTCTCTTGCCGTCTTTGTCCTTACGGGCAACTTTTGCGGTAACTTTAACTGTTTCAAAGTTATCTTTTTCTTTAACGGCTAAAGCGATCAGGCCTTCTGCAACTTTGCGGATTTCCTTAGCTCTCGCTTCTGTTGTAACGATCTTTCCATGGTATAAAAGAGCAGTTACCTGACTTCTGATTAATGCTTTTCTCTGGCTTGAAGTTTTTCCAAGCTTTCTATATCCTGCCATTGTTTCTTTCCTCCATTTGTGGAACAACCGGCCATGCTTCTTCGGTCTTACTGACTGGCTGCTGTAAATCCATAAACTAGTTACTCATCACTTGGGTTCAGCTGAAGTCCAAGTTCTTTCAACTTAGCCAGCACTTCTTCCAAAGACTTGCGGCCAAGGTTTCTCACCTTCATCATATCCTCTGAAGTCCTGTTGCACAGTTCTTCTACAGTATTGATTCCGGCTCTCTTCAAACAGTTATAGGAACGAACGGAAAGTTCCAGTTCGTCAATATTCATTTCCAACACTTTTTCTTTTTCATTATCTTCTTTTTCTACCATGATCTCTGCGGTCTTGGCATTCTCAGAAAGATCGATGAAAAGATTCAAATGCTCGCTCAAAACTTTCGCAGCCAGGCTGACCGCTTCGTCCGGAGCTAAAGTACCGTTGGTATAAACATCCAGTGTCAGCTTGTCAAAATCAGTAACCTGACCGACACGGGTATTCTCAACTGTCATGTTAACGCGCTCAACAGGAGTATAGATAGAATCAACCGCAATCACTCCGATCGGGAGATCTTCACTCTTGTTCTTGTCTGCACTCACATATCCGCGGCCTTTTGTGATGGTAAGTTCCATATAGAACTTGCTGTCAGCTCCGCCGCTCAATGTAGCAATCACCTGATCCGGATTTAACACCTCAATATCAGGGTCTGCCTGGATGTCAGCACCTGTAATAACGCCTTCCCCTTCGAATTCGATATAAGCAACTTTCGCTTCGTTGGTATCGCTGGTATTCTTTATGGATAAGCTTTTGATGTTCATGATGATCTCAGTCACGTCTTCCTTAACGCCTGGAATCGAACTGAACTCATGTAAAACGCCGTCGATCTTCACCTGACTAACCGCAGCACCCGGTAAAGAAGAAAGCATAATTCTCCTTAATGAATTACCTAAAGTAGTGCCGTAACCTCTTTCAAGTGGTTCAACAACAAACTTACCATATTTCTTATCTTCTGAAATCTCAACGATCTCAATGTTTGGTTTTTCAAAATCGAACACTAATAGCCCCTCCTTTTGGGTATTGTACCGCAGGGAAATTCCCTGCGGTCAATTTGCATATATGCCGGACTATCGTCAGGGATTATTTAGAGTACAACTCGACGATAAGCATTTCGTTAACTGGAACATCAATCTCATCTCTAGTTGGTAATTCTTTTACAGTACCGCGCATATTTTCCTGATCAACATCGATCCATGCTGGTACTAAACGTCCTGCTGTTACTTCTAAAATATCTTTATATCTCTGAGAAGATTTGCATTTCTCTTTGATTTCAATTACATCGCCGGCTTTTACTAAGTAAGACGGGATGTTTACGCACTTGCCGTTAACAAGTACATGCTTGTGGTCTACAATCTGTCTGGTTTCTCTTCTTGTTCTGCCGAATCCCATACGGAATACAACATTGTCAAGTCTTCTTTCCAGAAGGATCATCAGGTTCTGACCTACCATACCATCCATCTTGGATGCTTTTGCATAGTAGTTTCTGAAAGGTTTCTCTAACACACCATAGATGAATTTAGCTTTCTGTTTTTCTCTCAACTGAAGGCCGTACTCACTCATCTTTCTGTTAGCTCTTTTTAATTCTCTGTTTGATTTTTTATCTATTCCCAAATAAATCGGATCTAAGCCAAGAGATCTACATCTTTTAAGAACAGGAACTCTATCAACTGCCACTGTTTAGTACCTCCTATTAAACTCTTCTACGTTTTGGTGGACGACATCCGTTATGTGGAACCGGAGTTACATCCTTAATACTAGTTACTTCTAAGCCGCATGCGGAAAGTGCACGGATTGCTGCTTCACGGCCTGAACCAGGTCCTTTTACCATAACGTCTACAGATTTTAAACCATGTACTAACGCTGCCTTGGTAGCAGTTTCAGCAGCCATCTGAGCTGCATATGGAGTAGATTTCCTTGAACCTCTAAATCCCAGACCACCAGCACTTGCCCATGATAAAGCGTTACCCTGCGCATCTGTCAATGTAACAATTGTATTGTTAAAAGATGACTGGATATGTGCTTGTCCGCGTTCAACGTTTTTCTTTACACGCTTTTTTGTCACTTTTTTAGTAGTGGACATTTTTTTAGCCATTTTAAACTAACCTACTTTCTTGAAATCTTGAATCATACAGTTTCCTGTTTTTAAAACATGCAACGTGATTCTTAATTGTTTATAGTGTCTTATTTCTTCTTATTCGCTACAGTCTTACGAGGACCTTTGCGGGTTCTTGCATTTGTCTTAGTCTTCTGACCACGTACAGGAAGGCTTTTTCTATGACGGATTCCGCGATAGCATCCAATTTCCTGAAGTCTCTTGATGTTCATAGCGATTTCTCTACGTAAATCACCTTCCACCATCTGGGAGTCAGCAATGATTGCTGCGATCTTCTTCACTTCGTCATCGGTTAAGTCCTTAACACGAGTGTCAGGATTAACGCCAGCTTCTGCAAGAATACGGTTTGAACTTGTTCTACCAATTCCGTAGATGTAAGTTAAGCCGATTTCAACACGTTTTTCTCTTGGTAAATCAACACCTGAAATACGAGCCATGTGTGTAGTACACCTCCTAAATTTTTTTCTGTTTCTTAACCTTGTCTCTGTTTGTGCTTAGGATTTTCACAGATTACTCTGATACTGCCTTTACGCTTGATGATTTTGCACTTTTCGCAAATCGGTTTTACTGATGATCTAACCTTCACAGTGATTCTCCTTTCCTAATATATACCTAAGATTAATTAGATATATAGGTACAACCGGATAAGCCGCTTTTGGGCAAACTCCACCCAGTATTTCAACAAAGTCGCTAGAGCATTATAACACTTTTTTCCTTATAATGCAAGCATTTTTTATACTTTGTTTTACACTTTGTTTTACACTTTGTTTTATTTATCTCTCCAGATGATTCTTCCTTTTGAAAGGTCATATGGGGACAGTTCAATTGTTACTTTATCACCCGGTAATATCTTAATATAGTTCATACGAAGTTTACCGCTGATATGCGCTAAAACCTGGTGTCCGTTTTCCAATTCGACCTGAAACATTGCATTCGGCAGTTTTTCAACTACGACTCCTTCAATCTCTATCACATCTGCTTTTGACATATTGTTTTCCTCCTCTTGTAACATTTGATGAAATATTTGATTTCTTCATTTGTCACATGTTCTCCATCTATCAGCTTCTTAGTTAAGGTTTCATCTTTTTCATGAATGGGCTGCAGGTGCTTTTTCTTTTTGCACTTGGGTTTTTCCAGCGTCCGGTATTTTCCGTCCACTAGATAAACATATTCTTTGCTCTCCTGTATTATGATAAAAAGATCATCTTTGTCATGGCCTGCCAGGGATCTGACCAGGCTGCCTGTCTCATAAGCCATCATTTTATCACTCCTGTTTATCAGTATCGAGCATGGATAAAATCTCGGGACCATCCTCTGTTATGAGGACTGTATTTTCATAATGAGCTGATAACGAACCGTCATCTGTCACAACTGTCCAATCATCATCCAGCCATGCCACATCATAACCGCCTGAGTTAATCATGGGTTCTATGGCCAGGGTCATACCAGCTTGAAGTTTAATGCCTTTTCGTCTCTGGGCAAAATTAGGAACCTCGGGATCCTCATGAAGATGTTCTCCTATCCCATGTCCTACCAGATCTCTGACCACTCCGTAGCCAAAGCTTTCCGCATATTTTTGGATCGCGGCAGAAATATCATTTAAATGATTGCCAACTTTTGCATATTTAATCCCTTCAAAGAAACTTTGTTTTGTAACTTCAATCAATTTCTTTGCTTCCGGACTGATTTCACCGATCCCATGGGTTCTTGCCGCGTCGGAATGGTAACCTTTATAGATTACGCCCGCATCCAGGCTGACAATATCCCCTTCCTTTATGATATGCTTCTTATCAGGAATACCATGGACTACTTCGTCATTTACGGATACGCAGATAGACGCCGGATAGCCATTGTAATTCTTAAAGGAAGGAATACATCCATAGCTTCGGATAATCTCTTCGCCCAGCCTGTCGACGTCCTTGGTGGACATCCCCGGTCTCAGGGCTTTGCGCAGTTCTTCATGAGTGATTGCAAGAATACGTCCTGCTTCTCTCATCAGTTCAATTTCTCTTGCAGATTTAATGGATACCGACATAATCAATCACCTAAAACGGCCACAATATCCTGGAACACTTTTTCCATGTCCTGTGTGCCGTCAACATTGGCTAAAACACCTGCAGCATTATAATATTCAATCAGCGGCTGCGTCTGGTCATGATATACGCTCAAACGTTTTTGAACCGTTTCAGGCTTGTCATCATCTCTTAAAACCAGCTTTTCGCCGCAGACATCACAAATGCCTTCCTGTTTCGGAGGATTGTACATAATGTGATATGTAGCTCCGCAGGATACACATGCTCTTCTGCCTGACATTCTGTTAACAATATTTTCATCCGGCACATCCACATTCACAGCGAAATCCACGGCCTCACCCCGCTCCTTCAAAGCGTCTGTAAGGCTTTCCGCCTGTGGAATGGTCCTTGGGAATCCGTCCAGAACATAACCGCCTGCACAGTCAGCTTCCTGAATGCGGTCCATCAGCATGCCGATGGTGATCTCATCCGGAACAAGCTGCCCCTGATCCATAAATGCCTTTGCCTTCATTCCCAGCTCTGTACCGCCCTTGATATTCGCTCTGAAAATATCTCCGGTGGAGATATGGGGAATGTGATACTTTTCTGCAATTTTCTTCGCCTGGGTACCCTTACCAGCTCCAGGAGCGCCTAACATGATAATTTTCATAAGGTTGTCCTCCTATTTAAATTCCCTGTGGGAAATCAATTCCCACCAAGGCAAATGAATCCGGCAAAAAGCCGGATTCTATGCTTAGTCATTTAAGAATCCCTTGTAGTTGCGAACAAGCATCTGGGATTCAATTGCTTTTAATGTTTCCAGTACAACACCGACAATAATGATCAGTGATGTTCCGCCGAAGGATAAATGGCTTACACTGAATAAGCCGGAAATCGCGATCGGTACGACACATACGATGATCAAACCACATGCGCCGATAAAAACAATATAATTCAAAATCCGGTTCAAATAATCTGAAGTAGGTTTACCTGGGCGGATACCCGGGATAAAACCGCCCTGCTTTTTCATGTTGTTAGCAACTTCCAGCGGATTGAAGGTGATTGACGTATAGAAATACGCGAATACGATGATCAACGCGATGTAAATAACTAAACCAATGGAATTGGCAGGTGATTCAGGTTTAAACCAAGACGATGAATTCAGCATCACTAAAATCTTTCCGCCGAATGTATTATAATCCGGGTGAAAGAACTGTGAAATTACTACCGGGAAAGACATTATCGAAGATGCGAAGATAACCGGGATAACACCAGCGGTGTTAACCTTTAACGGAATATGGGAGGACTGGCCTCCTACCATCTTTCTTCCAACCATTTTCTTGGAATACTGTACCGGTATTCTGCGTTCACCATCCTGAAGAATGATTACAAACACTACCATGGCCACAATCAGAGCCAGTATAATGATTGAAGTCAGCGCAATAACCGGCACCTTCCTTCCGTCAAGGAAAACGTCATATAACATGACTACATCATCCGGAAGACTGGAAATGATATTGAACAAAAGCACGATTGAAATACCATTGCCCACTCCGTTTTCAGTGATTCTCTCACCGATCCACATGAGAAGGGCACTTCCTGCCGTCATAGCTGCAACTGCGATAATAACCATACCAGCTTTACCAAAACCGGTCTGCAGATTATAATCTACCAGAAGTCCCTGTCCGCCAAATCCAATCGCCATAGCGACAGACTGGATCAGAGCCAGGCCTACGGTCAGATAACGGGTATACTCTGCAATCTTCTTTCTTCCATCCTCACCGTCACGCTGCATCTCCTCTAATTTAGGAATTGCAATGGTCATGAGCTGCATGATGATGGAAGATGTGATATAAGGGGTAATGCTCAGCGCGAAGAGAGACATGGAGGTAAAAGAACCGCCAGTCATCGCATCAAAGAAGCTGAATGCGTCTCCACTCTGCTTTGCAAAAAAGTCTGCAAAATAAGTTGTGTTAACTCCAGGTATCGGCAGCTGAGAGCCGAACCTTATTACAATAAGCATTAAAAATGTAAAGATCAGTTTCTTTCTGAGATCTTTAATCTTCCATGCATTACGGAGCGTTTTTAACATTAGATCACCTCGCAGGTTCCACCAACAGCTTCAATCTTAGCCTTTGCACCTTCACTGAATGCATCAACTTTTACCGTGAGCTTTTTGGTTAATTCTCCATTTCCAAGAATTTTAACTCCATCTCTTGGGTTTTTAACGATTCCGCTCTCAAGTAAAGACTCTACAGTAACCACTGCTCCGTCTTCAAACTTCTCTAATGCTTCAACGTTAATACCTACGATAATCTTTTTATTTCTATTCTTAAAGCCTCTCTTAGGAAGACGTCTGTATAATGGCATCTGACCACCTTCAAAGCCTGGTCTTGTAGCTCCTGAACGAGCTTTCTGGCCTTTATGTCCTTTACCGGCTGTCTTACCATTACCTGAACCGTGTCCGCGGCCTCTTCTGAAATTATCGCTGTGCTTGGAACCTTCAGCAGGTTGTAAATTTGATAAATCCATGACTGCACCTCCTTACTATTTTTTAGATCTCTTCTACTTTAACCAGATGTTTTACGTGCCAGATCATGCCTCTAACCGCATCATTATCAGGCAGTTCAACAGTTTTGTTGACTTTTCTTAAACCTAAAGCTTCAACAGTTGCTTTATGCTTAGGAACTGCACCAATTGGGGATTTTACTAATGTAACTTTTAATTTCTCTGCCATTATTCTCTCCTCCTTAGCCCAAAATCTCTTCTACAGATTTGCCGCGAAGTTTAGCAACTTCTTCCGGAGTTTTAAGCTGACATAATCCTTCGATCGTAGCAAGAACTACGTTAGTCTTGTTGTTTGATCCTAAAGATTTTGTACGGATGTTCTTAATACCTGCCAGTTCCAGTACGGAACGTGCAGGACCTCCAGCGATAACACCGGTACCTTCGGGAGCTTTCTTTAATAATACAGATGCGCTGCCGAATTTTCCAATGAAATCATGTGGAATGCTCTTGTTCTCATCTACAGGGATCTCTACAAGATTCTTAGCTGCCGCCTCTTTTCCTTTACGGATTGCTTCAGGAACTTCACCAGCTTTGCCAAGGCCTGCACCTACGTGTCCATTGCCATCACCTACTACTACTAAAGCAGAGAATCTCATGGTACGTCCACCTTTTACAGTTTTCGATACACGCTTAATAGCCACTACCTTGTCATTTAATTCTAACTGACTTGGGTCAATAATTGTACGTTTCATGCCGTTCTCCTCTCTACTAGAATTTCAGACCAGCCTCACGGGCTGCATCTGCCAATGCCTGAACTTTACCATGATAAATGAATCCGCCTCTATCGAAAACGACATTCTCAATACCTTTTTCCAATGCTCTCTTGGCGATCACTGTTCCTACATATGCCGCAGCAGCTACATCATTAGTCTTTTCTAATTCTGCCTTCACTTCTTTTTCAACTGTTGAAGCATAAACTAAAGTATTACCAACTGTATCGTCAATAATTTGAGCATACATATGATTATTACTTCTGAACACTGCTAAACGTGGTCTCTCTGATGTACCAGCAAAACGATTACGTAATCTAGCGTGTTTTTTTGCGCGGATTTCGCTTCTTGACTGTTTACTAACCATTTTTACACTCTCCTTAATTATTTCTTACCAGTCTTACCAACTTTACGTCTGATAACTTCATCAGCATACTTAATACCTTTGCCCTTATACGGTTCAGGTCTTCTCTTATCTCTGATTTCAGCAGCGTACTGGCCAACTTTTTCTTTATCGATACCCTTAATGGTGATTTTATTCTGTCCTTCCAGAACAGACTCTAAACCTTCCGGATCTTCCATCTCAACGGGATGAGAATATCCAAGAGAAAGGATTAATTTCTTACCCTGTTTTTGTGCTCTGTAACCAACACCGTTAACTTCAAGGACTTTCTCATAACCTTCGGTTACACCGTGGATCATGTTAGCAACTAAAGTTCTTGTCAAACCATGTAAAGATTTCATCTTCTTTAAATCGCTTGGTCTGGTTACTACAATATGACCATCTTCTTCTTTGATCGTCATCTCTGCAGGCAACTCTCTTTCCAGAGTTCCCTTAGGACCTTTTACAGTCACTTTATTATTCTCTGCGATTGTGACAGTAACACCTGCCGGAACCGCGATAGGCATTCTTCCTATACGTGACATGCCATATACCTCCTACTTAAATTCTCGGAAGAAGCTTCTGCGCCTCTTCTGTTTTCAGCTTCCTATAATTACCAAACAAATGCAAGAACTTCTCCGCCTACACCTAACTGACGTGCTTCTTTATCTGTAATAACGCCCTGGTTTGTAGAAAGAATAGCTGTACCTAAACCGCCAAGTACTTTTGGCAGCTCTTCTTTGTTTGCATAAACGCGAAGACCTGGTTTAGAAATTCTCTTAATACCGGTAATGATTTTTTCGTTTTTGTCTTTACCGTATTTTAATGTGATGCGGATTACCTGGAATGCACCATCTTCTACGATATCATATTTCTCAACATAGCCCTCTTTTACAAGGATATCAGCGATAGCTAATTTCATCTTGGATGAAGGTACGTCTACTGTATCATGTTTAGCAGTGTTTGCGTTACGGATTCTTGTAAGCATATCTGCGATTGGATCACTCATTGTCATGGATATTGCCTCCTTCCTTAATCTTACCAGCTTGCCTTTTTAACACCTGGTATCTGTCCTTTGTATGCTAATTCACGGAAACAAATACGGCAGATTCCGTATTTTCTTAAATAAGCATGTGGACGGCCACAAATTCTGCAGCGGTTGTATTCTCTGCTGGAGAACTTAGCCGGACGCTGCTGCTTAATTTTCATTGAAGTCTTAGCCATGGAATACTCCTCCTAACTATTTTTGAAATGGCATATTGAATAATGTCAAAAGTTCACGGGCTTCTTCATCAGTCTTAGCAGTGGTTACGAAAATAACATCCATACCTCTTACTTTGTCAACTTTATCGTATTCAATCTCAGGGAAAATCAACTGCTCTTTGATACCTAAAGCATAATTTCCTCTGCCGTCAAATGCGTTAGGGTTAACACCTCTGAAGTCACGTACACGAGGTAATGCGAGGTTGATCAGACGATCTGCAAATTCATACATTTTCTCACCGCGTAATGTAACTTTACATCCGATTGGCATACCTTCTCTGATTTTGAAGTTAGCAACTGAATTCTTAGCTCTTGTTGTTACGGCTTTCTGTCCGGAAATGATTTCCATATCCCTAACAGCAGAGTCTAAAACTTTGGCGTTGTCTTTCGCTTCACCAACACCCATGTTGATAACGATCTTATCTAACTTAGGCACTTCCATGATGTTTTTATATCCGAATTTTTTGATCATAGCTTCTACGATCTCATTTTGATACATCTCTTTTAATCTAGCCAACTTGTGTTTCCTCCTCTCTGCTATTAGTCAATTACCTTGCCGGTGGACTTAGCAACGCGAACCTTTTTGCCGTCTTTCACTTCAAAGCCGACTCTGGTTGCTTTTCCATCAACAACTAACATAACATTTGAAATATCGATAGCGCTTTCCTGATGGATGATTCCACCGTTTGGGTTGCCTGCGCTTGGTTTGGAATGCTTTGTTACCATGTTGCATCCTTCAACCAGTACAGTGCCGTTTTTGGTATTAACGGTAATAACTTTACCTGTTTTATCTTTATCTTTACCTGCGATCACTTTTACCAAGTCATCTTTTTTGATTTTATGCACAGTGGACACCTCCTTATAATACTTCTGGCGCTAAAGAGACAATCTTCATGAACTGTTTCTCACGTAATTCTCTTGCTACCGGCCCAAAGATACGAGTTCCTCTTGGAGTCTTGTCATCTTTGATAATTACTGCTGCGTTCTCATCGAACTTGATATAAGAACCGTCTTTACGACGTGCGCCCTTAACGGTACGTACAACAACGGCTTTAACAACGTCGCCTTTTTTTACAACACCACCTGGTGTTGCATCTTTAACAGAAGCAACGATTACATCACCAATATTAGCATATCTTCTTGTAGATCCACCTAAAACACGGATACAAAGAAGCTCTTTTGCACCTGTATTGTCGGCAACCTTCAATCTGGTTTCCTGCTGAATCATGCCTGATACTCCTTCCTTGTTTTCGCCTTGCGAAATAAACGTGAAACGCAAACTCCGCTTCGCTTCGTTTGCGCAGCGTAAATTTGCTCAGCAAATTTACTTTATTTTGCTTTTTCGATAATCTCTACAAGTCTCCATCTTTTATCTTTAGATAAAGGTCTTGTTTCCATAACTTTTACTGTATCGCCAATCGCACACTCATTCTTCTCGTCATGCGCTTTTAATTTGATAGATCTTTTCACGATCTTGCCGTATAAAGGATGTTTTACGTGGTCTTCGATAGAAACAACGATGGTTTTATCCATCTTGTTACTTACAACTTTACCGGTACGTGTTTTTCTTAAATTTCTTTCCACGACTACTGTTTCTCCTTTCAAATAGCGAATATAGACTATTCGCATCCGCTATAGAATCTATTTTCCAATTAAGCCATCTTTGCTTTCTCTGTAATAACAGTCTGAATTCTGGCAATGTTCTTGCGAACTTCCTTAATTCTGCTGGTGTTATCTAATTGGTTAGTTGCATTCTGGAATCTTAAATTAAATAATTCTTTCTTAGCAGCTACTAATTCTTCATTCAACTCTGCAGCTGATTTCACCTTTAAATCTTCTACATATTTATTAGTTTTCACTGTTATCACCGCCTTCTAAATCTGCTTTAGAAGCAATTTTACACTTGCATGGCAATTTGTGCATAGCAAGACGTAAAGCTTCACGAGCTGTTTCCTCTGGTACGCCAGCGATTTCAAACATAACACGGCCCGGTTTTACAACTGCTACCCAATATTCAAGAGCGCCTTTACCGGAACCCATACGGGTTTCTGCTGGCTTCGCTGTTACAGGTTTATCTGGGAAAATTTTAATCCAAACTTTACCACCACGTTTGATATAACGGGTCATAGCAACACGGGCTGCTTCGATCTGATTGGATTTGATCCAACATGGTTCTGTAGCGACTAAACCGTATTCACCGTTAGAAATTTTGTTTCCTCTGAGGGCTTTTCCTGCCATGCTTCCACGGAACTGTTTACGACGCTTAACTCTCTTAGGCATTAACATTATTTATCGCTCCCTTCCTTGTTTCCTTTAGTAGGAAGTACTTCGCCTTTGTAGATCCAAACCTTAACGCCTAATTTGCCGTAGGTTGTATCTGCTTCTGCGAAACCATAGTCAATATCTGCTCTTAATGTCTGAAGCGGAATGGTACCTTCGCTGTAGAATTCGGTACGAGCCATATCAGCTCCGCCAAGACGGCCTGCAACTGCAGTCTTAATACCTTTGATTCCGGCTTTCATGGAACGTCCCATGGTAGACTTCATAGCACGTCTGAAGGAAACACGGTTCTCTAACTGCTGTGCGATAGATTCTGCTACTAACTGAGCATCTTTATCAGGTCTCTTGATTTCTTTGATATCAACGAATAATTTTTTATCAGTTAATTTCTGAACTTCTGCTTTTAATTTCTCAATTTCAGCTCCGCCCTTGCCGATAACAACGCCAGGTTTTGCTGTATAAATGATAACTTTAACTCTGTCAGATGCTCTTTCGATTTCGATCTTAGAAATTCCAGCGCTGTACAGTCTCTTCTTTAAGAATGTACGGATGTTGTAATCTTCTACTAAACAATCAGCGAAATCAGCTTCAGCATACCATTTGGAGTCCCAGTCTTTAATAACACCGACTCTCAAGCCGTGTGGATTAACTTTCTGTCCCATATTTGCCTCCTATCTTTCATTAAGCACGATTGTGATATGGCTCATTCTCTTCTCGATTCTGTAAGCTCTGCCCTGTGCTCTCGGTTTTACTCTCTTCATTGTTGGTCCTTTATTTGCGTAACATTCCTCAACATAAAGGTTCTCAACGCTCATTCCGTTATTGTTTTCAGCATTTGCAATTGCTGATTTTAATAATTTTTCAATTAATGTAGAAGCGTATCTTGGATTGTAAGTTACAATACCAAGTGCAGTGGTTACATCTTTGCCTCTAATGGCATCTAATACGAAACATGCTTTCTGAACAGATACTCTGGCGTAAGATAACTTAGCAGACGGTCTGGTATCTTTCTGCGCATTTCTTTCTCTCTTAATCTGGGATCTATGTCCTCTAGCCATTGGTGAAACCTCCTTTCAAATACTTGTATCCTAACGACGGGTCTTTTTCTCGTCTTTACCATGTCCTCTGTAAGTTCTGGTAGCTACGAATTCTCCAAGTTTATGTCCAACCATATCTTCGGTTACATATACCGGAACGTGTTTTCTGCCATCATGAACTGCGATTGTATGTCCAACCATCTGTGGGAAGATTGTAGAACGGCGTGACCAGGTCTTAATAACCTGCTTCTGTCCTGCTGCGTTCATAGCATCTACTTTTTTCAGCAAATGCGCATCTGCAAATGGTCCTTTTTTAAGTGAACGTGCCATAGGTTTTAATCCTCCTTCAATTATTTAATGGTCTTTCCATCTCTTCTTCTTACAATCAGTTTGTTAGACTGTTTGTTTTTCTTTCTTGTCTTCAAGCCAAGTGCTGGTTTACCCCATGGAGTGGATGGACCTGGACGGCCGATACCGGTCTTACCTTCACCACCACCGTGTGGATGGTCGTTAGGGTTCATAACGGAACCGCGGACGGTAGGTCTGATGCCCATGTGACGTTTTCTACCAGCTTTACCGATGTTAATCAGAGAGTGATCTCCATTTCCAACAACACCGATTGTAGCTCTGCAGATGATCGGAACCATTCTCATTTCACCAGAAGGAAGTCTTAATGTTGCGTATTTGCCTTCTTTAGCCATTAACTGAGCTGCGTTACCAGCGGAACGAACCAGCTGTCCGCCTTTGCCCGGATATAATTCAATGTTGTGAATCTGTGCACCAACAGGGATCTGGCTCAGCGGTAAACAGTTACCAACTTTTGCTTCAGCCTGAGGGCCGCTCATAACTTTCATTCCATCTGTAAGTCCTGCCGGAGCGAGGATATAAGATTTAGCGCCGTCTGCATAGCAGATCAGAGCGATATTAGCTGTTCTGTTTGGATCGTATTCGATTCCGATAACAGTTGCCGGAATTCCGTCTTTGCTGTTTCTCTTGAAATCGATGATTCTATATTTTCTTCTTGAGCCGCCTCCGCGGTGTCTTACTGTAATTTTACCCTGATTGTTACGTCCTGCGTTTTTGTTTAAGGAAGTAACTAAAGACTTTTCCGGGGTTGACTTTGTGATTTCACTGAAGTCAGATCCTGTCATGTGTCTTCTGGAAGGTGTATATGGGTTAAATGTTTTAATTCCCATTTTAAACTCTCCTTTCAATTCTCAACGCGTCCACGCGTTTCATTTATCACGGCATAGTGTTCGCCGTATAATCAATTTGTTATAGTTTACAGACCCTGGAAGATCTCGATATCTTTGCTGTCTGCAGTAAGCTTAACAATCGCTTTCTTGGTTTTAGCAGTTTTACCAACTACCATTCCTCTTCTGCGGTTTTTGCCTTCCAGATTCATGGTATTAACGCTGGAAACCTTTGTTCCTGGGAACATCTTCTCAACAGCTTCTTTAATCATAGCCTTGTTAGCTTCCGGATGAACTAAGAAAGTGTATTTTTTCTCAGCCATAGCATTCATGCTCTTTTCAGTTACAACTGGTTTGAGGATTACATCGTAATATTGAACGTTTGCCATTATGCGTACACCTCCTCGATACTTGCAACAGCTGCTTTCGTAGCCACTACTGTGTTGTATTTCAAAATGTCATAAACATTGATTGTATTAACGGATGCTGTCTGAACCGCAGGAATGTTTCTAGCAGATAAAACTACTTTTTCACTTCCTTCGCCTAAAACAACAAGCGCCTTGGATACTTTCAGGTTGTTCATGATGTTCTGGAATTTCTTTGTTTTGATCTCATCAAAGTTGATCTCATCAACAACGATGAACTTGTTCTCGTTAACTCTGCTTGTTAAAGCTGCTTTAAGAGCTGCTCTCTTTTCTTTCTTGTTTAACTTGATTGTGTAATCTCTTGGTGTTGGAGCGAATACAACTCCGCCGCCTGTCCACTGTGGGGATCTTGTTGAACCCTGTCTTGCGTGGCCGGTTCCTTTCTGCTTCCATGGTTTTCTTCCACCACCGGAAACTTCAGAACGGGTTTTAGCTTTCTGTGTTCCCTGACGTTTGTTTGCAAGCTGTGCTACAACTGCCATGTGTACGAGATGTTCATTCACTTCAACACCGAATACAGCATCATTCAGTTCTAACGTTCCAACTTCATTACCTTCAATATTGTAAACAGATACGTTTGCCATCTGTGTGTTCCTCCTTTCCTATAAAAGCATTAGCATGCTTTTACTGTTTCTTTCAGTGTTACTAAAGACTTCTTAGGTCCTGGTACAGCGCCTTTAACTAAGATCAGGTTGTTTTCAGCATCAACCTTAACGATCTCAAGGTTCTGGATGGTGATTCTCTTGTTACCCATCTGGCCAGGCATCTTCTTACCCTTAAATACTTTACTAGGATCTGAACAAGAACCGTTTGAACCGGCATGGCGGTGGAATTTAGAACCGTGAGCCATAGGTCCTCTGGACTGTCCGTGTCTCTTAATAGCACCCTGGAAACCTTTACCTTTGGAAATAGCTGTTGCGTCAATCTTGTCGCCAGCTGCGAAGATATCTGCTTTGATTTCGTCTTTCACTGAATACTCTTCAGCGTTCTCGAATTTGAATTCTCTTACAAATCTCTTGTAAGCAACTCCGGCCTTATCAAAGTGGCCTTTTACCGGTTTGGTTACTAATTTTGCTCTCTTGTCAATAAAACCAACCTGTACCGCTTTGTAACCATCGTTCTCAACGGTCTTAACCTGTGTAACTACACATGGGCCAGCCTGAAGAACTGTTACTGGAGTTAAAACTCCGTCTTCATTGAAGATTTGAGTCATTCCGACTTTAGTAGCTAAAATAGCTTTCTTCATAACTAATTACCTCCTGTTTGTTGATCTACAGCGGAACGCTTTATGCGTTCATCCTAGAACAGTCAAATATACGTGGAACACTATGACTCCCTTGCGGGAGATGTTGATTCCTCTTCAGGAAAGAGTGTTGCTTCTATATATAACCCTTCAGGATATTACCTTGTCCACCGAAAACCTTATTTGGTTTTCATCTTGATATCAATGTACACACCAGCTGGCATCTCTAATCTTGATAATGCATCAACTGTTTTCTGGCTTGGTGTGATGATATCGATCAGTCTCTTATGAGTTCTCTGTTCGAACTGCTCTCTGGAATCTTTGTACTTGTGAACCGCTCTCAAGATTGTTACCACTTCTTTTTTAGTTGGTAACGGCACCGGTCCGCTCACCTGTGATCCTGTCTTTTTTACAGTCTCGATGATTTTTCCAGCTGACTGATCTACTAACTGATGATCATAAGCTTTTAATGTGATTCTCATTACTTGACTTGCCATAAAAAAAGTCGCCTCCTTTTCGCACTTATTACTCGAAGTACGACAAGCGGTGACTGTACACGTTCCCGTGTGTGTCCTCATAAATCCACACACTAAATTCCCACATATATGCTAGAACCTTAGTAAATTGTACAGTGACTTGTCGCCAGTTTCCTAACTTGACATTCGCTCCACGGAACACCTGCCTCAATGGGCAGCAACCTCACGCTTCACAGCTATCATGCCACAGCTTTGTTAGCATATCACATTTCCCTTTTATTTGCAAGTATTTTTTTTGTTTTTTTACGCAGTTTTTTTACGCAGCAGCCCAGAGGGCGTAACAGCTCAGGCCTGTCCGAACGATTACCAGAGAACGGGATAAATGATTAAGAAATGCTCTCCGGCATTTTAAGATTATTTCCAAATTCAGTTAAATTATAACCGGATTTAAACCGAATTTTTCCAGGTTCAAAAAGGATTGAAAAAAGCAGAGCCCGCTGTTTCCATTCAGCGGATTCTGCTTTTTGATTCTGCTTTCTTCTTATTTAACTCTGTTTCTTCCTATTAATAGTTGCTGGACCAAACCGGTTCTGACGGTTCGTTATAGGAATCTGACGGCTCCTCATCATCCTCTTTTACCAAAATGCCTGTCCCGTTGGTTTTGTACTTAACGCCGTCTCCGTTCTTAACGGTTGTGGATTTTGCAAGTTTGCCCGATGTATTCACTACGTAATTCTTGCCGTCAATGGTGATCACCTGGTATTTGGTGCCGCTTTCGGCTTTTTGAAGCTTGCCCATGTAATACAGGTATCCGTCTTTCACACCGTTGTAACCCTTGCCGGTCTCCGCAAAATAGAATTCACTCACATTGCCGTCATCCTCTTCCACTTTGCGCTTGCCTTTCACCACAGAACTGGTAGCCTTGTCCCCAAAGTAGTAAGCCGTATAATTGCCGCTTTCCGCTAATTCCAGCTTCTGAAGCCCGTAAACAGGATTTCCCTTGTCATTAAACAGGTAGGTGCGGCCGTTCAGCTTGAACAAATCGCTGGTGCTGGCATCGCCTTCTTTAGGACCGACCTTCGGCTGGCCCTGATTGTTGAAGTAGAACCATTCCACTTCATCCTCATAATCGCTTGAGATCGGCTCCGGAGGCTCTATGGACAGCCATCCGGACTTTACCTTGCCGTCACTTCCGTAATAGCGGTAATCTTCGATGGACGCGTTCTCATCCGGATCATCCCCGACATTCACCCAGCCGGTCTGCATCACACCGTCGCCGTCGAAACAATAGTATACGCCATTGACTTTCTTAACTTCATAATCGTTGTTACTTTCAGCGCAGTACTTCTTTCCTGAATTTGTAAAATAAAACCAGTACTTTCCGTCTCCGTCTTCACTGGCCGGAGTAACGCGGTCATCATCATAATCCTCATCCGGCGGATACAGTTTCTGCCAGCCGGTCTTCATCACACCGTCATCGCCGGCATAATACATCTCATCGTCAACCCAGCCGGTCTCCATCCTGCCTTCATCGTCAAAATGATACCACTTATTATCCACTTTTTTCCATCCGTCTGTGGCGGCTTTTCCATTCTGGGTGAAATAGTACCAGTAGGATTCGGTGCCGCTGGAATCATTCAGTTTCAGCCACTTATTCGTCACCATAATACCGTTGGAATCCATATAATATGTATCCTCAACCCAGGTGTTCAGCACCATCTCTCCGTTGCTCCCCAGATAACGCCACAGGTCGTCCGCGCCTTTTTTCCACTCGTTGGTTAACTTATTGCCGTTGGAATCATAATATACCCAATTGCCGTTAGACTGCTGCCATCCACTCGCGGCATATGCTGAAAACGCCATCGTTCCCACACACAGTACAGCGGCCATCACGAGCACTGCCAATTTTCCTTTTTTCATGTCTTCGCTCCTTTAAGGTTCTCCCCATTGTATTCCTATACTACATTGTATCAATTACTTTCTGATAATTCAACAAAAATAATCTTTCAATTCTATTACAATGACCGGATGGTCACTTGACGAGATATCCCTGCCAAGTTATAATCACGTTGAATGATTGAGATGATGTTACTACTCACAGCCTCCAGGCTGCCGGCAGACCGGCCGGATTCACCGGAGGGAGGCCATGAGTGGCAGAGAGCTTATTAATAGGAAGAAAGGGCGGTAAAGCCATGTGGATAGCAGACGGTTGGAAAGATTATGAAGTAATAGATTGCTCGAAGGGTGAAAAACTGGAGCGGTGGGGGAAATATATATTAGTCCGTCCCGACCCTCAGGTCATTTGGGACACTCCAAAGGAAGACAGGCGGTGGCGGAATATGAACGGCCATTACCACAGAAGCGCCAAGGGCGGCGGAGAATGGGAGTTCTTTGACCTTCCGGAACAGTGGGCCATCCACTATAAAGAATTGACATTTAACCTGAAGCCGTTCAGCTTTAAGCATACCGGCCTTTTTCCGGAACAGGCCGCGAACTGGGACTGGTTCGGAAACAAAATCAAGTCGGCAGGGCGCCCGGTAAAGGTTTTAAACCTGTTCGCATATACCGGAGGCGCAACGCTGGCTTCCGCTCAGGCGGGGGCCCACGTAACCCATGTGGACGCTTCCAAGGGAATGGTTGCATGGGCCAAAGAGAATGCCAAATCCAGCGGACTGGAAGACGCTCCAATCCGTTGGATTGTGGATGACTGCATGAAGTTCGTAGAACGGGAGATACGGAGAGGCAATCACTATGACGCCGTCATCATGGACCCTCCTTCTTACGGCAGAGGCCCAAAAGGCGAAATCTGGAAGATCGAGGACGCGATCCATCCTCTGATCCGCTTATGTGTACAGCTTTTATCGGATAATCCGCTATTCTTCCTGGTAAATTCTTATACAACCGGCCTGGCCCCGTCCGTGCTGACCTACATGCTGGCAACGGAGATTCGCCCGAAATATAAAGGTTCTGTCAGCTCCGAAGAAGTGGGGCTTCCTGTCACCAAAAACGGCCTGGTTCTTCCCTGCGGCGCATCCGGGCGCTGGTCATCGGGCAGATAAGTGAAACAGGTCAATTCCTTCCGCCCGTAAGGAGCCGCCACAGCAAAGGCAGACGCCGCTGCAAAAACACTGCCGCCGGATAGCTGATTATCAGCACAATCCCCGGCATCAAAAGATAGAGCAGTACAGGAACGGCCGGTATGCCCGGCACATATAAAGCCGCCGTTTTATTGATAAACCGTACCAGCAAAAAATGAAGGGCATACAAAAAGAAGTTAATCTTCATCCATGGTTTCACCTCCGGCAGCCGGTTTTCATCTGCCATAAACCAAAGCGCCGCCGGAACCAGGAAACGGTAAATGGCGATTCCAGAAACGCTGAAATACCGGATGGAATACAGATAAACAGCACATGCGGCTGCCAGAATAGCCGCCCCCGACAGAAACCTCTGCTTCGTCCATGAGGCTTCTGTCATTTTTTTATTGTTCAGTGCACAGTCGGCCGCCACAGAATAGAAAAACAGGGCGTCGATATTCAAAGGCGACAGGCTCACTCCGGCCAGAAGGCCTGCAGTCACTCCCGCCAGATACATCCATCTCACATGACGTCTGGACAGGAAAAAATAGATCACAGGAGCTAAAATCACAAGCAGGATCAGTTGGTACAGATACCAGAACACATAATTATAGCGGTAATGCAGCACAGCATCCACCAGCGCATTTAAACTCACCGGAATAGTCCCTTTTCCCAATACATCACGCAGCCACGGGATACGGCTGCCTGCCGCATATGCAGCGTAATAAATGGTATTCCAAACAACAAATGGAACCAGAACCGTCTTGATCCTGGAATTCCACTTGCTCCACAAACGGTCCATGGTAAAATTACGGAAGAACAGGTATCCGGATATGATAAAAAAACCCGGCACAGCAACCTGAGCCACCACATCACCCAAAAGCCGCTCTCCGCGGTCCACCAGTTCAGCCGTTCTTCCGGTTCCCAAAAACAGCTTCGCATTATAAGAATGAACCCAAATCACCAGCAAACTGAATACAAAGATAAACCAGTATATCTTATTCCTGAACTTTTCTTCTTTCACAGATTTCTCCTGCCCCGCCGGCTTCCCTGGCCCCAGAGCGTGTTTGAATCTCCAAACGTACTCTAGTCCGGCCTTATACTATGTTCCTATTCATTTTACCATATTCACTGTATCCAGTAAAGAAAGAGGATGCCGTCAAACAGCATCCTCTTCCGCATATCCTTTATCCTTTATCCTTTATCCTTCCACAACACTGATCACCTTTACCGGCTTTCTGTGCTGCCAGTAAGACACCTTGATTCCCGTCTTTTCTGTAGACGCATGAACGATCTTCTCATCTCCAATATAGAGGGCAACATGATTGATCCTGCCCGAACCGCTGGCATAGAAAATCAAATCACCCGGCCTGATCTGATCCAGGGATATCTGCTTGCCCTGGGTTGCTTGTCCCGCAGAACTTCTGTTTAAAGAAATTCCCGCCGCATGCTGCATCACATATCTGGTAAAGCCGGAGCAGTCCACGCCTGTATGAGGGTCATTGCCTCCATACACGTAACGTCCGCCAACGAACTGCATCGCATAGTTAACAATCTCGTTCCTCTTAACTGCCGAAGCATCCACTTTCTCCCTGGTGGTTTCAACCATGGTGGCATTCCCGGCCAGCCGGATGTATCCGATTCCCGCATTCGTCTTTATCTTCGCCCAGCCATTCTCTTCTTCCAGCACCTCATAGGTCTCTCCCTGGGATACACGGGTGAATACCGCACCGTCTTTGGATGCCAAAATATGTACATCAGTTGTGGGCGCATCCACTTTTACCACATAGGAAGTGGTCGTCTCAACTCCTGCGCAATAAGATTCCGCCGCTCTCGCCTCTTTGGGTGACGCCGTTAATATCCCGGCACAAATCCCAACCAGAGCCAGCAGCCTGACTGCCTCTTTCACCATAGATTCTTCTCCTGACAATTATCTGTCTTAATTTTTACGATTTTCATACAATTGTTACGTAAATGTTAAATATATTACATATTGTAATATATTTAAACAGATTTGTCAAGATCAGAATCACAAAAGCATAACCCAGCTACCGCCGGGTTATGGATTTTATAAAATAAATAATACAGCAGATAAAGATAAACGGCACAAGCAGGGGCACAATTAAAGTAAAAATTCCCGTTATCACTGCGATCACCAAGAACAGGATCAGCACCACGCCCGCTCCAAACAACAGTTTCCAGTACCACTTATTGAGATCATAGTAATGTATGGTGCTTCTGCCGCCAAACGGTTCCTGTTCATATCCCGGTCCGCGTGCGTCCGCTTCCTCATAAACGCCCCGAACCGGATCGGCCCCGTCCTCCGAGGTATCTTCTATGGTTTTCGCAATCAGTCTGGGATCGCCGATCTCAGCTATCACATCAGCCTCTCTGGCGCCCTTTCTAATCTCTTCTGATATATAGTTATCGTAATACCGTAAGTTTTCCTGTATGACCGAAGGGGATACATTTCCCTCCAGCGCCTGCCTCAATCCTCGCAGAAACTCTTCCCTATTCATAGAATTCCCCCTGTTTTTTCTTAGAAGTAATCCCAGTTATTGTAACACCATATTGAAGATTGGTAAATAAATCCACCCTAAAATAATTCTAAAGTTTTTATGACCTGGATTTATTCGATTTTCTCCTTAATGACGCCTTCCCTGTAAGCGGCAACCAGCTCTTTCAGATCCGATATCCGGCAGGCCAGTTCTTTTCCCAAATCAGTGTCTCCCACCATAACCCTGTTTTTCATCTTCTCCACAATATAGACCTTGGGAGTGCTCTCAGTTTCAGGATTAAACGGTTTATGTTCCGCCAATGCCAGATGTCTGGAATTATAGATTAAAGTATACCCCGCAATTCCTGTTTTAGACTGGTATGCCTTAGAAAGCCCGCCGTCAATGATAAATAATTTTCCGTTGGCCTTTACCGGTTTCTCCCCGTCTTTAATCTTTACCGGAACATGCCCGTTAATAATGTGGGCTCCATCCATGGGAAGATGGAATTCTTCTATAATCTTATTACAGTATTCTTCCTGTTCACAAAATTTATAATACGGATTCAAATTCTCCTTTTGAAGTGATTTTTCCTCCACAAAATAATGTTCAAATGTGGTCATCTTATCCTTTCCAAATACCGGCGATTTGGCCCCGCACCACAGATACCACATGAAGTCTTTGGCGTCTTCTTTCTCTTTCGAATCTTCCGGGAGGAAATAGGCGTTCTGAATCCTCTGGTCGATGTGATCCATCAGTTCTTTGCCCGAACACGGCTCGCCGTTGAATATCATTTTCTCAAAAGTCCCATCTTTGGTCATGGGGATGCAGCCATGGTACAGCAGATTGCCGTTATAACATTTATACATTCCACCATGGGAGTACAGGAATTTGATGTGTTTATGGAGAAGATCACTGTGCTTAAATGACAGAATAAGGGTGTTTAAAAGTTCTTCCTCCTCTGCCGTCAGCTTTAACGGGTGCCGCGGATCAATGGTTGGGAACCGGGTGTCCAAAAGAGGATATTCTCTGCCGCCTATGGTTACGGTTCCATTTTTATAATTTACGGCTTCCAGAAGGATTCTGTCATCCATCAGATAACCGGGGTGACGCCTGATAATCTGTCCTTCCACCTTGAACTGGATGACCGCAATGGCCTTATGCATCTTGGCCGCCAGCCCGGGATCCACAGCATCATAGATATTCTGATCCAAAATCTTGGGCACAAACCGCTCGCATGGATCATCCCGGTAAACATGGGCAGCAAACATGGACAGCGGCCTGAGGTTGATCCCATACCCGTCTTCCAGCACATCAAAACTGTTGTAGCTGATGGCGATTCTCAACACATTGCAGATGCAGGCCGGATTTCCGGTAGCGGCCCCCATCCAGGAAATATCGTGATTGCCCCATTGGATGTCCACATCATGGAACTGCATCAGAGCGTTCATAATCAGATCAGCCCTGGGCCCCCTGTCAAAAATATCTCCTATAATATGAAGGTTGTCAATGGTCAGGTTCTGAATCAATTCACATAATGCGATAATAAACTTATCCGCCATCTGGATATCGATGATCGAATGTATGATCTCGCTGTAATATATTTTCTTATTATCATCGTTATAATCTACATGAAGCAGTTCATCAATAATATAAGAAAATTCGGGCGGCATCTTTTTACGTACCTTGGATCTGGTGTATTTGGAGGATACCTCTTTGCAGATCTGAACCAGCCGGTAAATGGTGATCCGTTTCCAATCGTCGATATCCTTATCGGAAGCGGCTATTTTATTGAGCATCCGCTCCGGGTAATAGACCAGATTAGCCAGTTCAACCTGTTCCTCCTCCGGAATAATGTGTCCGAATGTCTCCTTTATCTTTTCACGTATAATACCGGACGAGCTTTTCAGCAGGTGTATAAAAGCTTCATGCTCACCATGAAGATCGCTGAAAAAATACTCCGTCCCTTTGGGCAGTCCTGAGATCGCCATCAAATTGATAATCTCGCTGGACGCCGCCTTAATGGTGGGATACTCTCTTGCCAGGAGTTTTAAATAAGCCAAATCACGCATCATGCGTACCTCCCCTCACAGCAGTTCTCAACATTCCGCCTGCCATTAAGCATCCCTGGTTGGTTGGGAAAGAGGCGGAAATTCAAGAGCAGTTGCATTTATAATAAGTTTATAGTACCATAGAATCGGTTAAATGGAAAGTTTTTACGAGGGTACAAACTCCCGGAAAATGGATTGAAAGGAGAAATAAGCACATGGAACAATTATATGTATTAGGGACCGGCAACGCTACCGTAACCCGCTGTTATAATACCTGTTTTGCACTGAAAGATGACCAGCAGTTTTTTATGGTGGACACGGGAGGCGGCAATGGAATCCTGCGTATCCTGGAAGACATGGGCATTAAAATGGAGCAGATCCACCACATCTTCATCACCCACGAACATACCGACCACATTTTGGGCATAATCTGGATGATCCGAATGATTGCCACCCGGATGAAAAACGGCATTTACGAGGGGGATCTGAACATCTACTGCCACGAAGACCTGACTTCCACCATTGACACCTTATGCAGGCTGACCGTCCAGGGGAAGTTCTACAAAATGATCGGAAGCAGAATTCACCTGATTCCCGTCCATGACGGTGAAACCCGGAAAATTCTCGATTATGACGTGACTTTTTTCGACATTCACTCCACCAAAGCGAAACAGTATGGCTTCACCACCACATTAAAAAACGGCCAGAAGCTGACCTGCGCCGGCGACGAACCCTATAATCCCCAATGCGAACCCCACGTTTCCGGCAGCAACTGGCTGCTCCACGAAGCGTTCTGCCTCTACGAGGACAGGGAGCGGTTCAACCCATACGAAAAACATCACAGCACCGTCAAAGACGCCTGCATCCTGGCAGACGAAATGGGAATTCAGAATCTGGTTCTGTGGCATACGGAAGATAAGACGATTGAGAATAGAAAAGAGCGTTATCTGAATGAAGGGCGGGCGTTTTATAAAGGGAATTTATTTGTTCCCGATGATGGGGAGATCATTGAATTCATATAAAAAATTGGGATTTAGTTAGTGAACGTTACGCAGAAAAGCGGGGCGAGGGGACGGACTGGATGTTTGGATGGGGGCGGGCCCAGGGGAATCCTTCGGGGATGAAAACCAGCTTCCAACCGTAAG
>NZ_WQPN01000055.1 GCF_018785315.1 Clostridium sp. MCC353 | reverse complement strand
CGGTTTCCAGACGGCTTTCATCGCCAACGGATTCCGCTCCGCCCGGCGTCAAACCTCCAAGCAGGCCTCCGCCCCCGTCCATCCCCATTCCCAGGATTCATGGCTGTGTACCGGTCTGATAAAGGATAAATAAAGATTTGGAGAAGGAATGTAAAAGAAGCAAAGGGGCGTTTGATTGAGACGATGTTTGGTATTTCGTGCAGATTGTGGTATAGATATTTTATGTAACTGACGTGGGGATTAACAGTAAAGCGTCAAGGCATTTTTGAAAATGCCTTCAGGGTTGATGTTAAATGGTGTGGGGATTTACATTAAAGGGTGAAGCCATTTTCGAAAATGCCTTCACCCTTTATGTTAAATTTGCTTTTAATTACTTTAGCCAGAGAATACCAGCAGGAGAGTGGGACGAGGGAGCGGAGGTGGAATTGGATGTTTGGAGGCGGCCATGGGGAGCGGAATCCGTCGGTGATGAAAGCCATCTGGAAACCGTTAGTGAAACTTAGGCTCCAGGGATGGAAAAAGACGGGCAGAAACTGAAA
>NZ_WQPN01000054.1 GCF_018785315.1 Clostridium sp. MCC353 | reverse complement strand
CTGGGCCCGTCCGCATCCAAACATCCAGTCCGTCCCCTCGTCCCGCTTTCCTGCGTAACTTCCTCAACTAAATAAAGATTCCCCCAATCACTCCGCTTTTGAAACCTTTAGCGGATAATTGATCTCCGTATCCACAGAGGTGACATATACCACCTTTACATGGTCTCCGCTGTCACGGCTCAGGGAATTTTCTTCGATTTCGCAGTTATCCTTCATAAAGGAGACTTCCTGGCCCTCTTCATCCTTAACGGTAAATGTGCTCATAGCATTGGAAACCGTCACGCCGGTTACGGTTTTTATCTCGTACTGTACCTGCGGATTGAGTGTTACGATCAGTTGAACGCCCTGAAGGTCTTCTTCCTGCAAGGTTCCGCAATAGGCGATGGCAATTTTCTGACCGGGCTTGATCGTGGTGATCTCTTCTAAAGGCACGCTGGTGGTAAAAACATTGTAATCGCTGCCGCTGTCGGTTCTTATGGTGATGGATTCGGAATAGTCGGAGCCATCGATTACAGTTCCTCTCAGCACGCCGCAGCCTTCCGCTTCCTCGCCCTTTTTCTCAGTTAAAACTTCTTCCCTAACCTCCACAGGTATGGATTGTGCAGACACGGTGGTTTCCATATTCTGCGAATTCCCTGCCTGTTTGGAGTTTTGGCAGGCTGTTAATCCCGCCACCGCAGCCGTGAGCAGTAATGCCGTCAAAATACGGGGATATTTATATTCTTTATTAAACCATTTCATATTTTTATTTTCCTTTTTTAATCAATTTTCCATGGAGCAGTCACGTTGTGAAATGATTTTTCAGCAGACTGCCCTCTCGTATCATTCTTAGTATAACACCTGCTTTCTAAAACTGCTATTAATTTCCGATGACAAAATTATGAAATTTTGAAATATCGTGGAAAATGTGTTACACTGTAAGAAAAATTCCATTGTATCAGGAGAAAGGATCTGTTTTTATGAAAAAGTTCCGGCTGAAGCATTTGTTCCTTGTGCTTGCCGTATTTTTAATTTATGTGGTATTGGGGTGTTTGATCCCTTTTATGCACCCAAAACAAGTGGGGGATTCCTTCCGCGCCTCCTTTGACACGGACGCCTTTTACAATGATTCCGGCACTGACAGCGCTGACCGGGCCGCCGTGGTGGAAAGCAGCATGGATGCCTTAAATGTAAGAATCCAGATGATCCATCAGGCGAAAGAGAGGATTGTGCTGTCCACCTTTGATATCCGGGCAGGACAGAGCTGCGATGACATTTTTTCCTCTATTTTAGAGGCAGCGGACAGAGGTGTCAAGGTCCGGATTCTGGTGGACGGGATGTATGGAAGCCTCCACATGAATCAGGAACCCATTTTTTATGCCCTGGGGGCTCATCCTGATATCGAAATTAAATTTTATAATACGCCAAATCCACTTAAACCCTGGACCATTCACGGACGGATGCATGATAAATATCTTCTGATCGACGATAAACTGCTTTTGATGGGCGGAAGAAATACCTTTGATTATTTTCTTGGGGAATACAATATGGAAAATCTCAGTTATGACAGGGATGTGCTCATTTACAACACTGGACATGGGCAGGAGGACGCTAAAAGCAGCGCGGTTTGGCAGACCGACCGTTATTTTCAGGATATGTGGAATTCCGAATACTGCGAAACCGTCTTTGAGCAGCCCTCGAAATCCATGAAAAAGAAAATGCCGGATGCGGAATCTGAATTAAGGGCTCATTATCTTGAACTCTCCGCCCGCAGCCCGGAACTGACCGTCCCTGATTTTGATTATACGGATTCCACGATCCCCATAAAAAAGGCGACCCTGATCTGGAACCCCACCCATATCATGGGAAAGGAACCATGGATCTGGTATCAGCTTGAGGAGCTGATGAAACAGGCGGAGCATCGGGTGTACCTTCACACTCCCTATGCGGTGTTCAGCCAAGACATGTATGACGGCATGGCGGAGACGGCAGGCAGCGTCCCTGATTTTAAAATGATGATTAACTCCGTTGCCGTAGGCGATAATTTCATGGCTTCTTCCGATTACATTTTTAATAAAAATAAGATTCTGGATACCGGGGTCACGGTCTATGAATACAACGGCAGCCACTCCTCCCATGGCAAATCCATGCTGATCGACCATGATATCTCTTTGATCGGTTCCTATAACCTGGACATGAGAAGTACTTATGTGGACACGGAAACCATGCTGGTGATCCATGGAGAAGAATTTAACAAACAGTTGGAGAGCCATATTCTGGCCCTTGAGGAAGATGCCGTCCGAATTGAGCCGGATGGAACTGTGGCGGCTGACGACGCCGGAAAAGCCAAAAACGTTTCGAGGGTGAAACAGCTCCTGTTTTTTGTCACTTCCCGGCTGTTCCAGCTCTTCCATTATTTGATCTGAAATGCGGTAAACCATAATAAACTATAAAAGGAGAAAAATACACCATGCTAAAACACATCGTATGTTTTGGGGATTCCAACACCCACGGCTTCCGGGCCGAAGACCAAAAACGTTTTGACGAAAACACACGCTGGACCAGGCTGCTTGCCAAAGCCCTTGGAGACGAGTATCTGGTCATTGAAGAGGGGCTGAACGGAAGAACCACCAGTTTTGAAGACCCGGTCCGGGAGGGAATGTGCGGGCTGAATTATATTCATCCCTGCCTTAAAAGCCATGCCCCCGTCAAACTGCTCATCATCATGCTGGGCACCAATGACACCAAGGAACGTTTTGGCTGCTCCGCCGCCTGCATCGGCATGGGGTTAAAACGGCTGGTCGCCAAAGCGCAGGCCACGGAGGACTGCTGGGCCAAAAATACTCCAAACATACTCATAATCACCCCAAAGAGCATTGACAAACGGTACGAAACCAAGCCGGTCCTGCAGACCATGGGAAGGGAATGTTCGGAAAAAGCAGGTATGCTCTCAGAAGAATTTAAAAAAGTTGCTGAGATGATGAACTGCCACTACCTGGATGCCAATGAAATCGTCAGTGAAATCAGTCCTGTTGATTATATCCATTTGACAGAAAAAGGACATCAGGAATTGGCTTTAGCCCTGGCAAAACTGATTCCTACTATTATAAACGGATAATAAGTTCACAATTTTTTCAAATCTGCCTGGTAAACTATCAGAGTGTGTTTGAAAATTGCTTTCCGTCAGAAGTAAGACGTGCAGATGGCGGAAATGAATTTTCGAACACTCCCCAGGGTGAATTTAAACACATATTTCCTTAACCGAGGTGTCAGACTTGACACTCCCCTGGAAAGTCAGGAGGTCAGATGATGACAAAAAAAATAATAGCCGCCATAGCGGCCTTTACAACTGCTGCGGCCCCGCTTTCCGCAATTTCGTTTCCGGCATCGCCATTGCCGGAGACTCTATGTTCGGAGGCCTCATATTCAGCGGCTTCCTGTCCCACCCCCGGCCCAAAAGATTTATTCCGCCAATCCGGAACGTCCGGTCAAAATGAAGCCGTTCTCAGGCCATTTGCCGTAGGCCCCGGACTTGTAAACCTCTCCCCCGGAGATTCCTATGCCACCTATCAGTGGGGATTGAAAAATGATGGGGAATTCCAGATGATCGAGCTGATCGATCAATTCAAATATGCCACGGAACTGTACCGGGCCGTAACCGGCGACAGTTCCATAAGCATTCCCAATCCGGTGGGCCCTGACGCCGTGGAGATGCGTAAAACAAAAGCCATAGCAGGTATTGATATCAACATCCGCCCCGCCTGGGACCTTTACGAAAAAGCCCAAACCAAACGGGATGTGATCGTTGCGGTAATCGACACCGGCATCGATACCGGCCACCCGGATCTTCAGAGTTCCATGTGGGTCAACCAAGCTGAAATTCCCGGAGACGGAATTGACAATGACGGCAATGGTTATGTTGACGATATCAACGGATGGAATTTTTACAGCAATAACAGCGTTCTTTATAATGGAAAAGAGGATACTCACGGCACCCACGCCGCAGGAACCATTGCCGCTGCCAGAAACAACGGGGGGATTGTTGGAATTGCGGACAATTCCCATGTTAAAATCATGTCTTTAAAAGCGCTGGGGGGAAATGATGGTTCGGGGAATCCCGCGTCGGTAATTGAAGCCATACATTATGCGGAAGCCAACGGCGCATCCATTTGTAATCTCAGCTTTGGCTCCTCAAAATACAACGAAGAACTGGCTCAGGTGATTCAAAATTCCCCTATGCTTTTCATCGTGGCTGCCGGGAATGGGGATGCCATGGGAGTGGGATATGATATAGACCACCATCCGGTCTATCCCGCGTCATTTCCATCGGATAATATCATCGCGGTAGGCAACCTGCTGTTTGACGGGAGCCTGGACACCAGCTCCAATTATGGCCCGGCCTCTGTGGACATTGCCGCCCCGGGCACCTATATAGTCAGCACCACGCCGGAAGGCAAATACGAATTCATGAGCGGCACTTCCATGGCAGCCCCCATGGTCACAGGCGCGGCCGCCATGCTCTATTCCTACCGTACCGACCTCAGTCTTGCCGATGTGAAGAATATTCTCCTGGCATCTTCCAGGAAATCCGAACCGCTGGCGGGAAAGATTGGCTGCGGTGGATTTTTAGATGTTTATTCCGCTTTTGTATATTGATTGGGCCGCGGCTCTTTTCATTTTCGTCAAAGTTCTGTAAATAATTAGCTATGGATTATTAAGGGAAAAGAAATACATCTTCCAGCATTTTCCGTTACAATAGATTCTGTAAAGGGAGGCAGTGCAAAAAAAGCCCGATGGCTTATTTTTCACACCCAAATTTGTGACGGAGCCACAAATTTGAATCGCAGCTGAGAATCTGATATTCTCCGCGCGGGCCTCCGCTAAAAAAATGCTCCGGCCTGGAGGAATCATTATGAATAATATTACAAAACGAAGCACATTTGCAGCTATTATCGCAGCAAGCGCACTCACTCTGTCAGCCTGCAGCCAGGCAGCGCTGCCGGATACCATTAAGGTCCAGAATACGGAAAATCAGGTGATAACGGTTCAAAGCACGGAAACGGTAAAGGTAGTTCCCGATATGGCTGAGATCACGCTGGCAGTTTATACCCAGGCGGCGGACGCTAAAAGCTGTCAGGATCAGAACCAGAAGGATTTGGAAAATGCTCTTAAAGTGCTGGAATCCGCTGGTATTGAAAAGACATCGATCCAGACCTCCAACTATGGTTTGGAACCAGTTTATGACTGGAATACGGGAAAAGACATCACAGGCTATGAGATGAACACCAACATCACCATTTCCGACATCCCCATCGACACAGCCGGAGAATTGATCACCAGTTGTGTGGACGCTGGCATTAACCGCATCCAATCCGTGGATTATCTGTCCAGCCAGTATGATGCCAGCTATCAGGAGGCTTTAAAGAAGGCCATGGATTCGGCCAAATCAAAAGCCCAGGCCATTGCCGAGGCAGGCGGCGCCACTTTGGGAGGCGTTGTCCACGTGGAAGAATATTCCTCCAGCCAGCAGGCGCGGTATAATGGTTATCAAAGGTCTGCCGCCACAGGAGCCGCCAAAGAAATGGCTGCGGCTATCGCTGTAGAACCGGGTCAGATTGGAGTTGAGGCCAGGATTTCGGTAAATTATGAAATTGTGAAGTAGAAATGGATATTATCCGGTGAAAAGGCCGGTTACATTCGATATGATGAAAAAATGAAAAAAAGAGGCCGGCAGGACCCGGGACGCTTAATACCGCCCCAGATTCCCGCCGGCCTCTTTCTGCCGCGGCTCTTCCGCCGGTTTAAATAATATCTACATGACTCCGAATAATTTATAAAACCCATAAATCACGCCGCACCCAGCCAACGCAATGCCGGAAACGATAATAATCATGGATAAAGCTGTTATAATCTGCAAAATCATCATGAGCAGCAGCGGATGTTTTTTCAGCAGGCGTTCCAATGGTGTTTCTATGAATAATAAGATTTTTGCTGCCATACCTGATCCCTTCTTCCTCTCTCTTTCTGATTACATCATATCATCATCTTCAGTAAAGATTCTATATGGGACCTTTCCAATGGTGTAAACATCCTATAAAGAGGCTTAATCCGTTTTGAGGGCGGACACCGTTTCGCTTATCATGATGTTTAAAATGTTCTTATCATTCGGTTCAATACTGCCTTTATTTCTCAAATCGATTCCGACCACGCCATAAACCTTTCCGGTTCCTGCCACCGGCATGTATCTGGCCTGGGCGCCGGGAAGGGTGTCCGTGGTTTTTCCCGCTTTATGCTTATTCTTGCAGACCCATTCGGCCACTGCCGTCTCATCGCTTTTTTCAAACATTTCTGCGCTGTCCCCCTCATTGCCGCATAACTTACCGCGGCATAATTGATCCCGGTCTGGCGGATAAATCCCTATCTTTTTAAGGCCTCCGCCGCCTGAAACCGCCTGATAGATAATCACGGGACAGCGCAGGAGTTCCGAAGCCTGGATTCCCAGGATTTCCAGTTTTTCAGCATCATTTCCCGCCTGCTTCAGCCTGTGGCTGATGTTCATCAGCGCCTGCATCTGCCCGGATTCCTCTTCGGAAATTTCCGCCTGTTTTTTCAGCCTGGCCGCCATGGAACCGGTTATCACGGCGCAAACGGCCATAATTGCAAATGTAAACGGATATACGGCCGCATAGGAATAGAACGAGTATCTGGGTTCCACGAAAAAGAAGTTATACAGGAGCACCAAAAAAGCGGCGGCTCCGGCCAGTATACCGGCTGCCTGCAACCACCTCTGGGCTCTTTTCCTCCGTCCTCCCGTCAGTGGCGGAACTACCGGTTTCTTTCTGTCATCCGCCACCGCGCTGCTGTCCGGTATGACATAGATGTCCATGTTGGGAACCGCCTTAATTAAACGGTCAATCAGCGTCTGTTTTAAATAGAACATGCGGCGCTTTCTGACCGTTCTGCCGATCACGATTTTCGATACCCCGCTGCGCCGGGCGTACCCTGCAATCTGCTGTGCAATATCATCTCCATACACGGTAATGGCATTGGCTCCAAACTGCTTCGCCAATGCGATGTTATTCTCCAGCACATTCTTCAGTCTGCCGCTCATTTCTTCCATTCCTTCCGTCTTTACCACAATGGCCGTAAGATCTCCGTGAAACGCATCCGCCATTCTAGCGGCGGTGCGGATCACCTTTTCATTGGAGGGCGCGGAGGAAACGCAGACCAGGATATGTTCTGCGGTATAATACTCTTTTCCCCCAGTCCCTCTCTCTTTGCTCACGGCCCGGTTTACACGGTCGGCGGTCCTCCTCAGGGCGATTTCCCTCAGCGCGGTTAATTTTTCCAGTGTAAAGAAATTTTCCATGGCCCGGCCGGCCTGGGCCTTTCTGTAAATCTTTCCGGCTTCCAGCCTCTTCATCAGCTCTTCCGGCTCAATATCGATTAGTTCCACCTGGTCTGCCAGATCGAATACCCGGTCAGGAATCCGCTCTTTCACCCGGATATGGGTGATGGACGCCACAATATCATGCAGGCTCTCCAAATGCTGTACATTTACCGTGGTATACACGTTGACTCCTGCTTCCAGCAGTTCCTGTATATCCTGATACCGTTTGGAATGCCGGAACCCCTCCGGGTTGGTATGGGCCAGTTCGTCCACCAGCAGAATTTCCGGTTTCCGTATCAGAGCGGCGTCCAGATCAAATTCCCTGAGCCGGATTCCTCTGTATTCCAGGAAACGGGGCGTTAAAAGCTCCATCCCATCCATCAGAGCCAGGGTTTCCGGCCTTTCGTGGGGTTCAATATAACCGGCCGCCACATCGATCCCCGCTTCCAGATCATCCCTTGCGGCTTCCAGCATGGCGTAGGTCTTCCCCACCCCGGCGGCATATCCAAAAAATATCTTCAATCTGCCTCTGCCGTCATCACGCCTTTTGGGGAAATGTTCCGCCAATATTTTGTTGGGATCAGGTCTGTTTTCCATCTTTCCTCCAATCGGAAGCGTTCCCTCCATGGCGAAAACAGGCCAAATATCAGATTTGGCCCTGCCTTCCGGAACGTCCTTCCCTTAGCCTTTTAAAATACCATCCAACGCCAGATTCACTTTCAACACATTGACTCTTGGTTCACCGAAGATCCCAAAGGTTCTCTCTTTTGTATACTGGCCGATCACTGCTTTCACCTCTTCTTCCGGTATTCCCCTGGCTTTGGATATCCTCTGCACCTGATAATTGGCCGCTGCCGGTGAAATCTCAGGGTCCAGCCCGCTTCCTGACACCGTAACCAGATCCGACGGCACCGGCTGGTCTGCCTGTTCCGGGTGGGCGGCTTTCATCCGTTCCACCCGTTCAGCGATCACTGCCTCCAGCTCCTCTCCCGCCGGGCTCTTATTGGACGCCCCGGCATACATAAGCACATTGCCCTCATCGTCTGTGTAAGTGGAAATGTCCGTAATCATCGGCCTGCCCCACAGATACGTATCGGAAGTGAATTCCTGAGCCAGCAGTTCACTGCCATATTTTACACCGTCAATTTCAATGATGGAACCTTCCGCCTGCTTTTGAAAAAATACTTTTGCAATCCCGGTCACCGTCAACGGGTAGATCACACCGCAGATAACCGTCAAAACCAGAAAAAAACCAAATGCTCTGGGAACTACAGATTTTATAGTTTTCATTGTCTCCTCCGTTCCGCCGCTTCCAACACGGCATCCTGTTTCCTCATTTCATAAAACCGAACCATTCAAACACCACAGTCTCCGCCATCTGCCCTAAAACCATGCAGGAAATGACCAGCAGAACCGTTATAATAAATGTATTCCGAAATAACCGCGCAGCCTTAAAACTCATGTTAATCCCACTTCCTGTCCTATAAGAAAAATCCCGCCCCGGTAAGTACCATATCAATGGCCTTAATCGCTATAAACGGAATCACAATTCCGCCCAAACCATAGACCACCAGGTTGCCCGACAGCATTTTAGAAGCCGGAACCTCCCGGTATTTTACGCCCTTTAAAGCCAATGGAATGAGGGCGATGATGATCAGCGCATTGTAAATGATGGCTGAAAAGATGGCGCTTTGGGCGCTGTGAAGCTTCATGATGTTGAGGGCCCCAAGCCCCGGATAGAGGCCCATGAACAGAGCCGGTATGATGGCAAAATATTTGGCCACATCGTTGGCAATGCTGAAGGTTGTCAGGGAACCGCGGGTCATCAGAAGCTGCTTTCCTATCTTGACAATTTCAATCAGTTTCGTGGGCGAAGAATCCAGATCCACCATATTTCCGGCTTCCTTGGCCGCCTGGGTGCCCGTGTTCATGACCACCGCCACATCGGCCTGGGCGAGGGCCGGAGCGTCGTTGGTGCCGTCGCCTGTCATGGCCACCAAATGTCCCTGGGCCTGGAACTTACGGATCATATCCAGCTTGCCTTCCGGCGTGGCCTCAGCCAAAAAGTCATCCACTCCCGCTTCTGCGGCAATGGAGGCCGCTGTTAAAGGGTTGTCGCCTGTTATCATAATGGTTTTTATCCCCATCTTGCGCAGATCGGCAAATTTTTCCTTAACCCCTTGTTTTACAATGTCTTTCAGCTCAATTACACCTAAAACCCTGCCATTTTGGGCCACCACAAGGGGTGTTCCGCCCTGGTTGGCAATCCGTTTAACCGTATCCTCACATTCCTGGCTGAAACTGCCTCCACAGGATATCACGTATTCTTTCACAGCGTCTGCCGCCCCTTTTCTGATCTCCAATCCCTGGCAGTTGATTCCGCTCATTCTGGTCTTGGCAGTGAAGGGAACAAATTCCGCTTTCAGTTCTTCCATACTGCGGCCCCTCAGGTTAAACCGTTCTTTAGCCATAATCACAATGCTGCGGCCTTCCGGCGTCTCATCCGCTAAGGAAGACAACTGGGCTGCATCCGCCAGCTCCCGCTCCGTCACTCCGTCCACCGGTATAAACGCATCCGCCTGCCGGTTTCCCAACGTAATCGTACCTGTCTTATCCAGCATCAAAATGTCCACGTCGCCTGCGGCTTCAATGGCTCTTCCGCTCATCGCCAGCACATTGGCCTGATTCAAACGGCTCATTCCCGCAATCCCGATGGAGGACAAAAGCGCCCCTATGGTGGTGGGAGCCAGACAGATAAACAGGGCTGCCAGCGAAGCCACTGAAGTGGGATTTGCCATTCCCTTCTGTCCTGCTGAAAAAATGGAATAGGAGTACAGGGAAACCGTTACCAGCAGAAAAATGATGGATAAAGCAACCAGGAAGATCTGAAGGGCCAGCTCGTTGGGCGTCTTCTTCCTGGCCGCCCCTTCAACCATGGCGATCATCTGATCCATAAAGCTTTCACCTGGATTGCTGGTCACCCGGATTACAAGCCAGTCGGAAATCACCGTGGTCCCTCCGGTCACCGCGCTTCGGTCGCCGCCGCTCTCCCTGATAACCGGGGCGGATTCGCCTGTAATGGCGCTTTCATCCACAGAAGCGGCCCCGTCAATCACGTCGCCGTCCGCCGGAATCTGCTCTCCTGCCGTCACCAGCACAATATCCCCTTTCCTCAGACTGGCTGAAGAAACTTTGTGAATTTCATTTTTAAACTCCTTTGATGGGATTTTAGAGGCCATCACATCTTTTCTGGACGCTCTCAGGGCGTCCGCCTGGGCTTTGCCCCTGCCTTCCGCAATGGCCTCGGCGAAGTTGCCGAACAGATCAGTAAACCACAGGATCACCGCAACTCCCAATATAAAGCCCGATCCCGTATCCTTGATTCCAGCCAATGAAAACAGGAATAATACGGTGGTTAAAACCGCTGATACGTAAACCAGAAACATGACCGGATTCTGTATCTGCACTTTGGGATTCAGTTTTAATACCGAATCCTTCAGCGCTCTGCCCATGATCTGTTTATCTGCAAATATATTTTTCTTTGTCTCATTCATGGCAAATTCCCTCCTATGGCTTCTTATGCCGTCATTTCAAAAAATTCTGCAATCGGCCCCAATGCCAGGGCCGGGAAAAAGCTGAGCGCTCCTACCAGCAATACGATGAATACCAGCAAAAATATGAACATGGCATTGTGGGTCGGCAGGGTTCCTTCGCTGACGGCGGCTTTTTTCTTGGCCGCCATGCTGCCTGCTATGGCCAGAGTTGCAAACATGGGCAGGAATCGCACAAACAGCATGACCAAACCGATGCTCACATTGAAAAACGGCGTATTGGCGTTGAAACCGGCAAATGCAGAACCGTTATTTCCTCCTGCCGAGGAATAAGCATAGAGCACTTCCGAAAGCCCGTGGGCTCCATGGTTATTTAAACTGTCCACAGTGCCTGGCAGGACTGCCGCAATGCCGCTGCCCACCAGGATGGCAACCGGGGTTGCCAGGCAGACGAGAACCGCCATTTTCATCTCATAGGGCTCGATTTTTTTGCCCAGGTATTCGGGCGTCCGCCCCACCATCAGACCGGCTATGAAGACGGTCATAATGGCAAATCCCAGCATTCCGTAAAGCCCGCAGCCCACGCCGCCGAACACCACCTCGCCCAACTGCATCAGAAGCATGGTAACCAGGCCGCCGATAGGCGTATAGCTGTCGTGCATGGAATTGACAGAACCATTGGAAGCCGCCGTGGTAAATGCCGCCCATGTGGCGGACGACGCAATCCCAAACCTGGTCTCTTTCCCTTCCATGTTTCCTCCTGACTGTCCGTCGGTTCCCATATAAACAGCGCCATCCTGGGCCAACTGGGGAGTTCCGTTTTGTTCATGGAATCCGATAATGGCCAAAGCCGCAGCCAGCATAATGAACATCGCAAGGAAAACCGCCACTCCCTGCCGTTTATCCTTGATATTTCTTCCAAATGTAAAACAAAGGGCAGCCGGTATCAAAAGAATGGAAATCATCTCAAATGCATTGCTGAGAGGAGTTGGATTTTCAAAGGGATGGGCGGAGTTAAGCCCGTAAAAACCGCCTCCGTTGGTTCCAAGCTGCTTGATTGCGATCTGGCTTCCGGCCGGTCCTAAGGGAACCACCTGTTTTGTGACCGTCAATGTGGTGCCGTCTTCCTGTTCCACCTCTACCGGCTCTAAAAGGGTCACTTCATCATAGGGCTTAAAGCTCTGGGGAACGCCCTGGGAAATGATGGTGACGGATACGATCAATGAGAGGGGAATGAAAACGTAGAGAACCACTCTGGTTACATCCGTATAAAAATTCCCCAGCCCCCGCTGTTTCACCCGGACAAATCCCCGGATTAAAGCGAATAAAACCGCGGTTCCCACTGCCGCCGATACAAAGTTCTGTACGTTCAAGCCGATCATCTGCGAAAAATAACTCAGCGCCGATTCTCCCGAATATGCCTGCCAGTTGGTATTTGTCACAAAGCTGGCCGCCGTATTAAATCCCAGATGCCAGGACGTATTGTCAATCCCCTCGGGGTTCAGCGGCAGGATTTTCTGGAACATGAGAATCATCCACAGGGCTGCCAGGCTGATGACGCTGAAAGCGCCTGCGCAGACCGCATATTTCTTCCAGTTCATCTCTTCCTCCCGGTTAACCCTGAGGATTTTATAAATGCCGTTTTCCACCGGGAGAAACAGTTTAGACAAGAAAACCCGCTCCCCATTCATAACTTTACCTATGTACTTTCCAAGCGGAACTGCAAGGAGCACCAATATGAAACAGTACGCCACCATTTGAATAACCACATTCATGACTGTTACCTCCTAATTCCGGCGCCTGCAGCGCCATTTTCATATGGAATTTTCTTTTTTTGATTTCTTCTCATGCCTGATCTCCTTTTAATAAGATAACGATCAGATAAATCAACAGGAATAATACAGCCGTTCCAATAATTATCAACATTTTCATAACCTCCTTTTTGATACCCGTATGTTACCATGGCATTTTATAAAGATTCTATAGGGCACTTGGGCTTCTGTATAAAGAGATTGTTAATAAAGAAACACATGGTCAAAAAAAATTTCCCATTTATGGGCAAATAGGAAACAGTAAGGGAAATTAAGGATTGAAGTAAACGCCGTACTATGGTATCATATTCATCATGTCAATACTTACACAATAGAAACGCCTGTCCCTACAGGTGGAATGGAGGTTCGTTTGAAAAATAATCCTGATGGTTCATTTTTCAAACCCAAATTTGTGCCGGAGCCGCAAATTTGAATCGCGGCTGGGAATATGAAATTCCCAGTGCGGGCCCCCGCAAAAAACGCTCCGGCATGGAGGATTTTTTTATGGGACACTTCGAAAACGATCTGTCAAAAGGAAATGTAGTGCGCCAGTTGGTTCTGTTCGCATTTCCATTCTTAGTTTCCAGCATCATACAGTCACTTTATAATGTAGCGGATATGTTGATTGTGGGCAACTTCAGCGGAACCGCCAGCATGTCCGGGGTCAATATCGGCGGACAGGTGACATTTATTCTCACTAATATTGTGGTGGGATTGTGCTCAGGCGGTACGGTTTTGGTCGCCCAGTACCTGGGGGCCAAAAAGCCCAAGGATATGGAAGAAACCATCGCCACCCTGATGAGCACACTCATATCCGCCGCAATCGTCATCACACTGATCATGCTGGTGTTGAAGAACCAGGTTCTGGTTTTAATCAAAACTCCGGCCGAATCCTTTGAAGAGGCCAGCCGCTATCTGACCGTCACCGTAACCGGAATCATTTTCATTTTCGGCTACAACGTGCTCAGCGCCGTCATGAGGGGTATGGGGGACAGCAAGCGTCCGTTCTACTTTGTCCTCATCGCCTGCGTAACCAATATTTTTCTGGATCTCCTGCTGGTAGCCGGATTTAAAATGGGCGCTTTAGGCGCTGCTGTGGCCACCGTATTTTCCCAGGCCCTCAGCATGCTTTTATGCATCTTATATATGGTGAAGAATAAGTTTATCTTTGACTTCAAACCATCCTCTTTCAAATTCCATAAGGAAAAGATGGAGCTGATCATCAAAATCGGCCTTCCTGCCGCCGTACAAAACGGCATCACCAGCTTTTCCTTTTTGATCATTACGGCTCTTGTCAATACCATCGGAGGCGTTAACGCTTCCGCCGCCGTCGGAGTTGTCAGCAAATTCAACGGATTTGCCATCATGCCCGCCGTAGCCATGGGCAGTTCCATAGCCACCATGTGCGCCCAGAACATCGGAGCCGGGGAATGGGGCCGGGCCATTAAAACCTGCCGTGTGGGAACCCTCATCGCAGTGGCCTGCAGCTACATGATTTTCGTCCTGGTCCAGATTTATCCGCAGCAGATTCTGGAACTCTTCGACGACAACCCGGAGATGATCCGCAGCGGGGTGGAATATTTCCGCACATTCAGCTTTGATTATTTATTCGTGCCGCTGTGTTTTTCTATCAACGGCCTGTATATCGCCTCAGGACACACCACGTTTTCACTGATTAACTCAGTCTTGTCCGCCTTAGGCCTCCGGGTTCCAGCCAGCATTCTGTTCGGATCTGTGATGGGATTGGGACTGCGCGGAGTGGGGTTGGGCGCCCCTATCGCATCATTGGGCAGTCTGATATTAATTATCATTTTTTATCTGTCCGGTAAATGGAAGGAAAATGTTGTCAGACAGTAAAAAAACAGCAATAAAAAAGATCTCCTGCATTCAGAAATTTAGTTCTGAATGCAGGAGATCTTTTTTATGAAAATACCATGTTTCCAAATACAGTAAGCTTATTGACAAAACGATTTTTAGTTATTTAATTACCATCATCATCCACAAGTTAAACACTTTATTTTTCAAAAATAAAATGTTTAGGAACGTTTTTTGAAATTATTAATAGAAGTCCTATATTTTATATTTATCTATTTTTTAAGTTTTTCTCTTAAATATTGACTTTTTATATTTTATTTTGCAAACTATATATAGAGTAAGTTTACTAAATACAAACAATTCCCTAACAAAACAACTGATATAATTTAAATGAACCTGTTGTGCTATTTCAAAACAAACTTTGTTAAAGCCTGTAAAAACTTAATAAATCCCTGTGTTTAGAGAATATCTTCAAAACATTAAAAGGATTCTAAAAGGGGTGATTACAATGAATAAAAAGGACCAGCATTTCTATGTATTATGTAAACTTTGGAATGAAGAAAAGATTTCCAGCGAAAAATTAAAAGAATTTTGTATTCAAAAAGGCATCGTGGAATCAAAAGAAGAATTTGATGATTTATTGGAAGAGTTGTTAAAGAAGCAAGAGATAACTTGTATAGGTGGTATGATTAAAGTTGCAATTAGCTATAATGATTATAAAGCAAAAGGATTTGATGCCTTTTCTCAAGCATTCATAAACGGCGGGTCTAAAGATAAGATGATTTTTACCCCGCCTAATACCAATATAACATTACGATAGCCATTTCTTTTAACTTCAGCTAAACTCTGAGATGCCCATTCACGGTGAAGTCCATAAAGAGTTCACCGTGAATGGGCATCGGACCGTCTTTTGCCATCCCTGCGGACTTAGTTCAACTTAACGGTTGGAAGCCGGTCCCCAGCACCATCCGATACCGTCCCGCCCGGCCCGTTCCGAACCCCCGGCCTTCCAACTGCCGCCTCTCCCCGCTTTCCTGCGATCCTCTCGCCAATCAGTCCCCATTGATTATTTATTCATCCACAAACCGGTACCCCACCCCGACTTCGGTGAGTATATATCTGGGCTTCGTGGTATCATCCTCAATTTTCCGCCTGATATTCGCCATAAACACCCTGAGGGACTGATAATCGTCCGTAGTATCATATCCCCACACTTCCTGCTGGATATATTTATGGGTCAGCACCTTTCCGCTGTTGTTCACCATGAGAACCACCATCTTATATTCCAACGGGGTCAAATGAATCTCTTCCCCTCTCTTATACACTTTCCGCCTTTCAAAATCGATCCTGATCCCGTCCAGTTCAAATTCTGTCATCGGTTTAGCCACCGCCCCTTTATGCCTTAAAGCGACACGGATCCGGGCCAGCATCTCTCCTGCGTTAAATGGCTTTACAATATAGTCGTCCGCGCCACCATCCAAAGCCGCCACCTTTTCCTTCTCCTGGCCTCTGGCGGATACGATGATAACCGGAGTCTCGGATTCCTGGCGGATCAGCTTTAACACTTCCATTCCATCCATATCAGGCAGCCCCAGATCCAATAACACCAGATCCGGGTTGTTGGCGTAAAAGAGCGAAATTCCGGTCAGGCCGTCGTCTGCCAGCACATATCGGTATCCCTTTGTTTTCAATGATATTTTTATAAAATTCTGTATTGTCTGGTCGTCTTCCACTACTAAAATATTAGGCTCATTCATGGTTTTTGTCCTCCATTGGCAGTTCGATCTGGAAGGCCGCTCCTCCCTTTTCATTATTAAATGCAACAATTTTTCCGCGGTGGGCTTCCACAATCGCTTTACAGATAGTCAGTCCAAGCCCAACTCCTCTCTGACGGTCCCCGTTCTGGTACGCCGTTGTGAAGAAATTATCAAATATCTGTTCCAGCTTATCGTCCGGTATCCCCACGCCGTTGTCAGAGACCCGGAACACCATATTATTCCGCTGGGCAAATGCGGAAATCACCACCGTAGTCCCCTCTCCCGAGTGACGGAACGCATTATCCAGCAAATTGACCAGAACCTGGATAAACAGGCGGGCATCTACTGGGAACAGCACGATTTCTTCCGGCGTTTCCGTTTTAAGGGTGTGGCTGCCGATCCGCTTGGACACCAGGGAAACGGCAGAGGAAATGATATCGTCCACCACTTCCTTTTTCTTATTAATTTCCAGCCGCCCTTCCTGAATCCGGGTCATGTTCAGCAGATTTTCCACCATGGTATTGAGCCATTCCGCATCGGTGCAGATGTCCTTCAACATGCTCTGGGCCGTATTCTGATCCAGCTCCTTCAGGTTGTCAAAGAGGAAATTCGCGCTTCCGGCAATTCCCGTAAGGGGCGTGCGCAGATCGTGGGAAATGCTTCTGAGCAGGGTGCTTTTCAGCCTTTCCCTCTCCACCTGGATCCGCCCCTCCTCTTTTTCCCTGCCAAGCCGTTCCCGTTCCAGAACCAGGGTGATCTGGGAAATCACGGTTTTTATATAGATATCCTCATCTTCCTGAAGCCCTTCATCCCCACAGTCAAATATGATCACGCCATAGGTTTTATTGCTGTTCTGAATGGGAAGATAGAGGTTTTTATCCTGGGTAAACTGGATTTCCCCATGGCCGCAAGGCATTGCATGGCGGTAGCACCATTCTGCAATGCTGTCGTCAAATTCATCCTTTTCATTTTCCCGAAGGAGCACATCCACCCGGCGCCCGGTCAGGTTGCTCAGGCTTTCCTGGCTGTACCGCTCTATGGCCCCGTATCCAGTCAAATTCAAAAATCCGCTTCCAATGTCATTGATCTTCAAGGTAATTTCCGACTTCTTATTGGCGATCTGCATCTGTTTCTGCAGTTTTATGGTCAGCGTGGAAACAATCCCCGCCACAATGATAAAAATTACAAATGATATGATATAGTTGGGATCATCCACCGCAAATGTGAATTTGGGCGCGGTGAACAAAAAGTTGAATGTGAATACAAAAACGACTGCAGAACCAATTCCCCAGACCATGCTGCTGGTTTCCACAATGCTGATTAAAACCCCCACCATATAGATCAGCAGAAGATTTTCCACCCGGATGGACATCCGCTCTAAAACAATGGCCAGCATGGTCGACAGTACCCACACAATGGATACCTTCAGCACCTTTTTTATTAAGTTCAATTCTTTTTCAAAACTGTAAAACATGCCCGGCCTACCTCCTGATTCCCGTCTTTCTTTCCGCTGCCTTCCCTTTCCCGTCTGAAAACATCCTGGCCGCTCCGATCAGCACCGCAAACACCTCCAGCCTTCCTAAAAACATTCCAGCCGACGCCGTCCAATGGATCACCGGACTGGCGTCATAAGCGGTAATTCCCATCGACAGTCCCACCGTACTGAGTGCGGACGCGAACTCAAACATGGAATCCTGGACAGAATAGCCAAACAGGCAGAATACAAATGTCCCCGCCAGAAACAGGAGCAGATAAACGCAGACAAATGTATGAATCTGCTCTTTTTCTCTGGAAGTTACCGCTTCCTCTTTTCCATACCTGGGAATCGTCTCCGTAAACACCATCCGGTTCGGGCAGATATCTCTGACCAGTTTCCATTTCATTTCTTTTAAAATCACATAAACCCTGTAAGCCTTCAAACCGCCCGCAGTTGAACCGGCGCTTCCGCCGATCAGCATCAGCACGATCATGATCAGCATCAGAGGAGAACTCCATGTCTGAAATGTTTCCACAGTCTGGAATCCAGTGGTTGTAAGGGCGGAAACCGCCTGAAAAACAGCAGTTCTCAGCCCTGTCGATACCTCATTATACATTCCATGCATCAAAAGCACAAGCATGAGCGGTGAAAAAAAGGCCAGAAGAAACAGTGTAATTCTGGTCTCACAATGAAACAGAACCTCTCTTATTTTTCCCCTTAAAAGCAGAAGGTGGATCAAAAAATTCGTCCCTCCCAGCAGCATCAGCACAATGGTTATCATTTCAATGGCCGCGCTGTCATAGAAACCGATGCTCTCCGGCCTGGTGGAAAATCCGCCGGTGGACAGAGCCGCGATGGAATGATTGAACGCATCAAAGGGGCTCATTCCAAACAGGACATACAGCGCCGTCCCTGCCAGGATATAACCGCTGTAAATGCCGATAATCAGCCTGGCCGATTCCAGCAGATTGGGCAGAAGGCGGTCCGAATGGCCTTCCGCGTTATACAGCCGCATTCCATAGATATCGGACAGTACGGACGTCATCACCAGCACAAGGCCGATCCCGCCAAAAAACAGCAGTACCGTCCGGTGAATCAAAAATATGCGGGGCGCCATGGCCGTATCCACCACGCTGAGGCCGGTTGTGCTCAGTCCGCTGGTGGTTTCAAACACCGCCTGGGTGAACGTATAATTTCCTGTCAAAACAAAGGGCGCAGCCGTTACGCCGATGGTGATCATCCAGGTGGCCACAACCACGATCATCTCCTGGTTTCTCTCCAAATTCCCCAATTTCTTCCCCCTCAAAACCAGGCTGGTCAGATATCCGGCCAGTATGGAAATCACGCCCGGGACGATAAAATATCCCGCCTGATCCAGCTCCTGGGGGTAAAAGATCAATGTCAGCAAAGGGAGAAGGGTAATCACTCCCGCCATAATCATAACAATCCCCAAATACCCTGTGATCAGAGTGTATCCGGAGATTGTTATCTTATCATTTATTTCTGGTTTATTCATAGTTTCCTTCATTTCTAAGCATTAGAGCGGCTTCCCACAATTAATTTCACTACTTCATCCTGATTTTCCGGCGTAGCCAAAACCAGCAGACGGTCCCCTGCCATGATTTTCGTCTGGCCGTTGGGCACGATCACCTGGGCATCTCGGATGATACAGCTGATAATGGCGTTATGGGGAAAATCCACTTCCATGATCTGCCTGTCCACCACCGGATAGGAAGAATCGATTTTTATTTCATTCATCAGCACTTTCTGCGTGTTCAGCGGCAGCACATTTACAATATTTTCCACCATGGACGCCTGTTCGATGAAATGGGCCAGCATATAGGTGGCGCTGATCACCCGGTCCACTCCGAGGGTTTCAAACAATTCCACATTTTTTGGGTTGCTGACCGTGCAAACCGTTTTCTTAACTGAAAACAATCGTTTGGCCATCTGGCAGACAGCCAGATTATCCGCATCCTTGTCGCCAAGGGCGATCATGACATCGCAATTTTTGATTCCTGCGTCTTCCAATATATACTCTTTGCAGGGATCCCCGAAAATGATGGGCATGTCATGTACGGACGACAGATGTTCGCAGTAATTTCTGCCCTCATTGATCACGATCAGCTTATGTTTTCCGGCCAGCATCATGCCTATCAGGAAATCCGCCTCATTGCGTCCGCCTGCAATTACTATTTTCATAAGCTGCTGACCTCCCTATATTCTTCATTGGACAGCCTGGCGAATTCATTTACCGACAGCACAAATGGACAGATGGGTTTAATGTTAAATCCCCGGATCAGTTTTTCCTTGTTTTTATCGTTTAAACGGGAATAAACGCTGGGGACATGGAAGATTCTGCTGGCGATCTGGGCGATCAGCAGATTGGTATTGTCATCATTGGTGGCCGCTATGGCGATGGACGCCTCCTCAATCCCCGCCTGTTTTAATATATCCATATCGGTTCCGTCACCGATAATCTCATATCCGGAAAAATCATCCGGCAGCTTTCTGAAGGCATCCTCCTTCACATCTATCACAACCACCCTGGAACCCTTTTGAGACAACATTCCCGCAAGCCCTGCGCCGAACCGGCTGGAACCCACAATAATAATGGTTTTCGTCTTTCTAAACAGCATAAAAACACCTCCTTATACACCTTTATTGTAAATGAAAACCGCATTAAGATGATAGAAAGAAAATGAAACCGGGTATAAAGATTGTATAAAGATCATTTATATCAAATAATGGTTGCTATTTATCCGATCCGGGTTATAATAAAATTATAGTAAATATACGAAAATGCAACTGTATATCATGATTTATTGTGAAAAGTACATAATTGGCAAACCCGTCGAAAGGCGGCGGCGCAAAACTAAAGGGGCTTCCTCATATATTAATATGAAAAGCCAGCCAGCTGCATCCATTACCCGGCCAGATCATGACCGGGCTTTAGCAGACTGCAGCAGGGTCTGCTTTTTCCATTTTGGGGATTGCCCTGCGGGGTATCTGCAATGGGGCGCAGAGATTTTGTAACTGGAACGTTTATCGACACATTTTCGTATATTTCTGAAAGGAGATGGATAAGAATATGAAAAAGATATGGAAGCAAAAGGCCGCTTTGGTGATGATCTGGTGTCTCATTTTCAGCACCATTCCAATGCTGCCGCCGGCACAGAGCAGCGAAGGCGGAAAAAGCTCATGGGGGCTGACCGCATACGCCAGCAGTTCCAATGCAGACAGGGCAGATGACATCCAAGAGGATGAGCGGGATGGGAATGAGAAAGAAAACGAGAATTCTTTTTATGAGGACGCCAGCCCTTCAAACGGCGAAGAACTCATCAATGATATGTATGAACGGATGCCTTTGGGCCTCTTATCCGACGGCTCCGGCGTCACCGCTGTGGTGGGATCGGGAAATGACGGGGACTATGCATCCATAGCCGATGTGATAGAGGCTCTGGGTTCAGACACCGGGGTTTTAACCATTGATCTCCAGGGAGACACGGCCGATTCGGAAACCGTGGTATTTCCAAAAGATAAGGGGATCCACAAGATCATTATACAAGGAGAGGAAGATTATCAGATCGGAGCGGATTCCCCTGTTTCCGTAGTTGCCAACGGCATCCCCATGGTTTTTGAAGCAGGACATGTGCGTAATCTGGCGGGGGGAGGATGGAACACATCTGTTCCATCAACCGATCTTACCATAAGGGGCGGGAAGTTCTCCGAATGCTCCGGCGGCGCCTGGGTGACGGAACCCGGAGTTACAGCCAGGGTTGACGGAACATCAAAACTGACCATTGAAGATGCGGAATTGACCGATCCCTGTTTTAACCAGATTTACTGCGGGGCACATTTGGATAACTATTCCAAAGATTCCGATGTGTCAATAAAAGCAACCGAATTATCAATCATTAACTCCACACTGGATTTGGATATGATCGCAGGAGGCAGCTATATCAGCTATTCGGGGGTAAATGCCGCCCTTGGCAGTTCGGAGATTCTGGTTAGAAACAGCCATATTGTGTTGGGAGACGGCCTGTGCGGAAGCCATTTGATTAACGGCGTCCGGGACAGACACCAGAATGGAACCTGTAAATCGATTAATATAGAAGTGTACGACAGCACAATTGAAGGCGATATACTGGGCGCCTCCGATGCCACTGCCGAGGCCAATATCGATACGGGAAACATCCGCATTTATGCCAAAAACAGCAATATTGCCAGCATACAGGCGGGAGGCGTTTACCAGGGAAGTTTTAATTTCAATATAGACAGCATAGATGTAACCTTGGATTCCTGCACGGTCAATGGAACTCATTGGTTTACAGAAGAATTTTCCATCATCGGAGCCGGTTGTTATGTAGGCGAAGAGAGGACTAATCCGGAAGACGATCTCCATATCAATATCGGAACCATTCAATACACCTTCATAAACTCCGTATTAGACGAGACTGCGGACGAAGGAATAGAGGGCCTGCTCTTTTTACCGGAGGGCTATATTGATTTCGGAGCCTCGGCATCCATCGGAAAAATAATTCTGAACCTCAATTCCGAAACTGCATTGATATTCGACAGCGGTACACTGGATGAACTGGCCCTGGCCCCTCCTGAAGGATACCGTTTTACCTCCGCAGCCATTGACGGAACCGAAATCGAGAGAGATGAAATGGATACGGCAGTCATAACTGGTCTGGAAGGCGGCAAAGAAATCACTGCATCCCTGGAAGAAGTTCTGCTGAAGGATCAACCCCCTCTGGTTATCGAAACACCGTCAGAAAACAGGGTAAAAAAAACCTTAGGCGAGCCGGAATTCACGCCTGATGTAACGGGCGGGGAAGAGGCTCTCAAGATCCATTACACCAGCAGTAATCCATCCGTCGCCGAAATTGACGAATCAGGAAAGATCACGCTGAAAAAAGCGGGCAAAACAACGATTACCGCATATAAACAGTCCATAGAATACCGGCTTGCTTCAGACAGCTTTGAGCTGACGGTAGAAGAACCCGCCGCTTCCCTGATTCCTGAACTGGCCCCGGATGAAACCGGCTATATTCTGGTTGCCAAAAAGGTAACTCCTGATATCCTGGAAACCATTGATGAAGAACTGGAAAAACATCCTCAGTTTGACGAACATACCACCATTCTTCCTATGGAAATCAAATTGATCGATGTATCCACAGGGGAGGAGGCAGAGGGAAAAGGCTCCACCTTCACAATTGAATATCCGGTTGAAGATATGAGAACCAATCCTGACCGTTATGAAATCTCAATTCTTCACATCCCCTCCTCCGGCCAGCCGTATTTTGTTCCATTTGAAATGACGGAACAGGGAATCAAGATGACTGTGGAGAACTTCAGCCCCTTTGTCCTCGGATATAAGTATACGGAAAAAATCACCGGTGACGAAGATGATGAAAAAGGAGACGAACCAGATCCAAAATCGGATGTTCCAGAGCAAAAGGACCCTGTCGCAGGCTCTGAAGACACTTCCGGCGGTTCCGCCAGTGAAGGGCCGGAGGGACGCTGGATTTCCGATCCAAACGGCTGGTGGTATAGTTACGGAAACGGAACTTATCCATCCTCCCAATGGGCATACCTGCCATACCAAAGCTCATATGACTGGTACTACTTTAACAGTTCCGGCTATATGGCCGACGGCTGGCTGGCCGTTAACGGAAACAAATACTTCCTCCATGACCGTTCTGACGGACGCCGCGGATCTATGTATACAGGCTGGCATCAGATTTTGGGGAAATGGTATTATTTCAGCGGTGAGGAAGGCAGGACAAAAGGCGCTTTGCTGACCGATACCCTGACGCCGGATGGATTCCGGGTGGATGAGAATGGAGTATGGATTCCATAGGGTAATGTGTCCGTATAGTAATTAACGTATTTCGATTTTAATTGTATAGTAAATGCGATAGATAACTGCCGAATTATCTATCGCATTTTCCTATATAATGGTATAATTGGGGAAAGGATAGAAGCTGTGAAAGCGTGCGGTGCACCGCTGGCGGAAGTTTGGAGAAATGTTATTTGCAGAAGGGATTAAACTATGCTGGTTACAATACAACAAGTAAAAGCGAATGCGGAAAATTTATTTGAAGTGTCCTGGGACGGTCAACTGCTTTTTCAGGCGAAAGCTCCATGGATGAATCTCTCTTTGCCGTTTAATGCGGAAAATTTAAGGGAACTCACTTTTTCTAATCCTACAGGTGAGACAATATATACTACACGTTATAAATTCATTGATAATCTTGTGGAGGAATCCATTCCTTATAAATATCTGCTGACAAAGGAACAGCGTTTTGGGCAGTATGAAATTGTCGGCAAAAATGACGGCGAAGGATCTTTCTATATCATGCAGAATGGTATGTTTGACATCAAATTCTGCATTGAGAATTCAGGAAAGGTTTACCTGGGATACAGCCTCGATAAGGGAAGAAACAATTATGTGTCAATCTATGATGGTGACAGACAGATTGCACAAATCACCAAACCTTTAACGGTTGTAGATAATCTGGATGTCTATTTTCTTCACATAAAAGATGAATATGCATCCATCATCCCAATCCTGTCCTTTTTTACCGTTTATTACGATTATAGGAAATATAATAACAGCGGACAACTTACCAAAAACTCCGTTAAAATATCCAAAAGCTATACCTATGATAACAATAACGGCAAATATAATCCGAATTGGATTGCTGAAGAATTTGGCCAGCAGGCTTTTGATGAACTGAATCAGACATTAGGAAAAATAATAGAACAAGGTTCGGCCCAGGCAGGAAAGATTGTGAAATTAGTTGGTTTATTTTTTCTGATTCTCCTTCTGCTGGCTATTGTATTGTTTGCAGTCATACTAAGCGCCGTAGGATTATAAGAAAGTGAAAGCGTGTCATGAGCTTGACAACTACCTGGTGATAAACCGGTCATAAACCGGGCGGACGTCTTCCGACATCCTCCCTGATCTTGTGAGAAACGATACCTGAAAGGGTATAAAATATAAAAAGGGGGTTTTACGCATGGGAGAAATAATATCTTCTTATGACAACACAAAACTATATCTGAACAAGGAACTGCCCGATTCCTGCAAGGCTGTGGCCGTCATCGTCCATGGGCTCTGCGAACACCAGGGGCGTTACGATTACTTTGCCGGCCTGTTCCACAAAGCAGGTATCGGAACCTACCGCTTTGACCACCGGGGCCACGGCCGTTCCGAAGGTGAGCGCACCTATTACGAGGATTTTAATGAACTGCTGGACGATACCAATGTAGTCGTGGATATGGCAATCCGTGAAAATCCGGACATTCCCGTATTCTTAATCGGACACAGCATGGGCGGTTTTACCGTCTCCCTTTACGGAGCCAAATACACGGATAAAAAGCTGAGAGGCATCATCACCAGCGGAGCTCTTGTAAAGGACAACGGCGGCCTGATCACCGGTGTTCCAAAAGGGTTAGATCCTCATACCCAGCTTCCAAATGAATTAGGCGCCGGAGTGTGCTCCGTTGCCGAAGTAGTGGACTGGTATGGAAAAGATCCTTATAATACAAAGACATTTACCACCGGCCTCTGCTACGCGATCTGCAGCGGCCTTGACTGGTTCGCTTCCAACATGGAGAATTTCAAGTATCCGGTTCTCATGCTTCACGGGGAAAAAGACGGGCTTGTGAGCGTTCAGGATACCTATGATTTTTTCGCATCCGCATCTTCCACTGATAAACAGATGAAGATTTACGGCGGCCTTTTCCATGAGATATTCAATGAATACTGCCGGGATGAGGTGATACAGGATGTGATTGGATGGGTGAAAAATAGGATTTAAGGTGTAAAAACAGGATTTAAGAAAGATCAGATACATAAAATCCCCTGCCTCTCAGGATTGAGGGTGTGGGGGATTCCACATTTCTATTTTTATAAATAGTCCAATGAGGATTTAATATATTCACTAAAGGTTGCAGGTAAATTATGTCTTCGGATTACATCTGCACAGTATTTTTTGTAAATCGATTTCAATCCTTTGCTATTTGATTTATCATTTTGCAGGGCATAATATACATATGCCTGGAGCAAGATAATATCAAAGGTTATAATATCTACATTTTCTAAAGCCTCTAATTCTCTGGCCACATTATCGACCATAATTTCCTTTGAACAGAAATAGTTCATGTTGTAATACGCAGCATAGGCCAAACTGTATACCTCCCCACGATCCTTTGAACGGCCACGCTCATATCTTACCAATTCATGGTTTGCTATGCTGTTAAAAATAGTAATATATTTCGGATCTTTATCATACAAATCGCCTTCGCTTACAACTGTCACATTTTTCCCTTTGTACTCGTTTAAAAAGGTTCTGGAATCTCCATCTAATTCTTTATATACTTCTTCATGAATATAAATATCTGTAAAACTTTCAAATAATGGTTTAATATATAGCCGCTTCATATTTTCAAATGAGCAATTCTTATCTGATGTCCGATCCGATATCCCCACCATAAATATATTGGCGTCAAACAAAATCGGTTTATTTAGTAAATTATGTAAAGCGTTTTTCTTTAGTGGTGTTATCATATTACTGCCTCCGCTTTGCATTTATCATTGAAAACAATTCATCATCATTATCATCATCGTCTAATTCTGTATTCTCTGAAAGGAAATCATTAATGAGGTTCATATCCAGCTTTAGCGTTGCAGCATCTTCCAGTATATTCTCTCTCGAAGCATTGCCTGTCAAAAATGCCTTTTCCATATCCTGATACGTTGAACTGTATGGAAGTGCATAATTATTTTCTTTACTGTATAACTCATTAACACGCTTTTTAAATATCTTTATTTCCTGAAGCACCTTTTTAATAAAGTCATACTGATCAATATATCTATCAACACTGTCAATACATTTTTCTTCTATAAGTCTATATATCACCGCTTTCAGTGGCATCTGGTATTTTACGGTCAAAATAATAATCAAAGCTGCCACTTCGCTGAAGCCCATATTCTTAATATCAGTAATATATCTGGAACGGCAGTATTCATTTACCTCCTGATATAAAGCTCCTTCCGGCAATAAAATCTCTGCTGCAAATCTGCTGGCTTTCTTTTCATTAACATCCTTTAACATACTGAAATCACAAATGTATGGACTTTCTTTAAATTTCTGATAATCTTTTATATAATGATAGAACTCGTGTGCCGCTGTAAAAATTTGATTTGCCAGTGGCTTATTCGCATTCAGAATAATGTATGCACGCTCCATTCCAGTTGTAGGAATATATAACATACCATCAATTTTATTTGAATCAAATGGCACTAACTCAAAACGAATATCACTGCTTTGATTAAGAATCCAGCTAAATACACCCGTTCCAATTGGAGCCTGAGCATAGTCCACCCTCTTTTCCTTAGCAAGTCTTTTTATATCAGCAATCTCATCCATCGAAAGGGAATCTGTATTAAAGTCATATTCATTCTGATAATATTGTTCAAATAATTCACTGTCTTCAATCGATAACATAGCTACCTCTCTTTGCCAACAATTCATATTTCTCTTTGATACGAATGCGTTCAGCCATTTCCTTAATTTTGATCTTATCCGCTTCATCCAGACTTCCCATCAGATATACCAATGAATCTGTTGTTGATTCTGTAAAATACTCATCTGTATTTTTCCCAGACATATTGCAGATGCGGCTGAAGATATCAAATGTAGGCATCTGCTTACCATTTTCCAATAAGGACAATGTAGGTCTTTTAATTCCAAGTTTTTCTGCAAATTCTGTCTGAGATTCTTTTCCTCGCAAAGCAATTAAATCTTTACAAAATTTCTTTACATTAAACTCTTTCATGATAATCCTCCTAAGAATACACTTGTTAGTTATTTTAACATTTTCTCCTATTAATGTCAAACTTTCAGGAAATATTCTAACATTATTATACTCATAGCCTGCCCATTTTGACAAAAATATTAACGCATCAATAAAATTCCGCAATGCTTACAACTGCTTTAGTAAGCTCATTTAGCTTTTCATCCGATTCAGATTCCTGTCTACCGCATACTCCTGCATAATATTTGATAGTTTCGTATCACATAAATGACGGTTCTATGACGGGATACGATTATATGGCTGGGTTGGAAAATACATTTTAGGAGAGTGAAAATTGAAAATTAATAATGAATCATCTATAAAACACATAAAATCCCCTGCCCCTCGTGATTGAGGGGACAGGGGATTTTATGTGTTTTATAGATGATCCGTTTAATCATGCCGCTCGTCCATATTATCATAAGTTTCACAAAATCTTGCTGAAAATGACAATTCTTCCCCCTTCACATATAAGTGGGAGATATCACCATAATACCATGTTCGGCAATGACTTTATCCAGATTATCCGTTACCCATTTAACTTCTTTATCCACGCCTCCAGACTTCATTATTTCTGTATTCGCCCACTCATCGTAACGGTAATACCGCTCATCCTGGGTCCAGTCCTGGGGAAGCCAGTCCCATGCAAATGGAGCCTCCTTAGGACTATCCGGGTGTTTTATTTTGGGGGAAAATTCTCTCAGCCACTCACACTCAATGGCTGTCCTGTTTATTTTTTCCAGCGTTGCAGCGGCTGTCTCTTTTGCACGGCGCAGAGGGGATACATAAAATTCCTTCACATCAAGTTTTATAAGCCGTTCCGAGAGAAATTCCACCTCTCTTTTACCTTTTTCCGTAAGTGAGTCGATTGTATAATGCGTTGGATCACCATGACGCACAATAATAATTCTCATACCAATCCTCCTTTTTATTACGAAGTTATATTTTAAGAACTATTATTCTAAATCAATGGGCTGAATTTTCAAAATAGATGGGCTGCGTCCATGCCGCCCTTCCATTGTTATCAATACATTCCACGCGGATATAGCTTTCCCTTCCTGTTCTTTTAAAGGAGATCCCGTTAAGTACTTCTCCTTCCGGGGCAAAATAGGACTTTCCTCTTGGGGGATAACTGATCACATGGATTTCTTTACAGTCGGAACACTCCACATACACTTCATCCCCGTCCATCCCATAATCCAGAATTTCCGGCCCGCCGGAGGCATAAAATGCCCCTGCAAACAGAGCATCCATAATGGCCGCCCAGCTCCGTTCTGCCGCTTTCACACAAATCCAGCCTCCAAAAACATCATAAGTTTCGTGAGTATCATCACTGGCCATAGCAAAAATGCGCATTCCATTTTGTAGCAGCAGATCATAGTATACTTCAGCATGTCCGCCATGAGCCAGTTTTTCTATCCCATGATTCCAAACTTCAAACCCATGAAAGCCTTTCAGCTTCAAAAGCTCCTCCGGCGTCATGCGTGACCATACCGGATGTGCGATTACAACGAACTGCCCGTCTTCCAGCATCATATCGATGAGCTGCTGGTCTGACCGTTCTTCCTTTGTATATTTCCGGCATTCATAACCGGTTTCTGTTTTTCCCGGCATTCCGGTTCCTACGATATGAGTGCATTTTCCTTCGTGATATACGATATCATGCTCCACGCCGGTCAGCAGCAGCATACGGCTCTGAGGTACTTCTTCGTGGGACACAAACACGTTATGATCTGTCATGGAAAAGAAGTCATATCCATGGGATGCATATAATTCTGCGATCTCCTGAGGCGTATAAACACCGTCTGATACGGTGGTATGGCTATGTAAATTGCCTTTTAACCACAAGCCTTTTTCTGGAAAATAAGATTTTTTCATAAGTACCTTCTCTCTTAATCCGCCCTAGCCCCGTCATTTCCAACCCTATGGCCGTCCGGGGTTGTTGTTCCGGCCCACATGGCGCCGCTTTCTAAATCACAGTAATACCATTTATCATTCCAGCACACCCATCCGGTCTGCATATAACCGCGCTGGTCAAATGAATACCATTCATTGTTGATCTTCTGCCAGCAGTTAACAGGAAAGCTGTTATCGGCATTCTGATACCACCATCCGGTTTCGTCCTGAACCCACTTACCGGTTCCGGGGCCCGGTGCTGTTGATTGCTTCACCGCAGCACTGTTTTCTTTGATTTCCGGTATATTTTCCTTCTTTACGTACAGGCTGGGTGATTCGATCCAGTCACCGGCATTATTCCCTCCATCCACTGCCTGAACCTTGAAATAATAAACGCCTTCCCGGTCAATCAGGCCGGACAGATCATAGCTTGTTTCCGTGGTGGTATAGATTGAGCCAAGGCTTGTATTTCCCCGTACCAGTCTTACACGATATTTCTTCGCTCCATCCGCCGGTTCCCAACTGGCATGGCCGACGACGGCATCCCAGGTTAAACCGCTGACAAAAATATCTCCCGCTTCCAGTTCGTCCAGCCTTACGGTCAAAACCAGCGTCTCTTTGTCATTTTTGGTGTGGGCGCTCACGTATTTAGCGTCTTCACCGATCAGCCCAAACATATTTTTCCCTGTTTTCGCAAAATAATATCCATTCTCAGCGCTTAAATAGACCTTAATCTTAGGCTTATCCCCTCCTGACCAAACTTCCTTCTCGCCGACGATCTCCACGCTGTCCACTTCACATGGGCCTGATTCCACATTGACATCCACGCTGCCGCCGCTTTCCCCTGCCTCGATGTCGGAAGCAAATGACAGACAGACCTCGCCCACCGGTGTCCGTTCCTCCTTTTCAGCCCATGCCGGCATCGCAGTTGTAATGATCAGAGCCGCAGCCAGAATTGCTGAAAATCCACACTTTTTTCTTTTGTTCATCCTGTTCCCTCCTTCTCCGTTTACTCTTTATCTCCACATATTATTTATTCTAATAACTTTCGTAAAAAATAGCAACTAAATCATGGCCTTTTATATCACTGCGCTGCTGTTTCAGCAACTGTTCACTCTCCACCTTCAGGGAAGTGTGAACAGACACATTTCCGCCGCTCCCACACGTAGAGGATGAGACATCCCGCCCCATAACAGGCGATGTCTTTCCAGTCAAAGGTGGAGCCCAGAATAATTCTGGCAATCCGGCTGTTTCCTAATCCCATCATGGATGCCAGGTCGAAATACTGCCCCACTTCCACTGCTGCTGCGAACAAAAATAAATAGAACGGCAGATGTTTGATCCCATCAGGTATGATCATTCTGATAAAACAGTACAGAACAGCCACAACCAGCACATCCCCTATATATGGCCGGATAAACTGGTCGTGGACACATACTGCTATATAGATTTCCACAGCCATCAACACAACAAAGCCGATCATGTAATACAGACGCGCTGATGCTAGTTTAATCAAAACCGCGCACAGGATGATACCTGCCAGAACGCCGACGCTGTCCAACAGAACATCCGTAAACTGGCAGCTCCGTCCGGGTACAAAATACTGATGCAACTCATCACTGGCGGCATAACCGGTTCCGGCCAGCCAGGCCATAAGGCCGCGGTGTTTCCCCAGCCAGCCCCATTTTTTCAAATATCCTGCCCATTCAGCCGCCGTCAAAAACAAAAGCAGGCCCAGCAATGCATATTCCGCTGCATGGGCGGACTTTCTCACTGCAAAATCGATGCGTTCCACATAGCTGCTCTGGCTTTCCACACTCCAGTCATTAAAATCTCTGTTGATGATCCGCGCTACAATTCGTCCTGTTTCATGGCTCATCTGTGTCGATTCATCGGCGGGTTTGGCGGAAAATGAAAAAATCACCATCATCCATCCAATTACCGCCGCAAGCAGCAGAAGCCTTTTAAGCATGTATCTATTCGTCATTCAGGTTCCTTCCTACAAGTACACCAGCTATACTTTTACACCAACCCAGGTACGCACTGGTTATTATTATTCATTGGCTGCACTCGTGTTTCAAGCATTAATGGCACTTCATTATAAAACATCGCGTAAAATGATATCCACAGCGCATTCCAATGAAATATCCTCTTTCAATATCTTTTCCGGAATGATTCCGATATAGTCTTTTTCCTTCCACCATCTGCGCATTTCCGCTTCTCCGAATTCAAACCTCTTTTCTTTGGTTTCGTGCCGTCTTAATGTCTCCTCAAACGGAATGTCGTAATAGTAAGCGAAAATCCGGTTTTCAAATATCTCTACTGCCGCTTCAAACAGCGGTTTGTACCACTCGGCATATAAAATGCCTTCGAGAATGACATATTCGCAGTGTGTATTCCCATATTTCAAAAGATCGATCAGCAAAGGCAGGGCGGCCGTATCTTTCCCGTCCCTTACCCACAGCATTTCGCGCCTGATTGTATCCTGGGGAATTATCAGGGTATTTCTTCCGATTTTTCTTTGAAGGGCTTTGGCCGCACTCGATTTTCCGCTGCCTGAATTGCCCCGCAGTATGATTAAAACTGACATAATTTTCCTCCGCCCCATTTCTTCTTATTTTACAACAAGAGCCGGGAAAATTCCAGGCAAGGAGGGGGAATTTCTGTATAAAATAAACCGCGCCCAAAGCCAGAGAACGGTGTATAGCCGTTCTGCCGGTTTCAGACGCGGAAAAAGGGGGCGCGTTTCGACGCCGGGGATTATAAAATGATGGGATTTTCTATCATGTTTACATCATCATTTCATTACATCATCATTTCCTTCCAGCTCTCGATCATGGTGGAAGCCTGTTCGTAATGAACCATCTGCCTGTCAACTTCCACGGAAATCATGGAAATGCCCTGCTCCTCGCATAATTTCTTTACGAATACATAGTCAAATTCTTCCGGATCACAGAACTTGGTCATAATCATCAATAGACCTGCGGCCTGATTTTCCTTCACCAGATTCACCACATAATCCACATGGCCTTTATAGCGGTTGTATAACAGAGAACAGTTATCCATCTCGGAGAACTTATTAACCAGTCCGTCAAGCGCTGTTTCCGCCGGTTTTACATCCGTTCTGTATTGTCTGGATTCGTGGAGCACATCGTCGGCCACGATCTTCATGTTATTGTCATCCAGGATTTTTAAAAGCGCCGGGCTGTCCGCTAAAATGCCGGAAGTCACGATCCTGATCTTATTGGAGGCGTCCTCGGGTTCCGCTTTTAAGACTTCATTTAATTCGCGTACCATTGCGGTATGTTCTTCTTTCAGCATGAAATAGGCGCTTTTGAACACGTCGTTCCGCTCCTGGGCCGTCATGCTGCGGGTTTTTGCCAGTTCTGCAAATTCACGCATAACCGCATTGTGCTCATTGTAAATATCATTGGATTTTGCCAGTTCCTCATCGGAAAATGTAAGGCCTGAGGCATTTTCCAGATCGGAAATCACTCTCTGGTATCCGGCTTTTGTAAACTTCTTTCCGGCTTCGATCTTACGGTTCTGAGGGTAATTCATCTGGATAAATGGAATCGACGGAACGGCAACTTTCCAGTTCTGTCCGATACTTCTCAGGGAATCGCACAGATGAGGGATCAAAATAGCGCAGGCCCCTTCATACTCGCCGGTAATTCCAAGTTCCAGCACAGACTGCAGAACACTGCAGATAAATGCGGGGAAATAACGTTTTGCTTCTTTTAACTGAAGGTCGGCTCCCCATGTGCCCATAGGAACCATGCCCATGGAATGTACGATTTCATCCGGCGTATATCCGGGAACGCAGAGGACGATCTTCTTTCCCTGCTCCTGATATTTCTCCATCTGCTTTTTAGGAGAAACAGCAATTTCATGAAAACGTGAGAATAACTCCTTTTTATCTGCCATCACTATCTGCCCTCCTCTTTCATTTTCTTGTTTTCATCCATCAGTTCCTGAAGGCCCTGGACCCTGGTCACATACTGGGCTTCTGAGAAGTTGCGGGGATCTGCCTGATCTCCGTCAAATGCCACCACCGGGATGCCGCAGAGTTCGCCTACCTGGCGGGTCATCTCGTAGTTGCTGCCGCTCCATGCTTTACAGGAACGGTTGGTGTGGACCAAAAGTCCTTCCGTATGTGTTTTCTTGCAAAGATCCGCCCGTAAGTCTCTGGAATGTTCCAGGCACACTCCGTTCGGCGTGGTGCAGTATGCATCGATCAAACCGTCGAAATCATCATAAATAAATGCAAATGCAGGAGCGTAAATGGTGGAAACCATATTGATTCCCCTCTCCTTCAAAGCGGAAGACGTGGCTCTTAAATACGGCCAGCAGGCGATTCCTTCAAACATGATCCTGTATTTCTCTTCCACACGGTATGTACTGGTTCCTTCGGCAATATTTTTCTTATATTCAGAAATCAAAAGTTCAAATGCCTCATAAGCTTCTTTTTTACCTCTGGCAACGGTGGCAACCGCCATATGGTTCATCAGGTCAAATCCATTAAATGGCGACGGCTGGTGTTCCGCGCAGTAGCAGGCTTCGAGCCATGCCTGGCTGGAACGTTTGCTGTTATACATGGCTTCTTTGAACTTCTCATCATCCCATTTTTTACCCAGAAATTCTTCCAGCTCGGCAACCAGATCCCACCACTGGCCTTTTACATAATCTCTGGTAGCTTCTGAAACTTCATAATCCTGATTAAAGGGGATATCCAGGAAAAACAGCGGGATATTGCACTCCCTCGCCAGGTTCTCGTACCATTTAAACATACAGTCGCAGATGTTGTTGCAGCAGAGCACATAATCCGGCATCGGCATCTCTTCTTCCGGGGCGGATTTCTCTTTCAGATATCCAAAATTGATTCTGGCATAGGCGCAGAGATCGTTGGAATAGCCCTGTCCTTCCGCGCTGGAACACAGACGTTCTCCGCCTCCCTTTGCTCCGATAACCGCTCCGTGGTTCTCGGGATAGCAGACATACAATCCCAATGTCTCAATAATCTCTACCGGAAAGTTGCTGGCACACCAGCCGATCTTTTCCCCTCTCTCTTTTGCGTCCCATACATCCTGTTTTTGTTTTGCCACGATCTGATTCAGTTTATATTTTGCTGAATTCGGGTCGATTGGACGGCGTGGTTTTTTGACTTCCTCTCCCATGAAATATTCCTCCTGATCTTGTTTACTTGTCGACAAGTTTTATACTTATAGAATACCATATTGTTAAATTTTTTTCAACTGCGGAAGTGGGAAAATGGGCTTGTTTTTATTGCTTATCCAACGAAAATTATGGTTCAGAACTTTCTATGAGTGGGGTGGGATTTTTATGTGGGAATTACTATGTATGATTTTCTATGTCTGGCTTTCTGGGATTGGTTTTCTAGGTTTGGTTCTCTGGGATTGGTTTTCTGGGATTGGTTCTATGGGGTTGGTTCTATGGGGTTGGTTCTATGGGGTTGGATTTCTATGTTTGGCTTTCTGGGGTTGGTTCTATGGGGTTGGTTCTCTGAGGTTGATTCTCTATATCTGGCTTTCTGTGTTTGGCTCTCTAAGTCTGGCTTTCTGAGAAAATCTATTGTATACTCTTATGTATATTAATATCTTTCAATGTTACAATGCAATGGCGCCTTGTCTCAAGGACGTACTATATATAATTCTGGTTCTAATGATGGCGTTCTTGCCCTCTGTCACTTTTATGCTGGAACCAGACACGCTGCATAAAAGGGCAGAAAGATAATGGCAATGAATATTCAAGCCTGCTCTTTTGTTCATTTATTATTTGATTTTGCACATTTATTAATTAACTTTGCACATTTATTATTTGATTTGGAAATGAGGGAATAATTGATGGAATATATGCCTAAGGAAGGTCCGCCCATACCTGTTGAAGAAATATTTCAGAATATTAAATACAGAATCCTTGATCTTGATTTAAAGCCGGGACAAAAAATCAGTGAACACCAGCTCTGTTCCGAATATTCCTGCACCCGCTCTACCATACGGGCTGTCATCAGCCGGCTGGTGCAACTGAATCTGGCCGCAGTTTACCCGCAGCGGGGGACATTTGTCAGCTATCTGGATACGGATTATATCGGAGATCTGATGCATCTTAGAACCTGCGTGGAAAAAGAGGCGATCTTTGGGTTGTTTGAATACCTGGATAAAAAGACGCTGAATCAGGTTATTAAGCAGATGGAGGCTAATATGGTAAAGCAAAGGGCCTTTATCGACCGCGATAAGTATGAATCTGAATTTTCCTGTCTGGATGATGAATTTCATGAGCTGATATTGAAGGGATTGAAAAAACAGACCATTTTGAAGGTGATCGAAGAACCTATGCTTCAGGTGAAACGGTGGAAGAATTTTGAGATTCCATTCGCCCATAAAATGCCGTCACTGATCCAGCAGCACCAGGCAATCCTGGATGCAGTTGGACAGCATGATCTGCTGGGGGCGCAGAAGGCGCTTACGGTTCATTTGGAGCAGGTGTTGGATATGAGTTTTATGGCGAAGGAGGCTTATCCGAGGTATTTTTTGAGGTGAGGAAATGGGACACCAAAGATTATTATAGGTAAAATATTACTATTATGTGATAACACTTTTTCTATGATCGCATTATCCTTCGAATTATTTTTCGAAGGATGCCTTCAATTTCTAATAAAAGCCGATCCTTCATAAGCATCATTATTATACACTCTACAATGTACACAAGTGCACCTATTATTACCAGTATTATGAGACCTCTAATTGAAATTGTTACCGACTTTTTAACTACAAGTATAATAACCATCATAATCAAACCAGATAAAATATATTTCAGAGATGTACTAACTGATTTCAGGCAAAAGTCCAATTTAACAGCACACAAAATATATAATAAACTTATTAATTCTGCAGAAATTGTACCAATTGCAGCTCCTACACCCTTTAAACTAGGTATTAGTAACAAATTGATAATGACATTAACAATTGCTCCAGCTAATGTCGCTGTGATATATGTCTTATCTCTCCCACGTGGCATCAATAATTGTGTTTTAAGAACATTTCCCCATGCAAGCAAAAAAAGATTTGGTGCTAACAATTGCATGATCCATATTGTTGTCAGAAACTCCATGCCAAAAAATACTGGAACAAAAACGTCCGCAACACCAATTATCCCAAACACCATTGCTGCGCAAAAGAGTGAAGAAAAATTGAATGACTTAACAATTAATCTATTACTTTCTTCTATTTTTCCATTAGCAATAAGATTAGCAGATTTAGGCAACATAACTTGTCCTAATGCATTAATAAATCCCAAGCAAATATTTATTATCTTATCAGCATTTTCATAATAGCCTACATCACTATATGTGCTAAGCCATCCCAGCATCATTTTATCCATAGTTCGATAAACGCTAACTGACAGTATTGGAATGAATAAAACCAGATTGGGTTTAATATGTTTTATTATGTCTCTATAATCAACTCTAACTAGTCTTACATATTGTCGCAATAGCAAAACTAAAGGAATATTTCCAATAAACGTTCCAGCAGATAAAATTAAACAATATTTCCAGATATCCTCTTTCTCTTTAACAAAAGTAAAAATTGAAACTAGTGTAATAAGCTTTATCACTATACTTCTCGTTACAGTTATACTGAAGTCTTCTAATCCCCAATAAAACCAAGTCAGATTTATTAACGTTGATAAAACAGGTAAAAATAGTATCCATCTAACGATCTGATTATTTTGAACTAAAAAAAGTGTATACAGGATATAAAAAATCGATACAATTACTCCAAGCACGACTTGCATGTAATAGATGCTTGAAAAAATATAATTCAACTCACTTTGATTATCACGTACACGGGCAATATAACGATTTCCATAATTTGTTAATCCAAGCATGGCAAACATAGCAAAATATGTAGCTATATTGTTAAAATATGAGTAAATACCCACTCCATCAGCACCTATGACCCTAGCCAAATATGGCGCCGTTAATAGTGGTGTCAATACTGTAAGCATCTGATAGGCTACGCTATAAATATAATTTGACTTTGCATTACCTTTTCGCATCATTGTTACCTTTTCTAAGAAGCCATTTCATTTTATACGCTATATCCAAACTGGCTTCGGCAATGGCATATAATTCAGTTTTCAATTTCATTTTCAAATCATATTCTGGATTGTTATGTTGCAACTTTATTCTTAAAGTATGGTTCATCTTATCAGAATACCAATGTGCCTCATCTCTATTTCGTAATCCCGCATAAGTAATATCTTTATACTGAGTAGGTATCATACCAAGAGCCAGGAAGTGGCTGGAATTCATACAAAAAAGTGATCGGCAATGAGAACCTATAGCACAAAAATCTATCGGTTTACTAATATCCGCAAAAATATCCTGTTTTATCCGCGAAGCATAGCAACGTGAAAATTTACCTGTAGCCAAGTTTAATTGACCACTCCAATCTCCAGCATAACAATATCCTATCTGTTTTTTTCCAAAATTCTTCATTGTAAAATCAAAGAGTGGAGAATCAAATTTTTTTCCAATTTCTAAATATTCTTCTGCAGTGTGCGAGGTCATTAGTTCAATATCGTTCGACAAATTATTTTCTTTTCTAGTAGCAGCTAATTGAGGAAGTGCTCCGATTTCTTTCTTACATATCTCTGATATCTCATCTAAATAAGGCTCATATTCATCGCAGAGATTAAGTTGCACTAAAAAAGAACACCCATTCTCTTTTACTTTCCTAACATTAGAATAAAATTCATTCAATTTTTCCGTTCTTTTAAGTTCAAGATAATGCAATGAGAACGCAAAATGAAGTCGTTCCTTATATTCAATTGGTAATTTCATTAATTCATCAAACCGCTTTGTAATCGTACCATTGGTAGTGAGATTTACATAATGCCCCTGTTTTAATATCTCATATGTAATATGCACTATTTCTTCTGGTATTAATGTTTCTCCTTCTCCGCAAATACTTAAATAGCAAATTCCACCTAGTCTTTCTTGAGAAAGACCTGCACCTATCCTCTCGGGCGAATACTTCAATTCAGGAATTTTCATATTTCTATTATCGCGCTGAATAATATAACAATAGCTACATTTTAAATTACATGCAGTAACTGGTAACAGGCATTCAAAAAAACGTTTAATTTCTTCCATACATCCTCCTAGCCATCTTGCATACATTCAATAATTTTTATACACTCATAATCTATTAGAGAATAGCTATATTCCTTTCTTTTACAATAGTTTATCAATTCTTTAATTGCTGAATCAAATTGACTAATATTATTCAAATACTGAATATAATCCAAATTAGATATCCATTCATAAACCCCATGAATTTTATGATTATAGTTTGCAAGTACAATACAAGGAGTTTTTGTCAATGCTGCAAAAACCATCCCATGCAATCTATCTGTAACAACAACCTTTGAGTTTTCAAATTGCGTCAGTTTCTGATTAACTGCTCCTATTCTTTCTGTTTTAGTAATACACGACCTAACGCATGTATCAGTATATCTAATATCAGAACAATACTTCAAACATTTTCTCTTAATATCCGCTCGTTGAGTTAATCCCAAAGCTGATTCTTTATCATGTCTCAAACACAGCAGTATTCCGTTCCTATCGTTCTTAATTTCTGGGATACGATATCGTAAAACAATATCTGGTATCAAATATACTTTATTATTCGGAAAAGACCTCTTCATCATTTCAAAAGATTTTCTTTCTCGTGCAAACAAGGTAAGATTTGCATTTTGTCCATATAGCTTTTCTGTTTTTTCTAATTCTTTATACCCCTTGGCCGTCTCGGTAAAGAACATCGTTTGCGGGAATAAAAATTGAACAGCTTCAATATGTTTAATCACATCCCTACGAATATTTTCAATATACATATACTGATTACCCAGATTTCCTCCTCCTTGTAAAACAATAAGATCTTTCTTTGTATTAACACGTTTAATCAAACTATCACGATATTTCCAATATTCCTCTTCGGTTACATCAATAACCTCATAATTAGAAAAATGTTCTTCCAAAAATTGTTGTGTTGACAGCGCAATTGCATGATCTCCAAGATTATCATGATCTGGGGTCCCAATTATATATATCTTATTCCTACTATCTTTCCAAAGTTTATTTATATCTCCTTTACTATTTACTTGCTTTACCACTCTTGTAATTTTGCTAATACTTTTAGTCATTAATTGATTAAACGAAATCATCACAGACTGCTTTCTCCGGTAATTTAATGCAAGTCTTGCTATTCTTCTAAACATTTTATGATTAGTATAGAAAACTGCTATTTTTGTTTTATTTCTACACAGTACACAAATATCTCTCTTATTATTCAACAAAAATGCCTCGACTTTTTTAAGTATATCCAAATATTCTTGTTTTTCAGGTATATGAATATAAGCTTGAATCGCCGAATCAACCAGAACCGGTAATGCCATCATTGCCATATCTGGATATCTATCCTTCAAGAAGTTATACTGATCTTTTCTCTGAATAAAAATATCAATATCAGCTTTAAATGAATGCATTCCAGTTATACCACCTTTACGAATCAAATAATTGTATGTTACTCTATTCGCTATATATATCGCTTCACACTGCTCAAATACTCGATAAGTGGTTCCAATATCCTCCCATAGCATACCAATTGGGTACTTTATTCCATTAAATACTTTTTTACGATAGGCTTTATTCCATGCATAATTATCAATTTTACCTTCTATTAATCCACGGAGAGCTTCTACTTTTGATAAATATTGAGGCATAAGTGCACAGCATACCTCAACTAAATTGTTTTCTTCATTAACCTTATTATAGCCAAATACAACAACATCAGCATTATTGCTTTCTAGGTCATATATTGCCGCATTACAGTAATCTGCATCAAGCCAATCATCACTATCAACAAAAAAGATATATTCACCATGTGAATATTTTAAGCCTTCATTTCTCGCATCAGACAGCCCGCCGTTCACTTTATGAACAACAGTAATCCTTGAATCTATCTGCCTATATTCATCACAAATTGCTCCACATGCGTCAGGTGAACCGTCATCAACAAGAATAATCTCTATATTTCTATATGTTTGCAAAAGGATACTATTAATGCATTTTCTAAGATACTTTTCAACTTTATATATGGGCACAATTATACTCGCTAGACCGCCTTCTTTATTCTTCATAGCTTTATACTCCTTACACATTTTCTTGTTTTGTATAATACACTCCAATAACATTAAGCAATGCTATAGCAAACAAAAAGTTGTAACTAAAGCATATTTCTACAAGAGAGCACACCACCATACTAATAATGTATGCAAAAATTGGATAGGCATAATCCACATTTTTTCTCTTTGCATTTAATATAGTTTGATAACATAAATAAATAAAAGCTAATGCACCAATAGCACCGTATTGAATTAAAATATGAAAGATTCCATTTTGCGCATTTCCATATCCTACTACCCGCATAACAACCTGACTTGAATCACCATAACCTATTAAAATACTCTCACGAATTATATATGTCAATTGAGGATATATTGCTATTCGTCCCGTTAGTGTCAGATCTTTACCTATCATAAGAACAAATTTTTGTATAACAGAATTAGCCAATAACATATTAGTTCCTATAAATAAATAGTTTAACGCAATTAGTGAAATAACAAATGTAATTGGTTTACAGATAAAATACTTTAGATTCTTCTTAAAGAAAATCAAAATCATAATTAATATACAGCCAATCAAGCCCGTACCACAGTTCATATACAGACAGAAAAATATATTGTACACGCCCAGAAAAATAAACTTAATCCTAGCCTCCCAGTTATTATTCAACTTCTCATCCTGATAACAACAGAACAAGAATGTATAAATCATATGTAAAAATACTACTGCAAACTTGTTGCCAGAAAAATACATTACCGCAGCTTGATCACTGCTTATAGAGGATGTGAGTCTTCCTGCATAAAGTACACTGGCATCATTTACAAGTAAGAAAACTAATGAAAAATAGTAAACTTTATCCATTAATGCTTTTACACCAAACCGCCGAGCATATCTGCTTGTAATACCGAAAAGATCAAAAATAAAGGTACATACTATAATAGTACCTAAAAGATCCTTATCTATCCCATAATTTATAATACCTGATATTAGTATTGTAAATATAAATGGCAAAGAACTTGCTTGCTCTTTGATATATTTCAAACAATTCTTTAACAGCAAATAAGATGTCAATATAACACAAATGTACAAACGTACCCTTGTCGTTACACTGGCTTCATTCCAAAAAACACGATTTAGGCCAGCAAACATCAAAAATAGCATTATATCGTCTATTTTAATTTTCAAGGTACAATTAACTTGTCTTTTCATGTTATTTTTCTGCCTTAATCTTTATTATTCTTAATTTGAGCGGGGACACCTATAAGTACTGCACCTTTCTCATAACAACTTTTTGTAACAACTGCACCTGCTCCAATTTTTACATTATCCGCTATATACACATTACCAATAACCACAGCGCCTACTCCAATATCAACGTTATTCCCAATAATTGGTGATTCTATATCTTTTCCATTGTTTCCAATGCAGTTCTGTCCATGAAGGCTACAATTCCGTCCTATTCTAGCGTATCCGCTTATTATTACAGAACCATAATGCCAAATATGTAAACCAGAATCACAAGTTCCAGCATAAATAAGAATCCCAAGCTCAGCACCTAAATTATTTTTTTTTCTTCTATAATAATACTTTGCAAACTTGTATTTTGCTCTTTCTTCTCTTCTAAGATAAAACACATATTTCCATAGTAAGTAGTTATGTTCATTGGTTAATCTGCTTATAAAAAACTGTTTTTTATCTTTGAAATATAGTTGTTTTTCGTTTTCTATTGTTTTATCCATATACAGTCCCTAATTTTCTCTTATTAGAATCAATAGCTGTAATACCCAAATAAGTCTATGCTCCATACAAAAATTGAAAACTTTTAATGTAACTTTATTTTTTCTATATGGATAGTTCCTCAAAACTTCTCTTACCTCTGCATTATCACAGATTCTAATTAGTTCTCTCCTCGGATTATCACTCTGTTTGACAGCTCTAACAATGCAGGATCTTACCCTTCCTAAGAATGTACGCTGCACTCTCAGGATGTAATCTTGCTCTTTCATGCTCAAACTAAGTTTTCTGCAAATCTCTTTATATAGGATAATTTCCTTTGTAAATCTTTCTTCGTTATACACAGACGTTAATGAATCCGCATTGTTTTTTCTATAATAATATAAACACTCATCAAGAAATGATACTCCGTATGAATTTGAGAGGTAATCAATATCAAAAATCATATCTTCTGATATAAATTGTCTCTCTGATGGAAATCGAATATTATTTCGGTTAATTATATCCATTGAATAAATACCATGCCACACTGAAACAGGCAACATAGTATCGACCGGATCATTAGGGAGTGCCCCCATCATTTCCAATAGAATCTTTTTCTGAACATCTTCACCAGAGTACATCTGACCTTTATAACGAATTGGTAATTTTTCTATATGCTCATCATCATAATAATTATAATGTCCACAAAAGGCTGTATCAGAGGCACCTAACCCACCAAGTAGTTTTTCAATAGCATTATGTTCAATAAAATCATCCGAATCAACAAATACTACATATTTCCCATGTGCAACATCTAATCCACTGTTTCTTGCCATTCCAAGCCCTGCATTAGCTTTATTTATAAGATGAATTCTATCATCCTTTTTAGACCAACTATCACAAATCAATGGAGACGTATCTTTAGACCCGTCATTGACGAGTATTATTTCTATATTTTTATAAGTTTGATTTACAACTGATTTTATGCATATATCAAGATACTTTTCAACATTATAAATAGGTAAAATAACTGATACTAAAGTGTTCTCCATTCTATAGCACCCTTATCTGCTTTCTATATAAATTTGGGCTAATCTCTCAAAATATGATTCCTCGTTAAATCTAGTTTCTGCAATGCGTCTTGCTTGCTTAGCCATTCTACATCTTAACGTATAGTTAAAAATCATCTCGGTAATTGCTTTTGCAATACCTTCAATATCTCCTGGTTCAACCAAAAAACCATTCTCCGCTTCCATTACCACTTCACTTATACTTCCTACTTGCGTGCTAATTACTGGCATACCGAAACTTAATGCCTCCAAAATAGAAACCGGTAACCCTTCATTATAAGATGGTAAGACGAATACTTGGTTTTTGGACAATTGTTTTATTTTTTCTTCACCAGCTATCCAACCCAAAAAATTCACATACTTATCAAGTTTATTTTTAGCAACGTATTCTCTCAGTATCACCTCTTCAGGTCCGGTACCCGCTATATTAAACTTTACTCGTTTGTTCCCTATTACCCCAGATTCTACAACCTTGACTACCGCCGAAAGTAAATCCGCAACTCCTTTTCTTTTAAACAAAACCCCTAAAAAAAGAAAATCTATAACATCTTCTGGCTGTTCAGTCGTATATTCTGGAATGCATACTGTATTATTTAAAACAGTTATTTTAGCTTTAACGGCAATTGAAGAAATGAAATTTCTCCATTCTTCACCCAATACAATTATCGTTGAACATCCTTCAAAAAATGCAGAAATGTTTTCTTTCTTTTTCTTAATACAACCATAGAAGTATTGTTGAAATTCTGAACCGTGCAGATGTGCTACTATCGAAATATTATTTTTTTTGCACAATTTATAAATTAAATATGCCCGTTCATAACTACCATGATGAGACATATGAATATGAACTACATCGGGTTTTTGCTTTTTTACATATTTCTTTATTTTATGATACGCAGATGCGAAAAACATAATTTTATTTACCACATTCCCACCATTATACGAAGGAATAAAACTCATACTTATTCCATCTTTTTCCCAATCATGTGTTAATAATTGGTCTATTACACTCGTAATTCCGCCATGTACGGATGGGTGATTTCCTATCATTAAGACTTTCACCTACTAACTCCTTTCAATAAAGTCAATCACCATATCATTGATCTTTTTATTATTTGAAACAAAAGTTTTAGGAATAAAGCTAGGAACCGATGAAAGTGCCTCTAAAAGTTCTTCCTTATTTTCCGCACTTAGTGTATATCCACTATTTGTAAATACATCTCTAAGTTCTAATTGATGATCATCCAAATGTTCTTTATATTTTTTCAATCTCGGAAACACAATCACCTTTTTCCCAAGTTTCAAAGGTGGGATCACACTTCCAGTACCTGCATGTGTAATAACTAAATCTGCCTGTTCTATATAAGTCTGAAACTCATCTCTTCCTATTAATTTAAAACTCTTGAAGTTTCTTGGAGAATAACTAGTGCTACCGATTTGAGCAACAATTTGCTTCCCATCAAGAATCTGTTCATCACACAGTTCATCAATAATTGTCAACAGTCGATCCATTTTATATTCCGACGCGCCTACACATACTAAAATCAATATATCCCCCCTCCATAAACAGCATCTGGTACAATTTTCAGTAATTCTTCCCATTGAACAATAAACAAATCCGAATACTTATAAAGCAATTCAGCAGTCTTATTTAATGATTTCATCCGAGCAAAGCTCTCAATATAGACTAGCTTTTTTCCCATAAAATGAGCAAGTAAACAGGTAGGTATCACTACTCCTGCTCCCGTTGTTATCACTACATCAGGCTGCTCTTTAATAAAAATCCAAAGCTGTTGTAAAGAAGTGTAACTAAACCGAAAAATGAATTGCAGCCTGTTTTTCCTATAAAAGTCGCCAACTAGGTACTTTTTCTCCTTAAATGAAGAAGTACTTATATTTCGTGGTAATACATAGTAATGATCAAACTTCTGAGCAACTGCTTTTAATTGTTTAATTTGCTCTAAATGCCCACCTGATGATGAAATAAAGCAAATTTTCTTTTTTTTATTCTCTTTCATTTTCGTAACTCTTTCTATGTGTCTATTCTAATCATGCAAGGATTTCCAATTAAAACGCTTTCACAAAATATGACTATAATATGTCTATAGTAGCTTATTTGGCCTGCCCCTATTTTTCCATCATATATTTTCAGGTTAGATTTTTAGTGATTAAAAATATGAAAACCCTTGCATAAATTTTACTTTTTCTTTATTCTGAAGTAAATAACACTATGGAATGACTTCTTTTTACAATATTCATGATTAAGCAACTTTAACTCATTTAATTCCATTTCTTTCAAGCCAACAGAATATCTGTATTATTCAAGGTCTGCCATAATATTTTGACACATTCCCTCTACCAATTACAATAAAATGCATTACGGAAATGGTCTTGGTCGATGAATTAAATATAGATGCATTTTAATCCCCCATGCCGGAGCGTTTTGATGTGCAAATTTTGCGTTGCGTAGGCTCGCGCTGCGAATTTCAGATTCTCAGCTGCGATTCAAATTTGTGGCTCCGGTACAAATTTAGGTGTAAAAAATAAGCCATCAGGATTAATTTTTCACACTAGTCCTTATCGATATTTGCCATCAATTACATCATTGTAAAATTTGACATATTTCTTTTTCATTATATCAGTATTATAAATTGTTTTTACATCTGAATAGGCATTTTCTATCAATTCAGAAGGAGGATTCCGCATAGCAGCTTTAATTCGTTGAGCATAATCCTCAGCTTGTTCACATAAATACCCGTTTATACCATTTTGGATTACACTCTTGTTACCCATCGTGTTACTTACCAAGCATAATTTTTTTATAAACATATTTTCAATAAGACTCATTGCTATTGCTTCACCAAAAGAACACAGTACATAAACATCAGCGCCTTTAGCAATTGCTAAAGCTTCTTTTCTTTCCTTCCATCCTGTAATCTCAATATTAGGTGCAGTAAGAAGGTGTTCTTGCGCTCCGTTACCGATCCAAACAAATTTAGCTTCAGGAACTAACTCTGCAATTTGATTAAATAAAGCAGGTTGCTTTTGGTTACATATCCTACCCAATGTAAATACAGTAAACTTTGTATTTTTTACTGGTTTAATCTTATCTAATGCAGTGGATAGCTCCTTCAAGTTTACACCAGTTTCAATATATGCCGTTTTCTCACAAAAAGTCTTAGCAACTTCATCCTCACTCTCGCAACATGTCAAAGTCATTGAGTTCGTTTGCCCTAATATTCTCTCTATAATTTCATAAATCAGCGTTCGTTTGCTTCGCCCCATTAAGATATGTGCATAACCATGGGGGGTATATATTACAGTATTGTATTTCCCTTTGAAAGCTATTCTTCCTATTCCTCCCGCAATAGACGAATGCAAATGGATAATATCAGGTTTTACTTCCTTTTCAATTTTTCGTAATTCCCCAATAACCTTAATGTCACTGCTGATACTTTTTATATTGCCAAATTTTTCAATTTCAATAAGGTTAATTCTATCATCCAAAAATATTTTATAATTCTTTGGTGTCTGAGGTCTTACTGAATACACCAAATATACATCAAATAAATCCACTATATCATTACAAAGCTGAGAAACATATGTAAAAACACCACCGCCAAATGCTTCACACACCATCAATATTTTTTTCATAATAAGAACTCCTTTGCCCTTTTACATAATCAAATGTTACTCAGCGCATATCTGTGAATTATCAATTGATCCAAAAAGTCAATTCAACAAGTCGATATATATTTAAAACTTGTATATTATTGATTATCTCCCTTATTATTTTCCTCTGGATAATTGGTAAATCGATTGAATACAATAAACTGTGCCTAATATCCTTAATCCCTTTGGAATATATCACGCGTATAAACTTTTTCCTTCACATCATCCAAACATTTGTCATAACGGTTTGCAATGATAGCCTGAGATTGTTTCTTAAACTTTTCCAAATTATTTACAACCTTATTTCCGCAGAAAGTGCTACCGTCTTGGAGCGTTGGTTCATAAATGACTACCACTGCCCCTCTTTCTTTTACACGCCTCATAACACCTTGAATACTACTTTGTCGAAAGTTATCCGAATTGCTTTTCATTGTAAGACGGTAAACACCAATAACTAGTGAATTTTCTTCACTAGTATTATAATAACCAGCCAGTTCCAGCACACGATCAGCAATGAAATCCTTGCGGGTACTATTACTCTCAACTATTGCTTTAATCAAGTTCTCAGGAACATCCCAGTAGTTGGCCAATAATTGTTTGGTATCTTTAGGCAGACAGTATCCGCCGTACCCAAAGGATGGATTGTTATAATGGTTACCAATCCGAGGATCAAGACAAACACCACTGATGATCTGTTGCGTGTTTAACCCCTTTATCTCTGCATAGGTATCCAGTTCATTAAAGTAGGAAATACGAAGTGCCAAATATGTATTGGCGAACAGCTTTACAGCTTCTGCCTCAGTAAACCCCATAAGCAGGGTATCAACCTCTTTCTTGATAGCCCCTTCCTGCAGAAGCTGCGAAAACACACGGGCAGCTTCTACTAAACGTTCGTCATCCATATCAGTACCAACGATTATTCTTGAAGGGAACAAATTATCATACAGAGCTTGCGATTCACGTAAAAATTCAGGACTGAAAATAATATTCTCACTCCCCGTCCTTTTTCTAATACTTGTCGTAAAACCAACAGGGATAGTTGATCTAATTACCATAATTGCATTTGAATTATATTCCATAACCTGTTTAATCACCGTCTCTACTATCGATGTATCAAAATACTGTGTTGTAGAATCATAATTCGTAGGAGTTGCGATTATAACATAATCAGCCATACTATATGCTTCCTTTGCTTCAAGAGTTGCAGTCAGGTTCAATTTTTTTTCAGCAAAATACTTTTCGATATAATCATCCTGAAACAACGATTTACGTTGATTAATCATTTCCACCTTTTCAGGAATGATGTCCACAGCATAAACCTTATGATACTGAGACAATAGTATAGCAATTGATAATCCTACATAACCTGTCCCAGCTACAGCAATTGTATATTTTTCATCCATAGTTGTTCCTCGCCTCACCTATAAAAACAGAAATTTGTACTCATACCGCTTCTATAAACCATATGATTTTCATAAAATAACTTAATTCCTGTCTCCAGTTCCTTTTTATCATTCCAGCCACACACAAACCTACCTCTTATAAACCACACTAAACGACCCCGACCCGCTGATATTCACCGTAATCTTCTTATTAGCCGCATCCACCACTGTCGGATTAATCAGCCGCCACAATCCGGTCGCATTGTCGTAGAACAATACCTGTACATTATCCAGGTTCTGGATCAGGTTGGGCACGTATAATGAAATTGCCACATCACCGGTCTTGGGCTGGTTCGAGTTCACATCCTTTGCTACGATTGCCTGTACCGCAGTCAGGGCGGAGTATCCGTTCAAATCCACATCCTTAACGGCTTCCGTCAGAGCCGTTCCTGCATTGATTGCGTTAATCGCTTCTACTGTCTGGGCCGGAAGTCCTGCGGTTGCCGCCTCACCGGTTGCAAATCCTATCTGGGTCTCTCCAATGACCGCTGTTCCTAATGCAGATGTGCCTCCTCCAGACGTTGTATCAGCTGCGCCTGCTCCTGCAATGTTGGTCAAATTGTTGGCCGCATTATTTACCGTATTGGTTCCAGCAGTCTGGTTGTTTGCAGTGGAGTTATCATTGTAATCCTCATAGTAACCATCACTGTCTCCATCATCAAAATTAACATCCGTATTAGGGCTTGGAGCCGCAAATGCGGCTGCAGGCTGGGACACCGCAAGGGCTGCTGTTAAAAATATACCTAACCATCTCTTTTTCATGTCATATCACCTATCCTTTCATTTATTTACTCTCAATAACCAGCCATTTTAATCTAATCTGCTGATTATTTACCTTTACGATATCGCAAATTTACGATATTCAGATATAACTTTGCTTTTAAATATGTTTCGATCAAACCTATAATACAAATCTAACGCCTTCTATTCCCCTCCGATTGCATCTTTAATACGTTTTCTGATTTACTCCCAACTACACCCTTGTACATCTCTAATAATCTCATAACACACATAGAAGATATCTCTAGTACGTGTCCAGTATACTTCTAATACGTCTCTAACAAACTCCTAATACATCTCCACATAAAACAATTCCAGCACCAACTGTATCAATCCATCCAGATCCACATGATACTCATCATATAAGTCTGTTTCCACCGCTTCCCCAGGCACGGTAAGAAAATCCCCGTCTTCCAGACTATCCTGGCTGTTCAGCACGGATAGAGCCATATCCAGATACTGGTCTTTCGGCATATTAGTTACCATATAGATTTGTAGTTGGTTCATCAAATCTGGAATCAGCTGGTCATTTTTGGACGCTGATTTTTTAACTGCTTCCAGATATCCCTGCATATACTGTTTCTGGCGGCTCATACGGCTGATTGCGGTCTGAGATTGGGTAATGTCACGGTAGCGGATGAACAGTTCTGCCTGCCCTCCTTGAAGAGTGACTGTTTTTCCCTTCTGGAGTTCAGGATCCCGTTTTTCCAGCCCATCATCCTGTATGGTCACCGTCACTCCCCCTGCGGCATCATTTAAAACCGGAATTGCGCTCATGTTCACAGCCGCATATCCATCAATTTTCAATCCGCCAAGCAGATTGGATACCGCTTCTGCCATCAGTTCGCAGCTCTTTTCCCTTCCGTCCCCATAGGCATAAGCCAGGGTCAAATGCTGAACGTCTTTTCCGAGTTCATTTCCCGAAAGGTCGAATAAGGTGATCTCAGTCATGGTATCCCTGGGTATCATTAAAATCTTTACCCGGTCCCTGGCCGCATCCTGGGCCACTAAAAATACTCCGTCTGCCTGGCCGCCCTGACCGGATGCCGTGTGGGATTCCATCTCCCCTTTTGTGTCCACACCGATGCAAAGGATGGCGCGCATGGCCGTGTTTCTGCGGTAGGTCTTTCCCTGATAATGTATTTTCCCGTTTCCATTATCGCGGCCTTCCGGGAGCACATCACTGTCCTGAGTTATACTGTTTATGTCTGTGCTTTTGTCTGTACTTTTATCTATACTTTTATCTCTGCTTTTATCTGCACTTTTATCTGTGCTTTTATCTGCGCTTTTATCTGCGCTTTTGTCCGCGCTTTTATCTGCGCTTTTGTCTGCATTTTTATCTGCGCTTTTGTCTGCGCTTTTATCTGCGCTTTTGTCTGTGCTTTTATCTATGCTCATATCTGTGCTTTTATCTATGCTCATGTCTGCGCTTATTTCTGTGCCTTTATCTGCGCGTTCAACTTGCTCATGGGCAGCCAGCTTCTCTCTGGCCGCCCTGCTGGCTTGATAGGAACCGTAACTAAATTTCACGAACCAGCCCATAAAGCACAGAACAACGAAAACCGCACCTGCTGTATACAAGTAACTCTTCTTATATCTCTTCTTCATTTCACCATGCCAAGCGGCCGTCTATAAAGCGAACCATTTTCATTCATTTTTCCACCTGCTAAAAAAGCCGTCCCCATTCTTTTTTCCACTACTAAAAGAACTATTCTTCTTCTCTGTTCCACCCACTAAAAAAGCCATCCCCATTCTCTGTTCCACCCATTAAAAAAACCATCCCCATCCTCTGTTCCACCTATTAAAAGAACCATCCCCATCCTCTGTTCCACCTGCCAAAACACCCTTTTCCTTCATTTTCCTCCATCGTTTTCCCAACTCACCTTCCCCCCTCAGGAAGCCCCTCTCCGAAACAGCACCACATACACCGTCTGTATCAGCAAACGGATATCCAGCCACACCGACCACTTGTCGATATATTCCAGATCCAGGCTCACCACTTCTTCGAAATCGTAAATACTGCTTCTGCCGCTTACCTGCCACAAGCCGGTAATTCCGGGTTTTAGGCTCAGGCGCCGTTTATGACGCTCTTCATACTGCAAAAATTCATCTTCCGTAGGCGGCCTCGTACCTACCAGGCTCATTTCACCTTTGAGAACATTGAAAAACTGGGGGAATTCGTCCAGACTGGTCTTTCTGAGAAATTTTCCCACTTTGGTGATTCTGGGGTCGTCCTTTATCTTAAACATCAGGCCCTTCATCTCGTTCTGCTTCATCAGCTCTTTTTTCCGCTCTTCCGCATCCTCATACATGGTCCGGAATTTATAGATCTGGAAACGGCGGCCATTCCGGCCGATCCGCACCTGTTTAAATATAGCCGGGCCAGGGGATTCCAGGTGGATTGCAGGTACGATCACTATGCTTAACAGGATGGTAATCAGAGATCCTATTGCCCCTCCCACCACATCCATGGCCCGTTTTATAAATAATTCCGTAGGTTCAAAGATCCTGGGGCTGTAAGTCAGAACCCGGTAAGCCCCCAGCCGCTCGATTGCCTTTTCCTGATGGTCATAAGTATCCACCGCCACATGCGTTTCGATTCCCATAGTCTCCAGCCGGACGATAAAATCATTTATCTCTCCCCGTGTGCTGAAAGGCATGCACAGAAGCGCTTCATCAATTACCTGATGTTTCAAAAACTCCCTCAGCTTTTCCCTGCTCAGTACAATCCGTTCGCCTCGGGGCCCCTGTTCAATCTGATGTATCCTGATCTCTTTTCCATTACCCTTTTTACCCACTTCCACAACTGCAGTCACTTCATATTCAATCAGGGACGAATGGACAAACGTATCAATCGCCGCGATCAGATTTTCCTGATTGGCACAGATCAGCAGTTTTTTCCGGTTTCCGGATTTCTTATAATAAGCCCGCAGAAACCTCTTTAAATAAAACCGGCCAACATACATCAAAACAGTATTCAATACAAAAAAGGTGATATATACGGAGCGTGGAAACAGGTTCCCAGCCCGGTTTAAATACAAAATAAGGGACAGCAGAAGCGCCATGTACAGATTTGCGGACAGCACAATCTGAAGTTCGTCCCAGCCACTCCGTTTCATCAATGGTTTTGGCGCCTGGCAGACCAGAACGATGACCATATAAACAAATATCATCAAAATACAGCCATACCATGCATCGGATATCATCCTTCCCTGCACCACTCTGTACCTCAAAAGAACCGCCAGTACAAAGGAAATGATGATCTCGCAAATATCAAACAATATGTAAAAAGACCTGTTTTTCACAAGCATGATTCACCCCTCCGTTTCCTCCTTTGTATTGCAGGCCGTACACCATGCCGACGGGTCTGAAATGACTTTCTTACTGCCTTTTTCCTGCCTTCTCATACTCTTTTCCATACTTGCCGTATCTGCCGTATTTCCCATAATAGCGGTAATAACCGCAGTGATTCACCGTAATCTTATTCAGAACCGTTCCCAAAATCCGGCAGCCGCTCTTTTCCAGCTGGGCCTTAACCTTCTGCAGAAGGCGGAAACTAATAGCTCCGCTTTCAATCACCATCACCACACCGTCGCAGTGCCTTGCCACAATGGCGCCGTCAATCAGATTTCCCATAGGCGGCGTATCAATCACCACGTAGTCATAGGCGTCCCTAGCCCAATCCAGCAGGTTCCCAAATTGTTCTTCCTCCAAAAGCTCTGCCGGGTTTGGCGAATAGGGCCCGGCAAACATGATCTCCAGACCGTTTACATTGGACTGGTAGACAGCCTCTTCTCTGGTTATCTGGCTGCTCAAATACTGGGACAGGCCATTTACTTCCCGGTCCGGCTGGTATCTGGATACCAGAACCGATTTTCGGATGTCCGCATCTATCAGCAGCACATGTTTTCCAAGCTGTGCAAGGGACGCGGCCAATTGGAAAGAAATTTCGCTCTTTCCTTCATTGGAAACGGAACTGGTGAACATGATCAGCCGGATACTGCTTCCTGAAAACTGGATGTTGGTCCGCAGCGTTTTGATCGCTTCCACAAAGTTATAGTCAGTTACCTCATATTGGGAGAGACTGATTTTATTTTCCATTGGCTTTGCCCGCCTTTCTTCTTGATGTCTTCCGTTTTTTCTGTGATTGGCTCCGGTCATCGTCACCCACCGATTCCTTGGACGGGATGACTGCCAGAACCGGCAGTTCCAGATATTTTTTGATATCCTCTTCCGTCTTAATGGTATCGTTCAATATCACGCTCAAGGTAATTGCCGCGCAGACGAAAAACAGAGCTGCCAGACCGCCTGCGGCTGCATTCTTCTTCACGTTGGGACTGGTTTTTTCCGTCGCCACAACGCCGTCCTCGATCATTTTGGGCGGCACCATTTCCATGATCTCCCCAATATAATCGGAAGCTTCCACAGCAATGCTGTCCACAATCTCTTTTGCCAGATACGGATCAGAATCTTTAACAGAAATGATGAGAATCCGTGTATTGTTTGGATTGTCGATTGATATTTTTCTGCGAAGTTCTTTGTAATCCATATCCAGATTCATCTTTACCACCACATTCTGCAAAACCGGGCGGCTGTTTACCATCACTTTATAATCCTGGGTCAGCTGGCTTCCGATCTGAAGATCCGCCAGAGAAGTCAGGGTGGTTTCCTTGGACAGCACATATAAACTGGCGCTGGAGGTATACTGGGGTGTCAGCACAAAATAGCTGTAAGCCCCCGCCAGTCCACCGCCCAAAATCAGCGCCATCAAAAGAACCCACCATCTCCGCTTTAATTCAAACAGCAGCTCCCGTAAGTCAATTTCAATTTCGTCCTGATCCTCGTTAAATCTCTTTTCCATAAATAATTCGGTTCCTTTACTATGTTATCTGTCGTTTTTTCAGGCTTTGCGGGCCGTCAAATGCAGTCTGTTTCCGTCCTCCCACTGCCTACCGGACATTTTAAAGCAGAATTTCCATCGGATTAACGACCGTCAACCGTTTTGCCTGTTCTTTCCCGCATTTGTCATAGATCCATTTCACAGACTTCTCAATATCCGGCGGCCGGAAATCGGTCCGGTGCATGTCTGTTCCAAAAAACCGGATATTACCTTCCAGGACCATTCTCCTGCACCAGGATATTTCTCTCCTCTGCCGGAACCCTCCCCTCAGGCTGTCAAAATTCATCTGCATATATGCACCGGATTTACGAAGTTCTTCAATCCGTCCAGGGGCCTTCAGACACGGGTATCTCTCCACATGAGCCAGCACCGGACGGTAACGCATTAAAACCATCTGCCTTACTGCCTGATAAATAGTTTCATAAGAAATGTCCGGCACAAATTCTATTAAAAAGCAGTCAGAATCCGCCAACGGCACGGCCTTTCCCGCAGATACTGCATCGAACACCCCATTATAGTAAATCAGCTCCTGGCCTGCATATATATGCATGTCGGGAAACATCTTATCGGCTTCGCTCTGCACCCTGCCGGCCAGTTCACGGATTCCATCCGGATCCACGTAATATTTTCCTCTGTGATAATGGGGCGTGGCTATTAAAACGCGTATTCCCTGTATGTAAGCCAGTTTCAGCAGTTCTCTTGTTTCTTCCATATTCCCTGCCCCATCGTCAATGCCCGGCAGGATATGGGTATGCACATCGATCACCGGTTCCATGTTTTCTCCCTTTCCGCCCAATCCTTCCAGCTCTCTTCACTTTCGGCCAAAATCGTAATTATACGATAATTATGATATAAAAATTACCACATAATCGGAATTATGTAGTAAGTCTCAAAGCGATTTTTTTACAATACAAACATAAAACGGTTTTAGCAAATATTTAAAAATACGATTTCCATAAAATTGCAGGCCCAGGCGTCAAAATGAATCTGTTTTTCGCACACTGTTTAGGACAAATAATGATTGGTTCAGTCTGTTTCTCTGAATAGCTCTTGATGCTCTAACCTATTATGCAATCTTTCGGCAAAAAATTCAAGTCTTATCGTAATTTTACTACACTATTATATAACGCAACATAAAAAACAGGTAAAAAAATACTTAATTCTATTGTATTTTATCATGTGGAAATCAAAAAAACTATAATATGATCACATAATTCCGATTATGTCATATTTCCATCCCCGCAAAATCATCCCCACAAAATCCCCCCCTGCACACTTAACTCCCCACTACAAAAAAACGGGCCCCATTAAAGAGTTTCCGGTTCCTTTCCTTCCTATTTCTATACTTTCGGATACCATAAGAGCAGGCGTGGCAATCCGCCTGTCTGCCCGGTCATTCGATTACAGCAAAATCTTCTGCGCATTCCGTTCAGTCCTCCACAGACCTGCTCCAGCTCTTTCCCTCATCCTTTTCCCTGTCATTTACCTCATTCTTTTCCCAGTTCATTCCCCAGTCATTTTCCCCAGCTTTGCCCGGAAAATAGTTGTGGCGTTTCCGGCCCTCCTTCACCGATTTGCCCCTCGTTCTGTTGTACCAGTCCTAATTTCGACAGGATCCTTTTATGTTCCCATCCGCTTGAAACCGTATAAATTCTGGTGGTATCCACACTGGTATGCCCCAATATATCCGCCAGCCTAAGCAGATCCTTTTCCACTCCGTAAAAGGTAAATGCGAACAGATGCCGGAGATTGTGGGGATACACCTTTTTCTGATCCACCCCCGCCTCCCCGCAGAGCGCCTTCATCATCGACCAGATATTACTCCGGTCCAGGGGACGCCCGCTTTTTGTGATGAACACCGGCCCGTGTTCGATCCCATTTTCCAGACAGTACTGTTTCAAAACATGGATTAGTTCCGGAGGGAGAAAGACGATTCTGGACTTTCCTTTATTATAGATCCTGAAATATCCTTCCTTCAGCGCCTCCGCTGTGATAAAACGGTGCTCGCTCACCCGGATTCCGGTGCTGCAGATTGCCTGCATCAAGACGCTGATCCGCTGGTTTTTCTTTTGTTTAGCCGCATTGACGAGGCGGAAATATTCCTCTTTTGACAGTTCCCGTTCCTGCTGGCAGAACAGCGTTTTCTGAACCCGTACCTGTTTTACCTTATATTCTCCCAGCCCGGCGAACTCCAGGAAATGATTGACCGCCGCCAAAATAGAGTTTACACTGGCAGGTTTATAACAGCCCGTCAGCTCCTGCTTAAACCGGATCATTTTCTCCTTGCTGATCTCCAGGTCTTCCGCCAGATAAGTAAACAGTTTCTTCAAATCTCTGATGTACTTCTTAATCGTCGCCTGGCTGCGCTCCTGCTCATAGAGGTACTTTTCAAAAGCGGGAATCATTTCCATACTCAATACCATCCAATCCACTCCCTTGTCTTACGTATTTTTATGATTTTTACTTAAAATAAACAATTTCAGGCATAAAAACAAGGTTAATTAAAAACTCTTATTGATAAAAATGACGGCGTTTTCTAAAAAACGCCGCCAGTTCTTGATCTATGCTTTTTAAATTTCTATTTTCTAAACCCTCTGTTATAATTATCCCTGAACTCTTTCAGAGAAATCGCCCCGATCTCAATCCCGTCCCCGGTCTTTCTCATATGTTCCCGCAAATGGCCCAGAAGCTCATTTGTAATCCCGTCGTACTCCTCATCAAACGCAAGATTCACCTTCTCCTGCCGGTCTTCTTGAACATGATACAGTTCCAGGAATATTTCATCCTTGAATAAATCCACAATCAGCTTATACCCGTCCTTCACCACACATCTCTGGAAATTCGATCTGGCCCCATTACCGTCGAACTGGATAAATGCCTCTTTTCTGGGCAGCTCCTCTTCCCTTCCTTCTATCAGCCCCAAAAGCGACTGTCCGTCCACCTCATGTCCCGGTTTCAGGCCCAGATATTCACAAAGGGTGGGGAATACATCGATTCCGCTGACCAGCTCATCAAATACCTTTTTCCCAGACTTAAATCCCTTGGGGAACTTTATGTACAAAGGCGTTTTCGCCGATTCCTCATACATGCACATCTTCTGGAACAGCTTATGGGAACCCAGCATCTCCCCGTGATCCGAGGTGAAAATGATCAGCGAATCGTCATAGATTCCCTGCTCCTTCAATTCGTCCAGAATCTTTCCCACACAGTCATCTAATAAGCTAACAAGGCCCAGATAGACCTTCCACGGCTGCTCCCATTCCTTCCTGCTGTACCTGCTGCCCACCACGCCGGTCAGGTTGTACATCTGAAGCGGCGACTGCCTGCTGTACCATTCGCCCACATTTTCAGGAAGGCTTACTTCCTCAAACCGGGAATACCATGGTTCAGGGATGTCAAAGGGCGGATGGGGGGCCAGATACATCATGTTCAGAAGCAGCGGCTTCTCACGGTTCCTCTGTTTCAGCGCCTTCAAACCCTGCTCCGTATAAAATCCGTCATAAAAATGCTCATATCCATCTTCATAACATCCGGTGGCCGGGGTGGAATAGCTGACCGCCCTGGTATATTTCCCTTCCGTCATCTCAGGAACCAGGGTGCGGAACCCGGGGCCGCCCGGTTTTCTCTTTCCTTCCGTTTCCAGATGCCTGAAATAGATATCATCCGTAGCCGCAAAGTAAGTTTTACTGTCCTCCCTGTTTTCCAGTTTCACCCCTTCTGTATAGAGGTGCTGTTTTCCTGAATGGATGCTGTCCCACTCCTCTTCCATCAGTGTATACAGATTATCAATTCCCTCTTTCACCGAACCGTACCCCCGGTCCGCTTCCGCCCATGGATTGATCAGGCTTCCATTGTGATTGGGATAAGTTCCCGTAAAAAATGCCCCTCTTTCCGGCACGCAGAGCGGACACGCGCAGTAACAGTTTGTAAACTCCACTCCCTCTTCGGCCAGCTTCCGTATATTGGGCGTGATTCCCATTTCCATCACATCATATCTAAGCTGATCCGCCATAATAATCACTACATTTGGTTTCTTCTCCATTTTTCCTATCCTTTCACTGCTCCCAGCATAACTCCTTTAGTAAAATACTTCTGTACAAAGGGATAAACACATAGAATCGGCACTGTGGCCACTACAATTGTAGCATATTTTATGCTCTCTCCGATAGCCTGAATATCGCCGCCTGTGCCGCCGCCGGACATCATGCTGTCCGTAGAATTGGCGATCAGAATTTCCCTCAATATGATTTGTAGGGGATACAGGCTCCTGGTTCTGATAAACAGCATGGCGTCAAACCAGGCGTTCCAATGGCTCACTCCGTACATTAAGACCATAACCGCCAGGATGGCCTTCGAAAGCGGCAGAATGATCTTAAACAGGATCACAATATCATTGGCCCCATCGATTCTGGCCGATTCCTCCAGACTGTCCGGTATGGATTCAAAATTGCTTTTCATAATGATCAGATTATAGGTGGAAATCAGTCCGGGCAGAATCAGCGCCCACACATTGTTCCCCAGCCCCAGAGTATCATTTACAAACAAATATCTGGGTATCATGCCGCCGCTGAAATACATGGTGAATACGGAAAACAGCACAAAAACATTTCTCAGCGGGAATCTCTTTCTGGTCAGTACAAAAGCGGATACCGCCGTAACCAGAACATTTAAAAATGTGCCGATAACTACTACAAACAATGTTACCATATATCCTGATAAAATATTAGGATTTTTAAGAACTGCCTTGTAAGCCGCCAGGTTGAATCCCAGGGGTTTGATGAGCAGCCCCGTATAGGCCAGCAGTTTATTGGAATCGCTGAAAGACGCCAGCACCACATAGATCACCGGATACAGGGTAACAACCATAAGAAGGGTGAGCCCTGCCACATTCAGTCCATCAAAAATCCGTTCACCTAAAGAACCTCTATATTTCATGTCCCCACTCCTTTACCATAAGCTTGTTTCCGTAATTTTTCTGCTGATTTTATTTGCCGATATCACTAAAATGAAGTTGATCACAGAAGAAAACAACCCGATTGCCGTGGTATATCCATAATCAAAGCTGCCGCCCAAACCATACCGGTAAATGTAGCTGGACAATACGTCCGCCACCTCATACGTCTGGGGATTGTATAATAAGATGATCTTTTCGAATCCAACGCTCATCACCTTCCCCACCTGAAGGATCAGCAGCATGATGATTGTGGGTGCGATGGAAGGCAGTGTGATATTAATCAGACACCGGAAACGGTTGGCCCCATCGATTTTGGCCGCTTCATAAAGCTGTTCATCCACGCCGGTAAGCGCCGCCAGATAGATGATGGTTCCCCATCCGATTTCCTGCCAGATTCCGCTGGTAATGTAGATGGTTCTGAAATACTCCTTCATCCCAAGCAGATTGGCAGGCTCAATCAGGCCGATTTTTACCAGCAGATTGGTGATGAAACCGTCTCTTGCTAAAAACTGGGTCATCATACCGCATACAACCACCAGTGAGATGAAATGGGGCAGATAAGTGACAGTCTGCACCGTCCTTTTAAACCTTTCATTGCGGATTTCATTTAATAACAACGCCAGAATCAGCGGCGCGGGAAATCCCCAGGCGATATTCTGAATGCTCAAAAAAAATGTATTTCTCAATAGTCTCCAAAAATACTGGCTTTGGAAAAAACGGACGAAATTCTCCAGCCCGATAAATGGGCTGTTCCATATTCCATCCACAATGCTGTAATCCTGAAATGCCATCAACAGGCCGCTCATAGGGCCATAGTGGAAGATCAGATAATATAATAAAAAGGGCACGGAAAGAAAATAGAGGTATTTATTCCGGTTCCACTCCCTCTGAATCTTTATCCTGATTTTTTTACCCATTGTTCTCCTCATTTCTGCGCTGCTTTTTATTACAGGCAGGCCGGTGGTTCCAGCCTGCCTGTGGTTCATCAGCGCGCCCGGTAGCGTTCCAAACTCGCCGTTTTAATCTCAATCGCCCGGTCAATTCCCAGGTTTTTAATCTCTGCCACAAAGTCATCATAATGATCCAGGGATTCCGCGCCGGTGATAAACGCTACCACTTTCTCGTCCCTGTAAGTGGATATCTGGGACATGATGTTGCCCAGCTCTTTGCTCTCATCCGCGGTAGCCGTCACAGGCGGCATGGAGTATTTCGCCGACGCTTCGGAGAACTTGTTGAAGATGACATTAGCCTCTTTTTGGGATTCTTCCGCGTAATACTGGTCGATGTATTCCGGCAGATTGGCCTGTCCTGCGCCCGGATAGTTGGGCTGGATGTATTTAGCCATGGCGTCTGAGATGGCAAGGCCGTCCGGATTATGGGTGATCAGGTCACTGTAGACCGGTTTTCCGTCCACCATGTTATAGGTCAAACCTTCGATGCCGAAATTTTTAAGAAGTCTGCCTTCTTCCGTATAAAGATAATCGAATGTTTTGATGATGCTCTCAATATCTTTGGCATTGGTGGTGACAGCAGCCGTAATCAGCACTTTCCCCTTATATTCGGGTGAAAACTTTCCTTCGTCCCCTTTACTCAGCACCGGGTTCGGGCAGCCGGTCAAAGCGTAATTTTCCTGGGATGCAGCATTGAGCCATGTGCCCATGCCGCTTCCTACGAAACCGAACGCAACGCCTGATTTATCATTCAGCATATTGGAACTGATGATTTTCTTATCAATGGATGCGAAATCAGGATCGATCAGCCCTTCCTGATACCAGCGGTTCATTGTAGTTAAATATTCTTTATATTCCGGCTGGATCGGCCCGTACTGCACCTGGCCGTTATCATCCAGATAGAATTCATTGGTTATGCCGTAAGCGGCATTAAACAGGTTGTATTTGAAGAAATCCTTCAATTGAACAGTAAATGGCGCTGTCGCCCCTTTTTCTTCTTTAAAAAGCCTCAACACATTTTCCCACTCATCAATGGTTTCCGGCACTTCCAGCCCCAGATCATCCAGCCAGTCCTGTCTCGCGATCAGGCCGCAGGCGCATGTCCTGACTGTTTCCATATTGATGCCGTGAAAACCGTAAAGGGTTCCTTCATCGGTAACGGACTGTTTCTTGATCTCCGGATCGGATTCCAAAAATGCCTTGTAATTGGGCATCAGATCAATATAATCGTTCAGATCAATAATCACCCCGTCTTTTACCGCTTTCTCAGGCCCTCCTGGATACTCTGTCAGCCAGTTAATCGATACCACGTCCGGAAGATCTTTTCTGGATGCGATCAACAGCTTAAACTGTTCCGTGGTCTGCCCTGCCGGCGGATGCATGAACTCGATCTGGGTCCCGGTGATTTCCTGAAGCTTCTTAAAATACTCGATATCTCCATAATTCTGAACCACCGTGGCCGCACTGGGATTCATCTCCACCCAATAAGTGAACTTGCCTCCCGATTTTTCCCCGCTCTTTTCCGTCGCTTCTTTCTGTGTCTCTCCTGTGGCGGACGCCGGCGGATTCTCTGCCTTCTTTCCACATCCTGCCGTACCCAGTGCCATGATAACCCCCATGCACAAACATGCCAGTTTCTTTCCCTTCACTGATAAATACCTCCCGATTCTCATTATTTTTCCGCGGCGGCTGGTCTCAGCACCGCTGGGCGACTGGTCTCAGCGCCGTTACTCCCTGAATATATCATTTTATCCGGGTTTTCCCAGAACCAATATTTTGCTTTTTTGCCTGATTTTTACTTTTTGGCCCATCATTTTTTTACTTTCTTATCATTTTTTTACCTCAGCTTTATTTCCGTGTGGTTAGGCGTATGAAATTTTTCTGATAATAACCCCGGATTTGAGAAAAACGGCAGCTGCACATCATGTGGAGACCGCATCGGAGAGAAAAGGATAATCTTTACATTGTGTACGGATTTACATATAATTAGAACATTACAGAGCAGGGAGGTGTCAAAATGTATCTGCTTATGAACAAAGACCGGGAAGCCGCCCGTTTTACCATCACAGACAGCGGATTTGGGAACACATATTCCCTTGAAAAACATACAAATGAACATCTGCCGATAGGGTTTGATTATATCGAAGCGTGGCTTGATAACCGGAAAGCTTCGAAGCACAATTCCCACCTCCGGCAGATCATGAAGAACTGCGGATGCGACAGGACCGAGGGTTTTATTCGGGTTACCCATGCTGCCTCCATTAATGATACCTTTTGGGTAAAAGAAGAACAGGAGGATATCCAGTGGCAGGACGTGTCCTTTTACCTCAATGAGTTCAATGAAGTGATCTCCAAACTGGCTTTCAAAGGAATCGGGCTGTACGGAATTAAACTCAATAATGTTTCACCGGAATTAACCACGGACGGCAGGCCGTGACTTCCGAAATCCGCTCTGACCTGGTAGGGCTTAAAGGTTTTCAATTCACCTTCCGCGGAGATGAACGTTTCCCGGAATGGCGCGTGAAAGCGATGGAAGAACTGGTTAACCGGCAGATTGAGGCAGTGTTAAGCAAAGATATCTTGTATATGAGAGATGTATTTGTACCACACTCTAGGTCAATTCATTCCTGAAGACCAGCTGATCAGAATTAACTAAAATAACTTGCGCAGAGGTATTCTAAAAAAGAAGCTTTCCCAGACCGGGAAGCTTCTTTTTTACACTAATTATGAAATGTACCAACGTTATGCCAATATAGGCATTTTTCTCAAATCAATTGACAAAACGGCTCATTGTAAGTACACTATAAACAACAGAACCCGCCACGCTTAGTCTTGCTTCAGTAAGAATGCGCAACCCGGCGGGACTTTTTATATTCGAAGAGAACCAATGTATCGATACCCTAAGAATTTTTTATCAGTTACACAGCTAATACAAAAGCTCAAAGATTCTGGAATGACACTTGACGAAGCGGAAGGGGCATTAACAACAATCGGATATTATCGATTGAAAGGCTACAGCTTTCATCGTATTGACCCTGTTACGAAAAAGTACATAGCAGGCACGAAATTTTCCCACATCTTAAAACTCTATCACTTTGACTCTGAACTATCCCATCTGCTATTCAGCTGCTTATCTCAAATTGAAGTTGCATTAAGAGCGCGTCTCGTCAATGTATTTCAGACTACACAGGATGCCTTAAATCTCCATGATCCTTCCGCATTTAAGGACAAATAATTGTACTGGAGAAATCAAGGCACGATTGCCTCTGAAATCAGCCGTTCAAACGTTATTTTTATAGAACATAATTTCTACAACCATGAAGGTGCAATTCCTCTTTATGCTTCTGTCGAGGTAATGTCCTTTGGTACTATATCAAAGACCATTAAAAATATCTTCTCGCCACATTCCTTAACACCAATATTTACTCATCATTCTCTAATAAAGGCATATTGATCAATTCCTGCAATTTCTTCTGCAGTACATTCTTGTCCGGCAATTGAAGTTGATACTCTGCAACCATCATTGGAGACAATGTTCTGCTCATAGCATACTCAACAACTTCATCGTCTTTAGACGCACATAATATCATCCCAACACTTGGATTCTCATTTTCCTTTTTCTTCTGACGATCAAGAGCTTCCAGATAGAAATCCATTTTCGATATATACTCCGGTTTAAATTTGCCAATTTTCAGTTCAAATGCCACAAGGCACTGCAATCCCCGATGAAAGAAAAGCAGGTCAATCTTGTAATCTTCACCGCCAACCTGGACTTTGAATTCTTCATCAATGAACGTAAAATCCCTGCCAACCTCCAGAATAAAATCTTTCATATTTTTAATCAGGCCCTTTCTTAAATCAGGCTCCTTGAAGTTAGATGGTAAATCCAGAAACTCTATCACATAAGAGTCCAGAAACGGATTTTCTTTCAATCCCTTTATCGGCTCAGGTAACGTTTTTTCCTTAGACAACATATATCGTTCGTAATATCCACTATCTATCTGACGGGCCAATTCTCGTGCCGAATAATTTTCTTTTATACAAAGAGTTATATAAAAATGACGTTCTTCAGGGGTTTTTCCCTTTGAAATGATAGCCAGATGATTGGACCAGCTTATTTGTGACAACAGTGTTGTCACAAATTCATCATCTGCATAAGTTTCATAAAATTTCTCCCAACTCTGAACTTTGTTTTCTATATCCCAGCTTTTATAATCTCCCCCTTTTTTACAAACATACAAATCGCTTTCTTAGGATTACTCAACATTTCATTCGGAAAACATTACCTTTTGTCATGTTAAATTCACGTATTGATAGGACCAATCAGGCCTCTCACATCTGCTCAAAGCTTCCCCTCCGCCTGATGAATCGCCTTATACTGCCCCGGCGTTATCCCCTCCATCTTCTTAAATGTTCTGGACAATGCCGCCGCATTTAAGAACCCCGTCTTACCGGCCGTCACGGTTATTGTCTCATCTGTGCACCTCAAAAGTTCCTTCACCTTCTCCACCCGGAAATGATTGATATAATTAAGAAGATTCTCTCCAGTCTCCTCTTTAAAGAATCTGGAAAGATAGGATGGGTTTAAATGAAATGCTTCCGCAATCATGGATACGTTCAAATCAACATTTTCATAATGGGCAGCCACATACTGCCGGATCTGGTCTATCCGTGTTTCCGCGCTGTCCACAGTCTCCATACTTTGGGCGCACAGGTATTCCACCACTTCCAGAATCTCATTTTTCATGGAATGAGCCGTGTATTTTTTCTTCAATACGGCAGCCGCGTCAACCTGCCTTGGGTCATTACGTTCTTTGGATATCTCATTGACGGTTTTTATCAGATTTAACAGCAGAAGCTTGCCCCCTTCAGGCGATATGGGATTCTGGCGAAATGCTTCATTATAGATGTTTTCAATCTGTTCCCTGGCCTTTTCGTAATCCCCTAAGCGGATATAGTTTTTAAACCGTTTTTCCATCTCGCCGGTATACTCAAAATGATGGCCGCCATCTTTGATCTTCCCATAACAGATCACCTGCTTTTCCCCTAAAACCTGCTTTTCTTCCACAGCTTCCACTGCCTCTCTGTATCCACGGGGAAATTCCTTAATGCCGCAGACAGGCTCGGAAACTCCCACCGTATAGGGCAGTTCCAGCCTCTCTTCCAGAAACTTTCTGGCGCTTCTCAGGCCGTTCTGCACATATTCTGCCTCGATACCGCCTTCATTGCACCAGTTCAGGACCAGGATTTCCCATCGGTAGACCGCTACTCCCCAGCTCTGCACGTTCTGCTCAAAAATATCCCTGAAAACATTATCGATGATAAACAGATCCAGATTAACTTCCTTGGCTTCCCTTTCATGTTCAGAACAGTTTTCAAACACTGCAATCATGCTCTGCCCATAACAAAGCTGCTCCTGATGTTTAAACAAATGCACACAGCCGCTGTCCTCTTCATCCAGCAGCCCGTAAATTGCCTTCCTGATACAGTTGTCAAGCACCTCTCTCTCCTGTCCCTGCATTTTTTCCTCCAGGGCATTTAAGGCATTGTTGATATAATCAAATTCCGAGTAGTTTTTTTCACATTCTTTTTCATTGTTCTTCATCAGCCGTTCTATAATCGACTGGATATGCCTGTAATTAACCGCTACCCCGTAAATGCCTAAAAACAGCAGAAGGGCAATCAAAATTCCACCGCCCGTATAGAGCAGCGTAATATAGCGGATCTGAGTATCCAGAATCTCCGCTTTTGTCAAAAGCAGATAGTTTAAACCTGTTTTATCGCTTTGGGCGCCTGAGATATGATAGGTTGTCCTGTTAAGTTCCAATCTGCTGCCGGATACGGCATTCTGAAACGCCGCTTTCACATCGTCTTCCGACAAAGGGAGCGCTTTTCCAATGATATTAGAGGCCACCTGGGTCATATGGCTGTCAAACAGGTAGACTGCATTTTCATTGACCAGATTATAGTCATTCATCAGTTCAGAGAACCCGTCGGAATCAATCTTTACGATCACATTGCAGCTCTCAATCTGCTCGTTAAACGGCACAGTAACGATGTAGAAAATGGATTCGCCCGCAGTAACCAGCCGGCCCTGAGGGTAAACCGGGGTCAGCGCCCCTTTCCACTGTTCAAAGCCGACGGTCTGGTTGCTGCTGTAATCCTTGTAAATCCCCTGTTCATCCCGGATGCTCAAAGTATTTAAAAAGAAATTGCCTTTTCTGTAGTACAGCAGGAGATCTTCTATCAAATGGTTATATTTCTTAATATTCCTTAGCCGAATCAGGGCCATTGCGATTGAGTAATTTTCACTGCCGCTCCGTTTCCCTTCTGATATGGCCAGCGGTTTTAAGAGCTGGTTATCCAGTTCCACTTCGACGATCAGATTCTCGATATCACTGATCAGATAATCCAGCTCCCTGTTGAGTTTTCCAAGAACCGCTTCATTTTCCTCAAAATAACTGTTCTTTATTTCTTTTACAGAAGCGTTATATTTATATCCAAAAAATGCGGTGACGAAAATCCCGGCAAGGAGGTATGGAATTAAAAGTGAATACAGCATTTTCTTTTTAACAAATCGTTTTTTCATCCCCTGCTTTTATCCTTTCCGTAACCGTTACCCATAACCTTCATTTTTAGAACAATACCTGAGGCAGGGCCAGATAGTTCAGCAGTCCCACATAAATTCCATATGCGAACTGGTACTGGTCTTCACTCAGCTTCACCGCATCCTCATAATTGGTGATATAGGCCAGTTCCACCAGTACAGACGGCATATTGGTGTTCCGCAGCACGTACAGGGATGGATTGGCTCTCACTCCATTATACATGGTTCCCACCCGCCTGACAATCTCTGCCAGTATATCCTGGCCCAGATAATAGGACTGGGAGCCCAGTTCATAAACATAAACTTCGCTGCCGTTCACAGCCGGATTCACATTGGCATTCACATGGATGCTGATAAAATAGTCGGCAGGCCAGTTGTTTGCCGCAGTCACTCTTGCATCTAAGCTGGACCGGTTGTCATAGCCTAAAATCTGCTCCGGGTTAGTCCTGGAAGTCCTCACCTGGAAACGGCCGTCGGCCATTAAAATGTTGGACAGATAATAGCCCACCATGTATGTGATGTCCTGTTCCCTCAGGCCAAAGCCCTCGGCGCCTGCGTTAACCCGTTCCGGGTTATGTCCCTGATCGATAAACACTCGAATCAAATTATCACTTCATTCCGTAGATTCTCTTTTTATTATATGGCAGTGGAGCCGGGGACGTGCGGATTTATTTTAATTTAGGGGTGAATTACAGATTAATCCAGAAACGTTGTGTGATACGGTTATTCTCAGGAACCTCATTTTCTAAAATTCCGCCGTTATTAATTATGGTTTTAGCAGAAGCTATATTTTCTTTGTCACAAGTAATCAGAACCTTTTGCAGACCAAGTTTTCTGCACTCATCCAATGCGAGTGACAACATCTTTGTAGCAATTCCCTTTTGTCTTTGCGATTTAATAACACTATAACCAATGTGTCCGCCAAAATTCAGCAGATAATCGTTTAACCTATGCCTTATATCAATCATTCCAACTAAATTATCATTATCATCAACTGCTAAAAAAGTCGTTGCCGGAACTAAACCCCCACACACAGTCGCTTCTGATAAATTATTCTTCCACGCGGTATACCAATCTTCAAATGTCTGTGCTGTTTCCAGTCCTGCCGCTCCGTCCATGCTGTCACCATTTTTGATGAAATCCGCCTTATAGCTTAAAACCTTTTCTTTATAGTCAGCAGATGGTAAAACGAGTTTTATGTTCATATAGTTCCTCCTTTCGTGGTTTTCTATGTTTTTATGTAAAAAAATCCCCATGGCTGAAAGCCATGAGAAATCATCCTTCCTTTGCGCTTATTCTCGCATTGCTTTACATAGAAGCATGAATATCGCTCATAGTAAGTCCATCTAACTCCTGTTCGCGCTCTTTGGTATAATCTCCGCTTCCCTTATCATACAGCCGAAGGAAACGAGCAACATCTACAGGAGAAAGTGCCTTGGATAGCGCTTCCATTCCTATCTCATTTAACGTCAGAGGATTCGTGATTGCGTTTTTATTCATAATATTTTCCCTCCTTGTGAACTTGCTCTCACGACTAAAGTCACGAGCTTCCTGTCTCAGCGCCGATTGCCTCTCTGTTAGCAGGTCTATTCCAGCTCCACAGGCGTAGATTATACTGTTCGGACCATCCCAGCCCTACAGTTGACTGCTGCAGCTATACTGCCTTTAGATATATCTCATATCCCTTGTTCCTGATATTGATCGCCGCATTTAAGTCCCTATCCACGCACATCCCGCAGCTGCACTCATACCGGCGCATGGTTAACGGCATCATCCTGACCTGTCCGCACCGGCTGCAGGTCTTCGATGACGGATACCATTTATCGATACGGATCAGCTGTTTCCCCCTGTCCTCCAGCTTATACTTAAGCATGATGATCATTTTATCTATCATATTCCTTCCTCCATGATGCTGTCCAGTTCCTCATCCGAAGGAAAGGCATTTCCAGATACTTTCCAGACTCCAAGATCATCAGGCTTCAGACCGCACATGCTTAACAGATATTCGAGCTTCTCATACGTAATGAAACCTGCTTCAAAAGCATTAACCGTAAGCTCTGCAAGATTATCCATGGCAATGTGTCCATCCCCCTCCGAGGAGCAAAGGGCATATCTTTTCTTATACTGTTATATAGACGCTTCCGATTCCTCAAGAAGCTTCTTCGGTAAAAACGAATCTGCATGTGTAAGGAAAACGGTATTGCTGACTGTAACTATAAACGCCTGTTATCCCAGCCCGACACAAACTCCGGTTGGAGTTCCACGCTGTAAACTGGGCTTACGCATGCATCCTAATGGATATGAACCTAAGAAAAACCGATGTCCAAAAGCAAACCACAAAAAGGGCTGCTGACCGCCTCAGACTAGGTGGATCCGTTCCTTGTCAGAACGATCCCAATCTCGCTGGTGGTCCACTTCCGGAATGCTTCACGCTGCCGTAGTTCTTCTGATAATCTCTAGGAGCAAGACCAGTTGTTTTTTTGAACACACGGCTAAAGTAGAGCGGATCCTTATATCCGACTAGCGGTGCAATGGTGGACAAAGGCATATCTGTCTCCACCAAATAGTATTTGGCTCTGGAAATCCTCAGGTTTGTCAAGTACTGCATTGGTGAATATTCTGTTGATTCTTTAAAATAATGGGCGAAATATCCTTCGCTTAAATTGCAGAACTGGGCCATTTCCTTCACAGTCCAGGTTTGCTGATAACGCTCATTGAGTTGTATAATTAGAGAATCCATCAATTTGGAATTTCTATCATTAGAAAGAATATCATTTTTACAACGGTATATGGTAGCAAGCAGAATTTGAAAGTAGGAATCGATTACCATTTTGTAGCCAGACTTCTTGAGTTGAAGCTCTGTGATGATTTTGCTCAATAACTTGATGATGGATGAGTGATTACCGATATACCCGGAATGGATTTGAAAGGTTTCTAATAGAGAATCCACATTGTTTCCAGTAAAGTGGATCCAGTATACAGCCGGATTATCCTCATAATAATACGAATATACCTGCTGTTCGTGGGGGCGGAAAAGAATGAGTTCGCCTTCCGATAGCTGTTTCCATTCACCATTTAGAAGAAAGAAACCGCTGCCCTGAGAAATATAAATCAGTTGATAATCCAATCGCCCCGATTTTCTATTTACAAATAGGTTCTTGGTCATAAATTTTTGATATCCGCAACAGTTAATGACTAGCGGTTCGGAATCATCCTGAGTACCCATTTTTTTAAGAACAGTTCGCCAATATCCCGAAATCTCAATCATAATACTCTCGTCTCCTATAGAAAGCAGTTTTGTCTATAAACTCATCAGGAATGTGTATGGACGTATACATCTCGTAATGCTATAATCCAAATAAACAAAAGCAAAAATGCACAATATAAAATTTTAAATACAGTTTTTATTGTGCAATTACACTATAGATTAACTGTGGCAACTACAGAGGACACATCCTAAGATCTATACTCCGATTCTGGCAGCCAAGGAGAATTCCAGATCTCGGAGAACCGGATGTCATTTAAAATAACAATCGTTTTCTTATTTGATTTGTTCCTGATTTGCTGAGCTAAACACGGATTTATTTTCTTTTTTAAGAAAATTCCGAATATTTTCGAAAGAAACAGCGCCTCTGATATTATTTTTATTATACAACAACAACACCGGAAACGGAAGAAAAAAACGGATACCCTTCAGGTATCTGAAAATAATTATTAAAAACAAGGAGGACATATGATGAAAAAGAAAATCATTGCGGTAATAGCAGGATTGTGCCTGATAATGTCTATGGCAGCCTGCCAAATTACCACTGACACAGGTGAAGCGGCTGCTGAACAAACGAATGCGCCGGCCGAAACCAGTGCAGCAGAATCGGAACCCAAGGAAAGCTCTAACGCAAAGCCCTACGAGGGTACTACCATCGAAATTGCAGTCCGTTATTCCGGCGGTTCTCTGGATATTTTTAATGCCATTGTAAACCGCTTTAAAGAAGAAAGCGGTTGTAATGTGGAAGTAACCTCCTACGGCGATGACTATGAAAACACCATGAAGACAAGAATGGCATCTAATTTGCTGCCCGATGTGTTTGAGACACACGGCTGGTCTATCCTGCGTTACAAGGAATATCTGACTGATTTATCCGGCGAGAGCTGGGTTGCAGATTATGACGAATCTGCACTGGGTACGATCACGGACGATGATGGCAAAATCTATGTCTGCATGCCGTCTGAGTTGTACACCTGCATGTTGGTAAACAAAGGTGTATGCGATCAGGCAAATGTGGATATCTACTCCATCGAGACCTGGGATGATTTTGACGATATCTGTGCTCAGATCAAGGCCGCAGGCTTTACTCCCATTGCCTCCGCTCCTGTGCCTGCCACCATGGCCAATTCAGCAGGTACTTGGGTCAGCTATGAAGGTGAGCTGGCAGAAGACTCTGCAGCTATGCTTGACGGCAGCTACGACTTCGAGTCCTTTGTTCCCTGGCTTGAGGAGCTGGCCGGCTGGATTAGCAAGGGCTATATGTTTGAGGACTTTGCTACCATCAATAACACCGATACCAGTGAGCGTTTCTCCTCCGATAAGGCTGCATTTATGATCGCACAGGGCGGCGCCCTGCTGCAGGGCTGCCTGACCTTGAATCCTGATGGGGATTATGCCATCATCCCGATTCCTGCCTCCAAGGAAGGCGGCAAGAAATTTGTGGCTATCGGTGAGGGTGATGCATTTGGTCTGTGGAAGGAGTCCAAAAATCCGGAAGCTGCCAAGGCATTCATGAAATACCTGACCAGACCTGAGAACGCCAACGAGCTTGCAGTAGCTTCTGGTACTGTCAACTGCATGAAGCCTACTATGGAAACCGATGACAGCAGGATTCTGGAGTACTTCACCATTATGAAGGAAAAATGTGCCGGAGACAACATCCTCTACGATAATTTCTGGGATAGAGAGTATATGCCTTCAGGTATGTGGAATGTGTTTAAATCCGGTATGGAAATGCTGGCCACCGATTACTCTGAACAGGGAATTCAGGCAGTCAAACAGATGCTGCTGGAAAACTATCAGGATCTGTATGAGGCAGCACACGCAGAATAAGCTTTAAGTAACAGCGGATCTCCGGAACTGCCGGAGTGATCCACGAATGCAGAACGGGTAGGACAGCAAGTTGCTGTCCCGCCTTTGAAGCTACCCATGAAAGGACGTGTACCATGAAGTCACAACAGCGAAAATACATTCTAATAGCAGTCCCTGGGCTGCTTTTGATCTTCTGCTTCGTCTGTATTCCATTTGTCAACGCCCTGCGGTTGGGCCTTTACAAATGGAATGGCTACTCCCAAAATATGAAATTTGTGGGTCTGGACAATTTTGAAAAGCTGTTTACCGATAAGGTATTCTGGAGATCACTCTTTAACACCATGATTTACGGCTTTGGTTCCACCCTGCTGCAAAATATGGGCGGCTTAGCCATTGCCTTGTTTCTAAATAAGAAATTCCGTGGCCGCAATGCAGTCAGAGCCATTGTGTATGTACCCATTATGATCTCTGCCTTTCTCATGGGCCAGATTGTTTACTATTTCATTCAGTACGAAGGTGGTGTGTTCAACGAGATCCTGGGCATGTTCGGGCTGGATCCTGTTTACTGGATGAAAACCGGCTGGCGTGCCGTATTGATGATTACACTGGTCAATTCCTGGCAGTATCTAGGACTATGCATGGTGATTTATCTTGCCGGACTGCAAAATATTCCGGCCATGTATCAGGAGGCTGCAAAGATCGATGGTGCGGGAAAATGGAAGATGTTCAAAAAGATCACCCTTCCCCTGCTGATCCCCTCCATTACCACAGCTGTTGTGACCAATCTAATCAACGGATTCAAGATGTTCGATGTGATTGCATCCATGTCCGGCGGCGGCCCCAACCGGGAATCCATGTCCCTGTCGTACTACATTTCCACGCTGTATTTTAACGATGAAAAGGCAGGTTATTCTTCGGCACTGGGCATTGTCAGTTTTCTTGTGATTATGATAATTGCCTTCCCTGTGAATGCGTATCTGAGAAAGAAGGAGGTAGAGTACTGATGCGGCTGAACAAGAAACCCTCTATCTGGACCTATGTGGGGGCCATTGCCTTGGTGCTGATTTATCTGCTGCCCATCTATGTGCTGGTGACTATGTCCCTGCGTACTGTTCAGGACATTGGCTCCAAGCTCCAATTTCCTCGGATTATTAACATTGGCAATTATATTGCCATCTTCCGGGAGGGTACCATCTGGCAAGGCTTTGCTAATTCCATTATTTTGGTAGTCATCACCTGTTCAGTAGAGATCGTTTTTGGTGCTCTTGCGGCCTACGGCATTGCCAGAAGCAAAGGAAGATTTGCTAAATATCTGCGCTACGGCAGCATGACCATTATGATGATCCCCCGGGTAACGCTGCTGGTGGGTACCTATTCACTGATGGTCAAAGCGAAAATGGTCAATACCCTTTGGGGACTGGGGTTGCTGTTGGCGGCTACCGGTATGTCCGCCACTATGTTTTTCTATGTGAACTTTCTTTCATCCATTCCCAGGGCGTTGGATGAAGCAGCTACCATAGATGGTGCCAGTGTACTGCAGACCTTTTTCTACATCATTATGCCCCAACTCAAGGCGATTACGGTAACACGTATCATTGTAGTCGCCAACGGCTGTTGGAATCAGTATCTGATGCCTATGTATCTATTACAGGATAAATCCAAGCACACTATTATACTACAAATCAAAAATGCTTTCAGTCTGTCCAACGGTATTCCCAATGTACCCAAGGCCTGTGCCTTGTGTGTGGTAGGAATCTTACCGGTAATATTGCTGTATCTATTTTTGCAGCGCTATATCATAGAAGGGCAGATTGACAGCTCCATAAAATGAAGAAGGGTTGTCTATGAAAAAAAACATTGTGTTACTGGTCAATGACCATCAAGCCTATTATGGTCATGATGCCTCTTATATCCGCCGGCCTAATTTCGACCGTTTGGCACAGCAGGGCGCTTCTTTTGATAAAGTCTACTGTTCCACTCCTCTGTGCGCTCCTTCCCGGCGTACTATGATTACCGGACTTCATACCTGCCATCACAAGCAGTATAAGAACAACGCACAGCAATACCTCCATCAGACTTATCTGGAGGCACTGACGGATGCCGGGTATGACCTTTTCTATTACGGAAAATGGCACACCGGCAAGGGAACTCCTGCGGACTTCGGAGCAGAGGGTGTCTTTTGTGAGGATTACGGCAGTCCCTATCTGCTCCCCCGGTATCAAGAGTATCTACACGAACAACAACTGCCTTTCCCCCGGGCGCTGATTGAGCACAACTGGTGTACCCCCGGATGGATCGATGACATTGTGGAGGGCCAGGAAAAGGTATTGGATCGCAAAACCATGAATGAAAGTGCCTCTGGAATTCTGGTCACCCCCAAGCAGACTCATGAGGCCTTCTTCCTTGCCCACGAAGCCTGCAGTAAGCTGCGGGAGTTGAAGGACAGTGACCGTCCTTTCTGTCTGCAGGTGGAATTCTGGGGTCCTCACCAACCCTATTTCCCTACCCGGGAATATGCGGATATGTATCCTCCTGAGCAGATTCCAGAGTATCCCAGCTTTCGAGATGATTTGAAGATGAAACCGGATATCTATCGATTCGAAGCCGCTAAGGGTATTAGCCAGGACTATCGAATCCTTCAGGACAATCCGGCCCCCTGGTCCCGATATGCTGAGACGCTTTCGCGATGCTATGCACAGATTACCATGACCGACGAAGCAGGAGGCCAGATATTGGATACCCTGGAGGAGCTGGGGATGATGGAAGATACCATGGTGATATGGACCACTGACCACGGCGATGCCATTGGGAGCCACGGTGGTCATTTTGACAAGGATGCCTATATGGCAGAGGAAGTACTGCGCATACCTTTTGCTATGCGTTTGGATAGTGTGATCCCGCCGGGTTCTCAGGGAACCCAATTGATCAGCAATGTTGACCTGGCTCCAACGCTGCTGGCAGCTGCAGGGACCCAGTTTCGTGAACAGGTGGACGGAAAGAATATTCTGGAGTTGTTTACCAACCGGAATACACCTTGGCGGGAGTATCTATTCGCTGAAACCTATGGTCACCACATTCCCCACCGTGCTTATGCCTGGTCAGACCGCAGGTATAAATATGTCCGCAACATTTGTCAAATAGAGGAACTGTACGATCTGGAGCAAGATCCCTATGAAATAACTAATTTAGTCTTTGATCCGGACAGCTCACCGGTACTGAACCGGATGAGACGATCTTTGGACGACTTTTTGTTGGAGTATGATGTGAAGGAAGGAGTGGATCCCCAATGCGCAGGCCGAATGTTCTATACATATGCACAGACCAGCAACGCTTCGATGCCCTAAGTTGTTATGGTAATGACCGGCTGGATACACCAAATATTGACCTGCTGGCATCCGAAGGTGTTCTGATGCGTAATACCTACTGCCAGAGTCCGGTGTGCGCACCCTCTCGGGCATCATTCCTCACAGGCCGTTATCCCAGAACATGTGGCGTCCGTCAAAATGGCCAACGGATGCCTCGACAGGAAAAGCTGGTGACGAAATTGTTTGCAGATGCCGGATATACCGTTGGATTGTCCGGAAAGCTACACATTGCGCCTTGTCATACCAGTGTGTGTGTATCCGGTGAGCCCAGGACAGACGATGGATACAGTGTATTCCATTGGTCTCATCATCCGGACTTCCGGGGTGCAAAGAGCAATTGGGCTAATAATGAATATAACATATGGCTTGCCGCCCGGGGACAAGAATATAACCGTGTTCCATATTGCGGTTCTCCCTATGTCTATATTGGACCAGATACCGTTAATTCCCACAGCCACTGGTGTGCAGAAATGGCGATCGAGTTCATTCAGTCTCATAGCCTTTACCCTGAAAATCCATGGATGTTTTCGTTGAACTTTTTTGATCCGCATCACGATTTTGATCCACCCAAGGCACTGTTGGAAAAGTATATTGCCCGTCTTACTACGGAGGATTTGCCTAATTATCAACCGGGAGAATTGGATCACAAGCCTACCCCCCAGCAGATTGATCATGAAGGAGCCTATTCTACCAAGGGTAATTTTGCATACGATGCTATGTGTAAGAAAGACCATCTTTTAATCAAAGCAGCCTATTATGCAATGATCGAACAGCTGGACAAAGAAGTCGGAAGAGTTGTGCAAACGCTAAAAGACACCAATCAATATGAGGATACCGTGATTATTTTTACATCCGATCACGGCGAAATGCTGGGAGATCATGGAATATACCTCAAAGGCGGATATTTCTATGATCCCATGGTCAAAGTACCACTCATCATCAGCTGGCCAGGACATTTTCTGAAGGGTGTAGTCCGTGAAGCCATGATTGAATTGGTTGATATTGCACCTACGTTGTTGGACATTGCACAGTTGCCTCCTTATGCCGCAATGCAGGGAAAGAGCTTTTGCAAGCTGCTTACGGAACAGGATGCAGAGGATTGTTTTCGGGAGACGGTATACTGTGAGTACTACAATGCTATGCGTCATGGTTCCGTTAAAATCTTTGCAACCATGATTTTCGATGGACGATACAAGCTTAATTATTATCATTCCTCTAATCAGGGAGAACTCTATGACCTAAATCTGGATCCTCAGGAACGGTTAAATCTTTACAACGATGCCTCATATGTCAATATAAAGATAACGATGCTGGAGACTATGGCAAACCGAATGGCTTTTACTGCTGATCCTTTACCAATGCGGGAAGCCGCATACTAAGGAGAGGCCTGCCGGATATGAAAATAAGAAATATAAAGAATCCAGTGCCTATTACGAATATTGGAGACCCTTATGTACTGAGACATGAAGGGATATATTATCTGTATGCAACCAGCAGGTTCCATGGATTTTATTGCTGGAAATCGGATAATCTTTCGGATTGGTCGGGTCCCAGGATATGTTATCGTGCAACGGATAAAAGCTTTGGAGACTCCTGCTTTTGGGCTCCGGAAGTATATGAGTTCAAAGGCAAATTCTATATGTACTACACTGCGCAGTGGAAAATATATTCGCAGGAGCAATTGCGAATAGGTGTAGCCGTTTCTGACACACCGGAAGGGCCCTTTCTGGATGTTTACGATCAGCGTCCAATGTTTGACCCCGGATACGGAGTCCTGGATGCACATATCTTAAAGGACGGAGAAAGAAACTATTTGTATTATTCCAGAGCCGGTGCAAATCATATTGTAAACGGAGCCAAGGAGGCTGACATTTGGGTTGTAGAACTGGGAGACGATTTCATTACGGTCAAGGGAGAGGGCTATTGTATTCTCAAGCCGGAGCAGGCATGGGAAAGAAAAGAGCCTGAAAAAAAACAATTTTGGAATGAGGGCCCTTTCGTGGTAAAGCATAATGGGTATTACCATCTGATGTATTCGGCAAACTATTTTGGCTCACTATACTATGGAATAGGAGCAGCTGTCAGCCGTAGTCCCACAGGCCCCTTTATAAAATACGAAAATAATCCTATTCTGTGTGCAGACAAACAGATTTCAGGTCCTGGCCATAACAGTGTTGTCTCTGATTCGGAAGGAATGTTGTATTGCATCTATCATGCCCATACCGATTACAACATGGCCGGAGAAAATCGTCAGGTATATATAACCCGAATGGACTTTGAACAGGATCGGATTGTACTGCGCCACCCTCCATTGACAGTCTAAGTGTATAATTTCATTAAGTGAGGAGGATTAAAATGCAGGAACTTAGTTTCACTTTTTCTAATGCGAGTCTGATTGTCGGCAGTATTCATATATCTGCCATGATTTATACCTTCACAAATGTCTATTCATTGGATCCTTTAAAGAGCGGTGTCACCGTCAAAAAAAACAATACCCTTTTACAATGTAATGGGTTGCTTACTGCAGGCGGTCAGCTTACCGCTCCGGGATATGCCGAGATCCGGGTAGATACTAAGGATGATACCACCGGTATTACATTTCAGGGATTTATAGATCATGCTGAAGAGGAAATCCGTTCGGTTAAACTGATCGTATCCGAATTTCCCGTAGGAGATATTATCAATTTGATTGATGCCCGAAAGCGCCCCATCACCGAGGAGGGTTTGTGTTTCAAGTATCCAGAAGGATGGAGAGACGCTGGAACTCCATTGGTGGTGTTTAATCAGCCGGATGGTTGTTTCCTGTATTTTCAATCCTTGGATATTTGTGTTAGAGAAAAAACATTTGTATTTCAAAAAGCAGACGATACATCCTTTATTGCTGAATTAATATATGAAGAATTGGCCACTGAAATGACCAATCATATTCAGGTTCCCAGATGGGAAATCGGACTAAGAAAAAGTTTGAGAGAAATATATCGCCCCTTTATGGTACATATCCAACAGGCTTATAATTTGGTGCCCTGGGAGCAGCGTACAGATGTGCCTTCGTGGGCTCGAGAGATATCTCTCATTGCTGCAATCCACGGCCAGCACTGGACTGGATATATCTTTAACGATTATGCTGCTATTTTGAATAACATAAAACAGTTGTGTACCTATATCGAACCAAAACGAATCCTGGTCTATTTGCCGGGGTGGGAAGGGCGATACTACTGGAAATATGGTGCGTATGGTCCAGATGTACGCATGGGTGGCGAGGAAGGGTTTCGACGATTGTGCAAAGAAGCAAAAGAACTGGGAGTACATGTAATGCTCATGTTTGGAATCAACGTAAGTGGTATACATCACGATGGATTTAGTCATTGGGGAGAACCTTCTGAACTGAGAACCGCATCTGGTAACATAAACCGCTCCAGTGTGGACTGGGATGCCTCCAGACATTATGATCATAGCTCTAACCGCAGCCTGAATCCAGGCGCTCCTAAATGGCAGAACAGATTGACCCAGCAAATTCTGACACTCTGTGATGTATATGGATTCGACGGAGTCTTTCTTGATATTGCTGCAATTTGGAAAAACGACCCAAACCATAATGTTTACAATGGTGTAAAGCAACTTGTCCATAAACTTCGCCAGGATCATCCAGAATTGCTCATTGCTGGTGAGGGCTGGTATGATGGACTTTCCGCCTGCATTCCTCTTCTGCAATGTGGACACACAGACGGAAAACTGCACTGGCATGACGAAGCATATCCGCCAATGTTTGACACTTATTCAAGGAATTTTGGACACCTTTGTCTTGGAGATCCTGGTCGGTTCAGTACAGGTGTGCATGAACTAGGTGCCAATCCTCAGTGGAGAACACCGTTGAGAAAAGGGATAATTCCTACGTTGACAATTGTGGATCAAACGCTTCAAACTTCTCCGGAAAAGGTTCAAAAGATCATACAGGATGCGAAAACTTATGCCGCTCGATTTCTGTAACGGCAATGATCGGCAAGAAAGGTATCGAGAAGGATATTGAAGAGTCTTGCGACAAGATAATATATAATGCATTTAGGAAAATCAATAGGACGTCTTTCGACATTCCCTCACAGTCACATGACGATTGATGATACCTCAACGCTTGTCATGGATACACTGATTGTTTTTTGTGCTGCTGCAGTGTTATGGAAAGCTTTCCATAACACTGCAAATATCACCAGTACCAACGTCAACACTTTAAGTGTCTTCATATTACATTTCCTCCTTCGTTTATTTCCGAAGGAAACCATCAGATTATCCTCTGACTTCTTTTCAACTATACGTAAGTATCTTATCATAGGAAAGGAAATTCTTTTCTCTTCATCCAATCCCTTATTTAAAGCATTTCAGCACCCTTTAATAATACAAACCTTCTCCTCCACCCTCTTTTCCCCATCCTTCACAATCACCATATCCCCTTCGATCACCACTTCCGGCATCTTCCTCATATTCTCTTCCGCCCGTTCAGACCGGTCCCCGAATACGCAGGTAACAATTACATGTTCTCCCGGTTCCAGCCTGTGTCTGATAACCGGCAGTATGGTGAGATTATAAAGTAAATTGGTGTTCGGAGCACAGTCGATCACTTCCCCGTGACCTCCGTCTAAACTGACCGCCCCGCTGATTCCCCATGGGAGAACCGCAAAAATGCCATTTTCCGTTTGCTTAATCTGATCCTGGGTATATTTTCCCGTTTTTTCTCCCGGTTCCACCCGGAAATTCGGATCCGCCTCAATTGAGAACCCGCCATCCACCAGATCGATCTCCCAGGAAGTCTGTATTTTGTGAACCCTCACATGCCAGGCCCCCCAGGGAATAATCAGGCTGACAGCCTTAACGCCCTTCATCAGATCATACTCCGCCTTTACCGCCCTTTCATTTACTTCAAATGCATTTACCCCATATCTCATGCGGTAATTATCATCATCCGCCAGAGAAACCGCCAGAGTGCAGTCAAAGGCACCTTCCCTGAGCCCCGGTTCCCTCGATACGCTGAAACCGAACTGGTTGGAATAAACGAATTTTTCATACTTTTCAGGGCAATGGCCATGGTTTCTGCAGTGCTGTCCCGCCGTATACGCCAGGACATGGCCCTGATCCTCATGGCAAACCAGCATATGAGGCTGGGAAAGAAGCTTCTGACGGTCAAACTCATACTCCTTCTCCTCTGCCGCCCAAAATGGATGGCTGTCCGGGAGAGCCAGCATAATGAATGCCTTTAACCCCCAATAAGGGGATCCCGGCCCATTATAACGTTCGCTCATGAACAGGTTGGGATAGCCATAACCGATGGTTAAAACACCGGAATTGTCAAAAATAGGCCGTTTCAGCCAGGTTTCCAGGTTGGACAGCACCAGATGTTTCATCACTCCATAATCGATTCCCTCCACCTGCGCAAATGCCGATGCACCAAAGAATGCGGAATGTGCGAACCGGTAAGTCAGGCTGCGCCCATAGGGGATTTCATTCCCGTCATTAGAAAACCAATACACAAAATCCCTGGAAAATTCCGCCGACCTGCTTTTTAAGATTCCGCAGTATTCCGGCTCATTTTGTTCCATCATCCCAGCATAAATCAGACCGTAAAAATGCATGGCAAACGGAATATAGTAATCCACCTGACCTGCATTTCCATCATAATACCATCCGCCGCCTGTATAACAGTCTTCGATCACTTTCCGGTCCTTCTCCATACATTCTTCAGACCATGGCAGGCCAAGAAGGCGGAATGCCATGTTTACCAGTATCCTGAAATACCGCCAGTTGTTGGGATGTACCTCCCGCCTGTTGATCTGATCCAGAAAATGATAGAGATTTTCCTTCTGACCGCTTGTTAACGGTTCCCACAACTGATCCGGAGACAGGCTGACCGCTGTGACTAACGCAGCCATTTCCACCATCTTCTGATCATAATCCATCACATTTCCCCAGTATTCGTCACTTTGCGGATCCGTTCCGTGAATGATTCCCTCCAGATACCAGGCGCGCCATTCCTCCGCTTCTGCCCTGATGTCTTCATTGAGCCCATCCAGCCCTGCCCACAGAGGCCCCAGGCCCCAGAGAATTCTGGCAAACCCTTCCATTCGGGAAGATTTTTCTCCATAATGAACGCCGGTATTTCCCACATGCAGCCATGCGTGCCCCGGACTGTAAAACGCCTTTAACGGACGTATCATCTCAAGCAGAACCGCCGCCGCATCATTCCTGTTTCTGATCGTCAGATGTTTCATATACCTCTCCTTCTTCCTTCTAAAAATGCCTATGCTATAACACTTTAATCATTACCCGGAAATGCCCCTGCCGGTCCGGAGCTGCCACAAGTTCCCAGGCTTCAAATCCACCGGCCAGAAAAAATACCGGTGCCGGCTGTTTTAACCCATGTTCTGATTCTATCTCCACTGTACCGCCATTTCTTTTTATCGTTACCCGGTTTCCGTCCATCCCGTACCCGTCTCCATGACGGCCGATGACCGGAATGATCAAAGACGCTCTTCTCTCCTGATCTCCTTCGATCCATCCTTCTGCCTGGAAGCCATCTTTGTTCCATGTATAAATCATCCGGCAGTAAACCGGGGATTTCAGGGATTTGCGGCCGATATCCACCAGCTCCGCCTTTACCTCAGCATAAACCTCATCCTCTGCCTGCTTCACCTGTATCTCTGATCCATAGTCAAAAAATTGGGAATATACCTTTTCATCCATCTCCGTCTCCACCCGCATGGTAAGGGGCCGGTGCTCCGATTTTTTAACGCTCAGCTGCATATTATGGGCTTCTTTCAGGCTGTAGGCCGTCATGGAAGATACCAGAACAGGCCCGGTTTTTTCATGCCATAACAAGGTCACACAGCCGCCGGAGGCATGGCCCCCTTTCATGTATTCGAAATCATAGCCTGTTAATGTGGATAAAAAACCGCCAAATGATATTTTGTAGGTATCGATTGTCGGAAAATATCTGACCCTATTCCCACTTTCAATCGGCAGTTTCACCCTGATCCTATCCATCCCTCCGCAATCCAGCACCGCCGCCAACGCTTTCGCATGGCAGAAGGTATGATGGATACAAGGCTCTTCCCCATGGCTCCAATAATCCGGTCCCCCGTATAACAGCCCGTCATGGGTACAGGCCCGGTACAGGTTCAAATTTCTAAGAGCCGCTTCCTGAAAAACAGGCTCTTCCCCGCCCCAGGTTCCATAAGCCGTCTGGCAGCCGTCCGAGGTCCTGCTGCCCCAATAAGTCCATTTGAAGTTCCTGCTTCCAAAGCTGTTGTCCCACGCCCCGTCAGGCAGCATGAATTCAAGCTGGCATTCCAGCAGCTTCCTCACCTTTTCAAGCAGTTCGGCATCCTTCAAGACCCTGGCACAGATCAGCAGGGACGGGGCTGTTTCTTCCACATTATATCCGATATCCACAGGACGGCAGCCCCTTTTCGTTATCTCTTCCCTGGGCATTCCTTCCCCATATAAAAGCCCGTCCTCCGTAATATGATCCATACACAGCTTTGCCAGTTCCCTTGCCCGTTTTAAATATTCAGGAATATTGAAATAATCACCCGTCAGAGCCATGGCCGCGGCAGCCGTACCATTATAGTTAATATTCGTCACATAATCAGGGGTCAAAACCCGGTAAATCCATTCCGCCCCCCGGCGCATCCTCTCCTCAAACCTTTTTTTCGCATCCTCATCCAATAAATGCCCATGCTCTCTCAGGGAATCACAAATACTGATCACCCCGAACACAGTGATTCCATTCCATTCACTTTGGGCGTCATTATAAAAGCTGCCGTCATCACAGACCATGTTTTCGCCCCAGTCGAACAGACGGAGCGCCGCTTCCTTATACTTCATTTCACCGGTGGCGTCCGCCATATATAAAAGCGGATATACGGCGTCATGGCATCTGCCGTGGATCACGGTACAGGCCGGACATAACAGGGCCCCGTCAAAGCGTTTCTGCCCCGGCATATCAAGCTGATGCCTTAAAAGGCCGTCACACCAGGTTTTCAACAGTTCAAAATACTCATCTTTTACCATATCATAAATCCTTTGCCGGCCAGCCGCAAAATCCCCTCCACAAAGAAATAATCCCCATAGATCAATGAGACATGGGTATCCTCCAGCTTTCCGTAAGTTCCCGTTCCATTTAACAAAATTCCATCATTTGACGGATCCCAGTCACAGTGTCCTGCATCCAGGGCCGCCAGCATTCTTACCGCGCTTTCATAGTAAAGAGGCTTTTCCAGTTCCGGAACCATCTCCGCGATCTGAAGCAGTCCGCAGGCCGCGCAGGCCGTAGCTGAGGTATCCCAGTAAACAGGCTCTTTGGGCGCCCTGAAATCCACCAGTGACACATAACCGGTCAGGGCCGCATTGGAGATAAAATAGTGGGCCGCTCTTTTCGCCCCGTCCAGATACTCCTCTTTTTTCGTATGCAGGTAGGCCAGAGCCAGACCATAGACGGCCCATGCCTGGCCTCTGGACCAGGAAGAACCTTCCCCATAGCCCTGCCCGCCGGGATGTTCCAGAAGTTCTCCGTTTACAGGGTCAAATACTGCGATGTGATTGCAGGAGCCGTCCTTCCGCTGCAGGGATTCCAATGCCGTATGGGCATGCCGGTCCGCGATGTCGGAATATCTGGGGTCGTCTTCCTCTTTAGCCGCCCAATATAACAGCGGGATATTCATCAGACAGTCGACGATCATCCATCCCGTCTTAGTTCCGTTCCATGCGCGGATAAAATTTCCGGCCGGGTTAAAACGCCCTGCCATCAGATTGGCCGCATGGAGGCCCCTCACCCTGGATTCCTCATTCCCGGTCAGGCGGTAATCCGCAACCGCGGTATGCAGAAACTGGAATCCCACGTCGTGATGCAGTCCCACATAACGGCGCAGCGCCTCGTCCAGTTCCATTTCCGTCTTTCTGGCTGTTTCCATATACAGGGGATTGCCCGTACACTGATACATCTGCCAGTTCATCCCTGCAAAAAATCCATTGGTCCACCAGGAGAGCTTGTTCTCCCTCATGTCCTCCAGATACCTGCCCTCTTTTGCCATATAAGGGATTCTGCCGTCCAGCCTGGCGCATTCCGCTAAAAGCTTTTTATCTATTTTACCAATTATTTCCTGAACTCTCAATTCCATTTTTCAATCTCCTATTATAACAGTTCTGGCGGCTACTCTTTCACCGCTCCAATCATAGTCCCCTGTGTAAAATATTTCTGTAAAAACGGATAAACACATAAAATCGGAACCGTGGCAACCATAATCGTCGCATATTTAATCGACATTCCCACCGATTCCTGATCGATCATTCCCACGCCGGTTGTCATGGAAGAGACATCATTCTGCATCAGAATCTCCCTTAAAATAACCTGCAGCGGATACATTTCCCTGGTACGGATGGTGGCCGACGCCCAGAACCAGGCATTCCAGATACCAACGCCATAATAAAGGACCATGACGGCCAGCATGGCCTTCGAAAGCGGAACCACAATACTGGCCAGGATTTTCAAATGTCCTGCCCCGTCTATTTTAGCCGCTTCAATCAGGCTTTCCGGAATACTTTCAAACGAAGTCCTTAAAATAACCAGATTATATGTATTAATGAGGAAAGGAATGATCAGTCCCCACAGGCTGTTGGTTAAATGAAGATCCTTCATATTCAGATAAAATGGGATCATACCGCCGCTGAAAAACATGGTGAAAATGATCAGCAGCATAATCGCCTTTTTAAACATCACATTTTTCCTGGAAAGGAAATAGGCTCCCAGGGAAGTCATGATCAGATCCAGGGTTACGCCCACAATCAATATGAACAGGGTATTTCCATATCCTTTGAGGATCATGGGGTTATTGAACACTTTTTTATAGGCCTCAAAGCTCATTCCCAGCGGCTTCATCAAAAGCCCGGTGTGCTGGGTTAAAAGATTGCTGTTGCTGAAAGACGCCATAGCCACATACCAGACCGGATAAAAACAGAGGATGATGATAACGGTCAGAATGATGTAATTGAATACGGAAAATATCCGTTCACCTTTTGATCTTTTTACTTTCATTTCCGCTCCTCCTACCAAAGACTTGTTTCGCTGTAGCGCTTGGATATCTTATTCGCCAAAATAAGCAGCGCAAAGTTAATTACCGAGTTAAAAAGGCCGATTGCCGTAGAATAACTCCAATCCTGCTCCAAAAGGCCGATTCTGTATATATAAGAAGAAATGATATCGGCCGTCTCATAGGTGGACGGATTATATAACAGAATTGTCTTTTCATATCCCATATTCATCAAAGAACCGATCTTTAAAATGAGCATGATGATAATGGTGGGAGTGATGGCCGGAAGGGTGACATTGATCATCTGTTTCCATTTTCCCGCCCCGTCGATCTGTGCGGCTTCATAAAGCTGGCTGTCCACGCCTGCCAGGGCCGACAGATAGATGATGGAGCCCCAGCCCACCTCCTGCCAGATACTGGACGCCACATAGATGGTCCGGTACAGTTTGGGATTCTGCAGAAGCGGGCTTCTTTCCCCTCCAAACATCACGATGATGTCATTGAACAATCCGCTGGTCATACAGAAATTGGTCAGCATTCCCGTAACCACGATCATGGAAATAAAATGAGGCAGATAGGTGATGGTCTGGGTAAGGCTCTTAAATTTCTTTCCCCTCACCTCATTCAGCAGAAGCGCCAGGATAATCGGCGCCGGAAATCCGAATAACAGGTTATAAAAACTCAGCAGGATCGTATTTTTAATCAGGCGCACAAAATATACGCTGTTAAAGAAACGGATGAAATTGTCGAATCCCACCCATGGGCTTTTTTCCACTCCAAGGGCCGGAGTGTAGTCTTTAAACGCAATGATCGCCCCATACATGGGCTTATAATGGAACAGAATATAAAATAAAAGAACGGGTATGACAATGGCATACAGAGCGCGGTTTCTCTGCCAGTCTCTCCTGGCCCGGCTCATAAAATCCTTTTTTTGATTCATAGCGACCTCCAAGCATTTCTATTTAATGGGATAAAACAAGCGGGCTTGATTCTGCTTACTTTATCAATTTCCCCGCCGTCTGAATTGTTGCTAAAAAGGCCGGTTTCCACATTATCCGTGCACACACAGCAGATAGGTTTTTATGAGGAAACCGGCAGTTTTATCTAACGGGCATTGTAGCGGTCTAACGCTGCATTCTGAATTTCCAGAGCGCGGCTCAATCCCATATTTTCAATATTCTTTACATACTCATCAAATTTATCTAAGCTTTCAGTGCCAAAGATAAATTTCAGCGCCATTTCATCCCGGTAAGTATTGATCTCGTTCATAATGGTCGAGTATTCTTTACTTTCCTCAGAAGTTGGAGTGATCGGCGGAACTTTATGCTTTTTCGCGTTGGTCGCGCCCCATACATTCGGAGTTTCCTTCTGGGCATCGATGGTGTAATACTGTGTCAGGTAACGGAGATCCTGAACAAAAGGTCCGTTGTAGTTGCCGCGGATATAAGCGCTCATCGCCTGTGAAACAGGCCATCCGTCAGGGTTCTTTAAGATCCAGTCCGTATAAACCGGATTTCCGTCCACCATTGTATAGGATTCGCCTTCCACGCCGAAGTTGAACAGGAAATGTCCATCCTCACCATAAGCATAATCCAGCAGTCTTGCCGCACGCTCCACATCTTTGCAGGAGGTTGTGATGGCAACGCTGGCAGGTCCTGTATACTGGTTGTCGATCTGTCCGAATTCAGGCTGGGCGCCTTTTTCCAATGTCGGATAAGGAGCAGCTACCAGCATATAGTCCGGTTCAGATGTAACGCCCGCATTGATCCAGGCGCCCATACGGCTTCCGGCAAACCCTAAAGAGGCTCCTGCCGTTCCGTTTGTCATCTTGGCATTTACCTGGTCAAACTGCAGAGTTGCCAGATCAGGGTCAATGAGCCCTTCCGCATACCACTGTGCCATTGTTTTTAAATACTCTTTATAATTTTCTTCCACCGCACCGAAATAGATCTTTCCGTCATCTCCCACATAAAAGCTTCTGCAGGTGTTATAGGCATAGGCAAATGGATCATTGTCCTTGAAATCATTTCTTGTGTATTCCGGACACCATGGAGCTGTGGAACCCTTTTCCGCTTTAAACGCGGTTAACACATCATGCCATTCATCAATGGTGGTGGGAACTTCCAGGTTCAGTTCGTCCAGCCAGTCTTTTCTCAGCATCGGTCCGATGGTGTTGCACAGTTTGGCGTCTCCGCGGATGAACGGGAATACATAATAATGTCCTTCATCCGTTTTTATCATCTTATCAATATCAGGGTTTTCAGCCAGATATTTTGTAATATTCGGGCAGTACTGCTCAAATACGTCGTTTAACGGAATGATAATTCCATCCTTAATCGCCTTTTCCGGGCCGCCCGGATAATCATTGATCCAGTTATATTCCATCACATCAGGAAGGCTTCCGTCAGCCAGTATCAAACTGAACTGCTCCTTCTGCTGGCCTGCCGGCGGATGCATGAATTCAATCTCCACTCCGGTGGCGCTCATCCACGCTTTTGCAAACGGCGTCTCTCCAAGGTTTGAATAGTTAGGGCTCACAGTTCCCTGAAGTTCCGCCCAATAGGTCAGCTTGTCTCCTGCCGCCATAGGATAGGAAAACTCTGCTGCTGCCTGTGTCTCCCCAGCTGCACCTGTCGTTGTCTCTTTTGAGGCTTCCTGTGAAGCCGCTGCCGGCGCTTTCGTTTCTTCTTTCGCGCCTCCGCCGCAGCCGGAAACTGTTGTCATAACAGTTGCTGCCGCCACGAATAATGATAACCATCTTTTCTTCATTATCACTTACTCCTCCTTAAACATTTTGATTTGCTTCGTGTTTCCAGAATATCCCATGACGAATTAAAAATATATAGAAAAAATGCAAACTGCATGGGCAAAAATTCAACATGCAGTTTGCATTTTCTAAAATCAATAGGCAAAACTTTAAAAATTGGTGATTTGTTTCTTTAACTGGCCCGGTGTAACCCCTTTTTTCTTCTTAAAAACGCGGATAAATGTGCCGCTGTCCCCAAACCCGGACATCTGACCCGCCTCGATCACGCTGTATCCTTCCTTCAATAACTGCTCCGCCTGCTCAATTCTGACCGAGTTAATATAATCCAGAAGGCTTTTCCCGGTCTGTTTTTTATAAATTGACGACAGATACGCCGGAGTCATTTTAAACTGCTGGCTGGTTATGGATATGTTCAGATCAGGATTGCTGTAATTCTCCCGGATATAGGCTTCCACCTTCTGGCTGAAAGAATTATCCCCATCCATCTTTTTCTTTTCTTCCGCAATCTTTTCACAGATCAGGTCCACAGCTTCATAAAAATGCTGTTTTAATTCCGGAACCGGCTGTTTTACGCTGAATCCCCTGTTAAAATCCAAATCCCCCGCCGCGTTCAGATATCCTCCTGCGCTGGCCCCTTTTAATAAAGTTCCGATCATATCAAAGATCAGGCACCTGCAGACGCTGGTGGATACTTTTCCGTTAAAATTCTCCTGAAATACCAAATCCATCTGTTTCTTGGCCGACTGTTCATCCCCTGCCTTAATGGCATTGATAATCCTCTGTTCCGCTTCTACGGAATACCGGTACTGGGGCTGTATATCCTTGACTTCATCGAAGCTGACTAAATCCGTATCCAGAAGATTGATGTAGCTTTCCAGTTCCAGCGCCTGCTGCCAGGAAGCGTGAACACCGCCCAGGCCCTGGCAGACCGGCCCTAAAAGGGCGCAGAAGGAAAAACCGAACTGATCCTGGGTAATCTGCTGGACATTTTCTATATTTTCCCTCAGGACGGCATGATTTTCATCATATTCCGGCCTGTTGACAATCACCGCCACATTCTCTCCCAGCTCCACCAGTTCCACCTGGAAATAGTTCAGCAGCGTTTCTTCCAGTATATTTTTCAAAATGAATTTACGCAGGGCATTTTCCTGGGCACATGCCTCATAGTTCCTTGTCTCCACAGCCCTGCTGCTCTTAAACTCCAGTAAAATCACCTGGTTAAACGCTTCCGGCAGACGGATCCCATACATGTTCAGGTTCTCTAATTTCCCGTCATATTCATATTGCAGAAGCTGGGACAGATAATATTCCTTCAGGTTCTTCTGGTTATGGCGGAGCAGCCTTTTAGAATCCACCTGATCCTTAAAGAACCGGTTCACCTGGTCATTCAGCCACTGGTACTCATTCTCCCCATCTTTGATGTCGTCATTGCTGTATCTGCGGAACACCTCCATAATGGACCGGATCGGATTATAATTCTTCTTCGTGAGATAATGGGAAATGAAAAATCCCACAACCAGGCAGCCGAATAATCCGAGAATCGCAATCTGTTTTACGTCCTGAATATCCTTTTCCAGCGCTGAAACCGGGATTATGGTAACGTATTTCCATCCCGTGGATTCAGACTGGCGCACAGAAAGGATCCGTTCATTACCGATCACCTGTTTCCCGGTTCCCGCCACAACGGATAAATCTTCATACCGGAATGCTTTTCCAGGTTCTCCTGCCATATTCCCGATGATTTCGTCCTTATCATTGATCATGAAAATATCCATCTGGTCATTCCATTCCATGGAACTCAAAATCTTTTCAATCTCTGAAAAATTGACGGCAATACATACGGTTGCCGACGCATCCCTGATATCCATGCCCAGATCGCTCATGGTGAACAATAGGATCTTATCCCCATTTTTCTTCTGAATCACCAGGTTGTCCGCATAATGGACTTGTCCCACATAATCTTCAAACGCTTCCAGCGGATAGCCTTCACTTTCATAGTACAGGCGGTAATACAAATCCGCAGACATATTCCCCTGTATGCTGGAAATCAGCTTTGTATTTTTAAAATAGATAAACACATCGCTGATGAAGTTCTCAGACACGCCCAGATTGCTCAGATCTTTAAAAATATCGTAAAGCATGATCTGATCTGAGGTATCGAACTTATTTTTAACCCTCGAAGCTTTCTGAACCTTCATATCCATGGCCAGACGGCTGGAAATCTTGTTGATTTCCTCAATTTTCTGGTCAATCTCCCGCTGCACCATTTCAAGCATATTATCATTCATCCTGGCTGACTGGCCCTTTATCACATTTAATGTGACTATGTAGATTAAAAAACCAAGCAGTATTGGAATCAACAGAATTCCAAGATATGATAAAAGCATTCTGACATATACTTTCGACTTTTTCTGCATCCCCGGCCTCCCCAATCGTTCATTATCCTGACAAGAAAACGTCACCGAAAAACAGCTCGCATCAGCTGCGTCCGGTGACGGCTTCTACCATTCAATCATATGATAGATTGATTCTCTTTGTCAACCCTGGAGTAGATTCCTACAGCGAATTCAAAAAAATCTGATTGAACCGCTCCAGCTCATCATACATGATCCCATGCCCCGAATGTTCCAGCTGGTACAGCCTGGAATTCTTAATATACCGGTGCTGGATCATCGCCAGGTCATTGGACACCACCTGATCCTTTTCCCCATGTATGATCACCGTAGGAACCTTCACGCAGTTTAAATCCGCCCTGCCGTCCTCATCCCGCAGGGCATAAGCGCTTTTCACGGTTCCAAGCCCGGATGCGGACAGAGCGATATCCTCAAACCAGTTTTTAACAGCTTCCCCATGCGGGCTGTCAAACAACTGTTTATGGCTGAAATCATAAGCCAGCTGAGGCCGGTCCGTGGACGCCTGGCAGATCAATTGATTTACATAATCTACAGTGAGCCCATAGGGAAATCCCTGACGCTGGGTCCAGACCGGAGCAGCCGCTGCCAGCAGAACCAGCTTTTTAACGCCATGACCGCAGTGCCGCCTCATATACCTGAGGACAATGGCTCCGCCCATGGAAAAACCCACAAGGGTAAAGCAGGATAATTTCATCGATGTCACCACCTGGTAGATATCGTCCGCCATCTGATCATAACAGTATCCGCAGGCCGGCGTATCCGACATGCCAAATCCCCTCAAATCGACTGCCACAACCCTGTATCCGCATTCCACCAGCGGCCCGATCTGATATTCGTATATCTTATGGGATAACGGCCATCCATGAACCAGAAATACGGTTTTATTACCGCACGGGTTATAATCGTAAACTGCTATTTTCACTCCATCTGTCGAATTAATATAAAACATAAATACCTGCTTTGAATTTTTCATTATATTATTATATGGAAAATCTGCTATACTGGTAATGATTCCAGTTACAAATTTAAAATAAATTGCCCGGAATGCCCCTGATTACAAGTCCGCACCAACGTTCAATCACCGGTTTAAAGGATCGGACTTGTTCACCGGCGTTCCTTTCAGGCAGAATCGAGGCATATATGAAATACGAACACATCCTGCGGGGGACCTTTTTAGAAAGGCCAAACCGCTTTCTCGCCCGCGTCGCGGCAGATGGAAAAGAAATCATCTGCCATGTAAAAAATACCGGCCGCTGCCGGGAACTCCTCCTCCCCGGAGCACAGGTTTTTTTGCAGCATCATCCCGATGCCGCCGCTTTGGGAAGAAAAACAGAATATTCCCTGATCGGGGTCAAAAAAGCAACTTCCCGGGGGGAGCTTTTAATCAACATGGATTCCCAGGCCCCGAACCAGGCAGCCTTTGAATGGCTGTCCGCTGCCCCCAGCATCTCAGACCTGCGCCGGGAAGTGACCTTTCAAAGCTCCCGTTTTGATCTGGCCTATACAAGAAACGGCCGGCCGGCTTTTATGGAGGTGAAGGGAGTGACTTTAGAAGAAAACGGCATAGCCAGATTTCCAGACGCTCCTACAGAACGTGGAATCAAACACCTTCTGGAATTAAAACATGCCGCACAGGAAGGCTATGCGGCATCTGTTTTATTCGTTATTCAAATGAAAGGTATCCACGAATTCCAGCCCAACATGGCTGCCCATCCCGCATTTGGAGAAGCCCTCCGGGATGTGTCGGAATCAGGCGTACACGTGATGGCTTATGACTGTCTGATAACAGAAGACAGCATGACCCTGGACCGCCCGGTAACGGTCAATCTTCTTTCTCATGACCGGTAAAGGCATATCCATTTTTACCTGACTTCTTGGCCTGATACATGGCTTGATCCGCCGCCTCATACAACTTTTGGAAATCGGTTCCGTCTGCGGGACAGACGGCGATGCCGATGCTTGCGGCAACGTCATAACCGGTTTCCAGGCTGATCTCATCCAATTTACTAAAAATCATCTCCACCTTCAGCCTGGCAATATCCTGATTTTTCGTATCGGACATAAAAGCGATGAACTCGTCTCCTCCGACCCTGGCCACCGGATCATGTTCACGGAATATGCTGCGAAGCATCCGGGCAATCCGAATCAGAAGGGAATCTCCTTCTCCATGTCCATAAGTGTCATTTACATGCTTGAAATTGTCCAAATCAATCATGAAAAGGAAACCGTCCCCATGTGTTTTAATCAGGTCGTTGACCCCAGCCTCAATCGCCTTTTTGTTGAGGATTCCCGTCAGGCCGTCTCTGTTGGCCTTATTCAGAAGATCCAGTTCCCTTTTCTTGCGGTCGCTGATATCCAGAATGGTTCCGATCAGGAATCCGGGCCCCATGCCGTTTCCCCCCACCATCTGGCATCTGCATTCTCCCCAGAAATACATATCCTGGCTGTTCTTAAAACGCATCTCCCATTTCTGTGGCATTCCGGTTTTCTTCGCCCGGTGAAAATATTCAAACAGCAGCGTTCTGTCCTCCGGGTGAACAACGGTTAATTCATGCTTTCTCAGCTTTTCAATATGGTCGCTGCCGATTTCAAAATATTCCGATACGTTAGGCGAAAATTCCAGATAATCTTCCTTAATATTATACTGGAAAATGATGATGTCGGAAAAGCTGGCCAGGGTCCTGTATCTGGCCTGTTCCATAAAGATCGTTTTTTCATGGGAATAAATCAATCCAAACACCACCGCACAGGCGGCCACAATCAAACTGATCACCATACAGGTGATGAAAACGGTGTGCTTCATCACCTCTTTGGAAGTCACGTTTACTTTATCCGTATAAGAAAACTTTACGATATTCCATTTCTTATACCCGATGGCCGCTGTTGTAATATAAAAAACCTTCTGTCCCGGTATGGAGATTTTAATCGACATATCGCAGTCTCCCTGAAGCGCTTTATGAACCTGCTCAAGCACCTCTTCAGAAAGTCCATTGTCCCTTAAATCAATCAGCAGGTTCTCTCCTATGACCTCGTCCTCCTTGTCACTGTAGAGCACCGTGCCGTCCTGGGATACTATATACTGCTTAAACGTCTCATGCATCACATGATCGGTTGTGTTGTCGGTTAAAACCCCTGCCGCCATCACACTCCGCAGTGTTCCAATGGTTCTTCCATCCCTCACCACCGGCTGGGCAACTGCAAAGTAATACCCCTGCAGCCGGTTGGAATACCGCAGGTCCGCCAGAACCGGTTCCCCCCGTTCAAGCTGTTTGAAAATCTCATAGTCCCTTTCGTTGGATCCCATCATGTTAAGCTGTTCTTTCAGCAGTCCAATAGGCAGATAGGTAATCCGGTATTCCGTCAGTGTGCTCACATCTTCCAGATATTTTGTAAACCACTCTCCTTCCGGATCAATGCCGGTGGAAGTCAGAAGATCCCCGGTCGCCTTCATCCGTCCCAGCAGCTCCGTAATTCTGGCCTCAACCTGCCGGCTCTGGCTGACTGCGTCGGAAGTCAGGTTCTCTTCCTCCAAATGCTGGAATTCCCGGTCTATCCGCTTTCCATACTGGATAAACAATAAATCTACAATCACGCTGAAAATGATGAGGCAGAGTATGGATACTGCAATCGGAACTTTTGCGTATCTGTACTTTTTCAGCATAGAAATCCCCCCTCATCTCATACTTTCCTCTTTGTAGTTAAAGTATAATATAAAGGGCATAGGATTACAACTCAATTCAATACGTATTTTAAACGGTCTATGTTGTAATTCAGGATTAATTCTTCCGGATAATCCAGTTCCTGCAGCAGCTTTTCACTGTAGTCCAGGCATCCCACATCATACCAGATATGGGCGTCGCTGCCCATGATCACACGGATTCCAAGCTTTCGCGCATATTCCAGCATGATTTTTAAATTCCGGGACGCGTTCTGGCGGGATGCGTTAGGGCGCAGGGAGGAATTATTGATTTCCAGCACGATGTCCATCTCCCTGGCAGCCGCCGTCAGCCGGTCATACTCCAGAGGATACCGGTCGTCGTCCGGGTGTCCTATGATCTTCACATATGGATTCTTCATAGCTCCAATCAGGGCATCCGTATTCTCCCTGGGGGTGCCGGACTTGATACAGGGAACATGCAGGCTGGCAATTACATAATCCATCTTTCCCAGCATTCCGCTGCTCATATCCAAACGCCCGTCATAATCTATGATATTGACTTCCATCCCCGTATAAATCCGAACTCCGAAAATCTCATCCCGGATCACTTTATAGTTGCCGAAAAACAAGGGGCCGCAGGTTCCCGGCATATTTTTGCTGTGGTCCGAAGTCCCCATGGCCAGAAGCCCCTTCTTCGCAGCCTCTTCAATATTCTCTTTCAACGTGCCGAATGCATGTCCGCTGGCTGCCGTATGCGTATGCAGATCAAATAATGGTTTCATCTTAATCCTCCATGCCGGAGCGTTTTAATGTGCAAATTTTTCGTTACGTAAATTTTGCGTTACGTAAATTTTGCGTTACGTAGGCACGCGCTGAGAGTTGCAGATTCTCAGCTGCGATTCAAATTTGTGGCTCCGTCACAAATCTGGGTGTTAAAAATAAGCCTTCAGGATTATTTTTAACACCGCCTCTGTTTCATAACGTTTCTTTCCTAAGTATAAACGGTTTTGGACAAACTGGAAAGACCTTCCATGATAAAAAATTTCCTATATTGAAAGATACCCTTGATATCAATCTCATTGTCTGTTATTATATTGTTTGAGATTCCTGGGGTGCCGTGCGGCTGAGAAAGTTTTTACTTACCCATTACCTGATCTGGATAATGCCAGCGTAGGGAGTGAACAAATACTTTTCCATAGATAATACCTTCAGGTCTCTTTGTATTTTCAATTACGAAGGAGGTCTTTTTTTATGTCTGAAACAACCCAAAACCATGTTACTTACGGTTCCTGCTGTGCCGGAACCTGCGGCGCTTCCAAAGACATCACCGGATGCCGCTTTACTCTGGCTCCCATGAGCGACCGGTATATCGATATCATTTTAGGCGCCATCCAAAAAGTGGATACGTCCAAAGTGTGGGCCAATACGGAAAAACATTCCACCCTGTACCGGGGAAAACGGATTCATGTGCTGGACGCGGTAAAAGCCTGTTTTGTACACGCTTATGATCCCAGTGTCCATATGACCATGGAAGCTACATTTTCCAAAGGCTGTCCCGGAGACACGGATGCGGAATCCTATCTGGCCGAAGACGATACCCTGTTGAACGACGCTGCCACCAGAGACATCCATTTTCCTGTGCTCTGCAAAATATCCCTCTATCCCATGGGTGTAGCCAACTATATGGAACACATCGCCCATATCGTTAATTATGCCATCGATCAGGGAATCTATGCAGGTTCCACCCACTATGTAACCGTGCTGGAATGCGACATACAGAAACTGTTTGACTACTTTAATTATGTGAATGCCTACTGCGCCGAACATATAAGCCACTATGTATTCGAAGCCACCTTGTCTGTCAACAGCCCTACAAAATAATTTTAACGGAGAAAAAATATGGAACAATCAAATACCTGGAAATTAAAAGATATTCTAATGGTTGCGATTACCGCCATGCTCTTTGGCGTCGTATACCTTGGCACCGTTTATTTAGGTCAGTACCTGACCGTTTTATTAACCCCTGCCGGTTATGGAATCCTTGGAAATGAGCCGGTCTTCGGCGTATGGTTCATGGCCGCTGTATTCACCTCCTATGTCATCCAAAAACCGGGTGTGGGAGTGGTGGCCGAGATGCTGGCCGCCCTGCTGGAAGTGATGATGGGCAACTTCTACGGGCCGATCATTTTCGTCAGCGGATTCATACAGGGAATCGGTGCGGAAATTGGATTTGGAATCTTCGGATATAAAAAATTCAACTATGCCACCACCATGTTATCAGCCGTGCTCTGCACCGTTCTCAGCTTTTTATGGACCGGCCTGCGCTACGCATACTGGACCTTAGATCCCAAACTGGTGATTTCCATCTTTGTGATCCGTCTGATAAGCTCCATCATCTTCTGCGGAATCGGCTGCAAGCTCTTAGGCGACGGACTGTCTAAAGCCGGCGTGTTAAAGGGATATGCGTTAGGACGGAAATCACTTGATCTGGATGAAGAATAGAGGGAAAACAGTGGAATTTTTATCAGCTGACAACGTAACTTTTCGCTATTTCGAACTGGCAAAACATAATATCCTGGAACATGCCTCTCTCAGCATCCATCCGGGCACCATTACTGTGATTATAGGAAACAGCGGCTGTGGAAAAAGCACCATGGCCGCTGTTTGCGCCGGTTTATACCCGGAAAACGGAGGAGAGCTTTTAAGCGGCGCCATCACCCTTTGCGGCCGGGATATCCGTTCCCTCTCCCCTTCTGAGCGCAGCCGGTACCTGACCCTGATGTTCCAGAACCCAGACCTGCAGTTCTGCATGGATACTTTGAGAAAAGAACTTCGCTTCTGTCTGGAAAATATCTCATTTCCCCCGGAGGAAATGGATTCCAGGATTGAGGAATTTGCTGCCGGCCTGTCCATAGGGCCTCTTCTGGACCGCAGTTTTTCCACCCTTTCCGGCGGAGAAAAACAAAAAGCTGCCCTCTGCTGCCTTCTGGCCCTGGGTTCTCAGGGAATCCTTCTGGATGAGCCCTTTGCCAATATTGACCCGGAATCTTCCAGGGAAATCGTAAACCTTCTAAAAAAGCAGAATTCCGCCCATCACACCACCATCATTGCCATCGACCACCAGCTGGACAACTGGCTCACTGCCGCCGATGAATTTATCCTGATGGGAAAAGGGGGACAGATCGTCAAACGGGGAATTACGCCTGAAAACCTGGATCAATACGAGGAACTGTTCCTGGCACAGGGCGTTTTCTTTCCCGGACGCCAGTATCCCAAGGCGGAAAAAGCGCCTTCTGGGGGAACGGCCGTGGAGTTAGACCAGGTATCTGTCAAATCGGGTAAGAAGGAACCATTTTTACTGGAAAACTGTACCATCCGCTTTGAATATGGACAGATGACCGCCCTGACCGGCCCATCCGGCACAGGAAAGACCACCCTCTTCCATGCCCTCTTAAAACAGCGCCCTTACACCGGAACCATACGGATAAATGGAAATGATTTACGGAAAATAAAAGAAAAAGATTTATTTCAAATGGCAGGAATCGTCTTCCAAAACCCTTCCCAGCAGTTTACCACCACCAATGTCCTGGATGAGGTCATGGAAAACTTAAACATCTGGTGCCCTGGTTTAAATGACAGTCAAAAAAAGCAGCGGGCCAAAGACCTCATGACCCAGTACGGCCTTTGGGAATACAGAAGATACTCCCCCTACATGCTCAGTCAGGGCCAGCAGCGGCGTCTGGCTGTCCTCTCGGTGCTCTGCGGGGAGCAGAGAATCCTGCTGCTGGACGAGCCGACCTACGGACAGGACGACCGCTCCACGCGGGCCATCATGGAGCAGCTCCGGCTAAAGGCCAGGGACCAGGGGCTCTGCATCGTCTTCTCTACCCATGATTTAAACCTGGCCGCCTGCGCCGATATCACCTATCACATTCAAGAAAAGGAGCTGAAGCCATGTCAAAGATCAACCCATCTGTAAAAGCCTTCACCGTGCTGGTCTGCGGCCTTTTGATCTCCTTCAGCTATTCGGCCCGGCTGAACGGCCTTTTAATTCTGGTCTGTCTGGCCCTCCTTGCCGGTTCCAGGGTCCGCATGGCTTCAGTGGTTAAGATCCTGATTCCGGCCACCCTGGCTGCGGCCAGCCTCTTTTTTGCCGCCCTCCTTCATACGGGAAACGCCCCCGGCGCTCCAGTCACCGGCTCCCTGAATTTCGGCGTCATGTCCTATTCCATGACATCTGTTTCCAATGCGTTCCAGCTGGCCCTCAGAATCTACGCCTACGCATTTTTAGGAATGCTCTTCGCCCTGACCACCGATTCGGAAGAATTCATCTACAGTCTGATGCAGCAGTGCCGACTTTCTCCCAAATTCGCGTACGGAGTTCTGGCCGCCTATCACCTGCTGCCCACAATCCAAAGGGAATACGCATCCATCCGCATGGCCTATAAGGTGAAGGGATACCGCATCACGCCCCTGTCTTTCAAACCCATCTTTTCCATGCTGGTGAACACCATGCACTGGTCGGAAAATGTGGCCATGGCCATGGAATCCAAGGGATTTGATGGAACTAAAAACCGGACCTATTCTATTAAAATGACGGTGCAATGGTATGATTACTGCTTTTTTATTTTATTCACATCCATGGTAATTTCGGCATTTATCTTCCTGTAAAAACCGCTTCATTCCTGTCACAAACTGCCGGATTCTGTTAAAATATCAAAAAGGCGCTTCTTATACAGCGCCTTTTTGATATCTTAACAGGAGCCCGGATGCACTCCCGGTCAAATTTTTCATGGCGTCAAGCGCCCCTTCCCGGCTGTCCTGCCGGACAAAACAGTATACCTTCATCTTAGGCTCCGTTCCACTGGGCCTTATGATCAGTTTCCCGCCGTTTTCCAGCCGGAATTCCAGTACATCCGCCTTCGGCAGATTTCCCACTCCCACCTGATAATCCGTGATACTGGCCACTTTCATCCCGCCGATTTGTTCAGGCCCTGCGGTCCGAAGAAGTCTCATGATGCGCTCCATGACCTGGGTGCCGTCCGCACCGTCAAAGTTAAAGCTCAGCAGTTCATTCTGATACCATCCGAATTCTTCATACAGCGCCTTCATCGCATCCCATAAGGTGAGGCCTCTTTCCTTATAATAAGCGGCCATCCTGCAGATCAGTACCACAGCATTCACCCCATCCTTATCCCTGACATGAGTCCCGGACAAACAGCCGCAGCTTTCCTCGAAGCCAAACAGATACCTGCCTGCTTCTCCGGCCTCCTCCAGTCTCCCGATCTGCTCGCCAATGTATTTAAAGCCCGTCAGTGTACGCCTCAATTCCACTCCATATTTTTTACATACCGCGTCTGCCATATCGGTGGATACAATCGTAGTGACTGCAACATCAGCCTTAGGGCCTCCATGTTTTTTCCCCCGCAGCAGACAAAGATAGTTTAGCAGCAGGATTCCGGTCTCATTGCCGGTCAAAAGTTTCCATTCATTCCCCTCTATAGCGGCCGCTCCCACACGGTCACAGTCTGGGTCGGTTGCGAGAAGCAGGTCCGGATGGAGTTTTCTGCAAAGAAACAGCCCCTTTTCTAAGGCCTGATGATTTTCCGGATTGGGGCAGGGACAGGTGGGAAAATTCCCATCCGGCATCTCCTGTTCCGGCACAACTCTTACCTCGATCCCTCCCAGTTTTTCCAAAGCCCGCATCACACATTCCCTGCCCGCACCATTTAAAGGCGTATATACGATTCGAAGCCGGGCACAGGAAGGTTCCGTCTCACCTTCCCGGCAGCTCCGTTCAATATAATCATTCAAAATATACCCGGGGATCATACGGATTCTCTTCTGCCTTATTCCTTCATCAAAATCCATAAAACCCACGTCCCTGAATAAGTCCACACAGTCCATCTCCGCCTGTATTTCCCGCACCTCTTCCGGCCTGATCTGGCATCCATCCCCTCCGTATACCTTAAAGCCATTGTAACTGGCCGGATTATGGCTGGCAGTAATACAGATTCCGCCATCGCATTTTAACTCACGCACCGCCCAGGACAGAGCCGGGGTAGGCTGAAGGCGGGGATAAATCCACACCCTGATCTCATTTGCCGCTAAAACGCCGGCCGCATACCGGGCGAATTCTTCCGATTTTATTCGGCTGTCATAGGCGATTGCCACACTGGCCGGACCGGATACAGATTTCTTCAGATGTTCAGCCAGTCCCTGGGCCGCCTTTCCAACCGTATATAGATTCATCCGGTTTGTTCCCGCCCCCAAAAGACCTCTGAGCCCTCCCGTCCCAAATTCCAGGTCACGGTAAAAACTGTCCCTGATCTCTTCCGGGGATTCTTTCATCTCGTTTAACAAAATTTTCAAATCTGACGGCATGGTCTTTTCTTCCCGCCAGAGATTATATTGTTCCCATACCTCCTTATGCATATCAGCCTCCATCGGGATTCAATAAACCCGCAATTCCCTCCACACCTTCTGAACTGTCCTGTAACGTTCTGGCAGCGCGCCGGAAAACGGGCAGTTGCTGGTGGTATAAACATAACCCGGCGCCTTCTTTCCTTCTGTTAAGCAGTACACAGCGCTGTCGATCAGCTCCTGCTCGGTTCCCGACTGGAGACCGGAACAGATGACATTTCCGCAAAGACATACTTTATCACCGGCCTTCTCCCGGATATCCGCCATATCGATCCCAGCCATGGGGTCCAGAGAGTGAATGGCATGGGGCCGGCACTCCACGATCTGATCCAGAATGGGCAGAATGTTGCCGTCCGTATGCTTGATCACATAAAACCCTTCTTTTTTCGCTTCTTCAATAATGCGGCCAAGATAGGGCTGAACGAATTCCTCAAACATTGCGGGTGAAAAAAATGGTCCTGAATTAAAACAGTAGTCAGAGCAGAGCATAAGCACTTCCACACCAGTCTGACGCAGCTTCTTATTCCTTTCCACCGCCGCTTCTGCTTTCATCCCAGCCAGTTTTTTCATCCCATCCGGGTCATCTGCCAAAGCATAGGAAAACTCATACATATCTTCTCCTGATGGAATTGCAAATGTACCGTCTCCCTCAAATCCCAGCATCATTTTCCCCTCTGCCATTTCAAACAGATACCGGTGCAGCCAGCGGGTTTCATCGGGCAGGTCCCCGTCCTCTGTCAGTTTTTTCCGGTGGGGGCCGTATGCCGGTATCACAGAATACTCCAAATCCGTGTAAACCTGAATCATATATTCGGCTAATTCATACATCCTGCCCTGCCTCTGGGCCTTTGAAAGCTTCCCAAGATTCTCCGGCCTTATGTCCTGGGTAATAAACTTTCTGCCGTATAATTCCTCCTCAAGCTGGAATTCCAGCTCAAAGGTGGGAACCTGATCAGGGCGGCGCAGATTTAATGCCGCCTCCATACGTTCCTTTGGTGTCATTTTATATACTCCTTTATTTGCACACAAAACTATTTTTCTTTGATATCCAGGTCTGTCATTACGATGGAGACTTTTTCTTTGATAAACTCCGAAGGCGTCATATGGGTATACTTACGGAACACGCCGTAGAAATGTTTCTCGCTGGAAAAGCCCACCAGTTCTGCGATCTCTCCAAACCTGTATTTTCCCGTCCCCATTAGCTGAATCGCTTTAATTACCCTGTACTGGTTTAAATAATCCAGAAAGGAATGGCGGGTGGTTTCCCGGAATTTGCGGGTCAGATAGCTGGAACTGACCTCCAGCCGGTCCGCGATGGACTCCAAACTGATTTTCCGGGTATAATTCTCATAAATCTCATTCAGGGCCGCTTCAACATAATAATTGCATGGATCATCTTTTACCATATGCACCTGAAGATTTTCGTCATCAACAGATACCCCGGTATCCTGTACCCGCTGCAGCAGTTTATCCAAAAGCCGTTCCCGTTTGATGTCTTCCGTTAACTGCTCCAGTGTTTCATACAGGGTCTTTTCATTGACCGGTTTCAGCAGATATTTTGATACTCCAAGGGTAATCGCCTGTCTCGCATACTCAAATTCCGAATAGCTGGTAAGCAGAATACTCCAAAACCGATATGTGTCAGATGCCGCGGAGATCATCTCCAATCCATCCATCAGAGGCATCCTGATATCGGCGATTACAATATCCGGCCGTTCTTTCAGGATCAGTTCCAGCCCTTCTTTTCCGTTCCCGGCCTCTCCGGCAACCACACAGTCCAGGGAGGCCCAGTCAATGGAATGTATTAACCCGGCCCGCAAAATCCATTCATCTTCCACAATGACCAAACGAATCATTTCACTTCCCCCTTCTCAGCCGGAAACCGGATGATGACCGAGGTTCCCTCCTCAGGCGAACTCTCTATTTGTACTCCGTATTCCCTTCCATATAAAAGCTGGATTCTCCGGTGTATGTTATATAAACCGATGTGCCTTGTGGTGTCATGTTCACGCTCTAACTGGCCCGTCACCTCTTCCAGTTTTTCCCGGTCCATCCCCACACCGTCATTTTTGATGGTCAGAACCAGCATTCCGCCGCAGAACACAGCATTGATATCAATGGTAAGAGTGGTCTGGGACCGGAATCCGTAATTGATGGCATTTTCGATCACCGGCTGGATTATCAGTTTGGGAACAAGACAGTCCAACGCTTCTTCCTCAATGTTCACCGACCATTTCAGCGCATCCCGGAACCGGTACTTCAGAATATCCAGGTAGTTCCTGGTATACTGCAGATCCTCATCCAGCCGCGACAGGGAATCCACCGTTCGTATACTGTAGCGCAGGATTTCCGATAGATCATCGATCATCTTCTGCGCTCCTGCCGGATCAAATACGGCCATATATTTGATATTTCCCAGGGTATTGTATAAAAAATGGGGATTGAACTGGGATTCAAGCTGTTTGATTTCCGTAATCACCGTCTGCCGCACCACTTCTTCATTGATCTTCATGACTTCTTTCAGTTCCGTCAGCATCCGGTTATACTCTTCCGCAAAGAGCTGTAGTTCATCCTGAGAATCCGCCTCCAGCCTGGTGTTTAAATCCCCTTTCCGCACTTTCCGCAGGGCCGCCACCATATCGTCCAGTATCTTGCTTTTACGGCGTGCAAACCTTTGGGACGTAATCAGCAGCAATGCGGTAAAAGCGGAAGCCACGGTCAAAAGCAAAATGCCGATATTAAAAAACATTTTATCCAGGTAATCGATGTCCATCATGACATAAACATTGATCTGCCCATCCGCCAGCCTGGATGACGTCACATACCGGCGTCTGCCGTCAACTGCCACCTTGCCGTTCCCGTTCCTGAGAGAGGAAATCAGCTTGTTATGCCGGATAAAATCATCGCTTATATTACCCGAAAATAAATATCCGAATTTATCCGCCACCACCGTTTCATAAGAAGAATTCTGTTTGAGAAGCTGCTGCAGATTCTCCCCCGGTAAATCCAGTATAATAAAACCCAGCAGTTGCCCATCCTGCCGGACTGCGCGCCCCACACACATGGAATAAGCTTTTCCCCATTGGGATGTGCATCTTTCCACTATCACACTGTCTGCATTTTCCGTCATTCGCCGTCCGATACCCAGTTTGGTAAAATTCTGCTCATTGATATAATCCGGAATCTGCGTTGTGGTTGTCATCATCACCTTACCGTCTGCGCTCACCACAAAACAGTGGGGAGACAGCGACGTTTCCCTGAGTTTTTTATATAGTTCCTCATAGAGTTTCTCTTTTTTAACCGTCTCACTGCCTTTTAATATCCCGCCAATCTCCTCACGCCCGGCAAAACCGTTCACGATTTCAGTATATTGTTCCAAGCTTTTTTCCAGTTCGTAAGAGATTTTTTCATTATAATCTCTATTATTTTGATAAAGGTCCCGCATAAATGACAGATAGAGCAGCGGATACCCCACAAATACAAGTACAAGCAGAGGCACCAGTGAATATAGAATAAAATTCTTTTTAATATCGTCCCAATAATGCCGGAATGTCCTCTCCATGCCTGTACCCGCTCCTTTTCAGAAATCTGATCCTGAATCCATTATACTATACATCCACACTTCTACGGCCCGATAATTTAAAGAAAATGACTAAAGACAGCACGGTGATTGCCGTTAAAACCGTAGACATGGCTGCTGCCGTCCCATAACCGCTCCGCAGAACTTCCGTATAGATGGCCACAGACATAGTGCGCGTGCCGCCCGTATAGAGGATCAGAGAGGCGCTCAACTCATTAATGATAGTAATCCAGCTCAAAACCGCGCCTGAAAACACCCCCGGCAGCATCAGAACCACTGTAATTTTAAAAAATGTCTTTAACGGCGAACATCCAAGGCTGATGGATGCCTCCTCCATGCTGGGGCTGATCTGGTACAGAATTGCCGCGCTGGAACGCAGGGTATACGGAAGCCGCCGGATCACATAGGCCAGGATAATGATAAAAGTTGTTCCGCTCAGCAGAAGCGGCTTCTTATTAAATGCCAGAAGCAGGGTGATGCCTAATACAGAACCAGGTAATATATATGGAAACATGGTGCTCATATCGATAAAGCCAGTGGCCGCATTGCGGCGTCTCACCGATATATAGGAGATAAATATGCCCAGCAGCACAACAATTGTGATAGCCACAGCGCCAAAAACCAAGGTATTGGAAATGGAGTCCGAAAGATTCTTAAAAACAGCGCGGTAGCTGTCCAGGGTAAATCCTCTCAGGAAACGGGACCCCTGGGTCTTCAAAAAAGAAGTGAAGATAACGGTAATCTGAGGCAGCAGCGCCAGGAAAACCACAAAATAAATCAACAGATGTACAACTGCGGATTTCCATCCATGTATGGCTTTCCGGGCAATGGGCCGCATGGAGCTCATTGTAAATGACAGTCTGTTTACCACATACTTTTGTATCAGGAACAAAACGGCTGTTATTAACACCAGAATCGTGGCCAGAGCCGCCGAGAAGTTGGCTGTTCCTCCCACCTCGCTGACAAATTCGTTGTAGATCACAACCGGCATTACCTGGAACCCTTCTCCGATGAGGCGGGGTGTTCCGAAGTCTCCCAATGCATTCATGAAAACCAACAGGGACCCGGCCAAAAGCGTCGGCAGAACCAAAGGCAGAATAATGGTATAGATATTTTTTAAAGCCCCGCAGCCCAGACTGCTGGACGCTTCAACCAGTGAGGCATCCACTTTCTTTAACGCTCCCGATACATACAGGAAAATAAACGGGAACAATTTCAGGGTCATCACCAGAACAATTCCACCAAAGCCGTAAATGCTTGGCGTTGTAATTCCAAAAACATTTTTGAAAAAAACAGTTATGGCTCCGCTCCGTCCCAGAAGCAGAATCCAGGAATAGGCGCCGATAAACGGCGGAGAAAGCATGGAAATGATGATCAGGATTTCCAACGCCGAGCTGAAATGTATTTTATAAAAACTCATAAAGTAGGCCAGGGCTGAGCCGGTCACTATTGCAATGCAGGTTACGCAGACCGCAATTTTCAAACTGTTGAATAAGGTCTGATAGTAATACTTCTTCCTGAAAAAACGGATGAAATTATCCATGGTAAACTGGCCGGTTTCAGGATTCTGAAATCCGGTAAGGAACAGGGAAAACAGGGGATAAATCAAAAACAGGATGAATAAAGCCGCAATTATGATGGTCACAGCCGTCCAAAAATCCATTTTTTTCTTCATTTTACTCATTCTTCATCACATCCTTCATCAGGCTTGCCGTTCCATCCTTGGTGAATACGTTGATCTTGGCGGCATTGGGGATCAGGCAGATTTTGTCTCCCTCGTGATAAAACGTGTGGGCAGTCCCCATATCCTGCACAAATTCATTGACAAGTTCCGGGTTCCAGCTCACATGATCTGCGAAGCGGACCTGGTAATTCATGTTCTGTCCTAAAAATGTGGCCTTATGTATTTCTGCTTCCAACCCTCCCTGCGCCACTGAAAACTCTTCCGGACGGACCGCCACAATGACCTCCATCCCGTCGGTAACCGAATCAACCAGATTATTCATCCTAACCTCAAAACCATTGGCGAAAACCACACTGCAAGTCCCGTTCTCCACATGGAGTTTTCCTCCCAGCAAATTGGAATGCCCGATAAATGTGGACACGAACACATTGGCAGGACGGCTGTATATGTCCCTCGGCCTTCCCATCTGCTGGATCACACCTCCGTTCATGACAGCAATTCTGTCAGAGATGGCCAGAGCTTCTTCCTGGTCATGGGTTACATAAACCGTCGTAATTCCCACTTCCTGCTGGATCTCTTTTATGACTGTGCGCATATCCACCCTCAGCTTTGCGTCCAGATTGGAAAGCGGTTCATCCATAAGAAGCACGTTGGGGCGGATCACGATAGCCCGGGCCAGGGCCACACGCTGGCGCTGGCCGCCCGACAGCTTTTCAGGCAGCCGGTCCTGATACTGGTCTATTTTTACGGTCTTCATAATCTCATCCGCTTTTTCCGCAATTTCACGTTTGGAGAGCCTGCGCAGTTTTAAACCGTATGCAACATTTTCTTTCACCGTCATATGAGGGAAAATCGCATAGTCCTGAAAAACCATGCCGATATTCCGCTTATTTGCCGGTATGTTGTTAATCACTTGGCCGTCGAATTTAATTTTACCGCCTTCCACAGAATTAAATCCTGCAATCATACGAAGCAGCGTCGTTTTTCCACATCCGGAGGGGCCTAATAAAGTGAAAAATTCTCCGTTTTTAATATGAACGGTCAGATCCGGTATTATGGTAATCTTACCATTGTCATACTGTTTCACCACATTTTCTATATCAATTCTAACACTCATGATCATTTCCCTTTTCAAGAGAATCTACAGCGCCAAAGCGCTGCAGATCCCATCAACTGCTGCCGTTAAATTAATCCGTAAAAATATCCTTAAACCGTTCCAGATAAGACTGGGTTTTTTCTAACGTTTGATATACATCTTCCACCAGAACATGCATTTCTGCAATATCCTTCATCCCTTCCGGAGCAGGAGCTTTGCCGTTTGCGCCCCGGGCGTTTAAGGTGGCCGAAGCTTCCGTCTGCACCTCTTCAGAAGTCACATAATCCACAAATTTCTTTGCATTTTCCAGGTTTTTGCACCCTTTGATAATCTGCACCGTGCTGGCCGAAACCAGGATGCCTTCTTTTGTGTAAACGGCTTCAACCGGATAACCGTCATTGATTAAATCCGTAACATATCCCTCATGTGTCAGCCCTACGACATATTCACCGTCCGCAACTCCTTTGCCCACTCCCGAAGAGCTGGAAAGCAGTTTTCCGTCCAGATTAGCGATAAATCCTTTGACAAATTCCCATCCTTTTTCTTCGTCCTCACCACCCATGGCCATGAGCATGTTGGTGAGATGCTGCATCCCTGTGGAAGACTGGGCCGGATCCACAAATGCGATTTTTCCCTTTAATTCCGGGTTCAGCAGGTCTTCGTATCCCTTAATCTCAATGTCTCCGATCAAATTCTTATTGATTATCAGGCAGAAGGGCAGTACATTATAACTGGTGATGGTCCCGTCCACATTTTTGCAGGAATCAATCTGCTGCTCCTCGTTTGCAGAAGTATAGGGTTCAAAATATTTTGAATAAGGCAGTACCACAGAAGGAGTTCCGCCAAACTGTACGTCCGCCAAAGGATTCTCCGCTTCCGCTTCAATTCGTTTCAGCAATTCTCCGGTTCCTGCTGAAACGATTTCCGTTTCAATTCCGGTTTGTGCTTCAAATCCGGATATGTAAAGATCGATCTCGCTCTGATCCGCAGCCGTATAAATCACCAATTTGCCTCCGCCTTCCGCTTTGCCGCTCTCTGGAGCCGCTTCTTTTTCCCCTTTGGCCCCTGCCGCCTCTTCTTTCGCCGCTGTCTCAGCTTTGGCCGTGGTCTCCTTAGCCTGGGTTTCAGCCGCACCATCCTTCTTTCCTCCGGCTCCGCAGCCGGCAACCGAGAACATCATACAGCCCGCCAACAGCATTGAAATCACTTGTTTCTTTTTCATTTAGAGTACCTCCTTTTGTTTAAGTTGTTATAATTCCCGCTCAACTTTTTCTTTTCTTTAGTATAATTGTATAAGAGTTGTGATACAATCCCGTTTCCGCCATAAATATCCTCAAAAATGAACTTTCCTATAAAACGAAAAACCGCCAGGTTAAACCTGGCGGCCGCATTCCATACACATAAATTGTCCCGGAACAATCTTTGCTCCGCAGATACACACTTTTTCCTCCGTATCATTATTAGAAACAGAGCTTTTCTTCTCCTCTTCCAGCAGTTGTTCCACACTAAGCCCGCAGTTGGGGCAGAACTTCAAATTCCTCTTCAGTTCCGTGCCGCAGCGGCAGGTGACCGTATCTCCCAGAACCGGGGTTCCGCAGTTGGAGCAGAACTTGGCTTTGCCTTCCAGCTTTGAGCCGCAGTTCACGCAGATGTTCCGGCCCTGCTTCATCTTTTCCTTTTCCCTCTCTTCGATTTGGTCATTGATCTCCTGGATTTCAGCATCAAATTCCATCAGCTTCTCCAATTCCTCAGCCAGTTCCTCAAAATCCAGCCCCTTTTCTTTATGGAGTTCGTAAGCTGCCATTCCCAAATATCCGAAATATTTCTGTTTTTCCTGAATCAAAGCCGTTTTACGCTGTTTTAAGGCCTTCACTGTGACCGGATTCTTATCCTGGCCGCCGGATGGTTCAGTAATCCGGCTCGTTATAGTTTCCGCCTTTCCTTTAATATGTCCAAATACCTGATTTATTCCAGCCATTTTATAAACCTCCTTTGTATTTAAAATTCTGCGCCTTTTTTGCCTAATCTTTTGTATTCCTCATAAAAAGCGCTTAAACGGCCGCCTATTCCCGACGCTTCTTCCATCTCCCTCTCCACAGCGGCCAAGGCCAGCCTTTGATTCAGAAATGCATAGTGTTCCTGGTACAAGTTTTTTATCCGCTCCTCTAAGCTCTCAAAGGATGATTGAACCATGTCCTCTAAATTGATTCCGCCTAAAAATCCGTTAATCTGCTCCTCCATACAGGCCTGAAGCCGGGTGACCAGCGAATTTTTACGAATCCGGTTAACAATAACCAGATAGATAAAATAGAGCCAGCCGAAAAAGATCAGCGTAAATATCAAGTCAACTCCAAAGGCCACTGCCTCAGAGCCCTCCTTTAACAGGGGCAGAACAAATTCCAGCACTTTTATAATTTCATCCATCGATTTTTCCCCATTTGCAGCGATCCACTCAAGCAGAGCATTCAAAATCTTCTCCGTCATGCTCTCCGACTGCAGGATATAGGTATCCAGTATGTATTTGCCAATATATATTATAATAGGAAGAAGCCGGATCAGATCGGTCATTCGCTTGTGCCCCCGGGCCGCATGTTCAACCTTCACTCCGCATTCCTGGGCAAATGTTTCAAACGGGGCCTGATCCAGTTTCAGATAATCCGCAGAAGCCTTTGCCTCCGATTGAAGCATATCGATATTCTTCCCCCCACTCTGATACCACTCCTTTTCACTGATCTTAAATTCCGGCAGCTCAGCCTCTGTAAGCTGCCTCTTTATCTGGCCGAAACACCTGTCATATTCCGCCATAATCTCCTGTACAAATGTCCCGGCCATGGTTCTCAGCCGGATATTAAAGTTCTCCACCTTAGACATGAATATCTTCCTGAAATTCTGCCGGTGTTTCATCTCCTGGTAATTCGCTTTCGCATCGCAGACGCCTCTCAGCTCCCCTTTCAGCAGATCGATCTCCGGCCCGGCTTCCATCGCCCGCTGCCGCCCCAGTCTGTAAACCTTGTCCTGGCACTGTGCCAGACGGGACTGCAGCTTTTTGACAAATGCTTCCCTGTCCGTCCTCTCTGCTGAGACCGCAGGCCTGCTTTCCTGCCCCATTTTCTGTTCCAGCAGACTTCCGACCCGTCCGAATTCCTTCTGCTTCTGCTCCTGCGTCAGACCGCTCATCATCAGTTCTTCCGTCTCCTCCAGAAGGTCTATTTCATGTTTATTCCAGTTTTGTTCCTGCCCGTAATCTTTTATCCTTTTTATCAATAACGCCGCTTCCCGCATCATGCTCCCTCCAGAGATCTCATTAAGTTTTCATATAAATATTCTGCTTCCCGCAGTTTTTCTTCCAATAAAGGAATGTTCCTGGAATCAATGTTGGTGGTCGTGCGGAACGGCATAAATGTCTTGTCCACCCCATCCAAAAGCCGGCCAAATACAAGGTCCAGACGCTCACCCAGTTCTGTGATCATCTGTTCCTCAATTCCGCTCACTTTATCCTTGAATTCCCTGACATATTTCTCCACATTCCTCTCGGCTTTTCCGTCATAAAGATATTCAAACAACTGCATGGCAGCATATACTCCGGCCGTCCCCATCACAAGGGTAAAAAGAATGGGCACCGTGGATAAACCTCCGGTAATAATCCCGCCCTTTATCAGACCTGCAGCGCTGCCCAGTATTCCGGCGGTGTTTTTCATATGTTCATACTGGTCCTTCTCCCTCTTCACCTTTTTATAAAGTTCCTCCGTCACGGAATACAGACTGGAAAATCCTTCATTGGAGGATTCGGCAACTTCAATCGCCCGGGTCACCGCGTTATGCTTTCCTTCCTGCAGCGTGCCGTAAAAACGGTCGTCCATCTCCAATATCTGCGGCCGGTTTGACAGCCGGTCCGTTATCTCTTCATAAGCCTCCTCCAGGTCCTCATAATACCACTGAAGCACTGCCTGAACCTTATTCTGGACCTTCTGGTTCATTATCCTCTCCCGCTTATCGATTTCATGCTGAAGCCATTCCATAAATACGGTTTTGCTGCTGGTATCCATATCATTTTGGATTTTATTGAAATCCAGCTTTTTTATGATACTGCTGCTGTAATCTTCGATTTCCTGATGGACAACGGTAAACACTTCCTTTTTTAACTTCTCCGCTCTCTCATTTTGATTGCGGTAAAATGAATCCATTTTTTCATTAATAAAAAGAAGAATCTTCCTATCCGCAGCGAACTGAAGGCTCCGCTTTTCAAATGAAACCTTTAAATCCCTGAACAGGGAGGTCAGTTCCTGAAGGTTTACCTCATTTCGTTCTATCTCCGGGTGTTCTCCGATTATGCTGTGTTTCATGTATGCCCGGACCATTTCCCGGTTCTCCCGCTGTTTTTCCGGTTCTCCTATCGCCGACATACAAAAAACAGGCGCCTCAATACCTGCTTCCAACATATATTTATGCAGTTTTCTTTTCTTGCTTTCGATAATTTCCGGCGGATACAAGTCGGTCTTGTTCAGAACGCAGATCACCTTTTTCTTCAGGCAATGGCGTTCAATAAATTCCCATACAAATGCAGACTGAATATTTTCCGCTGAAAATACGGCCAGGATCACTTGAGAATCCAGGCTCATCTCCTCGATCCGTCTGTCTCTGTAGAGCTCTTCCCCGCCCACATCCGTGAGCACAAGCCCCTTCAATTCCTCATCCGTTACAAATTTTCTGACAAATCCATCCGCCACCCGGATCTCAGCCTGGGCCGCGCCGAAACAGATCTCCACGATGCCGTCTGTTTTCTCCAGTCCGCCTCCCGTATTCTCCCACTTCCCGCATAAAAACATCTGGTTCAGCAGAGACGTTCTGCCCGACTGACGTTCTCCGATGACCATAATGCGGTAGGCTTTCACCATCTGCCTGACCGCTGACTGAATCTTTTCCTTCGTCTCCCGGTCATCTGTATCTTTTAAAATATCCGACAAATCAGACAGAAGTTTTTCAAGCCGTATCTTATCTTCACAAAAATAATTCAAATTGGATTCCATGAGTTTCTCCTCTGCGGACGATTAATCTATCTTCTGCTCATCATATTTTTACTGCTGACACGCTCTAATAAAGCAACAGTTCAGACGGCTCATCTTCTTGACCGAAAAGGCCGGTCAAAAAGCATCGGATGTCCATCCGATATGTAAAGTGATAAAGAAAACTGCTTACAAGCGAGCTTGACGCAGCTTTCTTTATCACTTTTCCCGCCGTCTGAACTGTTACCAAATAAATTATATACAATCTGTCATATTTTTACAAGTAGTTACAAGTTTTTGTAACAATACCTGCGAAAAACCGGTTATACCGATGGGGACTGCAGACAGGAAGTATTCCATTAATCATCAGCCATATAGGAAGAGAGCATTTTTAAAACACACTTACCCCGGGAATCAAGGATACAAAGATAATTTCCTCTCATAGTCACAACTACGTCCGGGGTGGCCAGATAGAGATATTCCTTCTCCTTTGACGCATAGATGATCTCTCCGTTGTCATCCAGAATCAGCTTGTCATCGCTGTCCCGGTCGGTTAACATCTTCCCCCGGTAGGGAGAGTAGATGATACTGTGCCGTTCCATTAGTTTCTGCCCGCCCCGGAACAGATAACATTTCCCATCCTCCTTGTCAGCCGTATCAGGATAGGTGCTGGCTAAAAACGTTCGGTCCGCCACCAGAGTGACCTCACTGTCCCGGTTAAACTTTCCTTCTAAGACAAACCGTTCGCCCTTTGCATTGTTCTCAACCACAATCTGGCCGTCTCCTGCGTACCCAAAATACCCATTTCCCAATACAAGGGTGTACCCGGTTCCGTCCGGAGAAGTGAGCACCTTTCCGTCGGCATCATGAACTCGTTTTACTCCGTCTGTTTCCTCTAAGTAGCAGAGTTCATTTTCGAAACACCGGATATCCAGGTCCGGCCCGGCCGTCACTTTCTTCTTCTCGCGGTCATAAATGATGCAGTCTTGATCATGGGCAAAAACGATCCATTTTCTGCCCAGCAGCATCGGTTTGTACGGAGTTGTTCCCTGAACGAAGGTGTTTCCGTCATTCCTATAGATATGAAGGGGATACTCCCATACGCCGGCAGGAATTTCCCTGCTGTCGAAAACATCCGTCCCGTCTATATTCCACATCACATAATTATCATCCTGAAATATCATAAAACCGCTGTTATAGCCGTAAACTTCGAATTTCAGCGTTCCATACTGTGTCAGATCGATATTTTTCACCAAATTCAGCGCACTGTCATAAATTTCCACATTCGTCCGGTCTATCCCATAACACCAAAAATGAGTGTCAAAAAATGATGTGCTGCTGCCTTCCAGCTCTTTTACCACCTTTCCGGCCTTATCGTAAAATGTCCATTTACGGTTTCCATCATCATCCCAAAGTTCGCATAGATAGAAACCGTTCCACTCCCTTATATAATCATAGATCAGCGGGACCATGACCTCATCCGTTCCAAATCTCACCACTCCTGACTGGCCGCTTTCATTATCAATCACCTGCACCGGCTGGTTTAGCTCCAGAATATCCACAAAATTATAGGAATAAGAATAAGGTTTCTCCTGATCCACAACGTTTAAATTCCGGTCTATAACCAGACTTCCCGCCTGGCCGCCTGTGATATCTTTATTCACGATCAGCCTTTCATTTTCACCAAAGGCCAGAACTTCCTTCCGGTCCTTCTCCTCTTCCGGGAACAGCTCCTTGGTTTCCTTCACGTCGCTGACCGCAACATAACCCATGCTTTCAACAAAAATCTGGCCTCCGCTGCTTGTCAGCCACTGAAATAGGCGGTAAGCATTGGAATCCACCGGTTCGTCCTTCCTGACAGCCGCATAAAATTCATTGACATAGGGATAGGTTCCGTTTCGGATCGACTGATTGTCAGGAGATACCTGATTCACTCCCATCAGCCGCAGCCCCGGCATGTTGTACATGTTGTGGGCATAGTAATAGACGGAGTATCCCAGTGCATTTTCTTCATTATTATAATCAGCCAGGGCTTCGATCAGTTCTCCCATCTCACTGGAAATCATCTCCGTCGGGGCCTCTGCCATCTCCCGATCCTTCATAACAAGTTTTTTCATCAAAGTCTGGCTGCCGGAACCGTCCGGCCGCTGAAATGCGGCTATCTCCTTATCCCGGCCTCCTACCTGGGACCAGTTGGTGATTTTTCCCGTATAAATGTCCGCCAGTTCTCCATCGGTCAGAGACTGAACCGGGTTTCCCTCATTTGTCAGGAATACAAGAGCATCCTTTCCAATAGGACGGATATCCAGTTCCACATTTCGATTCCGGGCCTCCTCAAATACGCTTTCCGCCGCTTCATAGGCGATCACCAGATCATTGTACCCATTAATCAGCCCCATATAGGAATTCGTCGTTTTGTCATGAACAATGTCCGACGCCGCCTCTTCCTCCGTTGCCCCTGTGGACAGACGGTAGAGGGCCTGTGACAGCGGAATGGTGGCGGTGGAACCGTTGACCTTAGGATAATCTTCTCTGCTCATGAGAGGAACCCCTAAGACGCCTTCTGACGGTTCTGGGGATGATGTCCCCTTTGAATCCGCTTCTTTTTCATCCGCTTCTTTCGTATTCGATTCTTTTGTATCCGATTCCTTTATATCCCTCTCCCCGGAATGCTCCGCCTTTGTTATAGAATCTGAACTTTGTTCACCGGAACCGGATTCAAGTTCCCCGGTTTCAGATGTTTCTGTCTGAATCGGCTCTATGATCTCTTTCACCCTTCCAGCCTGACATCCTGCTGCGGACAGCAGTGCGGCGGACAGAATCAGCGGTAGCAGTCCATGTCTTTTACTCATATTAATCCTCCTTTCCGGAGCGTTTTTTTGCGCAAATTCTGCGCCGCGCAGGCACACGGCAGACGCACAGCAGGCATACAAGACATACAATGAGAATTTCGGATTCTCAGCTGCGATGCAAATTTACGGCTCCGATGCAAATTTTGGTGTAAAAAATAAGCTATCAGGATTATTTTTCACACTGCCTCCCCTTCCTGGCTTGCCTGCGTTGTTTTTAAATTGGCAGACAATATTGTGATTAATTTTATTATACAGGATTTTAAGGGGTAAAACTTTACTATTTTATTACTATTTATCACAGAAACTATCTAATACAGAACATAAAGCTGGTTATCACGGCAGTAATTTGCTACAATAAAAGAAAATTCTAAGGAGAAGATGATGGATATTTGGGAAACTTTATACTGTGAAGCGAAAAAGGTGCAGAACCGGAGAGTTATATCTCCGTTTATAAACGGCGGAGGTGTCGCATCAGCCATATTAACCCAGGCCGGAAACATTTATGTGGGCGTCTGTATCGACACTTCCTGCGGATTGGGAATGTGTGCGGAGAGAAGCGCCCTAGAGCGTGTTTGAAAATTCATTTCCGCCATCTGCACGTCCCACTTTGCGGTATATTTGCCCCGAATTCAGGTTACATAGCCCGCTATGCGCCCTTCATTCGGGACAAATCTCCCACAAACTGTGACGCACATCTGACAGAAAGCAATTTTTAAACACGCTCTAGCGAATATGATAACATATGGTGAACATAAGATTGACAAAATAGTTACGGTTTATCCGGACGGAAGGGCTGCGTCGCCTTGCTGCGCATGCCGGGAGTTTATGATGCAGCTGGATTCCAGCAGTAAGGATATTGAGATTCTGATGGATTATGAAAATAGAAGGATCGTGACTCTGAAGGAACTGGTGCCTGAATGGTGGGGGAATGACAGATATGAGGACTGAGATTGTATTCCAATGAACAGCATATTGGTGCGGACCATACGAAAACGGAACTCCGGAGCATCCGCGGTCGGTCAGCTTGTTTTTATCGCAGATCACGGAAATGTCCGGTTCCACCCAGTTTTTATCATCAGCGTCCAGGTTGGCAGCGAACGGAGCAGGTATGACCTCGCAGTCACCATGGCTGCTTTTGATATAAGAGCCAATAGCTTGTGTAAATTCAGAAATTATTTTTTGATGTTGAAAGCTGGGAGGTGCCATGGAATAGAGTTGACCGTCAATCAGTTCCGCCCGTTCGCCTTCCGGTTGGTTCCAGTAATCTTCGGATGTGTAAGTTCGTGATGGGGTAATGACATAAAGGACACTTCCCTTCTGAGTTTATTATGTATACTCAAGTAATAGGTTCAACAATTATAGGCTAAGTTATGTAAAAATTGCAACTATGTTCTAGGGATGGGAAGCCTTTGCCTGTACGATTCGCAGAAAAGTTGATTCTATATATCCAGATTTTAATGCGGCATGCATATATGTAATGTAAACTAAAAATGGAGACAACAGGACTCGAACCTGCGACCCTCTACACGTCAAGCAGATGCTCTCCCAGCTGAGCTATGTCTCCATGGGATTATTATAAGTGATAGTGTGGTATTTGGCAAGGAAATCTGCGTTTAACGCTAAAGAAATAGCGCTACATGGTAACAGTGCTCATAAAACAATATAAAATTAAAAATTCCCGTAGTAGGAAAGACTTTGCTGCTTAGTTTAATTTTAAACAGAGAGTTTCTGACGGCCGAAACCATATCAGAAGCTCTCTATTTATATGCATGAGATCACAGAATTGTAAACATGCCTTCCAACAGCAGCCAGTTGGCCAAAAATAACCGCATACTCTGTCAATAACCTGCGCCAGAAAGCCCATACTCTTTAATCAGATCAAATTATGCATCCATTCTATTGTGCCATTCAGCCTTTTGATTTCTTCCTCTAATTTTTCAATATCATTCTCCATCTTTTTCACAATCGGACAGATGGTGCACCGCTCCTTTCCGCCATTTTTCCAAATGATCTCCGCTACGGTACGAATATCACGTTCTACACATTTCCAATCTAGTCTTGTACTTTTTTTCAATTTCCGGATAAAGCTGCTTTGTGACATATTTCAGACGATCTTTGTCCTCAATTACTAAATCTACCGCATGAATTGTGTAATCGTCGAAAATGAGCCGGCACCGATCAAAATCATACTATATTGGAAGAAAGAGCGGGGAATTTGCTTCCTCACTCTTTCATTTTATTGATACATAGAAAAATAACACATTTTGAGACAGATGAGCAATCTGTCTGTTTGTCATACCCTAAATTTCCCCATTTCGTCCTATCCCCTGCATGTCTCACACAGGAAACTGTTTATACCCTCTATTAAGCCTGTTACACCACTATCTGATAACGAATAGCCTCTGATGATCATCATAAACTAAATGACATTGGCCGTGAACAGTAACTATATTTTGTCATTTGTGATATGATTATAATTTTCAGTAGTAATACTATAAAAAACAATATTTTGTATAAAATAAACAATTCAATAGAAAAAAATCAATAATAATTATAAAAAAAGCTTGAAAAAGCGAAATATTAATGATACTATTGATATTATCACAAAAGCAAAATTTCAATGAAGGAGGGGATTGAGATGACAAAGCATGAACGTATTTTCAACCTGCTGGAAGGAAAGGATACAGACAGGCCGCCGGTGGGGTTCTGGCTGCACTTTCCGGATACCATGCATCATGGAGAGGCGGCAATTCAGGCTCATATAAATTTTATGGAGGAGACGGATACAGACATTCTGAAGATTATGAATGAAAATATCCTATATGACGGGGAGAGCATCATTGCCACGGAGAACGATATTCACAAATTCAGGGGGTTTTCCAGAAAAGATAAAATTTTTAAAGATCAGATGGAAATCATAAAACGAATTGCGGATTATTCCAAAGGCAGGTACCCGATTGCAGCTACCATTCATGGACTTCTGGCATCGGCTTTTCATGAGACTGGTTTTTCCGGTCAATTTACAACCAAGGGTGGAAATCTGGCACAGTTCTGTAGAAGCAGACCCAGGGAAATGAAGCAGGTGTTTGAGATAATTACTCAGACCCTGATGGAATTTTCCGACTGTTCCCTGGAAGCAGGGGCGGAGGGAATCTTCTATGCTGCTCTTGGAGGAGAGCGCCATTTCTTTCAAGGGGAAGAATTTGAAGAATTTGTAGCTCCTTTTGAGCAGAAGATATACGCACATATCAAAAACACCACAAAATTCGACATACTGCATATCTGCAAGGCCAATATAGATTTTAACCGGTATGTAGATCTGCATCCTTCCATTGTCAACTGGGGGGTTAACGGAAACCAGTTTAGTCTGTCGGATGGAGCCAGGCTGTTTCAGGACAGTATTATCCTGGGCGGCTTTCCGGACCGCCATGGTGTCCTGGTAGATGGGACACAAGAGGAGATTGTATGCCACACCAGAGAAATTTTGGAGCAGATGAAAGGGCATCGGCTGATTATAGGAGCGGATTGTACACTTCCTACGGAAATTTCCCATGAAAGAATCCGGTGGGTGGTAAATGCAGTGGAAGGAGAAGCCTATGGCCGATGATAAAACATGTTCCTTAAAAGATTTCGTATATAAGCAGATTATAGAGATGATCTGCAGAGGTACCCTGACCGCAGATACCATTATCACGGAAAACCAGATGATTGAGCATTTCAAGATGAGTAAATCCCCCGTTCGTGAAGCTCTGCTTCAGCTTTGCAATGAAAATGTCGTAAAAAATATCCCGCGCCGCGGCTATCAGGTGGTTCGTATTTCTTCCAGGGATATTCAGGATCTTATTGAACTGCGCCTTTATCTGGAACTGTCCAGCCTTCCAAAGGCTACCAGCCAGATGACGTCGGAGCGGCTGCTGCAGCTGAAGGATTTAAATCACAGACGTTTGTCCGAAGGCAGCGCCAAAACAATATGGACTGCGTGGAACAACAACATGGATTTTCATCTGACCCTGACGTCTTTCGCTGAAAATGAGTTGGTTGCCTCTGTTCTGGAAACTGCCCTTTCAACCTGTACCAGGGCTTATGCACAGCTTTATAACTTGAGAAGTTCTGTGATCGCACATACCAGCGTAAACTACCATGACCGAATTGTTGAGGCGTTGGAACAACACAATGTATATGAGGCCTACGAATATCTGAAGAAAGATATTCTGTTTATGGAACAGGAACTTCTTAACGCTTCCATTATTTGAGGAGAAGAACTGCATGATAAGAAGATGGATAGAGGGGCACAAGGACGAATTTGTAAATGATATGATGGACTTTTTCAGGGTCAAAAGTGTCAGTGAGCTGCAGGAAGGCAGCTATCCATTTGGAGAAGGATGCAGTGGAATGTCTTCAATATATTTGGAAGGCTTTTGAAAAATTTGACCAGGGCTTGGTGGGGGGATGGTCCGTACTGACAGGGGGAAAATCATACAGTCCATCAACCTTCGGTATCCTACAGAAAACAGTCAGGAGCATATGGCCCAGTGGGTGGAAGAGACAGCCGCTGGTTATGGCTGGGAGAAAGTAAACTTAAAATACAATCCGGGATACCTGATTGATCCAGAAGACCCCAGGATTCAGCGTATGACTAAAATCTGCAATCAGGTCTGGAACAGAAGATTTGAGATTTATACAAAGTCCCTGATGGAACTGGATGAAATGATAGATTAAAAAAAGGAGGAAATAAAAGATGAAAGCAAAAAAATTAACAGCAGTTGTTTTAGCATGCTCCATGCTGGCCGGTATGGTGGCTGGATGTAGTACTTCTTCTGGTTCGGGAGAGACCTCGCAGCCAGAGACGCAGAAGGCTCAGACGCAAAGTCCAGATAAGGAGACAGAGGCCGGAAGTACCAGCGGGGACCACGAACCTGTTACACTGCGTTTTTCCTGGTGGGGAGGCGATGCGCGGCATGAGGCCACGCTGGAAGCGCTTGACAGTTTTATGGAAAAATATCCGTGGATTACAGTAGAACCGGAATATGGTTCGTTTTCAGGCTGGGCTGAGAAAGTTTCTACTGAGTTGGCCGCAAAGACTGCACCGGATGTAATGCAGTTGAATTGGAACTGGATTTACGAGTTCTCAGTGGATGGAAGCAAGTTTGTAGATTTGTACAACTATAAGGATGTCATCGATCTGACCCAGTATGATGAGAGTGTGTTGAGTGAGTGCAATGTGGCAGGAAAGCTTCAGGCATTACCGGTAACTGTGTCGGGAAAAGTATTTTACTGGGATAAGACAACCTTTGACGAGGCGGGAATCGGGATTCCGGAAACTTTTGACGATTTGATGGCGGCCGGCCAGATTTTTAAGGATAAGCTGGGAGACGAATACTATCCCATGGCTTTGTACGAATATGAGAGAATGATGTTTATGGTTTATTATCTGGAGTCCAAGTATGAGAAACCATGGGTTGTGGACAATCAGTTAAATTATACCATGGAAGAGCTGAAAGACGGATTGGACTGGATGAGGTCACTGGAGGTTAACCATGTGATGCCAACAATTCAGGAATTGAAGTCAAGCGGCTATGACACGGTAGACCAGCATTCCAGCTGGGCGGATGGTAAGTTTGGCGGCTACTTTGACTGGGATTCTTCACAGTCAAGATATACCAATGCGTTAAAAGAAGGAAGAGAGACTGTGGCAGGTGCTTACTTAAAGGGATTTGGAAAGAAGGACGCAGGCATCTACAAGATTACCAGTACCTTTGGAGTCACAGAAACCTCAAAGCACAAGGACGAAGCGGTTCTTTTGATCAACTACCTGGTGTCCGATCCTGAGGCAGTTAAAATATTGAACACAACCAGAGGAATTCCGGTCAATAAGGAAGCTGTAAATGTTCTGGAAGAGGCCGGACTGTTGGAAGGACTGACCTATGAGGGATATAAGATAGGAATGGCAAGCGCCTACTATCCTTTGGACCCTTATTTTGAAAATGCAAAGCTCAAGGACAGCACCGGTGCCTACTATGAAGTCATGGAAGGAATCAGCTATGGAGATGACACTGATGAGCTGGCTCAGTATCTTCTGGACAGCATCAATAAGGCATATGGGGAGAAGAGGGCTGACTAAACATGAAAAGAAAGCATTGGCTAAAGGGAAATGTAGGATTTTTATACATACTGCCCTGGCTGATAGTATTTCTGATTTTTAAATTATACCCGTTTGGTTCGTCGCTGGTATACAGTTTTTCGGATTACCAGCTGTTTGATGGCATCTTAAAGTGGGGAATTTTCAACTACATTGATGTTTTTATATGGCAGTTTGGGTCAGCCATGGTAATCTTTCTGGCGGCGCTGAAAGGAGTTGTTTGCCACAGAAACTTATTTTGTATTTATGCTGATACAGTTTTTGCGGGGGATTCCGGGTGAATTAGAAGAAGCAGCAAAAATTGATGGCTGTAACAGTTTTATGACATTGATTTATGTGATTGTGCCCATGCTGAAACCGGCGCTGTTTTCCTGTAGTCTGTTTCAGTTTATGTGGACATCCAATGATTTTATGGGACCGTTGCTTTATGTATCCACACCCGCCAAATATACAGCATCTATTTTTATAAAGCTATCCATGGATGCAGACACGGGCTTTAACTGGAACCGGATTCTGGCTGCATCGTTGATTTCTATTATCCCGTCACTGGCGGTGTTTTTCCTGGCACAGAATCAATTTATTGATGGCATTGCAGCAGGCGGGGTTAAGGGGTAAGAATGAAAGCGGTTGCTGTTCACGGGCCGCTGCGCGCCGAAATCATAATCTTTAAATTGACACAATTCGACTTAGAGGCTATAATCTCATTGGGGGATATGAGTAGGTTCACCTACATATTCGGATATTTTTCCGTATAATTATGGCCTCCATATCACAAACAAATATATTACACTCAGGAGGATTCTAACATGCACGCGAAGTTATCTAATGCATCCGGTCAGGTAAAAGAAGTAAAAATCGGCTTTTCCTGGACCACCTTTTTCTTTGGCTTCTTTGTTCCACTTTTACGCGGGGATTTTGTATGGGCTCTCATCATGTTCTTTGCAGCAATTATCGTGGGATTTTTCACCGCTGGTATTGGCGGTCTTGTGTTCAATATCATCATATCTGCATTTTATAATAAAATTTACACACAGGGCCTTATTAAAAAAGGGTTCTCTCCTGCCTCTTCAGCAGATGAACAGGCTTTGAGAAGTAAAGGTTACCTGGTTTAATTGTTTAAAAAGAGAGTTTCTGACGGCCGAATCCGTATCAGAAACTCTCTTTTTATATTCATGGAATTACAGAATTGTAAACATATCTTCCAACAGCAGCCAGTTAGCCAAAAATAACCGCATAATCTGCCAGTAACCGGCGCCCGTAAGCCCATACTCCTTTATCAAATCGAATTTCGCCTTCATGCTCCTTACATCTTCAAACCATACCTCATGCTGAATCCCATACTGCCAATAACGGAAATAAGGCGCCATAGCAGTTTCATCAAAATAGATATTCACTCCATGGTCAATGGCAGTCTGCACCGCCTCCCTGTTGCTGATTGTAACCGCTTTCGTCTCTCCCCTCACAAATGGAAGGGGCCAGTCATATCCATAGTTTGGAATTCCCAGGCTGATTTTTTCTCTTGGTATCTCCGTCAACGCATATTCTACCACCCGGCGGACCATGTTGATCGGGGCAACGGCCATAGGAGGACCGTATGTATACCCCCACTCATAAGTCATCAGCAAAACCCTGTTGGCCGCCTCGCCTAACAACCGGTAATCAATGCCTTCGTACAACAGCCCCCTTTGGTCTCCCGATGTCTTGGGAGCCAAAGCCACTGAAACCGGATATCCGAACAGGTTCATCACCTGGGTCAGCCGCCTTACAAAGTCTGCAAAATTAACCCGATCCTCTGCCAGAACATACTCAAAATCCACGTCAACGCCGCCAAATCCTTTCTCCAGCATTGTACGGCCCAACTCCCAGATCAAATGTTCCTGGACTTTGGGATTTTGCACTAAAACTGACACCAGGTTATTATTAAACCTTCCATCAGCGCCTAACGGCGTTAACGTCAAGATGGGGCGCACGCCTGCGTCTTCGGCTTTTTGAATCATCCAGTCATCGGATGCCATCGGAGGGATCAAATCACCTTCTATTGTAAAGCCATAGGAAAAAACCGACAGATCCGTCAGAAAAGGAAGGGTTTCACTCAGTGTATCCGCTTCAATAAATGGATATGCATACCCATTTACTTGAAGCGGCGGCTTATCACCCATATTCGGATAATCGTCAATTAAAACCGCCTGGCCGACAGCCAGACGGAATGGATAGGCGATTTGATTGTCCAAAATGAGTGTTTCAACGGGAATTCCAAATTTCTCCGCAATCGAATCCACACTATCTCCCCGCCTGACAACATATATATTCATTCCGTCACCTATCATATCATGTTGGTTATAGTATATGTTGAAAACACCCTGCCGGTTACGAAATATCACCTTATTTTTACTCAATAGAACACTTTCTTACTTAAATAAAAAAGACCCCTGTTTCCAGGAATCTTATCTAATAAATAGTTTTATCGAACAAACAATACATACATCTAACACTGCCATATATGTATCCACACATATGTACCCTCAAAACCACACACTGAATTATATATCACCCACGACATTCCTGCCGTTCCATCCGTTCCGGTTCTTACACCGGTTCCTCTTCCTAAACCAACTTGGTTAAGCCCTCGACCGATTAGTAACAGTCAGCTGCACATGTTGCCATGCTTCCACCTCTGCCCT